>CAVOWC010000009.1:0-118573 GCA_963700025.1 uncultured Solirubrobacteraceae bacterium | reverse complement strand
GTGATCGCCACCCGCCGCTAAGCGCGGTCGGAGGGCAGGCCTCCTCGCAGCGTCAGGCGGTGCTGGCTTGTGAGGCTTGTGGGCGCCGCTTTGGCGGCGTGCTTTTGCAGCCGGTCCGCCAGGAACATGACGATGACGGCGATCCCCACGCCGGCGAGCGTGAACAGGATCCTGCGTCCCTCGCTGGCAAAGTTGGACGGGTGGGGCACGTCCATGGCGATCAGGAGCCCCGCGGCCATGGCTGCGGTGTACCAGGCGTAGTTGACGAAGCGGATCGCCGCCGCCAGCCCGAACAGCAGGACGATGATCACTTCGAGGGCGGTTTTGTTGTGGACGGCCAGCAGGACGAGCGCAGCCACTGCGGCGCCCAGTGCCGTGCCGGCCACGCGCTGTACGGCAGCGAAGCTGGACTGCTGCAGGTCGGGCTTCATCGCGATGATGACGGCGATCGGCATCCAGTAGGCGTTGGGCAGCTGCAGCCCGAAGGCGATCGCGACGGCGATCGACACCGCGACGGCTCGGATCACCGCGAACAGGACCATTGGCCGGGTCAGCGGCCTCGGCGAGATATCCCCGGGGATCTCGGCGGCAGGCTGGGGCGCCGAGACCCGTCCGCGCGCCAGCCACATGATGAAGGTGTAAACGACCCACAGCGCCGATCCGGTCAGCCACGCCAGCGCCTGCTTCCACGGTTCGGTATGGATCAGGCCGGAATGGAAGGCGCCCGGAGGGCCGAAGGAGAGGAGCGTCGGCAGGCCGAGGACGATGATGAACCAGATGTTGAGCAGATAGGCCGCGACGAATCTGTGCAAGCCGTATTTCACTGCGAGACCGGCCAGCAACGTGGCCACGAAAGCGGCCAGCACCACGAACCCCCACGGACCGCCGCCGATGCCGAACCCCAGGGCCGTCAGCAGCGCACCGGCCGCGGCCATCGCGGCCATCGCGAGCACCCGGGGACCGTATTTTCCGCCGGGGTCGCTCAGCGCCACGAGCAGCGCCCCGAAGATCGCGCTGAGGAAGTACCTCCGGTCGTGCGGGAGCACGCCCACGACGATCATCAGCCCCAGCACGACCGCAAAGACGGCACCTCTGCGCAGGTTGAATCCCTGCCACTTGACTTCGAACACTTTCTTCAGCCAGTCATGCTGTTCCTCGTCCCGATGCCTTGGCCGCGACGGGCCGTTCAAGGAGGTCGAGAGGACACAGTCGCCTCCTGCGTGTCGTGGTGGAGGGAGCCGTGGCGCCCTCACACCGCCAAGCCAAGGGCGGTGCGAGAGCGCGCCGGCCAGGACGAGACGCTGCTAGGCGGGCAGCGCGTTGAGTTCCTTGGCCAGCTCCTTGCCGTCGGCGTCGATCTCCTTCTCCTGGCTCTTCTCCGCATGCGTGAGCGCCTTGTCGAGCTGCTCCTGCACGCGCGACTCGCCGATCACGACCAGCGCGGCCTGGCCGGTGTCGAGGTAGTCGCCGAGCTCCTTGGCATCGCTGCGCGACATGCCACCCATGGCATGCCCGATCCCCCCGCCCGCCGCGGCGCCGACGAGCGCCGAACCGAGGATCGCCGGCGGGAAGATGATCCCCACCAGCGCGCCGACCGCGGCACCCGTCCACGCGCCGTGCTGGGTCGGCTTCTCGTGCTTGGTCACGTGCACCTTGCCCTCGTCGTCCTTGTACACCAGCGCGACGTCATAGGTGCCCACCAGATCAGCCGAATGCAGATCAAGCAGCGTGTCGTAATCGGCATCAGCGTCATCACGATCCGCGTACACCGCCCCATACACAAACACAGGGTTGTCTTTACTCATCGTCCTGCTCCTTTCCGGTCATTCAGACCGCGACAGCCATCACAGCAGGAGGCGACCCACGCTCGGGCTCAAACCTTCCCCGACGATGCGGCCATCGCCGCCACAAACAAAACCCTACGGCCCCCAACCCCCACCCCACATCGGCCAAAAAGGATGAACCACGCAGCCGCGAGCACGCCAGTGTCGTTCAAGCGGCATGCGGAATACGCGACCGACGCGAGGCACTACACCGAGCCGTTTCCGCCTGGCAATCAGGCGGCTACGTCCGGGGTATCGGCCGGCGGGCGAGGCATGGCGGGCGCTTCACCTTCGGACGAACCCCAACGCACCGCCTGACCCGTCAGCCAACGGCGATTCGGCATCGCGACGCCAGTCGAGATCTGGCCGGGCATCGTGACCTTGGCTTCTGTCGATTCGAGGCCGGCCTGCTCGATGATCTCGACAGCGTCGGATCGGCCTGTGACGCCGAGCTTGACGTAGATCGACGCGACGTGTGTCTTGACGGTAGGGCGCGCGAGGTGAAGACGATCGGCGATGTCCTGGAGCGAGAGATGCGTCCGCAGGAAAGCGACGAGCCGGAGCTCGGCAGGTGTGAGTCCGTAGTCCTGTCCCCGCCTGATCCGCGCTTCGAGACGCTGCAACCGGGCCGGAAGCGTTCCGGCATCGGGATATCCCTGTAGTGCGTCGCCCGCGACCTGCGCATGTTCGAGGGCGCCGGCAACGTCGCCGAGGTCGAGGCTGATGTCGGCGCAGCGCAGCGCGAGATCGGCGTTGAGCCATGGGCCCGCGCGGAGCAGTGGGCGGAGCCGCCGGACGTTCTCGAGCTGGCGTGCGGCCTCCGTCTGGTCACCGCGTTGGTTGTGCGCGAGCGCTCCTGCCGTGTAGGCGATGGCGCCGTAGATCGTGTCGTGGAGGTGTTGCTGGGCGACCAGCCAGCCCGCTTCGACCGCCCATCGTTGCGCGTCTCGCCGATCGCCCAGCTCGGTGGCCGCGAAGACCAGATAGCCGAGAGTGAAGACCCGCGTGTGGCTGAGATCGGGTCGGTCTCTCGAAAGCGCGAGTGAATCGCGCAGCACGGCGATTGCCTCCTGCGGCCGGCCCAGGAGAAGGTACGCCGCACCCATGGCGCGACGGGCGCTGAGGAGCCATCGGGTCCCCATCTTCTTCTCATACGCGTAGCCGAGCTCAGCATCGCGCAGCATCTGCGGGATGCCGTCCGGAGCCATGGCGCTTCGGAGGTTCGCGAGTGCCGAGCGAAGCGAAGATGCCCCGTCGGCGGATGCCAGAGTCGAGCGGAGCCCGCTCGGCCGCAACCAAGAACCGCCTCGCCCGGGCCGCATCGCCGAGATACCCGAAGACCCACGCGGCCGCGATCGACAGCTGCGGGTCTGACTCGATCTCCTCGTCGGTGCAGCGGTCGAGCCACAGCCGCAGACTCTCGATCTGCCCGCGGCTGGCAAACTCGTCCCGATACGCAAGCGCGATTCGGCCGGCGTGAGCGAGATCGCCGCGCCTCATGCGCGTAGGCGAACGCCTCGCCAGGCGATTCGTGCCGCTCGCACCAATCTGCTGCCCGTCGGAGGTACACGGGGAGCAGCTCCGGGTGGCGCCGCTTGAGCTCCGCACGGAGGAGATCGCTGAACAGATGGTGGTAGCGATACCACTCGCGGTGATCGTCGAGCGAGACGACGAAGGCATTGGAACGCGCGAGGTCCTCAAGCGAACCAGCCGCGTCGTCTATGCCGAGCACTGCATCGCACAAGGGCGCCGTCATCTGATCGAGGATCGACGTCCCGAGCAGGAAACGCTTGAGATGGTCCGGCTGGCGCTCCAGCACCTCTTCCAGCGAGGTAGTCGGCGATCTGCTGCTGATCGCCGGACAGACCGGCAGCCCTCACGGCGGCATCGTCACGGCCGCGCAGCGCCAGCGTGGCCAGCGCAACCGCGGCGGCCCAGCCCTCCGTTCGCTCGCACAGGGCCCCGGCCGCCGCCTGCGACAGCTCCAGTCCTCGGCTCGCGGCAACATCACGGGTCTCCGTCGGGTCCAGGGCGAGGAGCGCGGTCCCGATCTCGACCAGATCCCCACTTGCGCGCAGCCGGCCGAGCGGCACCCCCGGATCGCCGCGCGTGACCAACACCAACTGACAGCCGGATCGAACCTGGTCGACGAGAAACGCGAGAATCGCGCGGCTCTTCTCAGCCGTTATGACATGCACATCGTCCAGCACCAGAACGAACGGGTCGCGCTCGCCGAGGTCGGCCGCGAGGAGAGGAATGACGACCTCATCGATCCTGGGCATCCGTCCTGACAACTCCTCCAGGAGCTCACCGCAAACCGGGCCGGTGCGCTCGAGGGCCGCCACGACGTGGGCGAGCAGCACGACGGGGTCGTTGTCGCCCGGGCCGAGCTGCACCCATGCGCTGGCCCTCGGATCCAGGTCACTCCACTGCGCGACAAGCGTCGACTTCCCGTAGCCCGCCGGCGCAGAAACCAGCACCACCCGGCTGCGCTCGGCGGCCTCCTGCAACGCAGACGAGGCGAGGTCGCGCCACCACCCGAGGCGGGACGGTCGGAACTCGAAGCTTCGACTCGCGGCAACAGCGGCCTGGTCCCGGAAGAGGCAACGCTACTCATCGCTCCGCCCTCCACGCCTCCCCGTTTCCCTGGCCAGAGCGACTTCGGGGCAGGCCCGCGACTCGCCGGTCTCAGACGCCGACATGAGGACGCGGTGCCGGCGCAGGCGCGACCCGCACGCCATCTGGTGCTCAACCGTCTTGACGACGAACGCGCGTATGCCCATCGACGCGCTCACTCACCGGCTACGTCGGGCGCGACCGCGCCAATATCTCGGACAAGTCGGTGGCTCCTCTGCGCGAACCAGATCCCATTACCCAACGCTCAGCAAAGACGGTCGGCCGCATCAGGAGATGCCACTTCTCGCTGCCCAATGACTGGACACCCCCGACGGTACCTGAGCCTGATAGGCCGTGGGATCCGTGAAAACCCCATAGAACCGTGGGGAAGCTGCGAGGTCAGCGGCGCGTCGAACCGGCGCGGCGGCTGGGGCGCGATCGCGACCCGCTCGCCCCTCAGAGCGACCGTCAGTCGCCGGCGAACGCTGCCGGCAAGCTCCTGCTCGAGTCGACCCAGGAGTCGCGGGCGACGACGCCACCTCGGTCGTGCCTCACGAACCCCAGGGCGACGTCGCCGGTCACGGGATCGACTCCGGCGGAGGGGGCTTGGCACGGCGATATCAGCCAGATTGGCCGATAACGAATCGACCGCCCGCGACGTACCGTGACAGCACCATCACCAGCCAGCCGAAGCCGCCGAACAAGAACAAGTCCCGCAAGACTGTTTCGCTGACGCCAGCCGAGACACGCGTCCTGACGCTCCTCACCACGTATCAAACGCTCGCCGGCATCGGCAGCCAGCTCGGCATCGCGCGTCCCACCGTGAAAACGCACGTCCAGAACATCTACAAGAAACTCGGGGCCACCAAACGAGCCGAAGCAGTGAAGCTAGCTGAGAGCGCGGGCCTCCTGCCGGATGGCGCCGCGCTGATGAGCCGGAAGGATCTCGGGATGGCGTTGGGTCAGCAACGTGCGCTGCACGATCCGCGAAAGCGTGGCGGGCAGGTCGAAATCGAGCGGGAGACGGGCGAGCTCGACCGCTCATCGGTTGAGAGGGGTCGGGTGCGGAGATGAGTTCCCACGCGCATGCTGAACCGTCCGTGGGGGCGGGAGCCGCGGCGAAGAGCGCCGGCGCAGCGAAGATCGCCTTGATCACGCTGGCGGCCGGGCAGTTCGTGATGGCGCTGGACACGACGGTCATGAACACGGCGATCGCGACGGTCGCGAAGGATGTGGGAACGACGGTGACCGGGATCCAGACCGCGATCACGCTGTACACGCTCGTGATGGCGTCGCTGATGATCACCGGCGGGAAGATCGGTCAGATGATCGGGCGCAAGCGCGCGTTCGCGATCGGATGCGTCATCTACGCCTGCGGCTCGTTGACCACCGCGCTGTCTCATAGCCTGGCGGTGCTGATGTTCGGCTGGTCGTTCCTTGAGGGCTTGGGGGCGGTGCTGATCATGCCGGCGATCGTGGCGCTGGTGGCGTCGAACTTCGCCAAGCCCGAGCGTCCCCGCGCCTACGGGCTGGTCGCCGCTTCCGCCGCGATCGCCGCGGCACTCGGGCCGCTGATCGGCGGCATCTTCACCACCTACGCCTCGTGGCGATGGGTGTTCGTCGGGGAGGTGCTGATCGTGCTCGTGATCCTCGCCCTGGCTCGCCGCATGAACGACACGCCGGCGGAGGAGGGAGCCCGGCTGGACCTGGTGGGCACGGCTCTGTCCGCGCTCGGGCTCGGTGCGATCGTGTTTGGGATCCTGAAGTCGGGGACCTGGGGCTTCGTCAGACCGAAGCCTGACGCTCCGCAGTGGCTCGGGCTCTCCCCCGTGATCTGGCTGATCTTCGCCGGGGCCCTGGTGCTGGTCGGGTTCGTGTGGTGGGAGGGCCGGCGCATCAAGCGCGGCGAGGGCGTGCTGGTCGAACCCGCGATGCTGCGCAACCTCCAGCTCCGCAGCGGGGTCATGTCGTTCCTGTTCATGTTCCTGATCCAAGCCGGCATCTTCTTCACCGTCGCGCTGTTCCTGTCGGTCGCGCTCGGAATCTCGGCGGTCCAAACCGGCGTCCGGCTGCTGCCGCTCTCGCTCTCCCTGCTCGTGTTCGCCATCGGCGTCCCCAAGCTGCGCCCCAACGCGAACCCGCGGCGAGTCGTCCGTGTCGGCTTCATGCTGCTGTTCGCGGGTCTCGTGCTGCTGGTCGCGTTGCTCGACGTCGGCGTCGGCCCGGAGATCGTGACCTGGCCGCTGCTGCTCGCCGGCGCCGGCCTCGGCGCGATGGCCTCGCAGCTCGGCAGCGTGACCGTCTCAGCGGAGCCTGACGAGAAGAGCGGTGAGGTCGGAGGGCTCCAGAACACCGGCACCCAGCTCGGCGCCTCGATCGGCACCGCCCTCGCAGGCGCCGTGCTCATCTCCGCGATGACAGCGGCGTTCTTCACCGGCATCCAGAACAACCCCAACGTTCCCTCCAGCGTCGTCTCGAAGGCAAAGACGGAGCTTGCAAGCGGGGTGCCGTTCATGTCCGAGGCCGACGTCAAGGCCGCGCTCGCCAAGGCGAACGTGCCCTCCGCGACCGCCAACGAGATCATCAAGGTCAACAAGCAGAGCCAGATCGACGGGCTACGCACCTCGGAGGCCATCCTCGCACTCCTGGCGCTCATCGCCCTCCCGTTCACTCGAGGGATCCCGACCGTGCAACCCGGCGCCCAACCCAAGCCCACAGCAGCCACGGGATAGAGAAGACGCTCGGCTCACGAGACGAAATCGCGATCGGCCCAAGCGACGCGCTCGACCAGCGACCATCCCTTCACTTTGACTTCACAAGTCATGGCGGCTCAAGGGCATCTAGAGGTCTCGGACAGCACCACCGTGCGGTCCCATCGCGCCACCGACTCGTTCGCGGGACTGTCAATGGCGCAGGCCGCGCTCGAGTTCGCCTCTGCCCGCCACGCCGATCAGTACCGGGAGATCGACCACGCACCCTTCATCGCCCATCCAATCGAGGTCGGCTCGCTACTGCACAGGGATGGGCAGCCAGACGAAGTCATCGCCGCCGGTCTGCTTCATGACCTGCTCGAGAAGACCCAAACTACGGGCGCGGAGCTTCAGCGGCGGTTCGGAGCCTCCATTGCCAGGCTTGTCGAGTCGGTCTCAGACGATCCATCGATCGACGATTACGAGTCGCGCAAGCACGAGCTGCGCGATCGCGTGGCGCACGCCGGCTCCGACACGGTCGCGATCTTCACCGCGGACAAGATCTCCAAAGTCCGGGAGCTCGCGCTGCTGCCAACCTCGAGCCTTGACGAAACCATAACCCGCGCCAAACTCGCCCATTACCGGGCGAGCCTCAAGATGCTCCGCAGAGTTGCCGGGAACAGCGCCCTCGTCGACCTTCTTGACGCCGAGCTCGACCGGCTGTCGCACAAGCCGTCACCGGGACTCGCCGACGGCGCAACTAAGGCACCGCAGGCGCGAAGCGCATCGAGCCGCGAAGCTCGCACAATCGAGACAGTCAGCGGGTCGTGCTCCGGGCGCTCGGCGGGACGGTCCGTGTCGCGTGCCGGCTCCTGGAGTGCCGCTTGGACGGCGTTCGACACTGCAAGCACCTTGTGCTCTACGGCCGCAACGTCGTCGAGTCGCTGATGGTCAAGGAGGCCAAGGTGTTCATGGCCGCGGTGTCGAGGGGGATGCGCTGCACCTACATCGATCCGCGCGCGACGATCACGGCGTGCAAGGCCACCCGCTACTGGCAGGTGCGACCGAAGAGCGACTACGCGCTGAACCTCGCGATCATCCATGAGGTCCTGGAGCGGGAGGTCTACGACAAGGACTTCGTTGCCCGCTTCGTCTCCGGCATGGACTATCTGCGGCAGGCGGTCAAGGACACGACGCCCGAGTGGCAGGAGCCGCACACGGGCGTTTCCGCCGGCGAGCTTCGCGCGTTCGTCACCGAGATCGCCGCCGACGCACCGCATGTGATCTTCCATCCGGGGTGGATGTCGGCCCGTCACAAGCAGTCGTTCTATGTGAGCCGCTCGGCGATGATCCTGAACGCGCTGATGGGCAACATCGAGGTTCCGGGTGGATGCGTGCTCGGGAAGGCGCCCGAGCATTACGGCCGCAAGGGCTTGAACCATCTGGCCGACCGCGTGCCGGAGGTCACGGAGCCGCGCGTGGATGGTGCCGGCGGCGAGCGGCCGCAGTGGGATCCGGCCACCGGCGTGGTGCACCGGGCGTTCGCCGCGATGGAGACGGAGCAGCCCTACGGGATCGGCGCGTACTTCGCCTATCGCCACGACCCGTTCACCGGCCTGCCCGATCCGGAGGCGGCGCAGCGTGCGATCGAGAAGCTGAAGCTGCTCGTCTCGATCGACGTGCGCTACTCGGAGATGGGCTGGTTCGCCGACGTGATCCTCCCCGAGTCGACCTACCTGGAGCGCGCGAACATCCTGTGCCAGATGAATGGCCCGGTGCCGGTGTTCGCGATGCGCGACCAGGCGATCGCGCCGCGCTTCGACAGCCGTCCGGCGTGGTGGATCTTCCGCGAGATCCTGCACCGGATGGGGATCAAGCAGGCGCTTGACTTCGAGACGATCGAGGAGCTGTGGAACTACCAGCTCGACGGCACCGAAGTCACTGTCTCGGAGATGCGCGAGACCGGCATCGTCGGCTTGGCGGCGGCGCCGAAATTGATCCCACGCGACGAGCTCAGGCTTCCCGACGCCCTCGGGGAAGATCGAGATCGAGAGCGAGGTCCTCAAGCAGGCCGGGCTTGAGAGCCTGCCGGCGTACGTCCCCAAGGAGGCGCCGACGGGCGAGCAGTTCACGCTGCTGTTCGCGAAGACCGCGACGCTCGCGCAGGGTCAGTCGCTCAACAACCCTCTCCTGAACGAGCGAGCGCCCAAACAGGTGCTGTGGATCCACCCCGACCGTGCCGCGGCGCTCGGGATCGCCGACGGCGACGAGGTGGAGGTCAACGGCGGTGGCCGCTACAGCGGCCGCCTGCCGGCGAAGGTCACGCGGTGGATCCATCCCGAGGCGGTGTTCATGTTGCACGGCTACGGGGCCACGGTGCCGCTCGCCACGCGCGCGCTCGGCCTCGGCGTCGCCGACCAGCGCCTGCAGCACGGCAAGCTCAATGACTTCGATCCCGCCGGCGGTGGCGCTGCGCTGACCGAGACGGTCGTGCGGGTGAAGCGTCGGACACCGGAAGGAGTTGCAGGATGAGCAAGTACGAGCTTCGCCACGACGAGGCCAACTGCATCGGCTGCCTGGCCTGCGAAGTCCATTGCAAGACCAACAAGCAGCTGGGTCCCGGTCCCGATCCGTGCCGGGTTATCGCGCTGGATCCGGTCGAGGTCGACGGACTGCCTCGGTCGCATTTCGTGTTCATGCCGTGCTTTCACTGCGAGGACCCGTGGTGCGTGCGGGCGTGTCCGACCGGCGCGATGCAGAAGCGGGAGAAGGACGGCATCGTGTTTGTCGAGGACAGCCTCTGCATCGGCTGCAAGAGCTGTATCGCGGCCTGTCCGTGGGGCACTCCGCAGTGGGACCCGGCCACGAACAAGGTGGTCAAGTGCGATTACTGCATGGACCGGATCGACGCTGGGCTGGAGCCCGCCTGCGTGACCAAGTGCGTGACCGGCTGCCTGTCCTTCGGCGAGGCCAACGAGGTGCCGGACCCGCGCCGCGAGCGCTACGCCCGTCACCTCCTCGCCGAGCCGTCGGGCGGCGATGACACGTCGGCATGAGCGCGCTTGGGACGCTGCCGAGTTGGCTTGACGAGGGCGCCGCTGCCGTGGCGGGTGCGACGCCGCCCACGCTCGCCGGCGCGTTGCCGGGCCTCGCCCAGGCAAGGGAGCTGGCGCCGTTGCAGCGGTTGCAGCGCGTGCAGGAGTCGGGCCTCGCGGAGAGCAGCGGTGCGGGCGAGCCGATCTATCTGGCCTGGCGGCGGTTTCTGCGCGGCGTCGGCCCTTCGGTGCTGGTGATCGATGCGACCGGCCTCGATGTGCGCGCCCGCGGCACAGCTGCGGTCCTCGATGGCGCTCCGCGGCTGTTGGTCGAGGGGGTGCTGATCGCCGCCGGCCTGCGCGACAGCCGCGAGGTCCAGCTGCGCCTCCCGGCCGAGCTGAACGGTCACGAAGCCGCGCTCCTGAACGCCGTCGACGCGATCCGTTCGCTCGCCCACGTCACCACGCCCCGCATGCAGCTGGAGGTCGCAGCGCGACAGCCACCCCGGCCCGTGGGCGGAGCAACCGGCCGCCGACGCCTCACGGCTCGTCCACACGCCTGAGACCTGGTGTCGGATCGCCCTGCTGTTCGCCGGCGCGTCGGGCCTGGATGCGTCGTTGCTGACGCTGCGGCGCGGCATCAAGCAGCGCGGCCTGGTCGAGCTCGCCCATTCACAGAGCCTGCGGGCGCAGATCGACGGCTGGGGTGGTGGCGTTGAGGTGGAAGGCGAGGACCCGGTGCTCGTCTTCGACGACGGCCTGGGCGGCTTCCTGCCGCTCTCCGCGGCCGACGTGTCGTGCCGACCGCTGTCGCTCGCCTCCGCCGGCGTCGTGCCGGTGCCGTCCACGCTGATGGTGATGGCCGAGGGCGCGTGCCTTCTGCGCCAGACGCGCCGCGCGCTCTACCGGCATTGGCAGCTCGCCGACAACGCCGAAGGCGATCCGGTGCGCCCCCTGCTCGCCCGCGCCGGGCGCCTGGTGGCCGAGCTGACGCTCGGCCGCGGTGACGCCGCGCATCTCCGAGCGCTCGACGAAGTCGCGCTCGAGCTGGGCGCGCAGGGGCTGGCGGCGGCCTGGCCGCTGGGCAGCTCGCTGCGCTACTACCGCGAGCAGTGGGAGAGTCACGCCCGGCGCGAGTCCTGCCCGGAGGGGCTGTGCTTCGAGCACCAGGCCGCGCCCTGTCACGGCACGTGTCCGGCCAACATCGACATCCCGAGCTTCATCGCTCACATCGGTCATGGCGACTATCGAGCGGCGATCGAGGTCATCAGGCGCGATAACCCGTTGCCGCTGACCTGTGGCCTGGTCTGCCCGGCGCCGTGCGAATCGGCCTGCGTTCGCGGCGGCAGCAACGGCGCCGTGTTCATCCGGCCGATGAAGGCCAAGGCGGCCGAGCACTGCCTCGCCGACGGCGGCTACCCGAAGCCCGAGATCGCGCCGGACACCGGCAAGCGGATCGGGATCGTCGGCTCCGGCCCGGCCGGTCTCACCGCCGCCTACTACCTGCGCACGTTCGGTCACGAGGTCGAGATCCTCGAGGAGCAGGAGAAGGCCGGCGGCATGCTGCGCTACGGCATTCCGGCCTACCGCCTGCCGCCCGACCTGCTCGACCAGGAGCTCGACGAGATCCGGGCGCTGGGAATCACGATCCGCACCAGCGCCGAGGTCGGCAGCCTCGACGCCTTCCGCAAGAACTACGACGCCGTGTTCCTCGGCCTCGGCACCCAGCGCTCGCGCCTGATCCCGATCGAAGGTGTCCATCAGTCCTTCGTGCTCGGCGGCATCGATTTCCTGCGCGACGTGCGCAGCGGCGAGCCGGTCCGGGTCGGGCCGCGGGTGATCGTCATCGGCGGCGGCAACGTCGCGATCGACGTCGCCCTGACCGCGTTGCGCCAAGGCGCAACCCACGTCGACATGGTCTCGCTGGAGAACCGCCGCGAGATGCCGGCCAGCCCCCACGAGATCGAGAACGCCGTCGGGGAAGGCGTGCAGCTGCACCCGGGCTGGGGCCCCGTCAGCATCGGGGAGGACGGCGAGACCACCTTCCAGTTCTGCGAGCAGGTCCACGACGAGACCGGAAAGTTCGATCCGAAGTTCGACGCCGCCCGCGCTGCTGACGCTCGAGGGCGACCACGTGATCCTCGCCACCGGTCAGGGCACCGACCTGACGATCCTCGACGGCAGCGCGGTCGAGACCACCCACGGCTTCATCCTCACCGACCCCAAGAGCCTGATGACCAAGGTGCCGGGCGTCTACGCCGGGGGCGACGTCGAGCACGGCCCGCGGACGGTCGTGGAGGCCATCCGCTCCGGGAAGATCGCCGCCAGCGCGATCGATGCCTGGCTGCGCGGGACGGCCATGGACACCGCCACCGGCACGCCGGTGCGCCGGGCCGACGTCGTTCCCCTGCAGGTCACGGCGGATGAGCGCACCCATCTACCGCGGGCCGTGATGCCCGAGAGGACCGTCGAAGAAGTCCTCGGCCAAGGCAACTACGTCCAGATCGAGGAGGGCCTGACCGACGCGATGGCGCACGACGAGGCGCGCCGCTGCCTGCGCTGCGACGTCTGCATCGGCTGCGGTCTGTGCATGGCGGCCTGCAGCGAGATGGGCGTCGACGCGCTGCGCATGGCCGACACCGACGCCGGCCGGCGTCGCCTACTTCGACTTCACCCGCCCAGCCGAGCTGTGCATCGGCTGCGGCGCCTGCAGCCAGGTATGCCCGACCGGCGCCATCCGGATCGACGATCAGGTCGGCCTGTTCGCCGGCGGCACGCTCGGCGGCGGCACGCCGGACCTCGTGCGGCGCACGATCATCACCGGAACCGTCGTGTGCGAACAGCCGCTGCTGACCTGCAGCGAATGCGGAGCGCCGACCCAGACGCCCGCGCACCGGGAATTCATCCGCAATCGCCTGCCCGATCACATGGCGGCCCTCCTTGACCGCGAGCTCTGCCCGTCATGCGCACGGCTGCGGGCCGACCGCCCCGCAGAAAGCGCTGCCGGGCGAGGGGCAGCGCCGGCTCTCCCGCGACCGAGAGATCAACTCTCGGTGATTCCGGCGATCGCGCCTACCGAGCAACGAAGCAGGCTATTTGAGGAGGAATCATGAAGGCCGTCACAGTTCAGCCGGGGTTGCGGGGTCCGTTCGCTTCGAGGAGGTCCCCGAACCGGACGAGAGCACCGGGTCGATCCTGGTCGAAGCGGTCGCCGTGGGCATCTGCGGAACCGACGAGGAGATCGCCTCGGGCGCGTACGGCTGGGCGCCCCCCGGGCGGGAGCGACTGATCCTCGGGCACGAGTCGCTGGGACGGGTCCTCGACCCGGGCCCCAACGCGGGCAGCCTGCAGAAGGGTGACCTGATCGTCGGGATCGTTCGCCGACCCGACCCCGTGCCATGCCCCAACTGCGCCGTCGGGGAGTGGGACATGTGCCGCAACGGCCAGTACACCGAGCGGGGCATCAAACAGATCGACGGGTTCATGTCCGAGCGATGGCGGATCGAGCCGGGCTTCTACACCAAGATGGACCCGTCACTCGGCCTCCAGGCAGTGCTGCTCGAGCCGACCACCGTGGTGGCGAAGGCCTGGGAGCTGGTCTCGGTCATGCGAGCCCGGGCGTTCTGGGTGCCGCATCAGGTGCTGATCACCGGTGCCGGCCCGATCGGCATGCTCGCCGCCATGATCGCCGTCCAGCACGATCTCGACGTCCACGTCCTCGACCGCGTCACCGAGGGCGCCAAGCCACAACTCGTGCACGACGTCGGGGCCACCTACCACTCCGGGGCGATCGCCGACATCGGCTTCGACCCCGATGTCATCATCGAGTGCACCGGCGTCGGCTCGGTGATCATCGACTCGATCCGCCACGTCGGCGCCGGCGGGGTCGTCTGCCTCACCGGCGTGGGCAGCGGCGGGCAGGCCAGCGGACTCTTACCCGCCGATGTGGCCAAGGCGCTGGTCCTGGCCAACAACGTGGTCGTCGGCTCGGTCAACGCCAACCGCCGGCACTTCTACCGCGCGGCCGAAGCGCTCGCCGCCGCCGACCAGGCCTGGCTGGCACGGCTGATCTCGCGTCGCGTGCCGCCCCAGAACATCGCCGACGCGCTCAAGCGCAGCCCCGACGACATCAAGGTCGTCGTCGACTTCGGAGGCTGATGATGGCAACCAGGGAACATGAGCAGGAAACCGGCGCCGTCGCCTGCTCCACCAAGCAGACCCAGCTCGGTGAGGGCGTTCGCTGGGACGCCCGTCGCGGCGAGATGCTGGGCGTCGACATCCTGGCCGGGCGCGTCGCTCGCGCCCGGATCGCCGACGACGGTTCGCTGGCCTACGTCCGCGAATACCAGCTGCCTTGGACCGTCGGGATGATCGCGCCCGTCGAGGGCGACGGTGGCTGGCTGCTCGGCGCCGGGCGCGGCTTCGTCTACCTGGCGCCCGACGGCACCCACCGGACCATCGCCGAGCTTTCCCCCGCCGGGACCCGGATGAACGACGGCGCCTGCGACCCCCAGGGCCGGTTCTGGGGCGGGACGCTGGCCGACGACCACCACGAGGGAGGCGGCGCGCTCTACCGGCTGGACCGGACCGGCCAGACCGAGACGGTGCTCGGCGATCTCACGATCTCCAACGGAATCGGCTGGAGCACCGACGGCCTGACGATGTACCTGGTCGACAGCGGCCCGCGGGTGATCCACGCGTTCGCCTTCGACCCCGACCACGGCACCATCTCCGATGGCCGGATCCTCGTCACCGTACCCGAGGACGTCGGGGCACCCGACGGGATGACGGTCGACGCAGCCGGGGACCTATGGGTGGCGATCTACGGCGGTGGCCGGGTCAACCGCTACGCCCCCGACGGCTCGCTGCGCAAGGCGTACCCCATCCCGGCCCGGGAATGCACATGCTGCGCGTTCGGCGGACCCGGCCTGAACCGACTCTTCGTCACGACCGCGACCGAGGGCTGGACCGACGAGCAGCGCCGCGCCGACCCCGCCGCCGGGCTCGTCTACCGGTACGACACCGACGCCACCGGCCTGCCGGCCGCACCGTTTCGCCCCGACCCCGACTGGTGGCAGGAGCTGACCCAGTAACGGTTGTCGCCAAGCGCGGGAGCCTTCCCGCGGGCCTCGCGCTGGCTGGAGGATCCCGACCTGGGAATGGGCGCGACGAACTCCGCGATCGTGCCCGCGGCCGGTCTAGCGGTGCCCGGCGTCGGGTAGAGCACGGCTCGGATTCAGAGTGCTAGATCGATGACCGGCCTGGCCGTGTGTTCAGGCCAACAGGTCAGAAAGCTCCCTTAGACACCTGCGCTGGACCCGTCTCAGCCGGGGCGGTAAACACGCACTCGAGCTGGTAGGCGCTGCGGTGGGGAACGGCGATCGCCTCGAGAGCTTGCATCCGTTCGCGGATTTCGTCCCGCTCCTGAAAGCTCTGGTGGTCGGCTGCCGAGCGCATCGTCGAGTAAGACATCACTTTGCCGCCATCGAGGCTGGCGTGAATTCGCCCATCGACGAACCCGTCGACGGTTCGCGACCTGCTCGAGGAGTTCGCGCAGCGCATCGATCACCTCCTGCTGGCGTCCGGGAGGGACCTCCCACATGTCCATGATGACCGACTCCTGCTCTTTTGGCGACATCACAGCGCTTCCTCTCTGATCGGCTGGCGGGATGGTGCGTGGATGAAAATCACATCATGACTCAAGGCGACGCCAGCACACGCAGGGTGATCGGTCATCGCCCCGCTCCTTTCCCTTTGTGACAGTCGATCCCACCGAGACGACACGGTGGCCTGCGCAGCAGCCCTGAGTGGCTTTCGGCTCGGCCTGCCACGCCCGCGTACCGGGCGGTGGTTGTGCTCAGTGGTGCCTTCCTCTCATCGCGTGGACGAGGGCGACGAGGATCAGGCCGGCCACGGCGACGATGGCGACGGTGCGCATCACCTCGACATTCTGCTCGGCCATCTGCTGGGCCCGCTCTCCGGCCTGAAGGACGCGCTGGGCGTCCTCGCGTGCGGACTGCGCCGCTCTCGTCTCCGCGTTCTTAATCGCTTCTTCAGCCATGATGATCTCCTTCCTCTCGAGGGTTAAGGGTGCTTCATATGGCCGTCAGGAACACATCCTGCGCCCCGGACGCGCAGCCCGCATCGGCCAAAAAGGATGAACTGCGCGGCCGCGATATCGCCGACCACCTCTCCCGACGGGTTGGCTCCAAACGAATCACCCCCTTTGGCTGATGCAACTCGCCTTTGTCGCCTGCGACTCTTCCGTGGGTGTGGATGAGCAGTTGGGTCTCCGCTTCGCAGGATTCAGCCGTCGAATCGCCATCGCCAGCGAGGGAGCATCTGTGTGCGTGAAGCCTTTGGCGAGCGAGGTCGGTAAGGAGTTCGCCGCGCATCGTGAGCACGCGAGAGCGGTGACTCGGCCGTCGTGCCCGAAGGACGACGCGGTGAATTCCGGGCTTGCGATTGTCGGTCTTACGTTGCTGCTCGTGGCGGCGGTGTCGCGGCGTCTGTCGAGCACGCCGGTCACGCCGGCGATGGTGGTGACCGCGGTCGGCGTGCTCGTGGGGCCGCTGGTGCTCGATGACCTTTCCGTGCGTCCCACGAGTTCGACTGTGCGGACTTTGGCCGAGGCGACGCTCGCGGTGGTGCTGTTCTCGGATTCCTCGCGCGTGGATCTGCGGGCGCTGCGGCGCGAGGCTTCGATGCCGGTACGTCTGCTTGGCGTGGGTCTGCCACTGACGGTCGTGCTCGGCGGGCTGGTCGCGGTGCTTCTGTTTGGGTCGTTCTCGCTCAGCGAGGCGTTGATCCTCGGGGTGATCCTCGCGCCGACCGACGCCGGGCTTGGCAGTGCGGTCGTCACTGACGCGAGACTTCCGCAGGTTGTGCGTCAGTCGCTCAACGTCGAGAGCGGCCTCAACGACGGGATCTGCGTTCCCCTGTTGCTGATCGCGCTGGCGACCGTCTCCGGCGCCGGCGGCGAGTCTCACCCGCTGCGCGTGGTGGTCGAGGAGATCGGCTACGGACTGCTCGGCGGCGTCGCGGCGGGCATCCTCGCCGCGGTGGTCGTGAACGCGGCCGAAGGACGGCATCTGATTGACGATGCCTGGCGGCAGATCATCCCGGTGGCCGCCGCGGTGCTCGCGTACGGGATCGCGGTCGACCTCGGGGGGTCGGGGTTCATCGCCGCGTTCGTGGCAGGATCGCTGTTCGGCCTGATCGCCCGCGAGAACCTTGCGTCGATGATGCGCTTCACCGAGGAGACCGGGTCGGCGCTCGACAGCGTCACGTTCCTCGTCTTCGGTGCCGTGCTGCTCGGCCCGGTGTTCGAGCACGTGAGCTGGCAGATCGCGCTGTATGCCGTGCTGAGCTTGACGATCGTGCGGATGCTGCCGGTGGCGATCTCGCTTTGGGGCACCCACGCGCTGGGTCCGACGGTGGCGTTCATGGGCTGGTTCGGCCCACGCGGGCTCGCATCGATCGTGTTCGCGGTGATGGTCGAGGACGCTCATCTCGCTCACGCCCCAACCATCGTCGCGGCCACCTACCTGACCGTCGGCCTCTCGGTGCTCGTGCACGGGCTCTCGGCGGCGCCGCTGGTGAGCCGTTACGCCAACTGGTACAAGACCGCCGCGGACAAGCACCCCCCAGCGATGGAGAGCCACACCGATGCACGAGCACCGAACCCGCGGGCCCGCCACGCTGCCGAGCAGCTGACCGACGAACGCCGTCCGCGTCGAAGGTTCTACCGCAGTTCGTCTGCCACCCCGAGCCGCCCGCTGCGCAACGCCGTCGCCTGGGGCCTCAAGCTCAAATCCGCAGTCAGCGTCTCGATTCCAATCATCCGATTTGGATGATTGGAGTCCCCGGCTTGTTCGGCGATCATCCTTCACGACGAGTTCACAACTCATGCCGGTTCAAGGACCCCCAGATCTCTCGAATCACGACTTGCCGCGAGCCAGGCAACTATTGATGCTCGAGTTCGGGTCGCGGACCGAGTTCGATGATCCGAAGCTCCAGTACCGTAGGTTGTTCTCCGAGCTACTGGGCACGTTCATGCTCGTGCTGGTCGCCGCCGGCGGCGGGATCCTTCACGCCAAGGGCCAGATCAGTCTCGCGGCCGCGGTGGTCGCGCCAGGTTTGATGGTGCTGGCGATCATCCTGTTCATGGGCGCGGTCTCTGGCGCGCACCTCAACCCGGCCGTGTCGCTGGCGTTCGCGGTGCGTGGTGACTTCCGCTGGAGGCGGGTGGCGGGCTACATCATCGTCCAGCTTGTCGGCGCGACGCTGGCGTGCCTGTTCCTACTCGCCGTGTTCGGCAACGTCGAGCACCTCGGCGCAACGCTGCCCGGACCCGGCTACCACAACTGGCAGGCGTTCCTGATGGAGATCGCGCTGACCGCCGGGCTGCTCAGCGTCATCCTCGGCACCGCCTCCGGGGCGCAGAACGTCGGCAGGATCGGCGCGCTCGGCGTCGGCGGCTACATCGCCCTGGCCGGTCTGTGGGCGGCGCCGGTGAGCGGCACCTCGATGAACCCGGCGCGGTCGTTCGGCCCGGCGCTGGTCAGCGGCGACTGGACCGCCTACTGGGTGTACGTCGCCGGGCCGCTGATCGGCGCGGCGATCGCAGTCGGCTGCGCGATCATCCTGCGCGGCCGTGGCGGTGACCCGATCTCCCACGCCGCTGGGTCCGGTGTGCTGACCCCGGGCCGCTTGGCGGAGAAAACCAAGCTCTCGCAGCAGATCGACGACGGCAAGGTCGTGCCGCCCGGACTCGATCAGACGAGCGCACCCGGGGGCCCGTAACCCGAGACAGCCGCCACCTCATGTGCGTGAACGCTGAAGAGACCCACGGCGTCGTGAACGATGAGGTCTCGGGCAGCGCCACCGTGCGATCGCATCGCGCCACCGACTCGTTCGCGGGACTGCCACTGGCACGGGCCGCGCTCGACGTTCGCCTCTGCCCGCCACGCAAATCAGTACCGGGAGACCGACCATGCGCCCTTCATCACCCATCCGATCGAGGTCGGCTTGCTACTGCACGGGGATGGGCAGCCAGAGGAAGTCATCGCCGCCGGCCTGCTTCATGACGTGCTCGAGAAGACCCGAACCACTGGAGCGGAGCTTCAACGCCGGTTCGGAGTCCGCATTGCGAGGCTTGTCGAGTCGGTCTCAGACGATCCGTCGATCGACGATTACGAGTCGCGCAAGCGCGAGCTGCGCGATCGCGTAGCGCACGCCGGCTCCAACACGGTCGCGATCTTCGCCGCGGACAAGACCGCCAAGGTCCGAGAGCTCGCGCTGCTGCCAACCTCGCGCCTTGACGACACCACGACCCGCGCCAAGCTCGCGCATTACCGGGCGAGCCTCGAGATGCTCCGCAGAGTTGCCGGGAACAGCGCCCTCGTGGATCTTCTTGACGCCGAGCTCAACAAGCTCGTCGCACCTGCGGTCACCGGCACTCGCGCAGACGGCGCAACCACAGGCCCGCACGCACGCGCGAAGCCGAGCAAGCCTCGAGCTCGCGCAATCTGAGCCCGTCGACACATGGGCAGCGGTGCGAGAGCGCCCGAAGCTGTGACGAGTCGCCGGAACGCCTGCCCGGTCGCATCCCGCCACGCGTCGGCCGCCTCCAGATCAAACCAACAGGACGCTGGCTATCCGTCTAATGAGCGCTCAAGCAACCGACAGCATTTGACTAATGCGGTCGCGGCTATGCCATACCGGCTGCACGTGGAGTCGGGCCGATCAATGCGCCAATGATCCACAGGAACGGGAGGAAGAATCCGATCCAGAACATCCAGTAGTGCCCTTTGCGGAACGTTGACAGTCCGAAATAGATCCAGCACGCCACGTAAAGGATGCCCAACAGAATCCAGAGAAAAGTCATCATGCTCCACCGCCTTTCGAGATAAGCACCGGAGCCGTCGCTGACGCCCCGGGTCAGTTGTAGCGTGTGTTTCCCCTCCTAGGCTTCACACCTGCGGTCGCTGCATCCAACGGCGTAACCGGCGATATGACTCAGTAGTTTTCCGTCGGGGATCGGCCGGCATCACCTGTAGCGCAGCGAGCAGCGCCGTTGGATCGAGCTGTCGGTTCTCGGCCAGGCGCGGGACGTGCCGTGCGATCTCGACGGCCACGGCGTCGACGGCGAGGCACGGGGTCCGTGAGCCGACGCGATCACGACTCGGGCTCGCCGCCGATCAGCGCGGACAGGGCGACGTTGGCGTCAGCGACGACGACAGTCGGCAGCGAGATCGTCGAGCATCTCTTGCTCGGTCACGCAGTCGGCTTCGAGCTTCGCGCTGATCTGCTCGGACAGGCGCAGGAACACCTCGCGGCGAACCTCGACTGGCAGCTCAGGCGTGTCCCACGGCAGGAGAACCCTGCCGGTGCACCGTCCCTGGTCACGACGATCACGTCCTCGGAGCGGAACACTCGCTCGCCTTATCGCGGAACTCCCTGACGCTCACGACCTTCATGTGGGCACCTGAGTGGTCACAGCCGAATCATCGCGTCGCTGTCCGCCGCCCAGACCGTCTCGCGTCGTGTATCGAGAAGCTCCACAGCGGCGCGACGGACTGCGCCTGACCGTCCGGACCACGTCCGGACGGTGGTAATACTTAGCTCATGGGCTCGACCACAGACGACACGGCGCGCCGACACCGGATCGAGATGCGGGTCACCGCCGAGCAGGAGGCCCTCATTCGCCACGCTGCCAGCCTCGCGGATGTGACCGTCACCGCCTTCGTGCTCGGAACCGCGACGCAGCCGAGCCACGGAGCTCGTCGAGGCGCAACGCACGGTCACGTTGCCGAACGAGACGTTCGACCGGTTCTACGCCGCTCTCGATGACCCCGCGACCGTGGTGCCAGAGCTCGCCGAGCTGTTCCGGGCCGAGCCGCTACCGCGGAGTTGAGCCCGCCCGAGTTGCGCCTCAAGCGGCTGCGCGCCGACCATGACATCGCCGGCTTCACCTGCGGAGTCGCCGCACTCGACCGATGGCTGGGCCGCCACGCTGTCGCGGCCCAGCAGATGGACTCGGCGCGCACCTTCGTCGCCGTGCGGGACAGCCGGGTTGCTGGATACCTCAGCCTGACGATGGGCTCGGTCCAGCGGGCCGACGCACCGCAACAACTGGTCCGCGGCATGCCCGGCTACCCGGTCGGCATGGTCTTGATCGCCCGGCTCGCGGTCGACAAGCGTGAGCAGGGCGCCGGACTGGGCGCGCGCCTGTTCGCTGATGCTCTCCGCATGGCCGTCCTGGCCGGGGAATCCGTCGCGGCCCGGCTGGTGGTCGTCGACGCGCTCGACGAGCAGGCGGCCGGGTTCTACCGCCGGCACGGGTTCACCGACTTCCCTTGATCGTCCCCTCCGCCTCTACCGGCGAATGAAAGACATCCGTGCCAGCCTGCAGCCAGCAGACAAGTAGCCGCGCCGCCCCGCGTTTTCCCGCACAGCTTCCCGCACCGACGCGCTTCTCCGAGAACCCCTGCAAATCGCCTACTCCCGAGGCGAGTCGCCCGGGTCTCGAAAACCGGTATACGTGCAAGCGTATCGGGGGTTCGAATCCCCCCCTCTCCGTTTCCGTGATGAGTCGGGACATGGGTCTCAGATGAGTCGCCTCGCATCTGGTCAACCCGTGGGTTGAGGTCTGAGATCAACCCGTGGTTCAACCCTTGGGCCGACGACAAGGGGGCGCTTGAAGCAGATCATGGCGCCCATGACCATTACTGATTACCTCATCAATGCAGTGTTTGTGCTGATCGTCTTTCGTCAGGCTCGGGAGCGCGAGCTTGATCGTCGTAGCGTGATCATCCCGTTGGCGATCGTCGCCTATGTCGCGCATCTGTATGTGCGCTCGATCCCGACCGCCGGAAACGACCTGGTGCTGATCGCCGCGCTCGGGGCCGTCGGCCTCACGCTCGGCGTTGCCAGCGGGTTTGCCACCCATGTCCGTGCCGGCGAGCATGGTCTCGCGGTCGCGCGGGTGGGGTGGATCGCCGGGGCGCTGCTGATCGCTGGGATCGGCTCGCGGATGGTGTTCGCGTTCGCGCTGTCTCACGGCGCGCACCACGCGGTCGCCAGCTTCAGCATCGCCCATCAGATCAGCGCCGCCGCCTGGCCGATGGCGTTGGTGTTGATGGCGCTACTTGAGGTCAGCACCCGGATCGCGATCGTCCAGCTCCGTGGCCGCCACGCGATGCAGCCGAGCATCGCGGTCCCCGCCGCGGCGTGACCCGCGACTTTCGCGGACCGCACGCCCCGGCCCGCCTGAGGCGGGCCGGATCGCGTTCTATCGTCCCCAGCGCGGTGACCGAATCAGAGCCAGGCTCAGCGCCGGAGAGCGAGCGGGTTGCGGAGGCTCGGGCGCGGGCTCAGGAGCGTCTGCATCGCCAGCGGCGATCGCTGCATCCGCTCGGGTGGGCGGTGATCCTCGTGGTCGTGCTCGGCAGCGCCAACAGCCACCCTGTGCCTGGACTGCACGGCAAGGGACTGACGGTGACGCTCGCGCTGTGTGTGTTCGCCGTCGCGCTCTTGATCGCGGTCCGCGACGGCTTTCCCGAACATAGCCTCGAGCTACAGGCGACCGTGATCGCGGTCATGGGCGCCGCCGGGGTCGCGATCGGCGGGCTTCAGCTCAAGGGAGCCACCGGCGTCGCAGCGGGCGTCGCGGTGTTCTTCGCGATCACCCGGCTGCCGTTCAAAGCCGGTGTCGCGCTCGCTGGTGCGGTGACCGTCGCGCTCGGAGTCGTCACCGCGATCGCCGGGAGCTCGTCGGCGGCGGTCGCGGCCGAGGTTCTGGTGACGGTGCTTCTGGGGGTCGTCGCCGAGTTTCTCAAGCGATCTCGCGAGAGCCAGGACCAGACCGAGCTGTTGCTGGCCGAGCTTGAGGATGCGCGCGATGAGCAGGCCCGCGCGGCTGCGATCGCCGAGCGCGGCCGGATCGCGAGCGAGCTGCACGACGTGCTCGCGCATTCGCTGTCGGGCGCCGCGATCCAGCTGCAGGGGGCACGCAAGCTCGCCGACCGCGAACACGCCACGCCGCGCCTGAGCGAGGCGATCGACCGCGCCGGCGAGCTCGTCAAAGCCGGCCTCGCCAACGCCCGCCAAGCCGTCGGGACGCTGCGCGGTGCCTCACTACCCACCATCACCGAGCTTCCGTCGCTCATCGACAGCTACAAGGCCGATATGAACCTCGACGTCACCTTGCGGATCGAGGGCTCGGCCCGGACGCTCCCGGCCGATCGGAGCCTCTCGCTTTATCGCGGAGCGCAGGAAGCGCTGACCAACGTAGCGCGGTACGCGCCGAGCGCGTGCACGACGGTCACCCTTCACTACGAGCCCGAGCGCACAAGGCTGTCGGTCGACAACGGGGGCTCGGCCACCGCATCGCGCCAGGGAATGGGCGGCGGCCGCGGACTGGAAGGACTGCGTGAGCGCGTTGAGCGCGCTGGGGGCACGATTTCGGCCGGCCCCACCGCCGAGGGCTGGCGGGTGGAGATCGAGGTGCCCGGATGACGATCCGCGTTCTGATCGCAGACGACCAGCCGGTCGTCCGCGACGGACTGGCGATGCTGCTCGGCCTGATCGACGACGTCGAAGTCGTCGCGACCGCGGCCGACGGCGTCGAGGCGGTCGAGCGCGCCCGCTCCGAGCTTCCCGACATCGTGTTGATGGACCTGCGAATGCCGCTCCTGGAGGGGGCCGAGGCGACCCGCGAGATCCTCGCCGCGCTCCCCGACACACGCGTGCTGGTACTGACGACCTACGCCGACGACGAGTTCCTGTTCCCCGCGCTGCAAGCCGGGGCGCGCGGGTATCTGACCAAGGACGCCACCGCCGAAGAAATCGAGCACGCGATCAGGGCGCTGATCGCCGGCCAGACCCACCTCGACGCCGCCGTCCAGCAGCGACTCGTCACCGCCGTGCTCGATCAGACCCCGCCAACATCCGCTGGAGAGCCGGCGCCGGCATCAGCGGCCAACCTCCCTGACGAGCTCACGCCACGCGAGGTAGAGGTGCTCAAGCTGGTCGCCGCCGGCCTTTCGAACCGGGAGATCGCCGACAAGCTCGTCGTCAGCAACGCGACCGTCAAGACCCACATCAACCGGATCTTCTACAAGACCGGCGCGCGCGACCGCGCCCAAGCCGTCCGCTACGCCTACCAACACCGCCTGGCATAAACCACAGCCACCTCAAGCTCGCCAAGCCCAGGTCCATTTCCGTCCCTGTCGCTATTCAAAGCTATCGTCGCCGCACCCGGACAAGCAGCTCATCCACCGGCAAGCAGCCGGGCCTGGCAGAACATTCTCAACGCGCGCCAGACGGTGTTCGGGAACGAGGCCAAGCAGATCAGAGAGGCGCTCGCCGACAACGCGCCTGCGTTTGTCCGCACGGTCTACCCGCAGTCCAGGGACTACAACCAGCTCGTTTTCACATCGGCGGTCTTCGGCGTCCAAGCCCGCACCCGCTCCGAGGGTTCGAGCGCAGCCCGAGCTCTCCGCGGGTGTCGGACGACGGCTTGCCGTGGACGATTCCGGCGAATGGGCCGCCGCAATCGTCGACGCCTGACGGCGTGACCCCGGCGGCGTCCTCGCGGAAGTAGGCCCGCTCCGCTCGTCGCGCTCCAGCCGCGTGAGCGGCGCTTCGAGATCGCGGTGGAGCTTGACGAACGAGGCGGTGAGCGTCCGGTCGCCGAGAACAGGGTCGGGAAAGGCAACGTCGGCCGGGAGGAGCGTCTCTTCGTCGGCGGCGAGCGAGCCGAGATCCGCGACTTCGATGACCATCAGACGCGCTGACCACGGGCGTCCGTCCACGGCGGCGCCGGCGTGCCGCTCGACGGGTCCCACGCGACCAGCTCTCCGGGCCGGACCAGACGCCGCTCATGTCCGCGGCGGGAACGCATCGGCTGACCGGTGACGACGCCGAAGACGTACTCGCCGCGTGGCTCGATCGCGTAGCGGACGGTCTGGCCCGCCATCAGCAGAACGCCAGATGCGTCGTCGGCCCGCCACATACGCACCTGCACGTTCGCCATGCTCCCTCAGCGTATCGACGGCAAGAACGTTCAAGAAGGACAGGCAGGGCGTCGGTACGGTCGCCCGATGCCCATCACGCCCCATATCGTCGTTCAAGGTGCCGAGCGTGCCGCCGCCTTCTATCGGGACGCCTTCGGCGTCGAGGAAATCAGCCGGATCCCGACTCCCGACGGGCGGCTGATGTCCGTCGAGTTCCGGCTCGGTGGGGGACACCTGCACCTGGCGGACGAGTTCCGGGAGATGGGTGTGCTCGCGCCACCGACGATCGGAGGCACACCGGGTCGTGCTTGCCCTCGAAGTCGGGGACGCGCAAGCCGTGTTCGCCCAGGCGCTCGCCGCGGGCCCGGCTGTCCGACAGCCGTTGCAGGAGATGTTCTGGGGCGACCTGCACGCCCAGATCGACGATCCGTTCGGGCACCGGTGGAACATCAGCCAGCACGTTCGCGACGTGCCGCACGACGAGATCGTCGCCGCCGCCGCCCAGCTGTTCGCCCAGTAGGCGCCACCGTCCGCGCCGCGGGACGTGTGCACAGATACGGCTACATCGTTGCCGGCGTTCTCGTCCGTCACGTCGGACGGTGGCCGGTGCCAATCGCTCAAGCCCCACGCCGAACGGCAGGTTCCGCCCGCTGATCCGCCTGCACCCGCCGCGCGCAGGGGTCCTCAGCGGCGAGTACACCGTCCCCGCCGTCGCCACGGCGAGAGAGACCGGCTCCCGCCCGCCACCGCCGCTCGTACTCACGCATGAGGTGCGGATACACGAGCAGGTGCCGGAATGGGGCGATCGCGGCCATGTAGGCGGCGCCCAGGACTCCGTTCGGCTTCACCAGGACGGCCATTGGCCGAGGTAGCCGCCGGCGTCATCCGGGACCCAGCCCAGGTGCATGACGCCGTGGACGGTGCGGTTGGCCATCTCCAGCGCCCACTCGTCGTCGGCCAGGTAGAGCTGCGTGAACGGGAGCGCGCGCGATTCGGGCCCGGCGGGAGTGTGACGAAGATCCTCCGGCAACCGGTCGCGGAGTGTCGGAACCCTCGAGCCCACGCCCGTCTCCGGGCTGTCGAGGCCGAGCACGCGCGCCGACCTTCCACCGGAACGCGAACAGGGCACGGACGACGGCTGAGCTTCGCGCTGGATCCAGGGAGCCGGTCGAGCGCGACCAGCGCGGGAAGTCGTCCGGGCCGCCCGGTGTCGGCAGGGCCCAGACGTCCTCGACCCGGAAGTCACGCGTGATCTCGTGGATCCGCCATGGCCGGGACGTGTGCGCGGTGTTGGGGAGTCTCATCGGCGGCCTTCCATACGTTGACGTATCGATACGGTACGGTATGGATGACGCTCCGTCAACGAGCGCTGTCGCCTCCACACTCGAGACACGATGGCCGCCCCGACGCGCACGCCACGCCCGACCTGGATCGAAGCAGGCCTCCGGGCGCTCGCCGCCGGCGGCCCGGATGCCGTGCGGATCGAGCCGCTGGCTCAGGCGCTCGGCGTCACCAAGGGTGGCTTCTACTGGCATTTTGAAGACCGCCGCGGACTGCTCGAGGAGATGCTCGACACCTGGGAGCGCATGGTCATCGACGAGGCCATCGATCGCGTCGAGAGCGGGGGCGGAGATGCCAGGGCCAAGCTTCGGCGGCTGTTCCGGCTCGCCGGAACCGTCGGCGAGCTGCAGCGGGTCGAGCCGGCCATCCGGGAGTGGGCCCGGCGCGATGCCACCGTTGCCGAGCACCTCAGACGGGTCGATGACCGGCGCATGGACTACATGCGCTCGCTGTTCGGTGCCTTCTGCTCCGACGCGGATGACGTCGAGGTCCGCTGCCTGGTCTCGCTGTCGCTGTTCATCGGCAACCACCTCATCGCCGCCGAGCACGGCGCGCGTAGCCGTCGCGACGTGATGCGGCTCGCCCTGGACCGGCTTCTGAGTTGAACAGCCTCGGTGAGCTGCAGAGCCTCGCCCACTTGCGGGCAGGGTGCCGCCTCCGCTTCGCGATCACCCGCGCGCTCGGCGCGAATACGGAGAACAAATACGTAGAAACTGCGGCGAGGCGGGCGCTGACGCGGCCGATACAGATAGTTAGCCGGTCGGTCCACGGAAGGTAACCGAGCCGCACTCGAGGGCATGGCGGTGACGGTCCCCGGAAGGAGGCATTGATGTCTTCATATGCACCTCAGCGCTGGTCGAGATGACGGGGGCATCGGCAATCGACGGTCGCCGGTCAGACGGCGCGGTGCGGGATGTGGCCGATACGGTGGCCTCGCTCATCGTCGAGGAATCTCTGCGGGGCGCCACGCGGCTGGTCGAGGATGACGCGGTGGCGCAGGCTGGTGCGAGGCTGTCGCGCGGGACGTTGATCGACGCCCGACCGTCTCGCTGGCTGTGGCCTTTCGTCTGGCTGCTGGTGGTCGCGGCGCTTCTCGTGGCGCTTTTCGCTCCGTACCACCTGATCGGCGCCAACCCCATGACCTTTGCCGCTCTGGTCGTAGCCGTTGTGTTGATCGATATCTGTCGTATCGACGTGTTCGAACGCGCGCGCGTATCACCGGCGGCGATCCCAGAGCTCGCGTTGGCGCTCGTGTTCGGCCCCCTCGGTCCGATCACGGCGGAGGCGGTGATCGCCGTGGGCCGTGCTTTCGCGGCGAGCGGCGGGTCAAGTTCCTGTTCGACTTCGGGGCGCTGAGCGTCGCTTGCACTGCCGCAATCGGTGCGGCTCGAGCAACAGCAGCCTTCGGAGGTGGGCCGGTGGTCGCATCGATCGTCGCCGGGGCCGCGCTGTATGTCGTCAACTCCGTGCTGCTGTCGATCGTGCTCAGGCTGGTTCACGGCGGCACGGTCCGAGCGGCGTGGCGCGAGCACTTTGCCTGGCTGTGGCCGCAGTACCTCGGCATCGGCGCGCTGGCGGCTGCACTCGTGATCGCGGAGCGGCGTCTGGGCGCAGTGAGCGCACTGATCTTCGGCGTTCCCGTCGTGCTTCTGTGGATCGCAGAGCGCCAATACCTGAGCCGGACGCGACGGACGGTGCTGGCGCTGCGCGAGCGCAACACCGAGCTCGAGCAGGCTCAGACACAGTTGCGGCTCCTCCTCGAAGCACACGATGCGCTTTTGTGGCGCGCACATTCATCCATCCTGGCGACGATCTACTCGCTGGCGCGGGCCATTCGGGTTCGCGACCCGCAGAGTGTCGGACATGCAGAACGCGCGTCGCGCGCCGCCGAGGCGGTCGGCGCTGCGCTGGGACTCGGCGAGAGCAACTGCGTCGCGCTGCGACTCGGGGTGCTCGTTCACGACATCGGCAACGTGGACCCCCGCCCCGGAGACTCCAAGCCGCCGGGTACCTACCCCGAGGTGTCGTGCTACATCCTGGGCGACCTCGAGCTGCCGCCGATCATCCGCGAGGTGATCCGCAGTCACCTGGAGCGTTACGACGGCGCCGGCGGGCCGGATGGCCTGGCTGGTGAGGCGATCCCTCTCGCCGCTCGAATCGCCGCGGTTGCCCTGGCGTTCGAGAGCTACACGATCGCCGCATGCGATGACGAGTATCCCATCGAGGCGGCGCTCGCGCACATCGAAGCTCGCGCCGGTACCAGGTTCTGCCCGCTTGTGACGAGGACGCTGCGCGGTTGCATGCAAGCCGACCCCGCGCTGCGCCGGTACTTCGGCGGCGTCAACGGCGCCGCGCTCCCTCGCCGGATCCGCTTCGGCATTCCTCAGGAGGTCAACTGATGCGCAAGCTCAACACAGCCCTGGTCACGCTCCTCACTCTGGCGCTTGCGCTTCCGGCAGCCGGTGCAGCCCATGTCCGCGCGGCTTCCGACCCACTCGCCGCGTTCGCCGCCACTCATCCCGCGAGCCCGACCGACGTCATCGTGCGGATGGCGCCCGGAACGAGGCTGCCGGCCGGACGCGTGGTGCAGCGCCTGCCGCTGATCGGAGCAGAGGTTCTACGGATCGAAGCCCGGACCGCGCTGTCGTTGCGGCACCGGCCGGGTGTCATCTCGGTCACACCGAACGCGGCCGTCAGCGGCGTCGGGAAAGTCGATTCGTCGCACGATATCCGCCGGCCAAACCCCGTCTTCGACGAGGCGTTGCACGCCGTACAGGCGTGGCACGCCGGCGCGGCTGGCCAAGGCGTCGCCGCCGCCGTGATCGACACGGGGATCGCGGGGGATCTCCCCGACTTCCGGGGGCCCGCCGGGACCTCGCGCGTGATCGCGACGGCAGTCGTCAATCATGACGCGACGACGGCCGGCGACCTCTACGGACACGGGACGTTCGTCGCAGGTCTCGTTGCCGGCGATAGCGGCGAGTACCTCGGCAGCGCGCCGCTGGCCAATCTCGTGTCGGTCAAAGCCTCCGATGACCACGGCGCGGTCACATTGGCGGATGTCATCGCAAGCCTGCAATTCGTCGTGGACCACCGCGACAGGTATCACATCGGCGTCGTGAACTTGTCTCTGAGCTCTACGATCTCCGACTCCTACCGAACGGACCCACTGGATGCGGCGGTCGAGGCCGTCTGGCAGGACGGCATCGTCGTCGTCGCGGCCGCGGGGAACAGCGGGAATGCTCCTGACGCCACCTCGTACGCGCCCGCCAACGACCCCTACGTCATCACTGTCGGAGCGGTCGACGATCAAGGCACCGCGCGGACCAACGACGATGTCCTCGCGCCCTGGTCGAGCACCGGCCCGACGAGCGACGGGATTCTGAAGCCAGAGCTACTCGCACCGGGGGCGCATATCGTCTCGACCCTTGCGCCGGGCAGCGACTTCGCATCGATGTGCCCAGCATGCATCGTCAACGGACGGTACATCCAGGCCGGCGGCACGTCGTTCGCAGCAGCGCTGGCATCCGGCGCGGTCGCAGACATCCTCTCAGCGCACCCCCACTGGACTCCTGACCAAGTAAAGGGCGCGCTGGTCGCTACAGCTCGTGACTCGTCGGGCGGCGCCGAGATTGACGTCGCCGCTGCGATTCACGCCCCCCATCCGTCAGCCAACGAGGGACTCACTCCGAACGAGCTCCTTCGGCCGGCAAACGACCCGGCCACGCTCGACCGGATCTCATGGTCGCGCATCTCGTGGTCGCGCATCTCATGGTCCACCGCCGGCGCGCTCGCGCCGAGATGGGCGAGCGACAGCTGGACGTGCGACTGCTCCAAGCAAGCCTCAGATGATTCCTCCGTCGTGCCCTCCCGCATGTCCTGGAGCCGGATCGCCTGGAGCCGGATGTCCTGGAGCCGGATGTCCTGGAGCCAGGTCTCCCTGTTGGCAGACTTTGATCTGTGACCTCCACTCGAGCCTGCGCAACGCGAGGCGACGGTCGAAGTCGCCTCGCGTGACCATGGCGGTCGACACCGCCACTTCTCACGCCACCCGCGTGGCAACGCCCTCGCGGTCGTGCGTGAGAAAGGCGTGCAGCGCGTCGGCCACCGCCGCGGGCTGATCGATCGTCAGCAGCGTGTAGGCATCGGGAATCTCGACCAGCCGGCTGTCGGGGAGCAGCGCCGCCAGGCGATGCGCGTGGGCCGGGGGCATGACGCGATCCTCGCTCGCCCACACGATCAGCGCCGGGCCGTGGAAGCGGGCCAGCGCCTCCGTGGCGGCACGCAGCACCGGCCGGGCCCGGCGGCCACTGCGGGCATAGCGCGCGACATCGCGGCGCACGCCCGGCTGGGCGCGGGCCGGCGCCAGCCATCCCCGCAGCATCTGGTCGGGAACGCCACGGCGCGTCATCCAGCCGAAGTGCGTGGGCAGCTCGCGAAGACGGCGGACGCGGAGCTGCTCGACGGCGAGACGGACGCCACCGGGCAGCCAGCCGGCGAGGCCGGCGATGCGCCCCGGCAGCCCGGGTGGGACGTTGTCGAATGCCTCGCACGGCAGCAGGACGAGACGGGCAACCCGCTCGACCTGGGCCCGAGGTCCCTGCGCGAGGAAGACGATCGGGCCGCCCCAATCGGTGACGCCGAGCGTGACGTCCCTCAGGTCCAGGCGCTCGAGGAATTCGCCCAGCAGGCTCGCGATCCCGCCCATCGTGAGGTCAGCGCCGGCGTGCATGGGATGCGGATGGGCGCCGAGCGGCAGCACCGGCCGCACGATCCGCCAGTCGCCGCGCAGCTCGGCCAGCACCGGATCCCACATGCTCGCATCCATCAGCAGGCCGTGTGTGAGCACAAGCACGGGCCCGCCGCCGCCGCTGTCCTCATAGTGGATCGTTCCCGCCGACAGGTCTACCTCTGGCATGATTCCCGCTCCTACTAGAGAGATCGCTCTAGCGAACGATAGTTATGATCACCGCCGAGGACAAGCCGACACCGATGGCCACTGACACCCGCGAGCGGATCATCAGCGCCAGCGCCGAGCTGTTCCGGCGCCAGGGCTATGCCGGTACCGGCATCAAGCAGATCGTCGCCGCGGCCCAGGCCCCGTTCGGCTCGATCTACCACCACTTCCCCGGCGGCAAGGAGCAGATCGGCGCCGAGACGATCCGCGTCTCCGGCGCGTTCTACGGGCTGTTGATCGACGCCGTCATCGATCCGGCGCCGGATCTGGTCACCGGTGTCCGCGAGTTCTTCGCCGGCGCCGCCCTGCACCTGCGCGAGAGTGACTATGCCGACGCCTGCCCGATCGCCACCGTGGCTCTCGAGGTGGCGAGCACGAACGACGTGTTGCGTGCGGCATGCGACGAGGTGTTCGAGAGCTGGCTGGACGCCTTCGGCGCCCGGCTCCGGGAGGCCGGGATCGCCCCGGCCGGAGCACGCGTGATCTCGCTGCAGATCCTCTCCCTGCTCGAGGGCGCGTTCATCCTCTGCCGCGCCGCGCGTTCGACCGAGGCCCTGGACGCCGCCGGCGCAGCGGCGGTGGCCGCCGTCGCGGCCGGGCTCGAGACGGCAGCCCCGAAGCCCGGGCGAGGGCCGTCGCAACGCTGAGATCCCGCGCGCCGCTTTACGCTGGGCCTATTGTTATGCGCGACCCCCGGCGAGGAGTGGCGCAGGCCGGCGGGTCGCGAGGGTGAGCGAGCTGCCAACCGGGGCGGCGAAATGGCGAGGCGTGAGAGAGAGGACGGAGCGCAGCCCATGGACCGTGACGCGCCCGTGACGCGCGCAGGTGACCTGCTCGAGGCGGGTCTCAGCCGGGAGCGAGCGCTGCTCGGCGCGCTGCGACGGTGCGTGCCGGACTTCGCCGACTGGTGCGTCGTCGACTACTACCTCGCGGACGGCGAGCTGGCCGCCGTGCACAGCGGCTACCCCGACCCGGCCAAGGAGGAGCTGATCCTCGCGATCCGCCGTCGCTACCGGGCCGAGCGTGGCGAGAACGGCGACGTCTTGGCCGCGCTGGAGAGCGGCGTGCCGCTGCTGTACTCACACATGGACGAGATCGCGTCCGTGCGCCTGAGCGAGGCCGAGGCGAAGCTGCTCGGCGAGCTCGGGCTGAAGTCCTCGGTCGTCGTGCCGATGCACAGCCGCGGAGCCCCGCTCGGCGTCGTCTCGTTCGTCTCGATGAGCCGCCGCTACGACGAGACGGATCTGGCCGCCGCGCAGGAGTTCGCCGCCGACTGCGGGCGGGTGCTGATCCGGATGCGCGAGGAGGACGCGGTCGCACGCTCGCTCGCCATGCTCGACGCGCTGTTCGGTGCCGCTCCCGTGGGCCTGGGGTTCGTCGATTCCGGGCTGCGCTTCCAGCGCGTCAACGAGCAGCTGGCCGAACGGGACGGAGTCGGGGTCGACGCTCACCTCGGCCGAACCCCGGCCGAGGTCCTCGGCGAGCTGGGTGCATTGCTCACCGAGCATTGCCGCCGCGTACTCGATCGGGGCGCGCCGGAGCCAGAAGTCGAGCTGGCCGCGGCCACCGCGACGGAGCCCGGCGTGACGCGGGACTGGCTCGTCTCCTGCGCGCCGGTCACACTGGATCACCGCGTCCTCGGTGTCAGCTGCGTGATCCAGGAGATCACGGCGCGCAAGCGCGCCGAGGGGCGCTCCGCCTTCCTCGCCCACGCGGGTGAGATCCTCGACTCCTCGCTCGACTACCGGGAGACGCTGCGGCGCGTCGCGCGCCTGGCCGTCCCCGGCGTCGCCGACTGGTGCTCGGTCAGCATGCTGAACGAGCGCGGTCAGATGTACCGCCTCGCCGTGGCGCATTTCGACCCGGCCCGGGATCGACTGGCCCAGGATCTGATCGAGCGCGAGGCCCTTCCCGATGATGCCCCCGCCGGCGCGGCCGCGGTCATGCAGACCGGCACGACGCAGGTCGTCGAGGATTTCTCCGACGACCTGCTGATCCATTCGCTCAAGGATGAGCGCTCGGTCGAGATCGTGCGCACGCTCGGGCTCGGCTCCTCGGTCACCGTCCCGCTGGTCGCGCGCGGGCGCATGCTCGGTGCGATCAGTCTGCTCCGGGAGTCCGCCTTCGGCTTTGGCCCCGAGGACGTCAGGCTGGCCGAGGAGCTTGCCCGTCGCGCCGCGGTGAACATCGACAACGCGCGGTTGTACACCGAGCACAGCCGTATCGCCCGCACGCTGCAGGCCGGCCTGCTGCCCCGGTCGCTGCCGGCGATCCCGGGCTTGGAGCTGGCCGCTCGCTACCGGCCGACGGGCGAGCTCAATGAGGTGGGCGGCGACTTCTACGACGTGTACCTGCGCTCGGCCGGAGAGTGGCTCGTGGTCATCGGCGATGTCACCGGCAAGGGCGCCGAGGCCGCGGCGACGACCGCCCTCATTCGCTACACGCTGCGGGCTGCGGCGCTGCGCCCGGGCTCGGCCGGCGAGTTGCTCGGGGAGCTGAACCGGGCGATGCTCGCGCAGGATGCGACGTTCTGCACGATCGCGCTGGTGAGCATCCGACCCACGCCGTCGGGCGCCGCCGAGCTGAGCCTGTGCGTGGCCGGCCATCCGCCGCCGCTGCTGCTGCGGGCCGACGGCGGGTCGCGCGCGGTGGGCGCCCACGGCACGATGCTCGGCTATGTCGAGCGCCCCGAGCTGACGGAGACGCGGGTGGAGCTCGGGCCGGGCGACATCCTGCTCCTGTACACCGATGGCCTGACCGAAGCGGCACCGCCCGGATGGACCGACTCGGAGCTGCGCGAACGGCTGCGCGCCTGCAGCAGGGACGATCTCGCGTCGCTCCTGTCCCAACTCGAGGCGGCGGCCATCGCCACAGCCGCGGGCAACCCGCGCGATGACATTGCGCTGCTGGCGCTGCGGCCGGCGGCGCCAGCCGGACGTGGACGCTATTGACGACCATAGATGTCGCCTCGAGCGACCACGTCAGTCGGTTCGGCCCAGTCGCTGAACCTCAGCGCGGTGGCGCGGTCGGGCGGGGGCGGCATCGTCGCGAGCGACGGCGTCGCGTCGGGCCACACGAGCAGCACACGGCACGGGGCGTGATCGACCACGAAGCGGACGGCCGGTCCAAGGCTGCGCGGGCCGAGCTGCGCGTGATCGCCGTCGCGAGCCAGGATGAGGATGTCGGCGGCCTCGGCGGCCGCAACGACCTCGCGCTCGATCCGCCCGCGACGGGCACAGAGCTCGGCCTCGCGACCGAGACGGGCGCCGGCGTCATCGAGGAGCTGCCGGGCCGCCTGCTCGGAGATCGAGCGCAGTGCCTGACGCGGCGGGGGCGGGGGTGGATGGCGGCCGAGCAGGCCGTGACGGGCCGCTCGGGCGACACCCTCCGGCTCGCTGTCGGCGACATGGAGGATCGTGACCTCGGCGTCCGGCGGGAGGTATGCCGACGCCTCGGCGACTGTCGACTCCCACGTGTCCTCCACGATCCAGACGAGCGCGCGAACTCTCGGCTCAGACATTGAGCGCACACCATAGGAGGACGGTCGCGGCGATGAGGCCGGCGGGCACGGTCAGCGCCCCGAGGGCGACGAACTCGCGCAGCGACACCTCCGTGTCCTCGGCGCGTAGAACGCGTCGCCACAGGAGCGTGGCCAGCGACCCCACATAGGTCAGGTTGGGCCCGACGTTCACTCCGATCAGGGCGGCCAGAACGGCTCCGTCACCGCCGCCGGCAGCGACCGGAATCACGATCAGCGTCGCCGGCAGGTTGTTGACCAGGTTGGCGAGGATCGCGCTGATCGCTGCGATCGCCAGCAGGTCGGGCAGCGAGGTTCCCGCCGGGAGCAGGTCACGGACAGCCGCCGCGAGGCCGTTGTCGCTCGCCGCCTGCACGATCACCCCCAGCCCGAGCACGAAGATCAGAAAGCCGGGCTCGACCGCACGCGCCATGACCGTTGCCCCCCTGGCCGGCATGGCCAGTGCGGGCGTGCTGATCGCGACCGCGCCCGCGACGGCGAACCAGACGGGAGCGATCCCGACCACAGAGCTGAGCGCGAAGCCGGTGAGCGTCAGCGTGAGCGTGATCAGCGAGAGGCGCGGGAGCGACGGCCGGGCCGGCGCCGTGACCGGATGTCGCGGCCGCTCGAGGTCGACGGCGAAGAACCTCCTGATCACCGCCCACTCGACGCCGATGACGGCGAGGGTCGGGAACGCCATCAGCACGCCGAAGCGCGCGAAGGTGAGCCCGCTGGCTCCGAACGCGAGCAGGTTGGTCAGGTTCGACACCGGCAGCAGCAGCGAGGCCGAGTTGGCCAGGTGCGAGCAGGCATAGACATGGGGCCGGGCGCTCGTGCGCATCCGCGCCGCCGTGGCAAAGACCACCGGCGTGAGCAGCACCACAGTGGCATCGAGGCTCAGCACCGCCGTGACCGTCGCCGCCACGGCGAACACGAACGTGAGCAGCCGCAGCGGACTCCCGGCGGCCCCGCGTGCCATCAGAGCGCCGACCGCGTCGAACAGTCCGTCGCGCCGGCACCCCTCCGCGAGCAGCAGCAGCGCGGCCACGAACGCGACCGTCGGCGCGAGGCTCCGCAGCGCGTGGCCGGCCCGTGAGAGGCTGAGCGCGCCCGTGGCCACGAGCAGCACGGCGCCGAACGTCGCCACGCCTGCCTCGGGCAGGAACCGCGACCGCGCCACCGCCGCCCCGAGGGCGGCAGCCAACAGCACCAGCGCCAGTGCGAGCGCGATCCCCTGGGGCATCGTGGGCGGCGGCTCAGTCGGCGACGTCGCGCTGAGCGAACACGTGCTCAGCGCGCAGACGAACGAGCAGCTCGCCCTCGACCGCGTTGCGGCGCCCGAACTCGGTCCCTCGCTGCCGGCCCATGTAGCGGGCGCCGATCCGGGTCGAGAACGCCAGCATCTCCTCCAGGTCGGCGCTGATGGTCACCGGGCCGCTGATCGTCACGAACGAGAACGGGGGCCGCTCGTCGTCAACGCACATGCTCGCCCAGCCGGTGCGGGCCAGCGCGCGGCCCTTCAACGTGTCGGCGCCGGTGTTGAAGACGACGTCGTCGCCCTCGAGCACGAACCAGATCGGCACCACGTGCGGGCGGCCATCGCGTCGCGTCGTGGCCAGCTTGCCGGTCCGGGTGCCGACCATGACGAACTCCCGCCACTCGGCATCGCTCATGGCGCTCATCGTGGCCTCGCGTTCGGCTCGATCGGGGCGGGACGGCGTGCCATCCGCATCGATCTACCCAGACGCTCGCCTCGGTACGCGCCGGACGACGGTTGCGCTCCCGGCTGGGGCAGGGCACTTAAAGTGAGAGCGCCCCGGAACCGGCGGGATATGAGGCCGGATCGCGGGACGCGCTCGAGGGAGGAGAGGTACTGCCCGACCATCGTGGCCGGTATCGCTTTAGAAGTCCAAGACACGTATTGGCTTAGATCTATAATCTTGCCTTATGGAACTTCGCCAGCTCCGATACCTCGTCGCGCTGGCCGAGGAGCTGCACTTTACGCGCGCCGCCGAACGCGAGCACATCGCGCAGCCGGCGCTCTCACAGCAGATCCGGCGCCTCGAGCAGGAGCTGGGGATCTCGCTGGTGGAACGGACCACGCGGCGCGTCGCGATGACCGACGCCGGCGAGCTCCTCGTCGCCCGTGCGCGCCGCATCCTGGCCGAGATCGACGCCGCGCTCGACCGAGCTGAACGGGCTCCGAGGCGTGGAGACCGGCCGCGTGACCATCGGGGCGATGCACACGATGGGCCCGATCGACGTGGCCCTGGCGCTGGCGCGCTTCCACAACCGCCACCCGGACGTCGAGCTCACCGTTCGCGAGCAGTCGAGCGAGGAGCTGGCCGAGATGCTGCGGGTGGACGAGCTCGACCTCGCCTTCCTCTCGGTCACCGAGCGCATCGAGAGCCACGGACTGGGCCTACATCAGCTGATCTCCGAAGAGCTCGTCGTGGTGCTGCCCGCCGATCACCGCCTCGGCGAGCGCAGCGAGGTCCGCATGGCCGAGCTCGCCGGGGACGAGTTCATCAGCTATCGCGAGGGCTCGCGGTTGCGCGAGCTGCTCGGCGCCGCCGGCCGGCACGCCGGATTTGAGCCCAGCGTCAAGCTGGAGTCCAATGAGAGCCGTCGCATTCGCCGGCTCGTGGCCCGCGGCCTCGGCGTGGCGATCCTCCCCCGCTCGGATGCCGAGGACCCTGGACCCGGGGTCGCCGTGGCCGCGCTGACCGACCCGGCGCTGACCCGCGACATCACGTTGGCCTGGCGTGAAGGTCGCCGGCACACGCCGGCTGCCGCGGAGTTCCTCGCGCTCGCGCTGGACCTCTTCACGCCCGAGCCTGTGTGAAACCGGTCACACAGCTCGCCCCATCGACCCCGCTACCCTTCGCTCGAACATCGGTTCGCCTGAAGCGTCGTCCGCTGAGTGCGACGACGAGCTGGGATCCGCCCCGGGCCATCGCGGCCATCGGGCCACACGATCGCTGAGATCGTCTGGCCGCCGGGGCGCAGGGGTTGCATTGCGCCCTTGAGGATCACGTCGGGTCTGCGCCCCCGCCTCGGCGGCGGCGAGCTCGGCGGTCCCTGCGGGCGCACATCCCCGAAAAGGAGGTCTCCCATGAGACGGTTCATGGCTGATCGCGCGGTTCGCGCGGTCGCTGCGCTCGCCGGTGCCGGCGCTGCGTGCAGTCCCATTCTCACCTGTGACACGCCCGCGGCGGCGGCGGCGCCACCCCGGCCCGCGGCGATCGCGCCGGTCCTTGCACCGCAGCTGACCCGCGCGTTCGGCTCGGCGATCGGGCCGTCGGTGTTCCCCGGGCATCTGTCGGCTGCGCCCGCCACCCGTGTGGCCGCGGTCGACCGGCCGGTTCGACTGACCGCTCGCATGATCGCGGCCGGGAACCGGATCGCACGGCTCCCCTACGTCTACGGCGGCGGCCACGGATCGTTCCGCGACAGCGGCTACGACTGCTCCGGATCGGTCTCCTACGTGCTCCACGCGGCCGGGCTGCTGGCGACGCCCGAGGCCTCGGGCGATCTCGAGAGCTTCGGCCTCCCGGGCCCCGGTCGCCACGTGACCGTGTACGCCAACGGCGGCCACGCGTGGATGACGATCGACGGACGCCGCTTCGATACCAACGCGCTGGCCGAGACGGGCACGCGGTGGAGCTCGACGATCTCACCGTCCGATGGCTACCTCGTGCGTCACCCCGCCGGCCTCTGAGGCAGCCGTGGGTATGTGGGACGGCGTCAGCTCAGCCTAGGCGAGCACGGCGACGCGCTCCGGCCCGACCCGGGCACCGGCAACCGGCACGGTGACGCTCGCCGACTCGGCGGCCGTCGCGGGCTCGCCTGTGGCGGCCGGAGCCTCACGGCTGGTGCCGCCGCCGGGGAGGGCCAGGCGCACGATCTTCTTGACCACGGAGCCGAACTGCTTGTGGAGCGGCCCCGAGTTGTAGGGCAGGCCGTAGCGCTCGCAGATGGCGCGCACCTCGACCGCGATCTCGGCGTAGCGATGAGCCGGGATGTCAGGGAACAGGTGGTGCTCGATCTGGTGGCTCAGGTTGCCGCTGAGGATGTGGAACAGGCGCCCGCCGGTGAGGTTCGCGGACCCGAGCATCTGGCGCACGTACCAGCCGCCGCGGGTCTCGTTCTCGGCCTCCTCCTCCGTGTACTCATGCGTGCCCTCGGGGAAGTGCCCGCAGAAGATGATCATGAACGACCACAGGTTGCGGGTCAGGTTGGCCGTGGCGTTGCCCGCGAGCACGAACGGCGCGCCGGGACCGGCCAGCAGCGGGAAGGCGACGTAGTCCTTGAGCACCTGGCGACGGCCCTTGCGCCAGATCGAGGCGAGCATCTCGCGCTTGTCCGAGAACGCGATCTCGCCGGCCTCGATGCGCTCGACCTCGAGGTCGTGAACCGCGACGCCCCACTGGAACAGCGCCGCCAGCAGAGTGGCGTAGATCGGGTTGCCGAGATCGCGCGGGCGCCACGGCTGGTCGGCGGACATCCGCAGGATGCCGTAGCCGATATCACGGTCCTTGCCGAGGACGTTGGTGTGCGTGTGATGCATGTAGTTGTGGGAATGGCGCCATTGGTCGCTCGGGCACGCCGTGTCCCACTCGAACTGCTTGGACTCGAGCGCCGGATCCTTCATCCAGTCGTACTGGCCGTGCATCACGTTGTGGCCGATCTCCATGTTGTCGAGGATCTTCGACAGCGACAGAGCCGCCACGCCGCCGATCCAGGCCGGGGGCAGGAAGCCCGCGAACAGGAGGCCGCGCCCGGCGATCTCGAGCCCGCGCTGGGTCTTGATCATGCGGCGGATGTACGCGGCGTCGCGCTCGCCGAGGTCGCCGAACACGCGGTTGCGCAGCTCGTCGAGCTCGCGGCCGAGGTCGTCGAGCTGCTGGTCGGTCAGTTGCGGATGTGGCGTGGGCATGAAAGTGGTTCCTCTCGGTCAGGAGTCAGGAGTCAGGAGTCAGGAGTCCGGGTCAGGACGCCGGGGTCAGGACGCCGGGGTCAGGACGCCGGCGCAGTCGAGGTCTGATTCACAGCTCGAGCGCGACGTCGCCGGCGGGGACGGAGATGCAGAGCTGGATGTCCTCGTCCTCCTCGGCGGAGGTCTCGCCGGTCAGGATGTTGCGCACCGCGCCGGCGCTCTTGCGGCAGGTGCACGTGTGGCAGATGCCCATGCGGCAGCCGAACTCGGGCGAGAGCCCGGCGGCCTCGGCCTGCTCGAGCAGCGTCCCGGCGCCGATCGCCGCCTGCTGATCGCTGCGCACGAAGCGCAGCGTGCCGGTCGCGGTGGCGCCGGCCGGGGCCGGCACCGCAGGCGTGAAGGTTTCGGCCAGCACCCGGTCCGCGCCGCCGATGCCGTCCCAGATCGTCCGCACCGCGTCGATCAGCGCGGCGGCCCGCAGACCGCGGCGTGGGCCTCGTCGAGGTGACCCGCGAGCGCCGTGATCGCAGCGGCGGTGATGTGGCCGCCGCCCTCGCGGGTCGCGACGAACTCGCAGCGAAGGTTGGCGTTGGCGGCGGCGAGCGCCTCGACCTCGGCGCGGTACAGCGCAGTCAGCCGCGGTCCGCGCGTAGTGCACGAACGTGACCTCGCCGGCGTGGCCCTCGTCGCACAGCGTGCGCAGCATCGACAGCACCGGCGTGATGCCGCTGCCGCCACTGATCAGCACCAGCTTGCCCGGCCGCGCTGCCGGCAGCACGAAGTCGCCCTGCGCGGGGCCGAGATGGAGGATCGATCCGGGACGCGATCCGCGTCGAAGGTGGCGCGACACGACGCCGTCGGGATGGCTCGTCACCGTCAGCTCGATCGCGCCGTCGCGGCCGTGCTGCGAGCAGGCCGGCGAGTAGGTGCGCGTGCGGCGGACGCCGTTGATCTCGACCCCCACGGCGCACGAACTGGCCGGCCGCGAAGCCACGCCAGGCCCGGTTGGGGCGCAGCGTCAGCGTCACGCTGCGATCGGTCTGGCGGCGCACGGCGACGACCTCGGCGCGCGCGTCACGGAGGGTCAGCTCGGGGCGGATCAGCTCCAGGTAGCGGTCGATCCCGTGAGGTCCGACCAGCAGATCGACGAGCGGCGAAGCGAGAATGCGGCGGGTGGCTGTGGCTACAGGCATCGGATCACCAATACGTTAGTGGACAAGTGTTCACTAGGAATGGTAGACCGGATCTGCGATCCGTCAAGACGCTAGACTCTTGTGTGAGTATGTGCACACGATGACGGTGAACAGACGTACACCGAGAGGCAACCGCGCCGGCTCCTCGCGCGCCGGGCGGCTCACGACGGGCGCCCGGGGCCCCGGCTCCGGTTCGGCGGGGGACGCGGACGCCAAGGTCGAGCGCCGCACCCAGGCCGAGCGCCGCGAGCACACGCGGCAGGCGCTGCTCGACGCCGCGCTGCTTCAGATCGAGGCGGGCGAGAGCTTCGACGCGCTCAGCCTGCGCAGCGTCGCCCGCGCTGCCGGTGTCGTGCCGACGGCCTTCTACCGCCACTTCGCGAGCATGGACGAGCTCGGCCTCGCGCTCGTCGACGAGTCCTTCCGGACGCTGCGCGCGATGCTGCGCGAAGCGCGCGAGGGCGGCCCGGCGCCGGAGCACGTGATCAGGCGCTCGGTGGAGATCCTCGTCGAGCACGTGCGCGCGCATCGCCAGCACTTCGCCTTCGTCGCCCGCGTCCGCTCGACCGGCAACGCTGTCCTGCGCCACGCGGTCCGGATCGAGATCCGGCTGTTCACCAGCGAGCTCGCGACCGACCTCGCCCGCTTCCCGGTGCTCCGCGAGTGGACCACCGAGGACCTGCAGATGCTCGCCGGGCTGCTCGTCAACACGATGATCGCGACCGTTGAGGCGATCCTCGACGTGCCGGTCGCCGCTCCCGAGGCCGAGGCCGAGATCTCCCGGATGGCCGAGAAGCAACTGCGACTGGTCATGCTCGCCGTGCCGCACTGGCGCAGCGGCGACGAGCGCCGCCACTCGCGCCGCGATCGCAATCACTACCGTGCCCGGCAGCGATGCCGAGCGTCCGCCCGCCCGATCCTCCGCCGGAGCCCTCCTGGTCGGGCTGGGGCGACCCCGCCGAGGCGAGCGAGCTGCCTGAGGCGCTCTCGCAGCTGCTGACCCAGGCCCTCGGGATCCGCGACGCCCGGGCGGCGGGTGAGCCCGCTCTCCGCGCTCTCACCATCGCCGAGCCGGATCCCGGCGGCGATCCGCGCCCAGCTCGAGTCCCAGCTCGGCGCCGCCCACGTGCTCGATGACGACGAGGCTCGCATCCGGCATCTGCGCGGCAAGTCGACCCCGGACCTGCTCCGTCTGCGCGCCGGCGATCTCACCGGCACCCCCGACCTCGTGCTGCTCCCGGGCTCTCACGAGGAGGTACTGGAGACTGCTGAGGATCTGCAGCCGCGATCGCGTCGCCGTGGTTCCGTTCGGCGGCGGCACCTCGGTGGTGGGCGGACTCGAGCCCCGGTCGGGCGACTTCAACGGTGTGGCATCGCCTCGACCTGCGGCGGCTGAACCGGCTGCTGGCGCTCGACGAAGTGTCGCGGGTCGCGGTGCTCGAGCCCGGGCTGCGAGGACCCGAGGCGGAAGCGCTGCTGGGAGAGCACGGCTTCATCGACCGGCCACTTCCGCAGTCGTTCGAGTACGCCACGCATCGGCGGCTACGCGGCCACACGCTCCAGCGGCCAGTCGTCGGCCGGGTACGGCCGTTTCGACGACCTCGTGGTCGGCCTGCGGGTCGCCACACCGACCGGGGAGCTCGCGCTGGGGCGCGCTCCGAAGTCAGCCGCCGGCCCCGATCTGCGGCAGCTCATCCTCGGCTCGGAAGGGGCGCTCGGGGTGATCACCGCCGTCACCCTGCGAGGTGCGACCGTCGCCGGCGGCGCGCGTCTACGAAGGCTGGCGCTTTGAGTCCTTCGCGCGCCGGCGCGGCGGTGCTGCGACGCCTGGCCCAGGACGGGCCGCGGCCGACCGTGCTGCGGCTCTCCGACGAGGCCGAGACGGCGCTCAACCTGGCGCGCCCGACGGACATCGGTGCGCCGGGTGCTCCCGGCGGGTGCCTGGCCATCGTCGGCTTCGAGGGCACGGCCGAGGAGGTCGCCGGGCGCCGGCGGGAGGTGACCCGCGTACTCGAGGCGGCCGCGACCGGACCCGAGCCCGACGCGGGCGAGAGCTGGGCGCGCGACCGCTACCACGGCCCGTACCTGCGCGACGCGCTGCTCGACGCCGGGGCCCTCGTCGAGACGCTCGAGACGGTCACCTTCTGGTCCTCGCTCCCGGAGCTGTACGCCGCCGTGTCGGGTGCGCTGCGCGACTCGCTGAGCGCACAGGGCACGCCGCCGGTGATCCTCTGCCACATCTCCCACGTGTATCCGTCCGGGGCGTCGCTGTACTTCACGGTCGGCTGCGCCCAGCTCGAGGACCCGCTCGGACAGTGGCGCGCAGGCCAAGGCGGCGGCCTCGGACGCGATCCTCGCCGCCGGCGGCTCGATCACCCACCATCACGGCGTCGGTGGCGATCATCGCGATTGGTACGCGCGTGAGCTCGGCCCGCACGGCGGTCCGGGCGCTGCGCGCCGTCAAGTCAGAGCTCGACCCGCAGGGCATCCTCAATCCGGGCATCCTGATCCCCTGACACACCCGGCACTCGGCCCGGGCTCGATCACGCTCGACCGCGCGGCCCCGGGGTAGAGTGACGCTGTGGACACAGTCAGGGCACTCGCAGAGCTGATCGTGCGCTTCGGCGCCAACGTGCAGCCGGGGCAGATCGTCGCGCTGAGCTCGGAGCCCGGCAAGGAGCCGCTGGCCCGCGCGATCGCCGAGGCCGCCTACGAGCAGGGCGCGAAGTTCGTCGACCTGTCGGTTTTCGACGTCCACCTCAAGCGCGCCCGGGCCCTGCACGCGGCCGAGGACACGCTCGGGTTCGTGCCGCCCTGGTACGGCGAGCGCGCGCTCGCGCTCGGCGAGCACCGCTGCGCCCGGGTCGCCCTGTCCGGTCCCGTCGCGCCCCACCTGATGCAGGGCGTCGATCCGGCCCGGCTCGGGCAGGACATGCTCCCGCGCGCTGCGCGAGAGCATCGCCGTTCTCAACGCGCGAACGACCAACTGGACGATCGCGCCCTGCCCCACGCCGGCCTGGGCCGAGCTCGTGCATCCCGACCTCGATCCGAGGCCGGGCCCTGACGCGACTGTGGGAGCAGGTCGCCCACGTCTGCCGGCTCGACGAGCCCGATCCGATCGCCGCCTGGACCGCCCGAATCGACACGCTGGTCTCGACGACGCAGAAGCTCGACGGACTTGCCCTCGACGCGCTCCACTTCGAGGGGCCGGGCACCGACCTGACGATCGGGCTGCTGCCGGCCGGCCGCTGGCGCTGCGGACGGTTCGAGACCGTCGACGGGACCGTCCACGTGCCCAACATCCCCACCGAGGAGGTGTTCACGACCCCCGACCCCGAGCGGGTCGACGGCGTCGTTCGCGGCGACCAAGCCGCTGTTCACCTCGGGGGCGATGATCTCCGGCCTCCGGATGCGCTTCGAGGGCGGCCGCGCGGTCGAGATCGACGCCGACGAGGGCGCCGGCACGCTGCGGGCGCTGTGTCGACCGCGATCCCGGCGCGGCGCGGCTCGGCGAGGTCGCGCTGGTCGACCGCGAGAGGCCGGATCGGCCCGCTGGACACGGTCTTCTACGACACGCTGCTCGACGAGAACGCCGCCAGCCACATCGCGCTGGGCCAGGGGTTCGAGTTCGCCGTCGCCGAGGACGACCGAGCGCGTGAACCGCAGCGAGATCCACGTCGACTTCATGATCGGCTGCGACGACGTCGCCGTCACCGGCTGACGCGCGACGGCGACCGCGTTCCGCTGCTGCGGGACGGCGCCTGGCGGATCTGATTCGAACGGGGCCGGCGGGCGCCGATGTGGGCCCGATCGATCCGGCCCACATCGGTACGCTTCGCGAGCCCCACCCAGGAGAGGTGCCGGAGCGGTTGAACGGGCGCGACTGGAAATCGCGTAACGGGGGTTGACCCCGTTCGGGGGTTCGAATCCCCCCCTCTCCGTCTGGTCTGGCGGCCCCGGGCCGGGCCGCCGGCCGCCCGGCCTTCAGGCCATCATGGGGCTGCGGGCGAGCCCGAACGGGCTGCCCTCAGAGTCGCGGCAGATCGCGAACGACTCGCCCGGATGAATGACAGACCCGCCGAGCGCCGCGACCTGTTGCAGGGCGCCCTCGAGGTCGTCGACGGCGAAGTACGGAAGCGAGAACGTGTCTCCCGGACCGCGGCCGCGCTCGTGGATGCCAAGTGCCGGTGAGGAGCCGTGGGTCTGCCAGCCACGGCCTTCGCTGGAGCTGCGGTCATCGAGCTCGACGCCGAGCAGGCCCGACCAGAAACGACGTGCCCGCTCCGGGTCGTCGGCCGGGAACTCGATCAGCGACAGATGGCGGGCCATGCACCGAAGATAACGCGCTTCGCGTCAGGCGACGGCGTGGCTGGTCCCATCGCCGCCGGATGCCTCCGAGGTGGCGGCGGTGGGCCGGAGGTTCGCCGTGGCGGCGGGGATCCGCCCTACGGCAGCGGGACGCGGGGGGGCGTCGGGCACCGTGAGTGGGTGCTCGACGGCCGACAGCCTGAGCTCGAGGACCGCGAGGCGGTCGCGCAGGAAGCTGCGCTCCTCCGTGTGCTCGGAGCCGTCCGGAAGCTTCGCGAGCCGGTCGCGATCGCTGGTCATCAATGTCTGGACGCCCTCGGCCAGCCGCTGTCGGGCCGCCTCGATCTGAGCGGGATCACCGGCCTCGGCGGCCTGGCTGAGCTTCACGTCGCTCAGAAGCAGCGCATGGGGGAAGCGGGGCGGGGTACCGGCGAGCAGCACGACGCCGTCCCTGGCGAGCCGGGGAGGCTCGGGCCGAACGGCGACGGCTGGGGTTTGCGGTCTGAACGGAAGAGGGCCATGGCGTACCTATCCATTTATCGGCGGGAGACGCCGATACATTTAGGACCGGCCACCAGGGCGGTCAGATCACTCGTTTGGTCACCGGTCGCCGCGGTCCGTGCCGCGCCGGCGAGGTCAGTCTCGTTCACGTTTACTGGCTTTCCGTGCTCTTGTCTCTGGCCGGGCGGCATGCGGGATGATGCAACCGGGCAGCGAATCGTAGCGACATCATGTGCGGAACTGCACGACTTTTGCAGCGTCGACGTTCGTGAGCGTCCAATCCGTGACGCCATACTGCCCAGCGTGACGGACAGATGACCACCTCCGCCCCGGCCGCATCCTACCGACCCCCGGCGGGCGCCTACGACGAGATGCTCGACGCCACCGGGCGCCCTCGCGGGCACTGGGCCCACCTGAGCGGGGCGCTGACCGAACTCGGCCTCGAGGAGCTCCTGCGCCGGCGGCAGGAGGCGGCTCGGCTCGTTGATCAGGACGGCGTCGTCTACAACACGTACGAGGACTCGTCGCTGTCGCGACCGGGGCGACGGTGGCTGCTGGACCCGGTGCCGACGGTCATCTCGAGCCGTGACTGGGAGGCGGTCGAGAGCGGGCTGATCGAGCGCGCCGAGCTGCTCAACCTGGTCCTCGAGGACCTCTACGGGGAGCGCGAGCTGCTGCGGCGGGGGCTGCTACCGCCCGAGATCGTGCTCGGACACCCCGGCTTCCTGCGCCCGTGCGACCAGATCCGCCTGCCGGGCTCCCAACAGCTGTTCAGCTATGCGGCCGATCTCGGCCGGGATGCGGAGGGCAACCCGCTCGTGCTGTCCGACCGCACGCAGACGCCGTCGGGCTTCGGGTACGCGCTCGAGAACCGCACGGTGGTCAGCCGCGTGTTCCCGACCCTCTACCGCGACGCCCAGGTGCACCGGCTGGCCCCGTTCTTCCGCTCGCTGCGGGTGGCCCTGCAGGCGTGTCGCTCCCGAGGGGATCGACGATCCGCGGATCGTGGTGCTCACGCCCGGACCGTGGAACGAGACCGCGTTCGAGCACGCCTTCCTCGCCTCCACGCTCGGGTATCCGCTCGTCGAGGGAACCGACCTGACCGTGCGCGGCGGGTCGGTGTGGATGCGCTCGCTCGGTCGGCTCGAGCCGGTCCACGTGATCCTCCGGCGGGTCGACGGGATCGTTCTGCGACCCGCTCGAGCTGCGGCCGGACTCGCAGCTCGGCGTCCCCGGCCTGGTCGAGGCCTCGCCGCCGCGGATCGGTGTCGGTGGTCAACTCGCTCGGCAGCGAGCGTGCTCGAGAACCCCGCCCTGATGGCCTTCCTGCCCCGGCTGTGCGAGCACCTCCTCGGGCGGCCCGTTGCGTCTGCCGAGCGTGCCGACCTGGTGGTGCGGCGACGAGCACGGCCGCCGCCACGTGCTCGCCAATCTCGCCGAGCTCGTGCTCAAGCCGATCGGCGCGGGCGCCGTCCCCGAACTCCGTGTTCGGCTGCGAGCTGAGCCGGGCCGAGCTCGAGCGAGCTCAAGCGCGCGATCGAGGCGCAGCCCGGGTCGTGGGTCGGCCAGGCGCCGGCCGCGCTCGCCGTCCGCCCCGACGCTGACCGGGCCGGGCTGGAGCCGCGCCGGAGCGTGCTGCGGGCGTTCGCGGTGGCCCGCAACGGACTCCTACGCGGTCATGCCCGGCGGACTGACCCGGGTCGCCGCCGACGCGGCCACGGCTCGGATCTCCAACCAGGCCGGCGCGATCAGCAAGGACACCTGGGTGCTCGCCTCCGAGCCCGAGCGCCTGACCGGGTTCTGGCTGCAGTCGGGGCCGGCGGTCGAGGCCGTCGATCCCGATGGCCTCGATCCCGTCGCGGGCGGCCGAGAACCTGTTCTGGCTCGGCCGCTACGCCGAGCGGGCCGAGGACGATGACCCGGCTGCTGCGGGTCGTCTACGACCGCCGCAACGACTTCCAGGGCAGCGCCAACCCGCCGGAATCGATCCGCTGCGCGCGCTGCTCGCCGCCCTGACGCGCACGACCACGCACCTACCCCGGCTTCGTCGGCGACGGCGCCGAGCGACCGGCTGCCGGTCGCCCGGGCGCGAGCTCTCGAGCTCGTCGTCGACGACGGAGCGGCCGGGCACGCTGGCCCACGCCATCCGCGCGCTCCTCGACGCCGCCTACGCGGTGCGCGACCAGCTGTCGAGCGACACCTGGCTGGTCGTCGGCGCGCTCGACCGCGAGATCCTCGAGCTGCGCGGCCCGCTGCACGACCCGCAGGCCGTCGTCGCAGGGCGCGCTGCAGCGGGTGATGCAGAGCCTGCTCGCCCTCGGCGGCCTCGGCAGCGAGAGCATGGTGCGCGACCTCGGGTGGCGGTTCATGGACGCCGGCCGGCGCATCGAGCGGGCGCATGCAGCTGCTCGCGCCTGCTGCGGGCGACGCGTCACCGAGACCCGCGGCACGGCGACCGACAGCCTCGCTCCTCGAGTCGGTGCTCACCGCGGCCGAGAGCATCATCACCTACCGCCGCCGGTACCGGTCCCATGCGCAGCTCGAGACGCGTGCTCGACCTGCTGCTCCTCGACGCGGGCAACCCGCGCTCGCTGGCCTTCCAGCTCGACCGGCTCACCGACGACCTGGCCGGCACCTCCCGGGCCGGCCTCGGACCGCGGCTGCGGCGACGAGCAGCGGCTGGTGCTCGAAGCCTCGACCGCGGTGCGACTCGCCGACACCGCGCGCTGGTCGCCGCAGACGCGGACGGCCGCCTGGCCGGCCCTCGACGGCGTTCCTCGGCGCGAGCTCGCAGGAGCTGCTCGCCGAGCGGCCGGCGCCATCGACCGGACCCACTTCGCCCACCTGCGCCCGCAGTGGTCGCTCGTCGGTGGCGCGGCGTCGAGCCCTCACAGGCGTCGGCTGCGACGGATCGAGGCGCCGGCCGATGGCCATCACCTACCGGGTCACGCACCGCACCGACTACCGCTACGAGGCCGACGTGTCCGACAGCTACGGGCAGCTGCACCTGCTGCCCCGCGACCTCCGCGGCCAGCGTGTGTCGCGGCCGAGGTGACGGTCGACCCCGCCGCCGGACGACTACCGGGAGCGCACCGACTTCTTCGGCAATCGGGTCGCCTACCTCGCCGTCCAGGCGCCCCACCGCGCAGCTCACGCGTGACCGCCGACGAGCATCGTCGAGGTCGACGACCGCGGGCGCGGCGGCGCCGTCCTGGCGACGGCCGTGGGAGCAGGCTCGGCGACGCCGTGCGCGACCGCGGCCGGCGGCGACTGCCTCGACGCCGTCGCAGTTCGTCCTTGATTCGCCGCTGGTGGCGTCGGCACCGCGTTCGCCGACTACGCCGCGCCAGTCGTTCACGCCGGGGCGCGACCTGCTGGAGGCCGTGCCGAGCTTCTGCGCCGCAGATCCATCGCGACTTCGCCTACAAGCCCGGCTCGACGTCGGTGACCACGCCCGCTGTCGAGGTGTTCGCCGCAGCGCAGCGGCGTCTGCCAGGACTTCGCCCACGTCGCGATCGCCTGCCTGCGCTCGATCGGCCTGGCCGCGCGCTACGTGAGCGGGTATCTCGAGACCGACCCGCCACCCGGCCGGCCCAAGCTGATCGGGGCCGACGTGTCGCACGCCTGGCTGTCGGTGCTCGTGCCGGAGCGCGGGATGGGTCGACGTCGACCCGACGAACGACCAGTTCGTCGACCAGCCGCTACGTGACACCGCCTGGGGCCGCGACTACAGCGACGTGCCCCCGCTCAACGGCGTCATCTACACCGAGGGCAGGACGGACGAGCCTGCAGGTGTCGGTCGACGTCGTGGCCCTGACGGATTAGGGCCGGGCGCACGGGTAGGTGCTGACCGGTCATGCGCGCGTTCACCTGCGGCCACTGCGGACAGCTGGTGTTCTTCGAGAACAGCGTCTGCCTGCGCTGCGGCGACCGAGCTCGGGTTCGTGCCCTCGCGCCTCGAGGTGGTCGCGCTCAGCGACGAGCGCGCGGCGACGGGCTGCGCCGCTGCGCCAACGCCGTCCGTGGCCGGCTGCAACTGGATGCTCGCGGAGGACGATCCCGGGCCGCTGTGCCGGAGCTGCCGCTTGACGCGGACGCGCCCGAACGACCATGACGCCGGCGGGCCTGGCCGGCGTTCGTCGACGGCCGAGGCGGCCAAGCGCCGGCTCGCTTTCGAGCTCCTCGAGCTGCGGCGCTGCCCGTCGAGGACCGGAGGGCTTCGGCTTCGACCTGCTGTCGAGTCGCTCGGCGCCGGTGACGACCGGGCACGACGGACGGGCTCATCACCATCGACCTGGCCGAGTCCGACGACGCCCACCGCGAGCAGCGGCGGGCACAGCTGGGCGAGCCCTACCGGACCATGCTCGGCCACTTCCGCCACGAGATCGGCCACTACTACTGGCCGCTCCTGGTCGAGCAGACCGGCCGAGCTCGAGCCGTGGCGGGCGCTGTTCGGCGACGAGCGGGCCGACTACCGAGGCTCGCTCCAGCAGCACTACGACGCAGGGCCGCCCCGGTCGACTGGAGCGAACGCCACGTGAGCGCCTACGCGACCATGCATCCCGTGGGAGGACTGGGCCGAGACGTTCGCTCACTACCTGCACATCCGCGACACGCTGCAGACCGCGGCCGCCTTCGGGCTGCTCGTGACCGGCCCGACGTGCCGCGGGCGACCGGTCGTTCGATGGCCGCCCCGGCGCCGGAGGATCCCGGCGACGGCTCGTTCGACGCGCTGATCGGCGACTGGCTGCCGCTCACCTACGCGCTCAACGCCGTCAACCGGAGCATGGGAAGCGACGACCTGTACCCCTTCGTGCTTGCCCCCGCCGTGATCGAGAAGCTCGCCTTCGTGCACGAGCGCGTACGCATCGGTCGGCTCGTCGCGCCCTGATCGGGACCGCGCCGGCGCCGGACCCCGGACAACTCGCACCACGTGTCAGTGCCGGATCTGCCACTCCGTATACAAACGTGCCCAGAACCCCATGCGCTGACGATTCGGGTTGATTTTGCCCTTATCGTGCTCGTAACTGATGGAAGCGTTACGAGCCCGATGAGCACGCACCAGCCCCGACCCGCGCTGCGCCTGCTTGAGGGCGCCCTGGACCGACCCCGGGATTGGGCCTGGTTCTGCGGCCACTGCGCCGCCCGCCCGGGTGGCCGGCCGCCGATGCCGGGCGCTCAGGTGTGTGCTGAATGCGGCTTCGGCGTCCTGCTCGAGGCGCGCTCGGACATGGTGCCCTCGAGCCGTGACGCATACTTGGTCGTCGACTCCTCGCTGCTCGTCCAGGCGATGTCACGCAGCGCCGAGTCGCTGCTGGCGGTGCCCGAGGAACTGGCCGTCAACCGCTCGTTCACCGAGCTGATCGCACCGGCCGACGCGGAAGCGCGAGGCGCCGGCCAGCTGGCCGTGGCGATCACCGAGGCGACGGTGCAGGACAACGTCGTGCACCACGTGCTCGTGCGGCCGTGGAATGTGTTCGGGGTCCGGATGCGGGCCAGGATCGCGCCGTGCGGGCCACCACGGGCGGCGCTGCTCGTTCTCGAGGCGGCGAACGGCCTGCGCGTCGTCCCGAATCCTCGCTAGACCGTATGGGCGGCGTCTTCGCCGCCGGTGTGGTTGAGAGCGTCGGCGCCCTAGCGGCTCGTATGGCGCGGGGGCTGGTGACCGCTTCGGGGGGAAGGCCGGTGCCGGGCCGTGGGCCGCGCTGGTCGGGTCGGTTTCGGTGCCTGCGGGGATTGACACTCTGACGTCCGTCAGGGCTGGTTGCCGAGATCGGTGATCTGACCGCGTTCGCGCACCCCAAGCAGCTCTCGAGCTCTCTCGGCCTGGTCGCGTCCCAGCGGGTGGACGCTGCGGCAGGTGCGGCCGGGCGCGCCGGCTGCGACCGGCGCGCGCGCAGGGAGCCGCCGTTCCCGGCCCGGGCCAGCACGCGGGCCGGATCACCCACGCACGCCTACCCCGGCGCCCACGATCCCGCCATGAGCACCAACCCTCGTTGGCGCGCTCGACCCCAGACCGCAGCCCAAGCGCACCAACAGCCCCGCCCTTGAGGCACCCAGCCCTCGCATATCAGCCCGAAGCGCCCTCGCGCTCCGACCGCCACCCACACACCGAACCACAACCGACCCACACCACACCGGCAGGATCACCACTGCCGACCCGACAAACCACTACCGCTAGGACATCCGTCCACGTCGCTTGGGCGGCCGAGTCGGCGGGTAGCCATCTTCCATCGCGAACCGATTGGCGTTCGCGCTCCCAAGGAGGTAGAGATGGTCGCAATCGTCGTCTTGCTGCTGATCCTGGCCCTGCTCGGAGGCCTTGGATTCGCCGCCCATTTCCTGTGGTTCGTGCTGATCGCCGCGCTCGTGCTGTGGGTGATCGGGTTCTTCGTCGGCGGCGTGGACGCCGGAGTCGGGGGCGGCCGTCGCCGCTGGTACGGGCGCTGGTAGCGCCCGTCCGGCCGGCGGGGATCTGGGAGCCGCGAAATCTGCGGCCGGATCCCACGCCTCGCCGGGGCGCCGGCTGCCTCAGGGCGCCGGCGCCAGGACCGGTGGGGCGCCCGCGCCCACGAGCGCCTCGGGAAGGACGACGCTACCGTCCTCGCGCTGCCCGTTCTCGAGTAGCGCGATGATCGTCCGTCCGACCGCCACGGCGGTCCCGTTCAGGGTGTTGACGAGGGCCGGCTTGCCGTCGGGTCCGCGGTAGCGGATGTCGAGGCGCCGCGCCTGGTAGTCGGTCGTGTTCGAGCACGAGGTCAGCTCCCGGAAGCGCGCCTGGCCGGGAAGCCAGGCCTCGAGGTCGTACTTCTTGGCCGCCGAGGCCCCGAGGTCGTTGACGGCGATCCCGACCACCCGATAGGGGATCGCCAGCTCCTGCAGAATCGACTCCTCGATCGCCAGCAGCCGCTCGTGCTCGCTGACGGCATCCTCGGGGGTGACGAAGCTGAACATCTCCACCTTGTCGAACTGGTGCACGCGGAAGATGCCCCGGGTGTCCCTGCCCGCCGCGCCCGCCTCGCGCCGGAAGCAGGTCGAGAAGCCGGCGTACCGGGCCGGCAACTCGTCGCCGGCGAGGATCTCCTCGCGGTGCAGCGAGGCCAGCGCCACCTCGGAGGTCCCGACGAGATACAGGTCGTCCTCGGGCAACCGGTAGATCTGCTGCTCGGTGTCAGGAAGGAAGCCGGTGCCGTAGAGGGCATGCTCGCGCACCAGCACCGGCGGGATCACGGGTTCGAACCCTTCGCCGCTCAACTTCTCCAGCGCATAGCGCACGAGCGCGAGCTCGAGCATGACGAGCTCGCCGCGCAGGAAGGCGAACCGCGACCCCGACATCCGGGCGGCGCGTTCGATGTCGATCCGCTCGCCGGCCAATTCGAGGTGGTCGCGCCCCGTCCGGCCCGACTCTCCGACCTCGCGGATGACCGTATCCTCGTCGGGGGCGTCGGGCGCCGGAAGGTTGGGCAGCCCGGCCAGCTCGCCGTCGAGCTCCGTCCGCAGCGATGTCGCCAGGTCGCTCAGCTCGCGTCCGCGCGCCGCCAGCGCAGCGAGCTGCTCGCGCTCCTCGGCGGTGGGGGCGCCCTTGCGACCGCGACTCGAGCGATTCTGCTCGGCGCGGAGCTCCTCGAGCTGCGCCGTGACTCCGCGCCAGCGCTCGTCCAGAGCCAGCACGCGTTCGATCGCCGCCGCGGCCTCGGCTCCGCGCCGCGCCAGCGCGGCGCGAACGGCGTCCGGGTCGCGGCGGATCAGCCTGATGTCGAGAACAGGCGCCTCGCTACTTCGCGGCCTTGGCCTTGGCCTTGGCCTTGGCGTGAGCCGCGGCGACCGCCACGGTCGCCGTCCCCGCCCCGGCGGTGGCCGCCGGCGTCGCCGATGCGGTCGCGCCGGCGGCGACGATCGCCGGCAGCGTCCCGATCGGCTGGGCGATGCACGGCGTCACGCCGGGCTGCTTGGGCGCCGCGCGGCCCGCGTACTTGGCCACGAAATGCGCCACGGCGATCGCGTCCTGGCCGACGACGATGTTCTGGGGCATGATCGCGCCCGAGAAGCCGCCGTTCTGGATCGCGTAGAGCACACGGTCGATCGGGCGCTCACAGCGCTGGTCGAAGTTCGGGCCGTTCGTGATCTCACGGGTCCGTACGTTCGACGCTGAGCCGTGGGTGCCCGCGTACGACAGCGTGTGACAGCCGGAGCACCGCTGCGAGAACAGCACGGCGCCCGCGTGTGTCGGATCCGACTGCGGAACGCTTATCTTCTGCGTCCCACAGGCGGCGGCGAGCGCCGCGATTGCGATCGTGGCACCCGATAGGAGGAGAACCCTGATCGGCCGGTTCATGCGGGCGAAGATCATACGGAAGAATCGATCGACGATGTCCTGGCCGCGTCCATCGAAGCTCCTGTCCGTCGTCACCGCGTCGATATTGGCAGGCGTCGTGGCCGGTTGCGGTCACACCGCCGTGGTCGGCCCCGATCGGATGCTGCACGTGTCCCTGAGCGAGTACCGGATCAATCCGCAGAGCGTGCACGCACCGGCCGGCCGGCTCGACATCACCGTGCGCAACTACGGCCGGCGCACCCACAACCTCGTGCTGACGCTCGATGGCCAGGCGGAGGCCTCGACCAAGCCGCTGTGGCCCGGTGGGGCCCAGCAGCTCGCCGTCTGGCTCGCTCCGGGGACCTACCAGATGTACTCGACCATCCTCGACGACGTGACGCTCGGCGCGTACGGGACGCTGGTCGTGCACTGAGGCGGCGGAGGAGCCCGGCAGGAGCTTGAGGACGGGCGACGAACTGTTCTAGCCATCCCCGGCGTCGGCCATTGGCGACGTTCGCCCGTAGCTTCAGTGACGCGATCGTCCCTCCCACGGCGGCAACCAAGGAGGCCGGCGCCGGGGGTTCTCAGCCCGCCCCACCCGGGCGACGCCGAAACCGCTCGCCTCGGCACGGCCGCTATAACGGGACCGTGCGCGACCACCCCGATCCGGAGCTGTTCCGCGACGTGTTCGGGCACTTCGCCACCGGCGTGGCCGTGATCACGAGCGCCGGACCGTCCGGTGCCGGCGGGATGACGGCGAACGCGATCTGCTCGTTGTCGCTCGATCCCCTGCTGGCGCTCGTGTGCTTCGAGAACGGCGCCCGGACGCTTCCCATCGTTCGCGACGCCGGTCGTTTCGGGATCAACGTGCTGGGCGCGCGAACAGGAGCGCCTGGCCGGAGTGTTCGCGTCGAAGCTGCCCGAGTCCGAGAAGCTCGAGGGTGTGGAGCACCGGATGGAGCAGGGTGTCCCGATCATCGAGGGATCGATCGCCTGGGCGGCCTGCGAGCTGCGGGAGCTGATCCCCGGCGGTGACCACACGATCGGGATCGGCAAGGTCGTGTCGCTCGGGCTCGGTGGCGGTGAGCCCCTGCTCTGGTACCGCGGCGCGCTACCGCGTGCTCCGGGGCTGAGCGCGGCGCGGTGCTCAGGCCGTTCCGGCCGCTCGCGCCAGCAGCACCACGATCACGAAGGCGGCGAGTGTCATCACGCCCGTCTCGCGTTGCACGATCGCGCTGACCACCCCGCGCTGCTCGTCCGCGGGCAGTTGACCGACCTGGGCCGCGGACTCGAAGCCCCGGGAGTCGAGGACGGCCTCGGCCGAGGAGATTCGGAGCTGCTCGCCGATGAACGAGACCGCCAGCGGCAGCAGCCCGTAGATCACGTGCAGACTCGGGGGCTTGTGGCCGAGCAGGACGAGGATGCCGCCGAGCGCCGCCTGCACGACGAGGCTGGCCTGCGCGACGCGCAGCAGCCGCCAGAACCACAGGTTCGGCGTCGCCCGCCACCAGCACCACGCGCCGAACAGACAGGCGGCCGCGTTCAGCGCGATCGTCAGGACGCCGAACGCGATGTGAACGTCTTTCACGACTGACCTCGGGGACGTTCCTTGCGAGATAGCCGCATTCCGCACTAAGTAACACCTTGTTACAAGCTCCTTCGCGCCAGTGATATAACGGCACGGCTGTGCTTCGAACCTACCTTCCCGCGATCGTATTCCTCCTCCTCGGAGGATTGGTCGGGCTTCTGTTCGCGGTTCTGAACCTGCTCGTCGGCGTGCGGGCCGCCCGAACCGCTCCAAGACGTCCCCCTACGAATGCGGACTGCCCTCGGAGATCCAGCGCGGATTCCGATTCGGGATCAGCTTCTACCTGATCGCGATGCTGTTCATCCTGTTCGACATCGAGGTCATCTTCCTCTACCCGATCGCGGTGCAGCTGCGAGCGTTCGGCACCTTCGCGCTCACCGAGACGATTGTGTTCGTGGCTCTCCTGATGGTCGCCTTCGTGTACGTATGGCGGCGAGGAGCTCTGGAATGGAAGTAAAGCGTGAGCCGATCGCCGGCGCTCATGACTTCCGCTCCCGCCAGCTGCTCGCACGGGACATGCTCCGGGGCGACCTCGAAGGCGCGGCGCTCGATCAGTACGTCGAGGAGCGCGTGATGACGACGACGCGTCGACAAGGCGGTCGCCTGGGCGCGGGGCAACTCGTTCTTCCCGCTCACGTTCGGCCTCGCCTGCTGCGCGATCGAGATGATGTCGATCGTCGGCGCCCGGCTCGACATCGCTCGCTTCGGCTTCGAGGCGTTCCGGGCCTCGCCGCGCCAGGCCGATCTGCTGATCCTTTCGGGTCGCGTGTCGATCAAGATGGCGCCGGTCATCCGGCGCATCTACGACCAGATGCTCGAGCCGAAGTTCGCGATCTCGATGGGCGCCTGCTGCTCGTCGATGGGCGTGTTCAACAACTACGCGCTCGTCCCGTCGGACAAGTTCATGCCGATCGACGTTCACGTGCCGGGCTGCCCACCGCGCCCGGAGGCTCTGGCCCACGGGATCCTGCGACTGCGCGAGAAGGTCCAGCACCACGAGAAGGAAGGCTGGCGCGAGCGCTACGACGCCGTCGGCACCGAGGAGGTACTCCCGGGCGGGGACACGGATGGGCGTTCAGATCAACGTGTTCCAGCCGGGGGACACCGCCGGTGCCTGACGCCACCGGGCTCGAGCTGACCGCCCAGGAGCTACGCGATGCCGACGCGGAGTCGATCCTCGGCACCGTCTTTCACCGCGGCCGAGCGGTGCTGCTGGTCAACCCGGCCAGCGTGCGCGGCGTGATCGGGCGGCTGCACGCCAAGGGCTACGCGTTCCTGGCCAGCCTGCACGGGTCGACTACTACCCGGAGGAGCCGCGCCTCGGCGTGCTCTACGAGCTGCTCGACATGACCAACGTCGACCGGATCACGGTCAAGGCCCGGGTGCACACCGACGCCGCCCGGATCGAATCCGTGGTCGACCTGTATCCCGGCGCCAATTTCCCCGAGCGCGAGGTCTACGACATGTTCGGCGTCGTCTTCGACGGCCATCCCGACATGCGCCGGATCCTGATGCCCGAGGACTATGAGGGCCATCCCCAGCGCCGCGACTTCCCGACCGGCGGCGAGCCGGTCCTGTTCACGTTCAACGAAGAGAACTCGTACGGGAAGTACCAATGAGCAGCGGCGCCAACCCGACACCGCCACCCGGTGATCAAGGCGGAGGACTATCGCAAGCGCGAGGAGTCGATCACGATCTCCAGCGAGCCGGTCGGCGAGACGCACGAGCTGCTGACGCTCAACATCGGACCGCACCATCCGGCCACGCACGGCGTGCTGCGCCTGATCACCACGCTCGAGGGCGAGATCGTGCGCGACATCGTGCCGATCATCGGCTACGTCCACACGGGGATCGAGAAGACCGCCGAGAGCAAGTCGTACTGGAAGGTCGATCCCGGTCATCGAGCGGATGGACTACCTCAGCTACTACTTCAACGCAATGGCCTACTGCGGAGCGGTGGAGACGCTGCTCGACCTCGAGATCCCGCCGCGGGCGCAGTACCTGCGAGTGATCCACCTGGAGCTCAACCGGATCATGTCCCACCTCGTCTGGCTCGGCACCAGCGCTCTGGACCTCGGCGCGATCTCGATGTTCTGGTACTGCTTCCGGGAGCGCGAGACGATCCTCGACCTGTTCGAGATGTCATCGGGTCAGCGCATGCACACGCGCTACATCCAGGTCGGCGGCGTGTTCGAGGACATCCCGCGGGGGTTCGAGGCCAAGCTGCGCCAGTTCATCAAGCTGATGCCGACTCGCGCCGATCAGTACGCCGACCTGCTCGAGAAGAACGAGATCGTCCTGCAGCGACTTCGTGGCACCTGCCCGCTCGACAAGGAGACGTTGCTGCAGCTCGGCGTCACCGGCCCGCTCCTGCGCGCGGCCGGCAACCCGTGGGACCTGCGCAAGGCCGCTCCCTACTCGAGTTATGACCACTTCGAATTCCGCATCCCGGTCGGCACCGTCGGCGACAACTACGACCGCTACCGCGTCCGCCACGCCGAGATCTACGAATCGGTGAAGATCATCGAGCAGGCGCTCGACGGCCTGCCCGAGGGTCCGCATCATCACCACCGATCGCAAGGTCGCGCTGCCGCCCCGCCACGAGCTCGCCACCTGATGGAGGCGCTGATCCATCACTTCAAGCTCGTGACCGAGGGCTTCCGGGTGCCGCCGGGCGAGGCCTACTACCCGATCGAGGGACCGCGCGGCGAGCTCGGCTGCTTCGTGCGCTCCGACGGCTCGGCCAAGCCGGCGCGCGTGCACATGCGCGACCCGAGCTTCGTCAACCTGCAGGCCACCGCACCGATGGTCAAGGACTCCTACATCGCCGACCTGATCGCCACGCTGGCGATGGTCGACCCGGTCCTCGGAGGGATCGACCGATGAGCTTCGGAAGGGCGGAGCCCGGTGGAGCGAGACCAGGTTGAGCATCGTCGTCAGAACGCGGGCCCGGATGGCCCGCGCATCGACGGTTCTCCGGTTCCGCGCTTCGAGCACGGCTCGCGCGTCCCCGGCTGGGACGAGGCCGCCGACCTGACCAAGCACCCGGCGATCGTCCCCGATCCCGGCGCTGACACCCGTCCCCGAGGAGCTCCGCGCGGACATCGAGGCGGCGATGGCGAAGTATCCGGACCGCCGCTCGGCGGCGATCCCGGCGCTCCATCGCGCCCAGGAGGAGTACGGCTGGTGCTCGCCCGAGGCGATCGACCAGGTCGCCTGCGTGATGCGCTTGACGCCGCGTACCTGACCTCGGTCGCGAGCTTCTACGACATGCTCGAGACCGCAGCCGAAGCCCCGCACACGACGTGTTCGTGTGCACCAACATCTCCTGCTCGCTGCGCGGCGCCGACGAGTTCTACGAGGCGATGATCGCCGCCGCCGACCGAGGATCCCGACGTCAGCGTGCGCTCGTTCGAGTGCCTGGGCGCCTGCGACATCGCGCCGATGGCGTCGGTCGAACGGCGAGTACGTCGGGCCGCTCGAGCTCGAGGACGCCGACCGGATCATCGAGGACCTCCGACGCCGGCGGCCCGGTGCTCGAGGCACAAGCAGCTGCGCGTACCGCCGCTCGGCCGACCCGCAGGCCAATGACGAAGCGAGTCGGGACGAGCCGCGGAGCATTCTCTTCCGACGACATCGACGAGCCGGGTCTGAACACGCTGGCGGTCTACGAGCGCCGCGGCGGCTACGAGGCGCTGCGCAGGCGCTGACGATGTCCCGCGAGGACGTGCTCGCAACGAGTCTGCTCGACTCGGCACTGCGGGGCCGCGGCGGCGCCGGCTTCCAGATGGGCAAGAAGGCCTCGTTCCTCCCCCGCGGCGACATGGACAAGTACCTCGTCTGCAATGCCGACGAGTCCGAGCCGGGCACGTTCAAGGACCGCGAGCTGATGCAGAAGTCCCCGCACATGCTGATCGAGGGGATCGTCATCGCCGCCTACGCGGCCGGGATCGACAGCTCGTTCATCTACATCCGCGGCGAGTACGACCTACCAGGCCGACATCCTCGACGCGGCGATCGCCGAGGCCTACGCGGCCGGCTACCTCGGCGAGCGACATCCTCGGCTCCGACCACTGCTCTGCGCTCGTGCTCCACCGCGGCGCCGGCGCCTACATCTGCGGCGAGGAGACGGGCCTGCTCGATTCGCTGGAGGGCAAGCGCGGCAACCCGCGGCTGAAGCCCCCGTTCCCGGCGATCGAGGGCCTCTACCACGGGCCGACGCTGATCAACAACGTCGAGACGCTCTCGACCGTGCCGACGATCATCCGCATGGGCGGCGCCGAGTACGCCGAAGATCGGCACCGAGACCTCGACCGGCACCAAGCTGGTGTCGGTCTCGGGTGACGTCCAGCGGCCGGGCAACTACGAGATCGAGCTCGGCATCTCGAGCCGCGAGATCATCTACGGACTGGCCGGCGGGCCCTCCGAAGGGCGCGAGGTCAAGCTCTGGTTCCCCGGCGGCTCGAGCTCGCCGGTCCTGACCGGCGACGACCTCGACGTCCCGTATGACTTCGACTCGCTGGCCAAGGCCGGCACGATGCTCGGCTCCGGCGCGATCATCGTCGTCGACGACACGCCACCGCGTGCTCGACGTGGCGCTACAAGCTGGCCAAGTTCTACGCGCACGAGTCGTGCGGCAAGTGCGTGCCCTGCCGCGAGGGCACGAACTGGACCGTGAAGATGCTGCAGCGGATCGAGTCGGGCGAGGCGACGCCGATGGATCTCGACATCATGGCCTCGGTCCAGGAGCAGATCATCGGCAACTGCCTCTGCGTGCTCGGGGACGCGATGGCGATGCCGGTGGGATCGATCATCGAGAAGTTCCGCGGCGAGCTCGAAGCGCACATCGAGGCAGCCAGGGAGCGGGCGGGAATCGGGTCCTGGAGCACGTGATTCCGGTCGGCGTGGCCGATGAGCACGCCGGACCCCTCCCGGTGCATTGATGCCGAGGCCCGAGCAGAAAGACGATCCAGTTCACGATCGACGGACGCGAGGTCCGGGCGACCGAGGGCGCGATGCTGGTCGACGCAGCCAAGCAGGGCGACGTCGAGATCCCCTACTTCTGTTACGAGCCCAAGCTCGGCAACCCGGTCGGGGCCTGCCGCATGTGCCTGGTCGAGATCGAGGGGATCCCCAAGCTCCAGACCTCGTGCTCGACCCCGGTCAAGGACGGGATGGTCGTGCACACCCAGACCGACCGCGTGCGCGCCGCGCAGAATGCCGTGGTCGAGTTCCTGCTCGTCAACCACCCGCTCGACTGCCCGGTGTGCGACAAGGGCGGCGAGTGCCCGCTGCAGGACATCACCTTCGGGTGGGGGCGTGGGCGCTCACGCTTCATCGAGCCCAAGCGCCACTTCGTCAAGCCGCTGTCGCTCTCGCCGCTGGTCGCGATCGATCGGGAGCGGTGCATCCTCTGCTACCGCTGCGTGCGCTTCTCCCAGGAGGTCGCCGAGGACTATCAGCTGATCTTCGCCGAGCGCGGCGCCCACACCTTCGTGGCCACCTTCGACGGGCATCCGTACGTGGCGCCGTTCAGCGGCAACATCATCGAGCTGTGCCCGGTCGGCGCGCTGACCTCGAAGCCGTACCGGTTCCGCGCCCGGCCCTGGGACATCGAGGGGGCCGGTGGGGTCTGCACCCTGTGCCCGTCGCAGTGCAACGTCGCCTTCACGGTGCGCGACGAGAAGGTGATGCGCGTGCTGGCCCGCGACAACGTCGAGGTGGACGACGGCTGGCTGTGCGACAAGGGCCGCTTCGCCTACCAGGCGATCCACGTCGACGAGCGCATCACCGCGCCGCTCGTCCGTGACGGCGGCGAGTTGCGTACCGTCTCCTGGGAGCGGGCGCTCGAGGTCGCAGCCGGGCTCGGCCGCCACCGCGGCCGCGTCGGCGCTCTCCTCGGCGGACAGGCGACCAACGAGGAGGGCTTCCTGCTTCAGGATCTGCTGCGCGGCGGCCTGGACTCGGCGGACATCGACTCCCGGACCGCCGGGCCGGTGCCACTCGAGCTGGCCCGGGCGCTGGCCGCCCCCGCGCTCCAGGCTTCGGTTCCCGACATCGAGTTCGCCCACACCGTGGTGGTGCTCGGCTGCGAGCCGCTCGACGACGCGCCGATCCTCGATCTGCGCATTCGCAAGGGCGTGCGCCGCCGGGGCGTGAAGCTCGTCGTCGCCACGGCGCGCCCGTCGGCCCTCGACGCGAACGCGGCGCAGACGCTTCGCTACGCGCCTGGCGGCGAGGCCGCGTTCCTGGCCGAGCTCGAGTCGGCACTGTCCGCGGGAGGCGACGGGTCCTCCGAGCTCGACGCGCTGGCCAGGCAACTGCTCGAGGGCGGCGAGGACGTCGTCATCCTGTGGGGCGAGCGGGTTGCCGCCGACGCGCTCGGAGCGCTGTTGCGGATCAGCGATCGGCTCGGCCTCGCCGGCCGCGCCGGCGCGGGCCTGCTCGAGATCCCGGCCGGCGCCAACGGGCGCGGGCTGCGCGAGGCCGGCGCACTGCCCGGCGCCGGCCCCGGCTACGCGGAGGTGCCCGCGGGCCGCCCGGCCGCGGAGATCGCCGACGCCGCCGCCGGCGGCGAGCTGACCGCTCTGTATCTGTTCCAGACCGACCCGGTCCGCGAGCTTCCCAACCGCGCGCAATGGGAAGCCGCGCTCGGTCGCGCCGCGCTCGTGGTCGCGCACGCATCGGTGCTCACCGAAGGTCTTCGCGAGCACGCATCGGTCATCTTCCCGGCGGAGTCGCACGCTGAGAAGGAGGGCACCGTCGTGCATCCGGACGGGCGTATCCAGCGCCTGCGCAGCGCGATCGGACACCCGAACCAGGTCCGCGCCGGCTGGTCGGTCATCGCCGACATCGCCAGGCGGATCGGCTACGACCAGCAGGTGCTGACCAGCGCCATGGCCTGGCAGCGACTGGCCGACGCGGTGCCGTTCTACGCCGGTCTCACGCTCGAGGAGATCGGCGGCCGCGGCGTGCGCTGGCCGGCACGTGGGCAGGCGGCCAGCCTGCCCGCCGGCGCGACGCCCGGCGGCGGCGGGCCGGCGTCCGCGCGGGCCGACGCCTCGGCCCACAACGGCGCGCCGTCTGGCGGCGGGCTGCGTCACGGCACCTACCGCTCGATCTGGGCTTCACCCGAGGTCGAGATCTCCCCGGCGCTCAAGTTCACCGTCGCCCACCAGCAGGTCGAGCTCTCGCCGCAGGACGCCCGGCGGCTCGGGATCGAGCACGGCGAGACGGTTGAGATCGCGCAGAATGGCTACCGGCTCCACGGAACCGCCGCGGTGCGCTCGGGCGTCCCGGAGGGCACGGCGTTCCTCGCCGACGGGATCGCAACCGACTCGGCCAACGAGCTCACCGAGGCCGTGGTGGAGGTGCGCAGGCCGTGACTCCGTTCGCGATCGTCGGCTACTACGAGCCGTGGTGGGTGGCGATCATCAAGGTGCTGGTGATCTTCGGCGTGGTGTTCGCCCTGCTGCCCGTGCTGATCGTCTACGAGCGCAAGCTGCTCGGGCGCTTCCAGGGCCGCTACGGACCCAACCGCGTGGGTCCGTTCGGCCTCATGCAGCCGCTGGCCGAGATCGTCAAGTTCGCCACCAAGGAGGCCTCGCGCCCGACCACCTCGGTGGCCTACATGTTCAGGCTCGCCCCCGTGATCGCGATCCTGACCGCGGTCGGGGCCCTGGCTCTGATCCCGTTCGGCGACGTCCAGCAGGTCTTCGGCCAGCGAGTCGGGCTGTACGGGATCGACGTATCGGTGGGTCCGCTGTATGTGTTCGCGCTGGCCGGGATCTCCTTCTACGGGATCATGCTCGGCGGCTGGTCATCGGGCTCCAAGTACTCGTTCCTGGGGGCGATGCGCGGTGCCGCCCAGCTGATCTCCTACGAGGTCTCGCAGGGCCTGGCGCTGATCGGCGTGGTGATGACCGCGGGGACGCTGTCGCTGACGGGGATCGTCCACGCCCAGAGCGGCATGTGGTTCATCGTCCCTCAGTTCGCCGGCTTCATCATCTTCATGGTCGCGTCGTTCGCGGAGACCAACCGCGCTCCGTTCGACCTCGTCGAGGCCGACGCCGAGCTCGTTGCCGGCTACTTCACTGAGTACGGCGGAACCCCGTTCGTCGCCTACCTGTTCGCCGAGTACACGAACATGATCGTCGTCTCCGGGATCGCCACCACGATGTTCCTCGGCGGCTGGCTGCTGCCGTTCGGAATCAACCCGCCGGGTTGGGTCGACCCGTTCGTCGTGCTCGCGAAGATGCTGATCTTCATCACCCTCTTCATCTGGATCCGCGCCACGCTGCCGCGCCTGCGCTACGACCAGCTGATGTCGCTCGGCTGGAAGATCCTGCTGCCTCTGGCGACGCTGAACCTGCTCATCACCGCGATCTTGGTGGTCGTCATGACATACGACCCCGGCAACGACGTCATCGAAGTCATCCGCAGCCCCTCTCCGAGTGCCGCCGCCGGTGCGTACCGCGCGTTCGGGGAGACGCTGCGCGGGCTCAAGACGACGTTTGCGCGGATCGTCGAGGGCCCGAGCACGATCCAGTACCCGGAGGAGAAGACGCCGGTCTATCCCCGCTTCCGCGGGCGCCACAAGCTGCATCGATTCGAGAGTGCTGACCCCACCCACCCCGGGCTGGAGAAGTGCGTCGGCTGCTCCCTCTGCGCCGCTGCCTGCCCGGCCGACTGCATCCGCGTCGTCGCCGCCGAGAACACGCCGGAGAACCGTGTCTCGGCCGGCGAGCGCTACGCGGCCGTGTATGAGATCAACCTCAGCCGCTGCATCTTCTGCGGCTACTGCGAGGTCGCGTGCCCGTTCGACGCGATCACGATGGGCCACGACTACGAGCTGTCGGACTACACCCGCTCGGACCTCATCTTCACGAAGGAGATGCTGCTGGCCGAGTCGATCGAGCGCACGCCGCTGAGGCGCGAGGGGGAGTAGAGGCCATGTCCGCCGTCTTCTTCTTCCTGGCCGCGATCGGCGCCCTGGCCGGTGCGATCGGCGTGGTCATGCTGCGCAACCCGTTCTACAGCGTGCTCTCGCTGGTGTTCCATCTGATCTCGCTGGCGGCACTGTTCCTGCTGCTGCGGGCGGAGTTCGTCGCCGCGGCTCAGGTGGTGGTGTATGCCGGCGCGGTGATGGTGCTGTACGTGTTCGTCGTCGCCTACGTCGGCGGCGGTGAGGAGCTGCCGAGCGGCGGCGGCCTGCGCATCCTCGGTCCGCTGTTCGCGCTCGTGCTGGCGATCGAGCTGTGCATCGCCATGCTCGGCTCCGCGCTCAAGGGGATCTCCGGCAAGGGCGCTCCCTACATCCCCGGCTTCGGCAGCCCGAGGCAGATCGGCACGCTGTTCCTGACCAAGTATCTGTTCCCGTTCGAGGTCGCTTCGCTGCTGTTGCTGGTGGCGGCCATCGGCGCCGTCGTGCTCGCGCGCCGCCGGCGCGGGCTCGAGCCCGACGAGGAGTTCGAGACCGCCCTGCACAAGCCGGTCTCCCACCGCGTCGGATCGATGGCCGAGAGCGTCGGCGCCCGGAGGGACGGCTGATGGCGATCGGCTGGTACCTCGTCGTCTCGGCGCTGATCTTCGTGATCGGCGCCGCCGGAGTCCTCACGCGACGCAACCCGCTCGTGATCCTGCTCTGCCTCGAGCTCATGCTCAACGCCGCCAATCTGGCGCTCGTCGCCTTCGCCCGTCTGCACGGGAACGCCGACGGGCAGATCTTCGCTCTCATCATCATGGTCGTCGCCGCGTGCGAGGTGACGGTGGGCCTCGGGCTGATCGTCGCGATGTACCGCCGCAAGCTGCCGATCGACGTCGACGAGCTCAACGAGCTCAACGGTTAGATGGCCACCACCACCTTCGCCTGGATCGTCTTGCTGTGCCCGCTCGTCGGGACGATCGTGATCGGCAGCAGCTTCAAGATCCTCCACGGCCGCACCGCCGGCGTGATCGGGACCGCCATGATCGGGCTCGCCTTCGCGTTCGCGCTGGCCACGCTGGTCTCTCTGCTGAGCCACGGCCCGCAGCAGCGCGAGCTCACCTCGTCGGTGTGGGACTACGCCCGCACGCTCAACATCGACGCCCGCATGAGCATTCTCGTCGACCCGCTGTCGGTGTTCATGATGCTCGTGGTCACCGGGGTGTCGATGCTGATCCACCTCTACTCGGTCGCCTACATGGCCTCTGACCGCGGCTACACGCGCTTCTTCGCCTTCCTCAACTTCTTCGTCTTCTCGATGCTGCTGCTGGTGCTGGCGGGGAACTTCATCCTGCTGATCGCCGGATGGGCGTTCGTCGGCGCCGCCTCCTACATGCTGATCTCGTTCTGGTACCGGCGCAGCAGCGCCACCAAAGCGGGCCTGAAGGCGTTCGTGATCAACGTCGTCGGCGATGTCGGCCTCGTCCTGGGGACGTTCTTCATCTTCGGCCACACGGGCACGGTCGACTTCATCAAGACCTTCCACGCCGTCCCCCACGTGTTCGCTCAGGACAGCCCGGATCTGGTCGCCGGCGCCCTGCTCCTGCTCGTCGGCGCCTTCGCCAAGTCCGCACAGGTCCCGCTTCACACCTGGCTCCCGGACGCGATGGAGGGCCCGACTCCGGTCTCCGCCCTGATCCACGCCGCCACGATGGTGACCGCCGGCGTCTACCTGATCGCCCGCATGCACGTGATCTTCGAACTGGCGCCGGCCGCCGCCGACGTCGGGGCGATCGTCGGCGGCGCCACGCTTCTGATCGCGGCGTCGATCGGCCTCGTCGTCACCGACCTCAAGCGCGTGATCGCGTACTCGACGATGTCCCAGATCGGCTACATGGTCATGGCCGTCTCGGTCGGCGCCTACTCGGCCGGGCTCTACCACCTGATGACGCACGCCTTCTTCAAGGCCCTCCTGTTCATGGCCGCCGGCTCGGTGATCAGCGCCATGGGCGGGGTCCAGTCGCTCGACCGGATGGGCGGCTTCCGCAAGGCGATGCCGTTCACGTTCGTCATGTTCCTCGTCGGCGGCCTCGCTCTGTCCGGGCTGCCACCCTTCTCGGGCTGGCTGTCCAAGGACGACATCATCGGCTTCCTCGACCATCGCGGCGGCGGCTTCCTGATCCTCGGGATCGTCGGCTACCTCGGCGCCCTGATGACCGCGATCTACACGTTCCGGATGATCTTCCGGACCTTCTTCGGCGAGCCGGTTCCCGAGGCTCGGGAGCTTCAGGACGGCCACCTGCATCACGTCGACGTCCCCGTCAACCCCGCCAACGGCGAGGTCGAGGACCTCGACGTCGGCTTCCCCGGGCCCGAGCACCACATCGCCGAGCGGGCGATGCCGATGAAGCTGGCGATGAGTGGCCTCGCGGTGCTGGCGATCATCGGCGGCGCGGGCCAGATTCCGGGCATCGACCACGCCCTGTCGAGCTTCCTGGACACGACCTTCGCCGACTCCACGATCATCCGCAACGAGCCGTCGACGAGCGCCGCGTGGATCGGCCTCGTCATCGGCGCCGCGATCGCCCTGGCCGGCATCGGGATCGCCTACCGGGTGTGGATCGCCGCCCCGGGGACCTCGGCCAAGCTGATCGAGCGGTTCGGGCCGATCCACAGGTTCCTCATCAACAAGTGGTACTTCGACGAGGCCATCGACTTCGTGATCGTGCGGCCCGCGCTGTGGTTCGGCCGCTTTGGCAACACCGTCATCGAGCGGGTGCTCGTGGCCGGCGTGATCACCGGGGGCACGGTGTCGGTGGTCCGCGCCTGCGGCGCGCTCGTGCGCCGCGCGCAGACCGGCTTCCTGCGCTACTACGCCGCCGCCGTGCTCGCCGGCATCACGCTCACCGCCCTCTACTTCCTGATCACCTCGTCATGAGCCTTTCGATCCTGATCTGGCTGCCGCTCGTCGTCGGACTCGTCGGCACCGCGCTGCCGCGGGCCTGGGTCGGACGCTGGAACGCGCTCGGCGGCGTGGCGACGCTGGCGATCTCGATCTCCTTCCTGGCCCGCTTCAGCACCGGCCGGGCCGGACTGCAGTTCGTGACCGACAAGGTCTGGATCTCGGAGCTCGGGATCCACTACAAGCTCGGACTTGACGGCCTCAACGTCCTGCTCGTCGTGCTGACCACGCTCCTGTTCTCGGTCTCCTTCCTGTGGTCCGCGCGGCGCGAATGGGACCGGCCTCAGCTCTTCTATTTCCACCTCGGCCTGGCCGAGAGCGCCGTGCTGGGCGCGTTCTGCGCCCAGGACCTGGCCCTGTTCGTGACCCTCTTCGACCTGATGCTGATCCCGTTCTACTTCCTCACCGGGATGTGGGGCACGGGCGATCGCATCAAGGCGACGACCAAGCTCGTCATCTACACGCTGGTGGGCTCGTTCCTGATGCTCGTGGCGGCGATCGCCACCGGCGTGCTTGCCTCCGACCAGCACGGAACCCCACTCACGTTCGTGTTCTCGGCGCTGCGGGCACTGCCGCTCAGCCACACCTCGCAGAACTGGATCTTCCTCTGCTTCGCGCTCGCGTTCCTGGTCAAGATGCCGCTCGTCCCGTTCCATGGATGGCTCCCCGACGCGTACAAGTCGATGCCGACGCCGGCGGTCGCGGTGTTCTCGGGCGTGCTCTCCAAGGTCGCCGCCTATGGATTCCTGCGTGTGGTCCTGACGCTGTTCCCCTACGCCTCGGTCCACTATCAGACGCTGATTCTGCTCATCTCGCTGGTCTCGATCATCTACGCGACCGCGTTGGCCTTCACGACCACCGACACGAGGTTGGTCGTCGCCTACTCGTCGGTGGCGCAGCTCGGCTTCATCACGCTGGGGATCTTCTCGCTGCGACCGAACGGGTCCCAGGGAGCGCTGCTGCAGATGGTCAACCACGGTCTGGTCACAGCGCCGCTGTTCTTCATCGTCGCCGCGCTCGCCTCGCGGGCGGGCGGCTCCGAGGACCTGCGCGAGATGGGCGGCATCGCCTTCCGGGCGCCGGTGCTCGCGGCGCTGTTCCTGATCGTCGGTCTCGCCACCCTGGCCATCCCCGGCTCCTCGAACTTCGTCGGCGAGTTCCTGATCCTGCTCGGTGTGTTCCAGTCCAAGCTCGCGGTGTCGGTGATCGCCTTCCTCGGCGTGATCGGAGCCGCGTACTACGCGCTGCGCCTCTACATCCGCTCGATGCACAATCGTGTCGGCCCGAGGGTGCAGTCACGCGAGCTCGAGCCCCGCGAGCTGATCGGCATCGCCCCCCTGGTGGCCGTCATCCTGGCCCTGGCGCTGTTCCCGCGCTTCGGCCTCGAGCGCTCTGAGCGAACGGTGCAGGCGACCGTGGCGCCGGCCCAGCTGCTGGCCGGCAGCCGCCCGGCCGCGCAGGCGCTGCGCGACGCCCGCCTGAACGGGTACTTCCTGGCCGCGTCACGCGGGAGCGGCGCGCCATGACCATCGTCGGACACCTGCCCCTGGCCGCGGTGGCCCACATCAAGGGGCCCCACATCGATTGGCTGGCGCTGTCGCCGATCGTCGTGCTCACCATCGGCGCGCTGGTCGTGCTGCTCGTCGGGCTGCTCGGGAGCTCGGCCGCTCGCAGACGCGTGGTACCGGCGCTGACGCTGCTGGTCCTCGGGCTCACGATCGGGTTCGTTCTCGCGCGCTTCCAGCACTCGAACCTGATCATCTCCGGCGCGCTCCAGGTCGACGACCTCGCGCTTGTGCTCGACCTGATCTTCTCCTCGGCCGCGATCGCCGCCGTGCTCCTGTCCTGGCGCGGGCGCGCCCCCGAGGAGGCCGGTCACGGCGAATATCACTCGCTGCTCCTGTTCTCGGTCCTCGGCATGACCATCCTGGTGTCCTCGACCAACATCGTGACCCTGTTCCTCGGCTTCGAGCTGCTCTCGATCCCGCTGTACGTCCTGTGCGCCAGCGAGGCGCGCCGAGAGGGCTCGCTCGAGTCGGGGCTGAAGTACCTGGTCATCGGCTCCGTCGGCTCGGCCACGCTCGCGTACGGGCTGGCGCTCGTCTACGGCGCCACCGGCTCGATGGATTACACGGTGATCGCCGCCGCGGTCTCGAAGGGCGGGCTGGTCAACGGCCTGCTGTCGGATCCGATGCTGTTGACCGGGCTCGCGTTGGTCATCGTCGGCTTCGCCTTCAAGGCCTCGGTCGCGCCCTTCCACCAGTGGACGCCCGACGTCTACGAGGGCGCGCCTACGCCGATCACGGCCTTCATGGCCACCGCCACCAAGGCCGCCGCGATCGGGATCTTCCTGCGCTTCTTCGACGTCGCCGCGATCGGCGCCCAGAACCCTGGGCCCCATGGCTCGCCGCCCTGGCCACGTTCACGATCATCGTCGGCAACGTCGGCGCCCTCGGGCAGTCCTCGCTGAAGCGGATGCTGGCCTACTCGGGCGTCGGCCAGGCGGGCTACATGCTCGCCGGCGTCGTCGTCGGCACGCAGCTCGGCATCCAGGCCACGGTCTTCTACCTCGCCGCCTACCTGATCATCAACCTGGCCGCGTTCGCCGTGATCGTCGCCCGCCAGCGCGAGAGCGCCGACGGCGACGACATCTCGGCCCTGGCCGGCCTCGGCGCCCGCAACCCCGGGCTGGCCTGGCCGATGACGATCGCCATGCTCGCCCTCGCCGGCATCCCCGGCACCGTGGGCTTCATCGGCAAGTTCTACTTGATCCGTGCCCTCGTGTCCGGCTCCTACACCTGGCTCGGCATCGCGATCGTGATCGGCTCGATGATCTCGCTCGGTTACTACCTGCGGGTCGTGGCGACGATCTGGATGCGCAGCGCCCCGGAGATCCCCGTGGACCGCACGCCGGCCCCGGTGCTCACGCCGTCAGGCCCGCTGCCGGCGATCGCCGGCGGCTCACCCGAGGCGGACGACGAGCTCGGACTCGGCTCCGACGGCGAGCACGGTGGCGCCGATGCCCTCGAGGCCGGCCAGATGGCCCAGCCCGAGGTCGCGATCGTCGCCCTCGTCTGCGCCGTGGCCACCATCTTCTTCGGCATCCTCCCGCAGCCCCTGTTCCACCTCGTCTCCCACGCCGGCCACGCGATCACGGGCCTGTTCTGAGCCGTCCAGGCGCTCGGCGCCCCACACCCAGCCAGAGTGTTGAATCACATCGAGGAGCAGGCGCCCCCGTGGGAGTATCCTGAGCCGATGACTCGTGAGCAGGCGATCGCTGAGGTTGAGCGGAAGCGAGCCGCAGATCCCACTGCCAGCTGGATCGCCGACGAACGTGACGGAGATTGGGTCGTCGTGCGCATCGGCATGGCGCCGACCAAGGTGACCGGGACGGCGACGAAGCCACCGCCGGTCGCACCTCAGGGCGATCCACATTCCGGGGTCGAGCGCGCCGCGTGGTTCGCCGGCGGCGGGGGCTGAGCCCGGCTGCGTTGATCGCGCCCGGTTTTCCCCGGCCCGCACCCGGGTATCCACCACATGCCATGGAGGAGCGACGCTCGGACACGGAGGAGACATTCGGCGGCCAGGATCCGGCCGCGGACGTCTCGGACCAGAATGCCGAGGAAGCTCCGGGCGGGCAAGGAGGCCGACACGACCGACAGGCTGACCCCGACCGACATCCTGACCGACACCGTCGGGAGGGGCAGCGCGAGTCGAGCTCCGGTGAGGGAACCGGAGCGGCCCGCGAGGGGTCACAGTCAACCGGACACCCGGCGAACGCGGGGTAGCCACCGGACGCGTGCGTCCGGGTTGTCCGGGCCGGTCACGTCGTGTCCGGCCCCGCCTCGCTGCCCTCCGCCCCCGGCGCTACGATCCGCCGCCCGTGGATTACCCGGTCGAGAGCTTCACAGCGGCCGAGCGAGAGCGGCTGAGCGCCCACTTCACGAACCTCGACCGGCCCGTGTTCGCGCTGATCAACCTGCCGGAGACGGTCAAGGGCGCGCTGTTCGCCCGCTACTCGCGCTATCCCGGCACGCTGCGGCGGCTGTTCCTCGACGAGTTCGCCGACGACCTCCCCGCCACGGCGCCGGCCGCACGCTGGGACGGCGCCGAGGGCGAGCGCGCGGCGCAGCTGTACGAGCGGATCTTCCTCGGCTACGGCGACGACTCGGTGGCCCAGCTCGGCGGCGCCCACGTGGCCTGCGAGTGGGTCTCCAACGTGCTGACCAAGGTCCTGCAGCGCCCCCGGCTGGGCGCCTATCTCGAGCAGTCCACGCGCTACATCGCCTACGACGCGCCGATGCCCGAGCCGCCCGGCGGGTACCGCTACTACCGCGACCCGGAGCTGGGCCCGGACTACGCGCGGGCGATGGACGAGCTGTTCGCGATCTACTCGGCCTCGCTGCCGCGTCTCAGCGCATGGGCCGAGACGCGAGTTTCCGCGCCGGGACGGCGAGGACCCGGCCGCCCATGCGCGGGCGATCAAGGCCAAGGCGCTCGACCTGCTGCGCGGCCTGCTGCCGGCGAGCTCGCTCTCGCACATGGGCATCTTCGCCACCGGCCAGACGTACGAGCAGCTGATCCTGCACCTGCTCGCCCACCCGCTCCCCGAGGCCCGCAGCTACGGCGCGATGATCCTCCAAGAGGTCAAGGCGGTGATGCCGAGCTTCGTGGCCCGGGTGCGAGCGCCCCGAGCGCGGGCGGCGAGTGGATCGGCTACCTCGAGCAGCGGGCGCGCGGCGGGCGAGCACTGGGCGCGGCGCCTCGGACTCCGCGGCGATGCCGAGGCCGGTCCGTCGGTGACCCTGCTGCGCGGCGAGGGCGACGAGGACGACCTGCTGACCGCGCTGCTGTTCGAGTCGGCCGCCTGCTCCGAGGAGGCGATCGCGGGCCGCCGTCAGCCGCGCTCGACGCCGACGAGCGGGCGCGCTCCTGGCCGACCTCGTCGGGCGATCGCGCCAACCGCCGCCACCGGCCCGGCCGCGGCTTCGAGGCGCTGCGCTACCGGTTCGAGATCGTCTCCGACTACGGCGCGTTCCGGGACCTGCAGCGCCACCGGATGCTGACCGTCCAGTGGCAGTCGCTCACGCCCGACCTCGGCGCCGGCGTGCCCGACCAGGTCGAGCTCGCCGGCTGCGGCGACGAGTACCGCCGCGCGCTCGAGCTCTCGCGAGCTCGAGTACGAGCGGCTCGCCGGCGCGGGGCTCGAGCGGGCGGCCCCGTACGCGCTGTGCCTCGGCTACCGGATCCGCTACATCCTCGACCTCAACGCCCGCGAGGCGATGCAGCTGATCGAGCTGCGCTCGGGCCGCGAGGGCCATCCGAGCTACCGCGCGGTCGCCCACGAGATGCACGCGCAGATCGCCGCCGTCCATCCCGCGGTCGCCGCGGCGATGACCCACGTCGACGCGACACCGAGCCGCGGCTGGAGCGGATCCTGTCCGAGATGCGCACCCACGCCCGCGCCACGGCGCGCTCCTGACCGCGCCTAACCGCTGCTGCCCTCCAGCTCCCGCTGGCGCAGCTCGATCCGCCTGATCTTGCCCGTCAGCGTCTTCGGCAGCTCGGTCACGAACTCGACTTGCGCGGATAGGCGTAGGCCGAGAGGTGATCGCGCACGTACGCCTTGATGTCCTCGGCCAGCTCATCGCTCGGCTCGCTGGCCGGCGGCGAGGACGACGAATGCCTTGACGACGTTACCGCGACGCTCGTCCGGCGAGGCGACCGCGGCTGCCTCGGCCACCGCCGGATGCTCGAGGCAGGCCGACTCGACCTCGAACGGCCCGATCCGGTAGCCGGCCGAGATGATCACGTCGTCGGCGCGCCCCTCGTACCAGAAGTAGCCGTCCTCGTCCTCGCGCGCGGCGTCCTTGGTGTGGAACCACTCGCCGCCGAACGCCTCCTCGGTGTCCTCGGCGGGCCGGTTCCAGTAGCCGAGCGGGTAGTGGGGATTGGAGCGGGCCTTGAGGCAGATCTCACCGCGCTCGCCGCGGGCGACCGGGCGCTCGTCCTCGTCGAGGATCGCCACCTCCCAGCCGGGCATCGGCCGCCCCATCGACCCCTCGCGCACCTCCATGAACGGATAGTTGCCGCACAGCGGATAGGACTCGGTGAGGCCGTAGAAGTCGAGCACCGTGACGCCGTACTGCTGGCGGAACCAGCGGATCGCCTCGGGGTTCAACGGCTCGCCGGCCGAGCAGACGATCCGGAACGTCTGCGGGTAGCGCCGGCCCGCGTCCGCGATCGACATCATCGAGCGGATCGCCGTCGGGGTGGCGAACACGTTCGTGACCCCGTGGCGTGAGAGGAAGTCGAGCTGGCGAGCCGGATCGAAGCCGCCCTCGCGCTGGTAGACCACCTGCACGGCGCCGTGACGCCAGGGACCGATCAGCGGACAGATGCCGGCCGCCCATGCCCACTCGCCCATCCCGTGGAACAGCTCGCCGTCGCGCACGTCGTGGCAGTAGCTGAACTCCTCGTGGGCCAGGAGGTAGCGGTGGGCGTGCAGGATGCCCTTGGCCAGGCCGGTGGTGCCGGAGGAGTAGTAGAGCTGGGCCGGATCGTCGGCCGCGGTGTCGACGCGCTCGAACGTCCGTCGAGCCGCGTGCCCAGCAGCGCATCGTCGAGGATCAGGACGTGCTCGACGAGCGAGCGCTCCATCCGGTCGGCGTTGGCGCCATCCGTGACCAGCACGCGGGCCTGGAGTCGGTCAGCCGATGGCGGATGCCCTCATCGCCGTACAGGACCGACATCGAGAGCAGGATCGCCCCGGTCTTCCAGGTCGCCGAAGAATGCGGCCGCGGTCTCGGGCGTCGGCGGCAGCAGCATCGCGACGCGGTCGCCGCGCTGCACGCCGTGGGCGACGAGCACGTTGGCGAACCGATTGGACATGTCCTGCAGCTCGCCCCAGCTGACCCGCCGCACGTTCCCCCCGAAGTCCTCGTGGATCATCGCGAGCTTGTCCCGCGGGTGCTTGTCGCAGATGTCGGCGGCGATGTTGTAGGCCGCGGGAACCTGCCAGCGGTGCTGCGCGCACGCCTGCTCGTAGGACTCGTAGCGGTGCTCCGTCGTCGTGCTCATCCTCAATCCCTTTCTCTCACTCCGACCGGACGCAATCATCATCGCTCACAACACGCGGGCGCGACGCATTGACCGGCCGACTGGACACGACGGCGGCGAGGAGTAACCTGATTACGAGGTCTTCATGGACTTCGTGTACGGGGTACTGGTCGGGGTCGCTCTCACGACTTGTGTCGTGTGGTGCTGGAGGTTTGCCCACTCCGCGGCGCGTAGCGAGACACCGCAGGCGAGCGGAATGCAGTCGGCCCTGCACGCCGCCACCGCGACCCTCCCGCACCTTCGCCGAGGACTCGAGGCCCGAAGCGCCGAGCGTGTCCTCCCCCACCTGCGGGCGCTGACCGGAGCGGTCGCCGTGGCGCTGGCGGACCGTTGGTCTGTCCTGGCCATCGACGGCGAGGGCCGCGAGCAGGTGCGCCCAGGAGACCTGCTCTCGCGACTGCTCGCCCGCACCCCGGACGATCGCGTGCACATCGAGCCGAGGCTCGTGTCCTCCGATCCGGCGTGTCCGCTCCGAGCCGCGGTGCTGGCGCCGCTGCTCGTGCAGGAGAAGCGGGTGGGCACCCTGATCGTCTTCTATCGCGAGGAGGGCCGCCCGCGCCACGAGGCAGTGAGGGTGGTGCACGAGGCCGCGGCACTGGTCTCGGCCCAGATCGCCCTGTCGGTGCTCGACGAGCAGGAGGAGCGGCTCGCGCAGGCGGAGCTCAGAGCGCTCCGGGCCCAGATCTCGCCCCACTTCATCTACAACGCGCTCGCCGCCGTGGCGGGCGACATCCACGCCCGCCCCGAAGACGCCCGCGAGCTCCTGAGCGACTTCGCCGAGTTCACGCGCTACCTGTTCCGCGACGGGCGCCCGTACGTGACCTTGGCCGACGAGCTGGAGCACGTCGATCGCTACCTCCGGCTCGAGCAGGCCCGGTTCCGGGACGGGCTGCACGTGTCCGTGCGGGTCGAGCCGGAAGCTCTGTCGGCCGTGGTCCCCGCACTGTCGGTGCAGCCGTTGGTCGAGAACGCCGTCCGCCACGGAATCGAACGCCGGGCCGGCGACGGGCGGATCGAGATCACCGGACGGGTCGTGTCCGGCGACGTCGAGCTGCGGGTCCGCGACGACGGCTGCGGGATCCCGGCCGATCGGGTGCATGCGGTCCTCTCCGGCGAGGGCGGCGGCATCGGGTTGGCCAACGTCGACGGCCGCCTGCGCGCCAGCTTCGGCGAAGCGTACGCTCTGCGCATCGAGTCGAGGGCGGGCGAGGGAACCACGGCGGTGATGACCGTGCCGCTCCTGCGGGCCGAGGTGCAGGTCGCGTGATGCGCTCCGGCCTCACCATCCTGGCCGTGGACGACGAGCGCAGCCAGCTCGAGGACTTGGCGCGTCTGTTGCGCAGCTTCGCCTCCGTGCAGGAGGTCGAGTGCGCCGCGGACGGCCACGACGCCCTCGTCAAGGCCACGCACGAGCACTACGACGCGATCTTCCTCGACGTCCGGATGCCGGATCTCGACGGGGTCGAGCTCGGCCGCGTGCTGCGGCGCTTTGCCGCGGCGCCCGAGCTGGTGTTCGTGAGCGCGTACGACACCGCCGCGGTCGACGCCTTCGAGCTGCACGCTCTCGACTACCTGCGCAAGCCCGTCAGCCGGCGCCGGGTGGAGGAGGCGATCGACCGCGTGATGGTCGCCGTCGAGGAACGCGCCGGACTCCGAGCGCCGGTGCGGTCGGCGCACGCTCCACGAGCGTCCGAGCAGAGCGACGTCGTCGCCGTGGCCAACATCCGTGGCGGCGGCACCCGGCTCGTGGCGCGGGGCTCGATTGTGTTCGCCCAATCCAACGGCGACTACGTGCGAATTGTCACCTCCGAGGGGAAGTACCTCCTGCGCACCACACTGGCCGAGCTCGAGGAGCGGTGGGCGAACTTCGGATTCGTGCGCGTCCACCGCCAGTACGTGGCCAACGCGCAGAGCGCGGTCGAGGTGCGCCCGCTCCTCGGCGGCACGGCGGAACTGGTGTTCGCCGACGGCCAGGTGATTCCGATCGCGCGCCGGCACCTCGCCGAGCTGCGCCGCGCGCTCGGCGTCTAGTGCAGACGCGGCGTGCGAGAGCTCTCGGCGAAGCGCGGGAGCCCGTCGTCGGGGATCTCCTCCCACGAGGCCGCGTAGGCGACGAACTGATGTAGGGCCGGCCTGACCCCGGGGTCGGCGTCAAAGCCACCCATGCGGATGCCGACCTGATCGTGGTCGCCGGGATCGCGGCTGAACATCGCCGAGCCGCATTCGCCGCAGAACCACTTCTCCCAGCCGCGCTCGGGCGCCCACGCCCGGAGCGCGTCCTCTCCGGCGATGATCCGGAACGAGCCGGGCGCCGGGCGCGCGTTCGCCGAGGCGGCCGCTCCGGAGCGGCGCTGGCAGCGCGTGCAGTGGCAATACGACGCCGCCACGAGCGGCTCGGTGACCTCGAACCGGACCGCGCCGCAGTTGCAGCCGCCGGTGAGCGGAGTGAACGCGCTCACACCGGCAGGCCCGGTGCGCCGGCGAGCTCGCGGCGGCGGCGCCGCTCGCGCGCCTTCTCCGCCTCGATCTCGCGGTTACGCGGGGGTGCGTTGCTCGAGAGCTCGCTGAGGAGCCGGCGTGAGACCTCGGTGATCTCGGCGACGGCGTGCAGAAAGGCCTGCTCGTTGGCTCGCGACGGTTTCGAAGAGCCACTGATCTTGCGCACGTACTGCAACGCAGCCGCGTGGATCTCCTCCTCGGTCGCGGGAGGTTCGAAGTTGTGGAGGGTTCGAATGCTTCGGCACATGCCCTAAGGGTAGAGATCGAGCCCGCGTCGGGCCAGGGGCCCGGTTTGGGCCGGCGCCGGGCCACTGCGCCGGGGCGCAGTGGCCCGGCGCCGGCGGCGGGCTATCCCTCTGCCGCCGCCTGCTCCTCCTTGATCTTCCCCTCGAGCTGGGCCATCACGTCCGGGTCGCGCAGCGTCGTGACGTCCCCCAGCGCCCGCCCCTCGGCGATGTCGCGCAGCAGGCGGCGCATGATCTTCCCCGACCGGGTCTTCGGCAGGTCGTCGGCCCAGATGATCCGCTTGGGCCGGGCGAACTTCCCGATCCGTCGGCCGACATGCACGCGGATCTCCTCGATCAGCGCGTCGGTGCCCTCGAGATCTGCCCTGCAGGGTCACGAACGCGCAGATCGCCTGGCCCGGTGTCCTCGTCGGTCTGGCCGATCACCGCCGCCTCGGCGACCTTCGGGTGCGAGACGATCGCCGACTCCACCTCGGCCGTCGAGAGCCGGTGGCCGGAGACGTTGACGACGTCGTCGATCCGGCCGATGATCCAGAAGTAGCCGTCCTTGTCCTTGCGCGCCGCATCGCCGACGAGGTAGGTCTCCTTCCCGAAGCGGGAGAAGTACGTCTCGATGAACCGCTCGTCCTCCTTGTAGAGCGTGCGGAGCATCGCCGGCCACGGGCGCGTGAGCACGAGCAAACCCTGGCCCCTCGCACCGGCTTGCCCTCACGCTCGTCAACCACCTCGGCGGCGACGCCCGGGAACGGCTGCGTCGCTGAGCCCGGTTTCGTCGAGGTGATCCCCGGCAGCGGCGTGATCATGATCGCGCCCGTCTCGGTCTGCCACCACGTGTCGACGATCGGGCAGCGCCCGCCGCCGACCACGCGTGGTACCACAGCCACGCCTTCGGGTTGATCGGCTCACCCACTGTACCCAGCAGCCGCAGCTTGGACAGGTCGTGCTTCTCGACGTGCTCGACGCCCCACTTCATGCATGCGCGGATCGCCGTCGGAGCGGTGTAGAAGATTGTCACCCCGTAGCGCTCGCACAGCTCCCACCAGATGCCCTTGTGCGGATAATCGGGCGCACCTTCGTACATGACGCTCGTGGCGCCGTTCGCCAGCGGCCCGTAGACGATGTAGGAGTGGCCCGGTGACCCAGCCGACGTCCGCCGAGCACCAGAAGACGTCCTCCTCGGGCTTGAGGTCGAACACGTACTTGTGGGTGGCGGTGACGCCCGGTCATATATCCGCCGGTCGTGTGCAGCACGCCCTTCGGCTTTGCGGTCGAGCCGCTCGTGTAGAGCACGAACAGCGGGTGCTCGGCGTCGAGCTCCTCGGCCGGGCACTCGGCTCCGCCGCCTCCATCGACCTCGTGGAACCAGACGTCTCGCCGCCTCTTCATCTCGCACTCGGCATTGGTGTGCTTGACGACGATGACGTGCTCGAGCGTCTCCAGGTCGCCCATCACCTCGTCAACCTGCTGCTTGATCGGTGCCGTCTTGCCCTTGCGCCGCGCGCCGTCGACGGTGATCAGCGCCTTTGCCTCGGAGAACTCCATCCGCTCGCTGACCGAGTCCGCAGAAAAGCCGCCGAAGACGACGTTGTGCGGAGCGCCGATCCGCGCGCACGCGAGCATCGCCACCACCACCTCGGGAATCATCGGCAGGTAGATCCCGATGATGTCGCCCTTCTCGATGCCCAGGTCCTTCAGGGCATTTGCCAGCTTCTGTACGTCCCGGTGCAGATCCGCATAGGTGACGTCGCGCTCCTCGCCCTCCTCGCCGCGCCAGTGGAACGCCACCCGCTCGCCGTTTCCGGCCTCTACATGGCGATCTAGGCAGTTGTAGGACGCGTTGATGGTGCCGTCGGCTTGAACCACTTGTAGAACGGCGGATTGGACTCGTCGAGCGATCTCGGTCGGCTCCTTGAACCAATGAAGCTCCTTCGCCTGCTCCAGCCACCAGCCCTGCCAGTCGCTCCTCGGCCTCCTTGTAGATCGCCGGATCGCTCAGAGAGCGCTTTCTCACGGAATTCCTAGGCGGGTCGAACTTCTCGATCTCGAGCATCCCCTCGAGCTTGGACTCCAGCTCTCCCGGTCGCTCGAATCGCTGTGTCAGCCATCTGAAGCCTCTCCTTTTCTCGCTCTCCACACAGCCCGGCCCGCGGGCCTGCATGTCGATGCAGACGCCGCGAGCCGAGCCCCATGGTGTGTGGCTGTTGACCTCTTTCTACCCGAACCGTCTGCTTATGCCACCCGCAACAGCGGATCGGTGGACGGTGCCGGCGAGCGTTCAGCGGCGCCGGTGCCATGACAAACGGTCACCGGTCACCGGACAGGCCCCGCAACCCCGACCCCCGGCGTGGACAGGGGTCGGGGCAGTCTCGGCCGGGGCGTTACCCGCCGCCGTGCGCGGGTCTGCTCGGAGGGCGCAAGCCCCCAGAGCGTGGCGCAACGGGCGACGGGCTAACGATCGTGAAAGACGGCACGGATGGTGTACGGCGTGAGTCAGGACCCTGCACTGTCTGGCCTCCCCCGCCTTGGGATCGGCGCCTCTGAGATCCTCATCGGCAGCCGTGGCGCGGGCACACACCCGCACGGACGGATGTGCGAGCTACTTGCGGCGCTTGCGCTTGCGCTTGGACGCCGCCGGCGCGCGGTCGCGCGGGCGCCGGAGGCGCCGACCGGTTGGGCGCCGGGTGCCGCGGCTGGTTTGGCGCCCGCCGGGCCTGCCGGAGCCGCCTTCACCCGCTGCTGGCGCATCGCCGCCGAAGACGGCCACGGCTCGGCGCTGCCGCTCTCCCACGCCGGCGGCACGCCGGTCGGCCAGCGCCCGGAGAGCAAATAGGCGAGTGCCAGCAGCCAGAATCCTTGCACGACGGGTACGGGCGAGCCGATCGGGAATATCACCAGCACACCGGCGAAGATCCCGAGGTAGCCCATGAACTTGGTCAGCAGCCCCACTCGCATCGCATTCAGGGCGGTCAACACGAAGCCGATCGCCAGCAGCAGAGGCTGCCTGTCCCAGCAGCGGCAGCACGACCAGCATCTTGGCGCTGGTCAGCTGCTGGGCCTCCTGGTAGGTCTGACTGCCGTGGCTGACAAAATCGTTTGCCTTGATTGCGATCACGATCGCGTACGCGACCGCCACGACCGCCGCGACCACGCCTCCGCTGACGATCGCCAGTCCGGATCTACGGCCGATGCCCGGATTGCGGGCGCGGACCGCGTCGTACAGGTAAGCGAGCGTCGCGGCGACCCCGAGTAGTCCGCAACGCGTTCAGGACGGCGCCGATCAGGTCGAGCGGATAGCGCTTGTGGGCGATGATCAGGTCGAGCGTCAGCTCGTCGATCTTGGTGTGCGGCCCCGAGAGCTGGATTGCCGCGCCGACGAGGCAAACTGCCGGCCACGGCCGCGATCACGGCATGGCGCCTCCCGCACCGCGGCCTCGTATTGCAGTCGCTCGTCGGCGGTCATCGCGCTATGCTATCCGCGTGGCGGGGTTTGCCTGCCCGCGCGGTACCCATCGGCGCGGCGCTCACCGCGACGCATGCCGCGCGGGGAAGGAGCGCATCCTCGCGGCGCCGACTCGCCGTCGGCGCCATCGCGCCGGTACGTAGTCGGATCGTCGTCCAGCACGCGGGCGAGCGATCGCGGCGAACAGCAGCAGATCGACACGGCTCGACCCGGATCGCGATCTGATCCGGTGGCGACGTCGCGTCCGGTTCTCGTCGGCGGCGGCATCGACGGGCCAGGTACGGTGAGACCGGGAATCGGCGCCTGGGCCCTGCGCCGCCCGGACCGGCCCTCGCCCGCGTGGAGGCTCGCCTGCGCCGCTGAGGCACGCCCCCGACCTGCGAGGGCCCGCGCGCGCCACCGGCTACCATTCAGGCCATGGAAGGCAGTGGCTTCGGCGGCCTGTTCGGCGACCCGGATGAGCTCCAGCGCAGGCTCGGCGAGTTCGCCGAGCAGATGCAGGGCGCTCAGCGCCTGGCGTGGGCCGATAACGCGATCAAGCTGGCGGTCGATCTGACCGTCGCGGCGATGAACCGCGCCAACATCCAGGGGACGACCGAGCAGCAAGCCGAGCAGCTGCGCGCCGTGATGGCGACCGTGTTCCCCGAGGCCGTCACGCTCGTGCGCGAGGCGCGCGAGGGTCTGCAGTAGGCTCGGCGCGCAACCGCGCTAGCCGGCCAGCGCCTCGAGCACCAGCGCGATCGTGCTCGGCCGGCTTGACCTTGCGGAACACCTCCTGATCACGCCCGTCGGGCCCGATCACGAACGTCGTGCGCTCGTTGCCCATGTAGGTGCGGCCGTACATCGACTTCTCGCACCCAGACGCCGTACGCCTCGGCGACCGCGTGGTCCTCGTCGCCGAGCAGCGGAAAGCCGAGCCCGTACTTGTCATCGAACTTCGCGATCTGCTTCACCGGGTCGGGCGAGACGCCGAGCACGACGGCGCCGGCCTGCTCGTAGTCGGCGCCGTGATCGCGGACGCCGCACGCCTGCGTCGTGCAGCCGGGCGTATCCGCCTTGGGGTAGAAGTAGAGCACGACAGTCTTGCCGCGCAGGCCGCCAGCGACACGGGTTCGCCGTCCTGGTCGGGCAGGGTGAAGTCGGGAGCTTGGTCTCGCCGGGGCTGAGACTCATCGGCGCGTGATCCTACTTCAGCAGACGCGACAGCCGCCGGTCCTTGAGCAGCTTGCCCTCGGTCTGGCACGTCGGGCAGTAGCACATCACGTAGTCCTCGTAGAAGACCGCCTCGAGCTGATCGCCGCAGCGCGGACAGGGCTCGCCGTTGCGGCGGTGGACGGTCAGCGGCATCGGCAGCTTGTCGGGGATCGGCAGCCCGATCACCTCCTCGTAGTGGGCGATCGCCCCGCCCAGCCGCTCGATCGTCGCGCGCCCGCAGCCGCTGCGGCCTCGTCGGCGTCGAGGTCCGAGCCTCGCTTGAACGGGGAGATGCATCGCGGCGTGGAGGATCTCGTCGACCCATGAGCGTCCGATCCCGGCGATCACGTGCTGGTCGCGCAGCAGCGCGTACAGCGGGCGCGGGTGCATCGAGCAGCGCGTCGAACGGCGGTGGCGGCTCGGGCCACGCCTCGGGTCCGAGCGCGGCGATCGTCTCCTCGGCCTCGACCTCGCGCGGATCGCAGCAGCTTGACCCATGCGCGCTGCTTGGTGCCGAACTCGCGCAGCCGCAGCTCGCGGCCGTCATCGAGTCGAACCAGCAGCCGGGAGGTGCGGTCGCGCAGCGAGGCGCGCGTGTCGAACAGCTGCAGCCGCCCGGCCGACATCAGGTGGATCACCACCACGTCAGCTCGTCGCCGAACGTCGATCAGGAACAGCTTGCCGCGGCGACGGACGCCCGCGATCCGGCCGCCGTCGAGCGCGCCAGCGGCGGGTCGTAGGTCTTGCAGCGCGTTGATGCCGGGCGCCAGCGCCGACTCGATGCCGGCGCCCGCAGTGGCCGCGCCGATCAGGCGCGCGGTGATCTCCACCTCGGGTAGCTCAGGCATGGCTGAACCACCGAGGTTAGACGGTGTCTCCGGGCCGGCACGAGAACCGTTTCCCTTTTGTTAGAGCGCGTTCAGGATCGCTTTACCACGGCGAGGAGACTCGATGGCATGAGCGATCTACTTGCAATCGTGGGACCGGCGGAAGCCGATACGGAGCTGTTGGACGAGATCGAACGCGGTCACCCCGACCGCGTGACAGTGCTGGTCGAAGACGGTGAGGAAGGGTGGGCGCTTGACGACACGCCGCCGGCGATGGCGGTGCGCGATCGGCTCGCGGCCCTTCTGGGCCGGATCGAGGCGCGGACCGGGGCGGTCGTGATGGGCGTCGTGGGCAGCCGAGACCAGCTTCGCGGCTGGCGCTTCGATCGCATCGTGGGCGAGCCCTCGGCCGCGCTTCCGGTCTGAAGCCGAGCCGGGAGTACCGAGCCGGGGCCCGTTTCCGCGGGCTCCGGTGCCGGTCAGGCCGCCACCGGCAGGCTGAAGCGCACGCGCGTGCCGACGGCTGACTCCGGCAGCCAGATGCGTCCGCCGTGGGCCTCGACGATCGCCCGGGAGACGGCCAGGCCGAGTCCAGCTCCGCCGCCAGAGCGCGCGGCATCGGCGCCGCCACGGTAGAAGGCGGTGAACACCTGCTCGCGCTCCGCCGGCGCGATCCCGTCACCGGTGTCGGCGACCTCGATCTCGATCCGGTCGGCGACGGTCTCGGCGCGGACCACGACGCTCCCGTCAGCCGGTGTGTGCCGGATCGCGTTCTGGATCAGGTTGAACAGCACCCGCTGGAGCTTCTCGGGGTTGGCCTGCGCCGGACTCAGCGCCAGCGGCACCTCAGCCGAGACGGCCACTCCCTTGACCTCGGCCTGGACCCGCATCGCCTCCACCGTCTCGCCCACGAGCTCGTCCAGCGGCACCCGCTCGAGCGACCACCTGATGTCTCCGGCCTCGAGCCTCGAGAGCTCGAACAGGTCGTCGATGAGCGCACTCAGGGCGTCGATGTGGGTCCGCATGCGCTCCAGGTAGCCGCGCCGGGTCTCGTCGTCGACGATGTCATCGCCGACCGCCTCCGCCAGCAGCCGCAGCGAGGTGATCGGCGTGCGCAGGTCGTGCGAAACGGCAGCCACGAGATCCCGCCTGGCCGCGTCGGATTGATCGCGCGCCGCCTCCTCGGCCGCCAACCGGGCGATCATCGCGTTGGCCGCAGCCGCCAGCTCGCCCAGCTCGTCCCGGGCCCCGGTGCGGATCCGCACGTCGCGCTCGCCGCGGCCGACGGCGACCAGACCGTCGCGGATCGCCGCCACGTCGCGCAGGATCCCGTCAGCCGGGAGCCGCGCCGCGATCACCGCGACCACGCCGACGAACAGAACGATCACGGCCACCAGTGCCGCATCGTGCCCGGACACGAACATCAGCAGTCCGATCAGCACCAGCGCCAGGAGCACCGGCGCCACGACGATCGCCACCGCGAGCGCGAACTGACGCGAGAGCGGCACAGCCCGTCCCCGGACCGGGCCAGCGCGACCGCCTGACCGGCGCCGATCGCCGCCGCGGCGATCACGACCAGCACGGCGAGCGTCTCCAGAGCGCCGGACCCGCCGAGCGACGCGACGGCGATCACGCCCGCGACCACCACCGCCGCGAGCACGACGACGAGCCGGCCCCGCGTCACGGTGCTCACGGCTGGAAGCGGTACCCGACGCCCCACACCGTCTGGATGTGTCGGGGCTGCGCGGGGTCGGCCTCGATCTTGGCGCGCAGCCGGCGGATGTGAACCGTGACCGTCGAGGTGTCGGTGTAGAAGGAGTACTGCCACACGGCATCCATCAGCTGATTGCGCGAGAAGACCTGTCCCGGGTGCCTGGCCAGGAACAACAGCACCTCGAACTCGCGTTGGGTGAGCTGCACCTCGTCCCCGCGGACGAATACGCGGCGCGCCGTCGGGTCGATGCTCATGTCGCTCAGCTCGATCGCCGCCTCCTGGCTGGGCGAGGTGTCGATCCGGCGCAGGACCGCGTCGACCCGCGCCACGAGCTCGGCGGGCGAGAACGGCTTGACCACGTAGTCATCGGCGCCGAGCCGCAACCCGATGACCCGGTCGGACTCCTCCCCCTTGGCGGTCAACAGGATGACGGCGATGCGCTCACGATCCTGGTCGCGCAACCGGCGCATCACCTCGAGCCCGTCGATGCCCGGCAGCATCAGGTCGAGCACGACGAGATCGGGACGCTGCAGCGCAGCCGCCTCCAGCGCCTGAACGCCGTCACCGGCCACGCGGGTGCGGTAGCCCGCGCGCTCGAGGTAGCGTGCGACCACCTCGGCGATCGTCGGCTCGTCGTCGACAACGAGAACCGAGCCGCGGGCATGGTCGTCCATGCGACCGATTGTCGCAGCGAAACGGCAGCGCGCCGAGCGCCGGCGGCCTAGTTCACGGGCTGTTCAGAAGCCGGGTCCGCCGGCCGGCTCCGGCGCCGGCCGGTCAGACGGTCCGCCGGAGCATCTGTGGCGAGCAGTCCGACGCAGCGGCGGCGCATCGCGCCCAGCGACTCGTCGAGCTCGCCGAGGACCACCTCGAGCACCTCGAGCCACGCGAGCGCGCCCGCGTAGTCTCCGTCCGACTCGGCGCCGGCCGCCCACGCCACTGTCCGCGCGACGGCTCGATCCCGTCGCTCGGTTGCGTCGCCGGCCGGTTGAACCCTCAGCGTCCCGACCCCGGGTTTCACGCGCCCCAAAGTATCGGAGCCGAGAGCCGGTCGGTACCGACGGGTCAGCGGGACTACGTCAGCGCGGATACCTCGATCAGTCGGCCTGCATGAGCAGGATCGCGCCCCCCACATCGCCGTCCGCGGCGGCCAGCGGAGCGATGCGCACGCGGCAGACGATGTCGCGGCCGCGCCGATCTCGAGCCTCGAGGGCCCGCTCCTCGCCGTCCGAGGCGCCGGCCAGGCACGCGCGCAACGGGTCGCGCAACTGCTGTACGGGGAGACCGATGTCGAGGTTGAGGAAGTGCTGATCGCGTACGTCCGCGGCGCCGAGGCCCCACAGCTCCTTGCAGCGGTCGTTCCACATCTGCACGAGCAGCTCGCGGTCCACGACCGCGACCCCGACGCCGAGGCTCATCATGATCGAGTCGACGAGCATGTTGACCCGGTTGAGCTCCTCGGTGCGGAGGCGTAGCTCGTCGTTCATCGTCTCCAGTTCCTCGTTCGAGGACTGGAGCTCCTCGTTCATCGTCTCCAGCTCCTCGTTGGTCGACTGGAGCTCCTCGTTGGTCGTCTCGAGCTCCTCGTTGGTCGACTGAAGCTCCTCATTGGTCGTCTCGAGCTCCTCGACCGTCGACTGAAGCTCCTCGTATGCCGTCTCCAGCTCACGCTTGGAGGTCTCGAGCTCGGAGGTGATCCGGTTGTAGCGGGTGACGTCGAGGAAGGCGACGCTCGTTCCCCCGCCATCGTCGCGATCGCCCAGCGCTGTGACCTCGATCTCGAATGAGCGATCGACGCCGTCGCGGGACCGGAACACGACGGGCTCGGCGGTGATCGGCCGGCCGTGCGCGTGCGCGTCGTCGATCAGCGAGCGCAGCTCGACCGGGCGATACGAGATCTCGAGATCCTGCAGCGGTCGACCCAGATCGTGGTCGCTGAAGCCGAACAACCTGCGCATCGGCTCGTTGCCGAGCGCGACCAGCCCTTCGGCGTCGACGACGAGCTGAGCGACCGGGCTCAGCCGGAACGCCTCCAGCACGGCATCCGGGATCTGGTCCTGCGGCACCGCCCTGACCGGGGCCGCCACCGGGATCCCGTCCCGCAGCCTGAGTCCCCCGACCTTGCGGAATACGCGCAGGCTCTGATTCTCCGGCGTGAATCCCTCGCCGTAGCTGATCAGCTGCTCCGACTTGCCCAGGACGAGCGCACCGCCATCGCTCAGCGCGAGATGCAAGCGGCGAATCACGCCGGCCTGTGTCTCGGCGTTGAAGTACATCAGCGTATTGCGGCACAGCAGGAGGTCGAGCTTGGAGATGGGAGCATCGCGGACGAGGTCGTTGCGTCCGAAGATGACCGATCGCCGCAGATCCTTGTTCAGGCTGAGGTTGGCGTTGGCGCGCTGGAAGTACCGCTCGATCAGGTCGGCCGGCACGTGCTCTGTCTGCTTGGGCGAGTACGCGCCCTGGCGCGCCTGGTCCAGGGCGTCCTCATCGACGTCGGTGGCGAAGATCTTCACCCGCTCGGCGTAGGCCTCGAGCCCGAGCGCGTCGGCCAGCAGCATGGCGATCGAGTACGGCTCCTCACCCGTCGCACAGCCGGCCGACCACACGCGGATCGGGGCATGCGCAGGGCCCGACTCGAGCATCCCCGGAATCAGGTGGGTGGCGACGTAGTCCCATACCGCCCTGTCGCGGAAGAACGAGCTGACGTTGATCAGGATCGTCGCGAACAGGTCGGCGAACTCCTCGGCCGACGCCTCGAGGTGATCCTGATAGCTCTCGTACCCCTCGATCCCCAGGTCCTGCATCCGCTTCCCGACCCGGCGCCGCAGACTCGAGCGCTTGTAGCCGGTGAAATCGAAGCCGCGGTTACGTTCGATGTACCCGAGCAGGCGCTCGAACGCCTCGGTCTCCTCGGGTTGGAGCTCCTGGTCGGCGGCGCTCACGGCCGATCAACCCTGATGCGCTCGGACAGCGCGGGCGCCGCGCGCCCCGGGTCCGCCGCGTCCTCAGATCCCGCGACATCCACCGGCTCTGTCACGCCCTCAGAGTCCCGCACCGGCTCGGCCTTCGCCGCGCCGGCCCGCGACACCGCGGCGCCGTCCATCGCCCGCCGCATCTCGGACGCGCGGCGCAGCGCGTCGTCGGCCTGCTCCTGGAAGTACCGGGCCGAGCGCCCGCGGCCCTGGGCCGAGGCTCGCCCGGCCAGACGGCGCAGCAACGCGCCACGCTCACGGAGCATCCGGATCGGTCGCCAGATTGCGGTGTCGAGACCCTCCCCCTGCACGGCGAGCAGGCTGTCGGCCGAGAACGCATGCCCGGCCTGACAGCGGTACATGGTCAGCCGGTCGTCGATCTGCTCCCACAGCACGCCGCCACACTCCGGACAGGTGATGTCGGTGCGCATCCCCGGCGGCTCGGCGTCCTCCTCCGCGCCGGCGCGGGCGACCGGCGGGACCGCGGTGCCGCCGTCGGCTGGGTTCACCCGCCACCGCGGATGGCGCACGAGCCCGTCGAGACACGCGGCCAGCTCGGCGATCGGGAGCACCTCGTCGACCTCGACGTTGCCGATCGCGCTCTGGGGCATGTTCGGGAACGCGGCTTCACTCGGCTGCTGAACGAGCGCCCAGCCGCCCTGGGCGCGTATCTCGCCCAGCCCGGCGGTGCCGTCGTCGAGCATCCCGGAGAGCACGACGCCGATCGCACGCGGGCCGAACTCGCGCGCGGCGCTGCGGAACAGCGGGTCGATGGCCGGCCGCACGCCGTGCTCGGTCGGACCCTGGCCGAGCCGCACGCGCCCGTCCTCGACCAGCAGGTGCCTCCCCCGTGGTGCGACGTAGACGACGCCACGGACCAGCGACTCGCCGTCGGCAGGCGACACCGCGTGGAGCGAGCCGACGCGATCGAGGATCGACGGGAGCACGCTGGCGCCGGTCATGCCAACGTGGAGCGCGACCATCACGGGCGCGCCGAAGTCCTCGGGGAGCCGGGACAACAGCTCGGCCAGCGCCTCGATCGCACCCGCGGACCCACCGATGAACACACATGCGTCCGGACGCTGCAGGCGGACCGCCACACTCCGTTGCGGCGCCTTGGGGACCACTAGCGGTTCGCCGTTGTCGCGTCGGTCTCGGGGCCGCCCGATCCGTTCCCGGCCGGCAAGTGGTCGCCACCCCGGCCGGCCGGCTCACGATCGCTCCGCTCGGCGGCGCGCGCGGCGCGCTCCGCCGCCCGATCAGCACGATTCCGGGCCCGGATGTCGACCGCGCTCCTCTCAGCGCGGGCCGCTCGGGTGCGTCGCAGCTCGTCCGAGAGGGCCATCGACGCGGTCCGGACCTCGGCCGCCCGTGTGCGCATCAGCGTGAACTGCTCCTCGTGCGTGATCTGATGGTCGGAGAGGACGCTGCGCAGCGTCTCGAGGCGCTCGGAGATCTCGCGCGCCGCCGTGGCGCGGGACCGCGCCGGCGCGTCGGCCAAGCCGCGGCGGCGCACGCCGAGCGCCGACGGGAGCAGCATCTCCTCGAGACCGGAGAGAGCGTGATGATCCTCCGCTCCGCCGTCGGAGAACAGGCTCCCGAGCACCAGCCAGGAGCCGTCCTCGCGCTGCTCGATCAGGCCGGCGGTGCGCAGGCGTCCCACCGACGCGGTCACGGTCGGCCGCCGCGAGCCGATCAGGCGGCCGAGCCGCTCATGGCTGACCGGCGCCTCGATCACGACCCCTCTCGGGAGCACCACGCCCCAGTGGGCGGCCAGGTGCCACAGGAAGGCCAGCAGTCGCACATCGATCGACGGGAGGGTGCGGATCGCCTGGCCCACGACGAGCCGGGAGCCGCGGCGCGTGGCGCGCTCGAGCAGCGCCGCCACGATCTCGGGCCATGCGCTCGCCTGAGTGGTGAATGTCTCGTCGAGCATCGCCAGCCGGACCGGCGTGAGCGCACTCCATGAATCGGCGCGCGGAAGCATCGAGGCGTCTGCGGCCGTGGCGCCGGTGCGGATCAGGTCCTCGGGACCGACCAGGTCCGCTGTCGTACGCCCGGCGATGGTCACCTCGTTGACCATGAAGCCGTCGAGCACCAGGGCTCCGAGCCGCGTTTCCTCGAGCGCCGCGGACAGCCCCCGGGACGCACCGGCGTCGAAGCGCACGTACGTCCCGGTGATTGCGCCGATGGCCCGGTCCAAGCGGTCGTGGTCGCCAATCGCCCGCCCGAGCTCGGGATCCACCTCCAGCAATCGAATCGTGTTCGCCACCGGAGAGCCAGTGTAGTGCTCGGGGGCGGACGCGCAAATGCCCTGATCGCATGAGAAACGATGGCTCGGAACCCGGCAAATAGGCGTCGCCGGTCATGTGGCTGACGTCAGCTTCCGGCCGTGGTGCTTGGCCTCGACGGTCACGGAGCTTACGGTGCCCGGTCGTGACCGCCGACCCCCGGTCAGCTCGGCGGCCCCGGCCGCCGATCCCGTCCCAAGCGAGGGTCCGACTCACGCCGCCGCGGTCGCGGCCGCATCCGCGACGGCGCGGGAGCCGGGGCTTGGTCGCGCGTCCGCGGACGGGCGCGCGACCCCCGAGCCCCTCCGCGCGACCCCCGAGCTCCTCCCGCTGAGCGCGCCCACGCGCGCGACGGCCCGTCATCGCTCTCGCGCCGGTACGCTCCGCACCGATGAGCCTGGCTCCGGCGCCCGACGACATCGTCCGCTCCCACTCCGATGTCGGCGAGAACGCCCGCGAGCCGCTGCTGGTGATCGATCCGCTGCGCGAATTCCTCGACCGCAACGGGCTCGAGGCGCCGCCCGAGATCGACGCCGTGCCGATCGGGGACGGCCATTCAAACGTGACCTACGCGCTCAGTACCGGAGTCGTGCTGCGCCGGCCACCGCGTGGCCCGTTGCCGCCGAGCGCGCACGACGTCCTGCGCGAGGCGCGCCTGCTGCGCGCGCTCGAGCCGACGCCGGTGCGGGCTCCGAAGGTGCTCGCGGTCGGCGAGGACTCCGCGGTGATCGGCGCGCCTTTCTACGTCATGGAGATGGTCCCCGGGCACGTGGTCACCGACGCGATGCCGCCCGAGCTCGACACCGAGCCGGAGCGCGCCCGGGTCGCGAACGACCTGATCGACGCACTGGTCGAGCTGCACGCCGCCGACTGGCGCGCCGTCGGCCTGGAGGGATTCGGCAAGCCATCGGGCTATCTGGAGCGCCAGCTGCGTCGCTTCAACGGCCTGTGGGAGCACAACCGCACCCGCGACATACCCGAGGTGGAGACCGTCGGCGCGTGGCTGGCCGAGCACCTGCCCGAGTCACCCCCGGCAACGATCGTCCACGGCGACTTCCGCCTCGGCAATACGATCCTCGCCCCGAACCCGCCTGGACACGTGGCCGCGATCCTCGACTGGGAGATGGCGACCATCGGCGACCCGCTGGCCGACCTGGCCTACCTGATGATGTTCTGGATGCAGGCTGACGACCCGGGTCTCGGCATGTTCGACCTCCAGAGCGTCACACGGCTGCCCGGTTTCCCCACCCGCGCGGAGATGATCGCTCGCTACGAGGAGCGCTCAGGGCGCTCGATGAGCGAGCTGAGCTGGTACGTCACGCTGGCGCTGTGGAAGTCGATCGTGTTCATGGAGGGGAACTACAAGCGCGCACTCGCGGGCTCGACCGACGATCCGTTCCTGAAGTCCTTCGGAGCCGGCGTCGTCGAGCTGGCCCGGCGGGCCGTGGAGGTCTCCGAGCATGGCTTCTGAGGCCCGGAGCTATCGCGGGCTGCTGGTCGACTGGGGCGGGGTGCTGACGACGAACCTGTTCGACTCCTTCCGCGCGTTCTGCACCGCCGAGGCCCTCGAGCCCGAAGCGATCGGCCGCCACTTCCGCGAGCATCGTGAGAGCCGCGAGATGTTGATCAACCTCGAGACGGGCACCCTGCCCGAGGAGGAGTTCGAGCCGATGTTCGCCGCGGCGCTCGGTGTCGAGCCGACGGGGCTGATCGACCGCCTGTTCGCCGGCTCCGGGCCCGAGCCGGCCATGTTCGACGCCCTTCTGAGCGCCCGGCGGGCGGGGATCCGCACGGGGCTCATCTCCAACTCGTGGGGCACGCGGCGCTACCCCCGCGACCAGTTCGCCGAGCTCTTCGACGGCGTCGTGATCTCGGGCGAGGTCGGCATGCGCAAGCCCGCCCCCGAGATGTACACGCTCGGAGCCGAGCGCATCGATGTGCCGCCGGAACAGTGTGTCTACGTCGACGACCTTCCGTTCAATCTGACGCCGGCGGCCGAGCTCGGGATGGCGACCGTACATCACGTGGCGGCCGAGCAGACTGTGGCCGAGCTCGAAGCGCTGCTCGGATTCGAGCTGCGATGAAGACTCGCACGGCGCTGGCAGCCGCCGGCCTGGTGCTGGCCGTGGCCGGGTGCGGCGGTGGCGACTCGCTGTCGGCCAAGGACCTGCGCACCGGCGCCGGCTCGATCTGCGCCGCCGCCCGGGCACAGACGAACCGCATCGCGGCGCCGTCGTCCCCGGCCGGAGCGGCAGTCTTCCTCACCCGCGGCGTGGCGGTGCTCGAGCGCGAGCGCTCCCAGCTGCAGACGCTCAAGCCGCCTGACGATCTGCGGTCGGCGTGGACCACCGCGATGAGTGCGTTCTCACGGCGTCTCGCGGCCGTGTCCAGGACCGTCCACGATCTGCGTGGCGGCGATGACCCGGTGACGGCGATGAAGACGCTGCAGCAGAAGCTGACGCCGATCGAGGCTCGTGAGGACGACGCCTGGCAGCAGCTCGAGGTCCCTGCCTGCGTGAACCAGTGAGAGGCTCGTTCAAGCCCGCGACGACGCTCGACCGGCGTCCTCCAGACGGTCGTCGCCCCAGAACAGCGCCTCGCCCACGGCCACCGTCGGCACGCCGGTGACCCCGCGGTGCAGCGCCGCGTCCGTGTCCGTGCGGAGCCCGTCCTTGATCTCCTGGCGCTCGATCCCGGCGCGTACCATCTCGGCGTCGAGGCCGGCATCGGCCGCAGCACCCAGGACGGTGTCGAGGTCGGCCAGGTGACGGCCGTCGACGAACGCGGTGCGAAACAAGGCGAGCGACAGCGCCCGGCGCCGGCGCTGGTCGCTGACGAACAGGGCGGCCCGAAGCGCGATCAGCGAGTACGTCTCCACCGGCCAGCCGTCGGGGTAGCGCACGGGCGGCAGCCCCCGGGCGGCCGCGCGCTGCGCGATCGCTTCGAAGTCGGCGTCGCGGTCCGGCTGCAGCGACCACGGAACCCTGCCCGTCCGGCGGACGATCACGCCGAAGGCGATCGGCCGCCACTCCGGCGCGACGGGCAGGACCTCATCGACCCGCGCCGCCGCCAGGTAGGCGTACGGCGAGCTGAAGTCGTAGTAGAAGACCGGCCGGCTCAGAGCCCGGATCGTATCGTGCTCCGAGCCGGCCGGACCGGCTAGACCTTCGTGAACTTGAGCGTGTCCGTGCAGGTGGTGTAGATCCCGTCGAGTGACTTGCACGTGCTGGTGCCGGTGCCCTTGGCCCCCTGCAACAGGCCGCTCCCGCCCTTGATCGTCAGCGTGCCCAGGTAGTCGGTCTCGCTGAATCCGGTCGGGGTGAACGACCCCTCCTGCGGAGTCAGGTCGAACGTCCCGTGGACCGTGCCGGTCGGCAGCCAGAGCTTGAAGGCGGCCACGGTGTCACCACTGTCAGGCACTGTGAACGTGGCCGACTGCACTCCGCTGCCCAGCAGCTTCCCGCACACGGCGGATCCGAACTCGTTGCCCTGCGCGACCGGCGGGAACACCGAGGTGTCACCCGGCGCGACCATGATGCCGACCTGTGTCTTGCACCTGACGGTGACCGTCTTGGCCTTGGCGGCCCTGGTCGACTATTACAACCACTTCTCGCTGCTGGCCAGCATCGAGAACCTGTTCGGACTCAAGCGCCTCGGCTACGGCAGCGACCTCACTTTGCCGGTGTTCGATCAGTCGACGTTCAACGCCGGCGCCCCGTAGCGACTGCCCCCCGGCGGTGTCTCAGCCGGCGGCGATCAGGGCGACGCCCGTCAGCGCGGCCACGATCCCGGCCTCCTGCACGCGACGCACCCGCTCGCCGAGCACGATCCGGGCCAAGAGGACCGTGGCCAGCGGGTAGAGCGACGCGACGACCGCGACGATGCTGAGCGCCCCGTGTCGCGAGGCGACCGCATACAGGGCGTTGGCGGTGAGGTCGAGGCAGCCCATGATCGCGAGCGGCACGAAGCCGGTGCGCGGCGACACCGGGGCGAGGCCGCGCGCCCAGGCCAGCGCGCCGACCGCGACGACGGCGGTGAGGCGCGCGGCGAGCAGCGCCCACGAGACGTCGGCACGCGCCCCGGCCCGCAGTCCGACCATGAACGTCCCGAAGCCCACCGCGGCGCAGAGCGCGAGCAGGATGCTGCGCCGCACCGCGGCGGCGGCCGCGGGTCGCCCCGAGCCCTCGCGGCTGGCCAGCACCACCCCGACCACCGCCGTCGCGATTCCGACCACCTGCAGCGCGGCCGGACGGTCTCCGCCCGCCAACCCGACGATCACCGGGACCACGACCCCCGTGGCCGAGATCGGCGCCACGATCGACATCGTGCCGATCGCCAGCGCCCGGTAGAAGCAGGCCAGCGCGACGACACCGCCGAGGCCGGCGCCCGCCGCGGGCAGCAGACGGACCAGGTCGGGCGGTGGCTGACCGCGCGCCGCGACCCAGACCAGCAGCCCGATGAGACCGACGAGTTGACTGACCAGCACGACGCCGAGCAGGGGCGACTTCCGGCTCTGGACGCCGCCGATGAAGTCGGCCACCCCCCAGCACAGCGAGGAACCGAGCGCGAGCACGAGTGCGTACATGCCGGCCTAGTATCGGCCCCGGGCGCCGGCGGTGCCGCGCGCCCGGGGCGCCGGCGGCGGTCAGTCTCTTGAGCCCCGCCCGTAGATCAGCTTGAACACGCGCCGCAGCAGCAGCGTCCGCCCGGCGCGATACGGGAACATGAACGGCTCTCGCTTGAGCGCTCGGCGGGTCACGAGCAGCGATTGCACCTTCGTGTACTTGCGGATCCCGCCGGAGCCGTGGCGCGTTCCGAGACCCGAGGTCTTCCAGCCGCCCATCGGCAGGTTCAGCGCCGTGTAGTTGATCTGCGCGTCGTTCACGCATACGACACCGGCCTCGATCCGCCGCGCCAGCGACTCACCCCTCGGAATATCGCTCGTCCAGACGCTGGCCTGCAAGCCGTAGACCGAGTCGTTGGCCAGGCGGACGCCCTCCTCGGCATCGCTGACCTTCATGATCGGCAGCGTCGGTCCGAACGTCTCCTCGGTCATGCACTTCATCGAGTGATCGACGTCGACCAGCACGGTCGGCTCGTAGAAGCGCCCCGCACCGGGCCGCGGGTGGCCGCCGGTCAGCACCCGCGCGCCCTTGGCGACGGCATCGCGTACGTGATCATCGACGACATCGAGCTGGGGCGGGAAGATCACCGCGCCGACGTCGACCGACCCGACACCGTCCGGCGCGCCCTGGCGCAGCTTGCGGACGTTGTCGGCGACCTTGTCGACGAACTGCTCGTAGATCGGTGCCTCGACGTACACCCGCTCCACCGAGATGCAGACCTGGCCGGCGTTGTTCATCGAGTAGAACGTGGCGGCGTTCGCCGCCCGATCGAGGTTCGCATCCGCGCACACGATCATCGGATCCTTGCCCCCGAGCTCGAGGTAGCACGGCACGAGCGCCTCGGCCGCGCCCTTGAGCACCTTCTTGCCGGTCGGGGTCGAGCCGGTGAACATCACGCAATCGACCTTGCCGATCAGAGCGGCGCCCGTCGTGCCGTCCCCGGTGGCGACCTGGAAGACGCCCTCCGGCAGGCCGCACTCCTGCATCATCTCGGCCATCAGAAGTGAGCTCAGCGGCGTCACCTCGCTCGGCTTGAGGATCACGCTGTTGCCCGCCATGAGGGCCGGAATGCAGTCGCCGAACGAGTTCGCGATCGGGAAGTTCCAGGGTCCGATCACCCCGACGACGCCGATCGGCGCATAGCGGATGACGAGCTTCTTGCCCACGGCGAGCGGGTTGTTCCACGACGGCACTCGCTCGTCGGCGAGATATCCGGCAGCCTCCTTGGCCCAGAAGCCAGTGCCGCCGCCGTGTAGCCGAGGTCCGCGAGCTGCGCATCCTCGTACGTCTTGCCGGTCTCCGAGACGACAGTGTCGAGGACCCGCTCGGGGTTGTCGAGCATCCAGCGCTGCGCCCGGCGCATCACGCGCCCGCGCCCCGCGAACCCGATCGCCTCCCACCCGGGCCGAGCCGCGCCGCGCGTGTACCACCATACGCTCGAGCTCGAGCTCGCGCCAGCACCGGGATCGTGCTGATGATCTCCCCGGTCGCCGGGTTCTCGACCGGGATCGTGGCCACCGCCGCACCGCCGTTGGCGTCGGACGGCGTCCGCTGCCCGAGGCTCGCCATGGGTTCTCCTGTCTGCCGACTCTGGTGTGCTCGGCAAGGCTATCGGAGGGCTGGCCGAGCGGCCAGCTTCCACCGACCGCCAGACCGGCCGGCGCAGCGCTACTGCGGATCGAGCTCGATCGACTCGATCTGCCGGCGGATCCACGGGCCGGTCGCCGGCGCCGGTGGGCAGCGCCTTCGATCGCGTCGACCGCGTCCATGCCGGCCGGTCACCTGGCCGAACACGGTGTGCTTGCCGTCGAGCCACGGCGCGGCATCGATGGTGACGATGAAGAACTGGGAGCCGTTCGTGTTCGGGCCGGCGTTGGCCATCGCGAAGGCACCGCGGACGACCTTGTGCTCGTTGAACTCGTCCTCGAAGGTGTAACCCGGGCCGCCGGTGCCGGTGCCCTCGGGACATCCGCCCTGGATCATGAAGTCAGGGATCACCCGATGGAAGATCGAGCCCGTCGTAGAAGCCGTCTGCGGCCAGCTTGCGGAAGTTGGCGACCGTCTTGGGGGCGTCGTCGTCGAAGAACTCGATCGCGATCGTCCCGTGGGTGGTGTTCATATTGGCTGTGGACATTCGAAGAGCCTACGCGCTCGGGGCGTTCAGGCGTCCGCCGGCTCGAGGCGGATCTCGTGACCGCGGACCTCGGTGCCGCTGACCTGCTTCGACGACCCGTTCGACGTCGCGCTCGGGCACCTCGACGAACGAGAACCGCTCCAGGATGCGCACGTTGCGGACCGCCTCGCCGTCGAGCCCGGTCGCGGCCGTGATCGCGTGGATGATGTCCGAGGGCTCGATCCCGGCCGCGCGACCGCCGGAGACGATCAGCTTGCGCGCCGGCCCCTCGCCATTGGGCGACACGTGCGGCTTGGAGTGACGCCGCGGCGGGGCGTGACCGGCGTCGGGGCGACGCGGGCGTCCTTGACCCAGGGCGACAGCTTGACCCCGGCGTGCTTCTCGATCGCCTCGATCTCACGCTGCTGGCGGGGCTCGTAGAAGGTGATCGCGCGCCCGCTGCGCCCGACGCGGCCCGTGCGCCCGATCCGGTGCACGTACACGTCCGGCGAGGTCGGGACGTCGAAGTTGATCGATGTGCGAGACGCCCGAGATGTCGAGCCCGCGGGCGGCGACGTCGGTGGCGACGAGCAGCGGCAGGCGGCCGTCCTTGAACGAGATCATGACGCCGTCACGCGAGCCCTGACGTCATGTCGCCGTGCAGCGCCTTGACGTTCATGCCCCGGTCGCGCAGCGTGCGGTAGAGCTGGTCGCAGCGGATCTTCGTCCGCACGAACACGATCGCCTGGTCTGGTCCCTCGGCCTCGAGCACGCGGGCCAGCGCATCCGGCTTCTCACGCGCGGGTACCTCGAGCGCGAACTGCTCGACCGTGTCGACGGTGAGCGTCGCGGCCTGCACCTTGACCGTGATCGGGTGGTACAGGTACTGATCGGCCAGGCGGCGGATCTCCGGCGGCATGGTGGCCGAGAACAGCGCCGTCTGTCGGCTCGACGGGGTCAGGGCGAGGATCTTCTCCACGTCCTCGAGAAACCCGAGGTCGAGCATCTCGTCGGCCTCGTCGAGGACGACGAAGCGCGTGGAGTGAAGCATCAGCGAGTGGCGGGAGATCAGGTCCTTGACGCGGCCGACGGTGCCCACCACCACGTGTCCACCGGCGCGGAGCTGGGCCTGCTGGGTGCGGATCGGTGCCCCGCCGAACACCGCCACCACATCGATCCCCTTGCGCTGCCCGTACGTGCGCAGGGCCTGCGTCACCTGAATGCACAGCTCTCGCGTGGGCGTCAGCACGAGGCCCTGGACCTCGTGCTCGGTGGGATCGACGTACTGCAGCATCGGCAGCCCGAACGCGGCCGTCTTGCCGCTGCCGGTCTGCGCCTGGCCGATTACGTCTGATCCCTCGAGCAGCGGCGGAATCGCCTGCTCCTGGATCGGGCTCGGCGATTCGTAGCCGACATCACGGAGCGCCTCGAGGATGTCAGGCGCGAGCCCTAGTTCTTTGAAAGTAGTCATCTCCCATGGAAGATAGACGGCGCCCGGTTCCCGCGCCGGGCGGACTGCCCGTGGGGGAGGCGGATTTCGGCTCCGGCGGTCCGGGATCCGCCCCGCTCCCTAGGCGACCGACGCGGGCTCGCCCGGCGCCGGCTCCATGGCCGGGGCCTGCGCGCTCGGCTCCACCGCGTCCTCGCGGCGCCCGAGCTCGATCGCCGCGGTCGACCCGGCCGCGCCGGCGGCGAGCGCGAACAGAGCCCAGCCGGCGCCCGTGTCGTGAATGCCCAGGGCGCCGTCGACCGAGAGCTTCCCGGGACCGCCGTCGACGATCGCCAGCAGCGCCGCGATCAGGGCGAGATTGAACTCGTAGCCGCCGTTCGCCGACCAGAGGCCGTTCTTGAGGTGCACGGTGCGGATCGCGGTGATCATGGTGCCGATCAGCGCCGCCGCCGCCAGCGGCGTGAGCGCGCCGGCCACGATCGCCGCTCCTCCTGCCGCCTCGGCGACCGCGGCCGCCGTGGCGTTGCGCTTCCCGGGTCGCAGACCAAGTGACTCCATCATTCCGGCCGCCTTGTCGAGACCGGGGCCGTCGAACCAGCCGAACAGCTTCTGGGTGCCGTGGCCGACGAACAGGCCGCCGATGGCCACGCGCGCGATGAGTCGTCCTGCCTTCATGGGTTCCTCCTGGGCTGGTGTGATGTTGCGCGCGGTTGCGCTCCTCCTCACCCCCGATATGCCCCGGTGGCCGCGGTTCCAGTCCTCCGGCCCGGTGGCCGCGGTTTCAGCCCTCGGCCCCCGGTGGCGGTGGGTCCCAGTCCCCGCCGGCGGCAGCGGTCAGGCGGGCGAATCGCCGGATCCGATCCCACGCTAGGCTTCCGCGCCCAATGTCCGTGACCGTCGTCGGATCGATCGCCTTTGACGCCGTGACCACGCCGTTCGGCACCCGCGAGCGCATGCTCGGCGGCTCCGCGGTCCACTTCGCCCTGGCCGCATCGTTCTTCGACGACGTGCACATCGTCGGCCCGGTGGGCGACGACTTCGGGTCCGACGAGCACGCCGTGCTCGCCGCCCGCGGCGTGAACACCGACGACATCGAGCACGTCGAGGGCGGACGGACGTTCTTCTGGCGTGGCGCCTACGGCTGGGATCTCAACGACCGAGACACGCTCGAGACACAGCTGAACGTGTTCGCGGACTTCGAGCCCAAGCTGTCCGAGCGTTCGCGCTCGACCGACGTCCTGTTCCTGGCCAACATCCAGCCCGACCTGCAGCGCGAGGTCCGCGCGCAATGCGAGCAGGCCCGGTTCGTGGCGCTGGACTCCATGAACCTGTGGATCGAGACCGCGCGCGACTCGCTGGTCGAGACGATTGCCGGCGTCGACTGCCTGTTGCTCAACGACGCCGAGCTGCGCCAGCTCACCCGCGAGCCCAACCTCGTCCGCGCCGCGCGCCAGATCCGCGAATGGGGCCCGCGCGTGGTCGTCGCCAAGCGGGGCGAGTACGGGGCGGCGATGATCACCGACGAGGGCTTCTTCGGCCTGCCCGCCTTCCCGCTCGAGACGGTCGTCGATCCGACCGGTGCCGGCGACAGCTTCGCCGGTGGCTTTGTCGGCTACGTGGCGGCCCATCCCGACGACGAGCTCGATCACGACCTGCTGTGCCGCGCCATGGCCTACGGCACAGCACTGGCCTCGTTCAACGTCGAGGAGTTCGGCGTCGAGAGGGTCGCGCGACTGACCTCGGACGAGATCGCCGACCGGGTCGGCGAGCTGCGCCGCATCACGAGCTTCATCGAGAAGCCCGTCTCGCTCCGGAGCTGAGCCGAGATCCGTGACAACGCGCGCGAGTCCGGGTAGGATCGCGCCGACGTGACCTGGGGATTCGTGTGGCTGATGCTCGCGCTCAAGATTCCGCTTGCGGCGCTGATCTACCTCGTGTGGTGGGCGGTCAAGCAGGATCCCGATCAGCTGCCCGATTCGGACGACGACGGGGGCATCAAGCGGCATCGGCACCGCAACCACCCGCGCAAGCCGTTTCCGCGCCACCCGCGCCGCGGTCCACACGGTGACCCCGCGCCCCCCTCGCCCGACCGCGTTCGCACGGTCAAGGCGCGAGCCCGGACGCTCGGCCACTAGTGCGGCACGGTCGCTGGATCCGGTCCGGCTGACAGACTTCCGGCCATGAACGCCTCCCCGTCATCGGTGCTCTCCGATGGGACGATCCTGCGCCTGGCCGAGGCGGGGCGGATCCGCATCGATCCATGGGATCCGAGCCTGGTCCAGCCGGCCAGCATCGATCTGCGCCTCGGGGACTCGTTCCGGGTCTTCCACAATCACCGTGCATCGGCGATCGATCTGCGCCGGCCGCCCGAGAACCTGACCGAGGAGGTCATCGTCCCGGCCGACGAGTCGTTCGTGATCCACCCGGGCGAGTTCTGCCTCGGCCGGACGCTCGAGTGGGTCGAGCTGCCCGACGACATCGTCGCCCGGATCGAGGGCAAGAGCTCGCTCGGACGCCTGGGTCTGATCGTCCACGCCACGGCCGGGTTCTGCGACCCCGGCTGGAAGGGGACGCTGACGCTGGAGCTGAACAACCTGACCCGGGTGCCGATCAAGCTCTACCCGGGGCTGCTGATCGCCCAGCTCTCGTTCATGGCCCTCGATCAACCCGCTCTGCGACCCTACGGAAGCCCCGATCTGGGCAGCCACTACCAGGGTCAGCGCGCCGCCACGGAGAGCCGCTACCAGGGCGCGCCCGGCGCGCGGCAGATCGGATAGGCTCGCGCGCGTGCTGCTGAACCTGCTAGCCGTCGCCGAGCCGTCGAAGGTGCCGTTCTACCTCGCCGGCGGGGCGCTGGCGGTGTGGGCCGTGATCCTCGCGAGCATCGGCCTCACGCGTCCCAGCTTCCCGTACGGGCTCCGGGGAGAGCGCGCGGTGATAGGCATCAGCTTCGTGCTGATGCTGGTGGCGATGGCCATGGCTGTCGCCACGTCCAACTAGAGAAGCTCGTCGGAGCCGCCGAGCTCTACCGGGTAATAAAGTCCCGGTGGAGCGAACTGTGCGAGAGGAGCCCGATGAGCACCGAAACCAAGCAAGGGTCAGACCACGCCGAGGCAGCCCACCCGGGTGAGACTCTCACGGTCACCGACAACCGCACGGGGAAGTCGTACGAGATCCCGATCGTCGATGGCACGATCCGCGCCACCGAGCTGCGCAAGATCAAGACCGGCGAGGACGATTTCGGCCTGCTGACGTATGACCCGGCCTTCATGGCCACCGCCTCGTGCCGGTCGGCCATCACCTTCATCGACGGTGACCACGGCATCCTCGAGTACCGGGGCTATCCGATCGAGCAGCTCGCCGAGCGATCGACATACCTCGAGGTCGCCTACCTCCTCATCCACGGCTCGCTCCCGACCCAGGCGCAGCTCGACTCGTGGACGCACGAGATCACCATCCACACGTTCGTGCACGAGAACGTCAAGGAGTTCATGCAGGGCTTCCGCTATGACGCCCACCCGATGGGGATGCTGCTCGCCTCGGTCGGCGCGCTCTCGACCTTCTATCCCGAGGCGCACGCGATCAAGGACGAGGAGGCGCGCTATATGCAGGTCATCAGGCTGATCGCCAAGATGCCCACGCTGGCGGCCTTCTCCTACCGCCACAACCGAGGGATGCCGTACGTGTATCCCGACAACGACCTCTCCTACGCGGGCAACTTCCTGGGGATGATCTACAAGATGACCGAGCTCAAGTACGGGCCCGACCCCCGGCTTGAGCACGCTCTCGACGTGCTGTTCATCCTCCATGCCGACCACGAGCAGAACTGCTCCACCAGCGCCGTCCGCGCCGTCGGCTCCTCGCAGGTCGACCCCTACTCGGCCGTCGCCGCCGGCGTGGCCGCCCTCTACGGCCCCCTGCACGGGGGCGCGAACGAGGCGGTGCTGCGGATGCTGCGCCGGATCAAGACCACGGACAACGTCCCCGACTTCATCGAGGGCGTCAAGGCCGGCAACGAGCGTCTGATGGGCTTCGGCCATCGGGTCTACAAGAACTTCGACCCGCGGGCCAAGATCATCAAGAAGGCGTGCGACGAGGTGTTCGAGGTCACCGGGCGCAACCCGCTGCTCGACATCGCCGCCGAGCTCGAGCGGATCGCGCTCGAGGACGACTACTTCGTCTCCCGCAAGCTCTACCCCAACGTCGACTTCTACTCGGGCCTGATCTACGAGGCCCTGGGCATGCCGGTCGAGATGTTCCCGGTCCTGTTCGCGATCGGGCGCACCAGCGGCTGGATCGCCCAGTGGCTCGAGATGATCGACGACCCCGAGCAGAAGATCGCCCGGCCGCGCCAGATCTACACGGGCGGCCGCGGACGCGATTACGTGCCGATCGATCAGCGGGGGTAGCCGGGGGGTCGGGGGTGGGCCGGTCGCTCTGCCGCCGGCGCCCCCCCGCGCCCGGAACGTGAACGGCTCGCTGGGGAAGGGGAGCGGGTCCTCGGCGGGACCGGGATGATCCCCGGCGGCACCGGTACGGGCGCACCCCGGTGATCTCCGCGGCAGACCAGGCGATCCCAGCGTGTGCGAGCGGCAATCCCCGGCGAGAGGCCGATACACCGAAAGATGGCGGTGCTTATGTCGACAAATCACCACGGTTTGGGAGCTCCTTGGCCGCCTAAGCGCCTCAGGAGGCTGACCTGTGAATCCCCGAATTGCCACGCCGTGTTGGCCGTAGACGCTTGTCCGCCGTGGCGCTGGCGGCGAGACCGGCTCGGTTGTTCAACGCGTCAGGCGGCTTGGTTGGTTTCTGGTTGGTCGACCTGGTCCAGCGTGACGGCGTAGCCGAGCGCTTCGAGCTGGCGCTGCAGGCGGCGGGCGCGGTGCTCGATCGAGTACCGCTTGCGCTGCCAGTCGGGTCCGAGATCGCGGTATGGGACTTTGTCGCGAACGATGTGGAAGTACGCGACGAGGAGGTCGTGCCGGATCGCGCCGATCGCTTTGGGTTCGCCTCGCCGACCGCGGAGCTGGGCGTAGTGAGCGGCGAGGTAGGTCTCCTTGGTGCGCACCGCGGCGCGGGCGCATTCGTTGAGCTGGTCGGTCAGCCAGCGCGGCCCTGGACGGGTCCTTCCGGACCTCCGCCGCCCGGCTGATTCGTTGTGGCCCGGACACGCGCCGGCCCAGGACGCGAAATGCCCGACCGTCGGGAACGCGGACATGTCGAGACCGCACTCGGCGATCAGCACCTGCGCAGCGTGAGCTTGGACTCCCGGGATGGTGCAGAGCAGCTCGATGATCTGAACATGGGGGGTGAGCACGAACTCGATCCGTTCGCTCAAGTTCTGAATCGCGCCATCGAGCGCGTCGATGTGCGCGAGGAGCTGCGCAACCATGATCCCGTGGTGCTCGATCTGGAAGCGACTGGCGAGCGCCTCACGGAGCTGCGGGATCTTGGCGCGCATCTTGCCCTTGGAGAGCTCCGCGAGCTCGTCTGGATCGGTGACACCACCGAGCAGCGCTTCGAGCATCGCGCGCGCGGACTTCGAGTAGGTCGTCGACGCGACGCTTGAGAGTTTGATCCCAGCGTCCTGGAGGACCTTCTCGAGCCGTTGGATAGTGCGACCGCGCTCGTTGGTCTGCGCTTTACGCAGACGCGTCAGATCACGCAGCCGGCGGATCTCCGGCGGCGGCACGAAGCTCGGCCTGACCAGCCCATGCTGCACCAACTGGCAGATCCACTCCGAGTCTTTGACGTCGGTCTTGCGACCAGGAACGTTGCGCAGGTGATGCGCGTTTAGCAACCAGCACTCGAACCGAGCCTCCAGCGCCTGGAACACCGTCTTCCAATACACGCCAGTGGCCTCCATCCCGACCAACGTCACGCCCGCGTCCGCCAGCCACGCAGCGAGCTCAGCGAGCCCCGCGAGCGTCGACTTGAACGTCTGCGTCTGCTGATCCCACTTACGACGTCCGCTACCCGGAACGCGAACCGTCGCGACTACGTTGTCGCGATGCACATCGAGTCCCGCGCACCGCTCCACCATCACATCCATCCTGCAGCTCCCTTCGACCGACGTTGACATGTCGCCCGGTTGGGAACCTCCCAAGGATGAGTCTGACCTTCGCGCTCACGGCAGCAATCAACGGTCCCACAGGTCCCCGCGCCACGCTGTCGCACGGGCTCTAACGCACCAAGCCTCACCGGCGTCTATCCAGGCCCCAAGGATTCTCACTCCTCACGGGTGGCGGCGCAGCCGCCCCGGACGCTGTCGCTCAAAGGGGCTGTGAGGATGGTTTGGGCGTCGGGCTGCGGCACGGTGTGGTGTCGGAGGCTTGTGGTTGGGGCTGGTGGCTATGCGGTTTGGGGTCCCCCGAGGGCGTGGTAGAGCTTGAGGAGGTTGTGGGTGGTGGCGATGAGGTCGATTTCGGCTTGGACGGCGTGTCTGCCGCGTCTGAGGAGTCGGGTGATGCCGCGGTTGTGTTTGATCTGCGCGAACACGGGTGTTGAGCGCTGCTGAGATTGAGCATGCGCGGGACGGTCCGCGCTGTTGACGGTGCTGCTGGGACGCTTCGCGCGTTCGTGAACGTGCGAGAGCCCTCCCGTCTGCTTGATCGGTCGTCGGGAGGGCTCTCTTGGATGCCGGAGGTGGCACCCGATGAGAATCGTAAGCGCCGAGCATGCGCTGGTGGAGGCTGAGCTGGTCGGCGGGCTGCTGGGTTGTCCGTCATGTCGTGAGGTGCTGGGGCCGTGGGGGCACGCGCGGGAGCGGGTGCTGCGCTGCGCGGCGGGGGACTGGAGGATCCGGCCGCGCAGAGCGAGGTGTCGTGGCTGCCGGCGGACGCATGTGCTGTTGCCGCGGACCGCGTTGGTGCGCCGGCAGGACGAGATCGCGGTGATCGGCGCCGCGATCGAGTCGAAGGTGCTCGCCGGGCAGGGGTTCCGTCGGATCGCTGAGCAGCTGGGCGCGTCGCCGATCACGGTCCGCGGCTGGCTTCGCAGGTTCGCTGAGCGGGCCGAGTTGATCCGCGCGCACTTCACCCGGTGCGCTGTCGCGCTGGACTCGGAGCTCGGGGCGGTGCTGCCGGCCAGGAGTGGCGTCGCGGACGCGTTGGAAGCGATCGCTGTCGCTGTCCGGGCGTGGGTATTGCGGTTCGGTCCGGCCGAGCGGTGGCTGGTCGTCTGTTGGTTGTCGGGCGGGTTGCTGTTGCAACACGAACCGACCCTTGGAGGGCTCGTTGTGAGCTGACACGGTCGAGCGCTCGTGACCCCGGGCGCTTGGAGACGACACGGTGGATGAAGACCGACGGCGTGAGATCGGCCTGTTCCGATATGCGCTGATACGCGACGCTGGCGATGCCTGTCTGTCGAAAGCTGAGCGCGGCCGGCTGGTCCGTCAGATCGCTGGCCGGGAACATCTCGGTCCTGACGGTCGACCGGTGCGGGTCTCGCGCTGCACGCTTGACCGGTGGCTGGCCGGATACCGTCACGGCGGGTTTGAGGCGTTGGTACCGCAGCCGCGTGTGACGCCGCTGCGCACGCCGGTCGGGATGCTCGAGCTCGCGTTCCAGTTGAAGCGGGAGCGGCCCGAGCGGACGGCGGCGCAGGTCCACGAGATCATGCTCGCCACCGTCGACGGGCTGGTGCCGGCGGAACGCACGTTGCAGACGCATTTCGCCAGGCAGGGGTTGAACGTCCGGGCGGACGGCCGCTCACCTGGGAAGGTCTATGGCCGCTTCGAAGCCGCGGTCCGCAATGAGCTGTGGACCGGCGATGGCCTGCACGGCCCGGTCCTTGCCGGCAGCGCGGCGCGCAGAGCGGTGCTGTTGGCGTTCATCGACGACCACTCCCGGCTGCTTGTTGGGTGGCGGTGGGGCACCGGCGAGGATGTCTTCCGGCTCGAGGCAGCGTTTCGGGTGGGGCTGACCGCTCGCGGGATCCCCGACGGGGTGCTGGTCGATCGCGGCTCCGCGTTCGTGTCGCACCAGTTGCTCCGAGCGTGCGCCGTTCTGGGCGTGAAACTGATCCACGCGAGCCCGCGGGCGGCGACGACGAAGGGGAAGATCGAACGCTTTTTCAGGACCGTTCGTGATCAGTTCCTGGTCGAGATCGACGACGGTATCGAGCTGGCGGAGCTGAACCGGCTGTTCCAGGCGTGGCTCGAGGTCGTCTACCACCGGAGGGTGCACTCGGAGACCCGGCAGACGCCGCTGGCCAGGTTCGACGCGACGGGCGCCCCGCCGCTGCCGACCCCGGCACTGCTCAGAGAGGCGTTTTTGTGGTCGACGGAGCGGACGGTGACGAAGACCGCGACCGTGTCCTTGCACGGCAACCAATACGAGGTCGACCCGGCACTGGTCGGCCGCAAGGTCGAGCTGGTGTTCGACCCGTTCGATCTGACCCGGATCGAGGTTCGCTATCAGCACCGACCGTTCGGGACCGCGACGCCGTTGCAGATCGGCCGTCACGTCCACCCCCAAGCCGCCCGGGAGCTCCCGCCACCCGCCGCCGGCACCGGGATCGACTACCTCAAGCTGCTCGCCGACAAGCGCGACGCCGAGCTCGGCGGGCACCCGATCGACTACGCCAGCCTCGCCAACGACGGCGACGACGGCGACGACGGGACGACGACGACGACGACGACGACGACGACGATCGTGACACCCACCAGCAAGGAGACGCCGGATGAGTATTGACAGGTTGCGGGCGCATTACGGGTTCACTCGGATGCCGTTCGGGAAGGATCTCGCGCCAGGAATGCTGCACACGCATGACGCGCACGCGCAAGCGGTCGCGCGGATCCAGTGGTGCATCTCAGAGCAGGCGATCGGCGTGATCAGCGGCGAGTGCGGCGCGGGGAAGACCGTTGCCGCTCGCGCGGCGGTCGCCGGCTTGGACGCCTCGAGGCACACGATCCTCTACCTCGGCACGCCAGGCGTCGGGTTGCGCGGGATCTACGGACTGATCATCACGACACTCGGCGGCGCCCCGCGCTTTCACCACGCCGCTCTGATCCCGCAGGCTCAAGAGCTGCTTGCAGCCGAGAGCGCGGAGCGTGGGAAACGGGTTGTGTTGATCATCGACGAAGCGCATCTGCTCGACGCCGAGAGCTTGGAGGGGGTGCGGTGCCTGTCGAACATGGGGATGGACCAGACCGCCCCGTTCTGCCTGCTGCTGCTCGGCCAGCCGACATTGCGTCGCCAGCTGAGGACCGGCACGTTCACCGCGCTGGACCAGCGAGTCGCTGTCCGCTACGCGATCGGCGGCCTCGACGCGAACGAAACGACCAGCTACGTGCAACACCATCTCGCGCTCGCGGGCCGTTCCGACACCCTGTTCTCCGACGACGCGATCGAGCTGATCCACGACACCTCGCGCGGGCTGCCGCGGTTGATCAACAACCTCGCCCTCGCCGCGTTGATCGCGGCGTTCACGCAGGGCAAGGCGATCGTCGACGAGAGCTCGGCACGCGCCGCGGTCGCGGAGATCTCCACCGAATGACCGAGCGCGTGCTGTCGCTGATCGATCAGCCAGAAGAAACAACGCCGGCCGACGACAGCGTGCTTGTGGCACCCGCGGGCTGGCCGGCGCCGCCGACCGCGGCGGTCTATCACGAACTGCTCGGCGAGATCGTGAACACGATTTCGCCGCATACCGAAGCGGACCCGATCGCGATCCTCTCCCAGCTGATCGTCGCGTTCGGTGCCGCTGTCGGCCGCGGCGCCTTCTTCCAGGTCGAGGCGACCCGACATCACCCGAACGAGTTCATGCTCCTCGTCGGCGACAGCGCCAAGGCCCGCAAGGGATCGTCGTGGGATCACGTCCACCGACTGATCACCCAGGCTGACCGGTCGATCGAGCGGCGGATCCTGACCGGCTTATCCAGTGGGGAGGGGTTGATCTTCGCGGTCCGCGACCCGGCCGGCCACGACCCCGGGCACGCTGATCAGCGGCTGCTCGTGATCGAGCCGGAATTCGCGAGCGTGTTGAAAGCCGCAAGCCGCGAGATCTCGACACTATCGCCGACGTTGCGCTCCGCATGGGACGGCCGCCCCTTGGCGATCCTGACCCGCAGCGCGCCCACCCGGTCCAGCAGCGCGCACATCTCGGTGATCGGGCACATCACCCAGGACGAACTACGCCGCCACATCACCGCAGCCGAGCTCTCCAACGGCTACGTCAACCGGATCCTGCTGATCAGCTGCCGCCGCCAACGGCTACTGCCCGAAGGCGGGAACCCGGAGCCGCTTGCCGGCACCGGCCTTGACCGCATGCTCGCCGCGGCCGTCAAGCACGCACAGACCATCGGCGAGGTCCGCCTCGGCGATGACGGGCGGGAACTGTGGCATCACGCCTACCGCCAGCTCGCTCGGCCGCTACCCGGAATTGTCGGGCAGATCACCGCCCGCAGCGAAGCGCACGTGATCCGGCTCGCGCTCCTCTACACCCTCGCCGACGGCAGCTCACTGATCGGCCCGCAGCATCTGACCGCCGCGCTTGCGTTGCACGACTACGCCGCCCGTTCCGCCATTTGGGCGCTCGCCGGCGCGACCGGCAGACCGCTCGCCGAACAGATCCACGCCGCCCTGACCGCCAGCCCGGCCGGGCTGACCCGCAGCCAGATCAGCGGCGTCCTCCACCACAACCAGCCGGCGGGCGAGATCGACACCGCGCTCCAAGCACTCCGCACGAACGACCGCGCGACCGTTACCCGACAGACGACCGGCGGCCGCCCCGCGCAACTCTGGACCGCCGCGAGCGCCTGACCCGCCGCCACCACGCGCGAGTGGGTCGCATCGCTCGCCCCGACCCCCGACCCGCGCCGCCCCGAGCGTCTCGCGAACCGACGATCACGATCCTGGGCGAGCGATCCCAAGCGGGACGCGAAGCCGGTTACAAACGCGCGACGCACAACCACGCCGACCCGGACCCGACCCATCCTCGCTGAAGCCGCTCCCACCAACCCGCCGACGCTCCGAGTTACTTCTTCTTTCGTACCCCACCCCCCGATCCTCACCCACACCAGCGCCAGCACGCTCAATCTCGGCGGCGCTCAACACCTCCGCCGCCTGCGACTGCACGGACTCATCCAACGCATCCCCCGCAAGAACACCTACGCCCTCACCCCCGACAGGGATCCGCGTCGCCGTCTTCTACACAAAGCTCCGCAACCGGCTCCTGCGACCACTGCTGGAGGCCGACGAGACCCCCGGCCAGAGATCGAGATCCGCCCCCTGAAAACCCTCGAGACCGCCGTCAACGACTACATCCACAACAGCCGGCTATCGCCGGCAACATGAAACTCGTCACAACGTCACGACTTCCAACCACCAAGTCGAACTAGAGCGATAGAGCGGCCCGCCACAACGGCCGCCGGACAACAGAGAAACCCCTGCTCCAGCAGGGGTCTCTAGAAATCTGAGCGGGCGGATTCGAACCGCCGTCCTCACCGACCCGAATTATGGGCGACATCCGCCCCGCCGACGGGAAAGCCCTGCAACTCGACTTGTTGTAGTTCCTCGCCACCTCCCCTCCGATCCTCGGATTTTGCGGTCGATTCCCGGGATTTAGGCAACGAGATCGAATCGCTCCCAATGGCGACACCACCGACGTTTAGTGGCGGGCCAGTCCGGCCCCCCCTCCTGCCGCGAAGCCGCCGCACGAGCGACAGCCCAGGTTCCGAACAGGCGGGTGACGACGCTCGCCGACGGCCATTCGCCTCGGCCAGCCGCTCGAGCGCCTCGCCCCCGCGCCGACGCGCGTGCGTGCGCGACCAGTCGTACGACGACGGCAGCCGGCCGTAGCGCGCGCGCCAGTCGCGCATCGCGTCGAGCACCCGCTCGCGCGTCCAGCGCCGCTCGATCGCGCCGGGATGGCAGGCCTTGCAGTACGCGTAGGCGTCGCCCTTGCCGTTGCGCGGCTGCGTGTAGGCGCCGCAGCCGCGGCACACGCCGAGTAGCGCGCCTTGACCGCCCGCGCCTTCTCGCCGGTCGGGTCGTAGAAGTACGCCTTGACCGTCGCCGGCGAGCGACCGAGACGGTCGGCGATCTGCCTGATCGAGAGGCCCTCGAACTCGCGGTAATGCCGCGCCAGGGCGACCGCCCGTCGACGCTCGAGAACCCGACCCATTCCCGCGGTTGACGCCTTGCCCGTCACACCGGGTCACGCTACCTCGCTCAATTGGCGTTTCCGTCGAGGTCGGCACGCACGTGCCGGCGCACCGGCTGAACCTCCTACATGAAAACGAGGGGAGGCGACTCGCACTCCGAGATGAACGCCAAGAAACCGAAAGCAGGCCCGGCGGCTGGCGTCCTCGCTGCTCGAGATACGCGAACTGACAGGCTCGCCTAGGACGACCATCTCGTGGCCTCGTTTCGGGCACGGGGAGCCATCGCGCCTCCTCTCCCGGGCGTGGCTCGTGGGTGTGGGAGCGGCGCGGCGAGATTGCCGATGTCGTTCTGGAAACTTGAGCGCGGCTTCGGACGTACTCGCTGGGAGCCTTCGAGCAGCGCATAGCCAAGACAGTGAGCCAGCGCTCCCTGTCGCCGAGGCCACGTCAGGGTATGCGCGACGATCCCCAGTCAGGACGGCAGCTTGCTGGCCAGGAAGACGAGCGCCGCGGCTGCGGCGCCGACGACCGCTTCGGCTTCGCCTTGCTCGACGGCGGCGCTCCCGGCGTGTCCAGCCGTGGTTCGCCCGCGGAACCGCGGCGCTGACAGGACGAGCTCCTCGGCGGCACGCGAGAGAACCGACGGGACCTGGCCGGGTGCGGCCAGCGCGTTGAACAGGTCCTGGGGCTGATGCTTCGCCGGGCGAGGAGTGCCGGTGGCATCAAGAAGGGCGAGCATGCCGTACTCAACCGCCATTCGCGCCTCGTCGACGGCCTCGTCAGGGTCGTGCTCCTGAAGGCGCTGCTGCGCCTCGACGAGGTGGGTGCGCGCATTCGCCAGTCGCGGGTCGTCGAGCACATCGAGCGCGGGTTGCACGGTGGCCGCGCTCATCGCCGCGCTTCCCGCTGGCGCAAGCCGGCCGGTCTCGTCAAACGCGTACGGCACCCCGTTGTCAATGAACAGCTGCGCGATGCCGTCGTGGGTGTCACGCTGGGCTTCCTCGCTTCGAAACAGCTCGAACGCATAGGCCGACGCGATATCGCGACCGGCATCGAGCGCTGCCGTGAACAGCTGATCGGGCATCGCAAGCAGCGCGGCCTCCTTGAGGGACGCCACCTCGGTTGCGCCCGGAACTGAGGACGTCGTGAGGCCGTACTGCGCCTGCATCGACGAGGTCGGCCCCGCCACCTGCGCCACAAGCCGCCGGTAGAACTCGCTGCCGGCGCCCGGGCCGATTCGCTCATCAAGCGCCTCGACGAACTCGCTTACGGTGCGAAACCCGACGCGCGTCTCCAGGTCGCGGATGAGCGCCTCAGGCTTGGCCTGCCAGTTGCCGACTATCCGTAGCGCGCCGCGGCGAACACGAGCCGGGATGAGGTAGCTGGCAGCGATGCGTCAAGCGTACGGGCGGGAGGGCTACGACGCGCGGCCGGCATCGGACATGATCAGTCAGCCTCACGGAGCCGGCGGCGACGCCGCCCCTCGCCTCGACAGGTGCGTGGACGGACGCTACTGCTCGACCCTGAAGCGGCCACGGCTGCGCTGTGGCCCTTTGCGCAGCGACGGGCAGCGCGGCTGTGCTCAAGGTCCGGAGCCTTTGCCCAGCGCTGTCAACCCCGTCTTCGAGCACATTGCCGGACCACGAGAGCCACAACCGGAGTAACTACGTGCGCCGCTCTGCCAGCGCGAGCCTGGCATGCAGCTCACGGGCTCGTTTCTTTGCCTCTCGTTCAAGCGGCAACCTGTCAATCGCCCGGCCGCGAAAGTATTTGCGCTGATTGGGGCCATCTAGCCGTTCGTCAAGACGCTCGCGGTCCATGCGCTCATTGACGGCCTTCCAGCCCCCTTCTCGCTCAGCCTGCCAGGCGTGCACAAGCTCCTCCCACAACACCTCGGAGGCCGCCGTGACGCCGAGGAACTTGTCCAGGGAGATCAGCCACAACCCGTTGCGCTCCCCATCGAGGTGTCCATCGTTCACGGGGAGATCTCGGATACTGACCTCGACAGTCCCGGCCAATCCGAGCAGCTTCCGAGCCTGCTCGATCCGCTCAAGCCGGATCACGTACTCGACACCAAACCGATCTCTAACCACCGCAATCTCCTTCTGAACTTGCCATCACCCGACAGCTTGCCGCAAGACCTATACCTCCTGGTGGATGACGCCTCGGGGCCCTCGCGCAGCCGATGCGCGAGTCTCAACGGTCGCATTCAGAACTGATGCTACGCGGGCGATGGGCAGCTCAGTTCGACCGGATCGGCCGTTCCGAGACGCTTGGTCTGGACAACACGCTGCAGCTTGGCGCCGAGCTCTGGCGGCGTTCTGCTCGGCGAGCAAAGCAGCCACGAGCGAGCCGACCAGCTCACTGTCCATCCGGACAGACGCGGCCACGACGCGTCGCGGCTCCCATACCCGCGCGGACACGAAGGTAGGGCGGGGACCCGGCGCTGGCGAGAGACCTGAGATTCACGCCGAATTCCGGCTACCTGACGTGAGCGCATCGCGACGCGAGCGGGACTCGCGAACCCCGAGCCAATACCTCTGAGACTGCCGCCCGCTGAGAGCCGGCGGGCGGGTTCGTGAACGGCGCGCACGCGCTGGTGACCCCGGCGCTGGTGATGGTCGCGGCGGTCGCGCCGATCGGGTTGATCGCGGGTGGGGTGGTGATGATGTTCGGCGGCCGGCGGGGGATGCAGATGGTCGGCACGTCGCTCGGCGTGCTGCTGCTGTTGGGCAGCGTCACGGCGCTGATCGACTGAGCGTGGCCGCTTCGCCGCACCTCGCAGTCGGCTGCCGAGTCCCGCCGGTCGCGGCGCGACGCGGGTCGCGTGACGCGCCGCTGGCATTGGCAGCTCGCGGTCGTCGGCGGCTGCGTGCTGGCGGTCGTGCTGCTGCTGTCGGCGCTCGAGCCGAGCCCGGCTCAGGCGTGGCTGCTGGGTCTCCCGAGCCCGGGCCAGGTGATCAGCGGCCTGCTCGGCGGGATCGGGCACGTGATCGGCGGCACGGTCGGCAAGCTCGCGGTGACGGCGTTCGACGCGATCGTCCATGCGCTGTTCGCGCCGATCGCGCATTTCATCAACACGCAGCTGATCGGCTGGCTGGTCGCCGTTCCGGACTACGCGCCGGCCGGATCGCATGTCGCGGCGACCGAGCACACGGTGCTGGCGATGGCGGGCGCGGCGCTCGGCGCGGTCGCGACGATCTCGATCGCGAGGTTCTGGGCGGCCGGGCTGGCGGGCAGCGGCGGCTCGGCGCTCGAGGGGCTCGCGCGGACGGTCGGCGCGGCGTTGCTGCTGCCGATCTGGCCGTGGATGTTTCACACGGCGGTCGCGCTGGCGAACGACGCGAGCACCGGGCTGCTCGGGTCCGGGAGCGTGACGAAGTCCAGCGCGAACCTGCTCGCGGTCGGTGTCGGGGCGGGCGTCGGGCTCGGGTTCCTCGGCGTCGGGCTGTTCGTGAGCATCGTGATGGCGGTCGTCGCGAGCATCCTGTTTCTGGGGCTGCTGATGATGAAGGTGGTGCTGGCGATCTCGACCGTCCTGGTGTTCATCGGGATGCCGATCGCGATCGTGCTCTCGCCGGTGGTCCCGTGGATCTCGCGGGTGCTCGTGCGCGCGTTCGCCGTGTGCCTCGCGGTGCCGTTCGTCTGGGCGGTGTGCTTCGCCGCGAGCGGCGCGATGCTGAACGACGGCCTGTTCCTGAAGGGGTCCTCGGGGTTCTTCGACGCGCTGCTCGAGCCGCTGGCCGCGATCGCGCTGCTGTGGATGATGCTGCTGCTGCCGAGCCGGCTCGCGCAGATGGCGATGCTCGGCGCGGGCGCGGTCCGCGGCGGGTTCGTCTCGCGGGCGGTGAGCTATGCGGCGGGGTCGCAGATGCGCGACGCCGCCCGGCAGCACCTGCCGGGCTGGGCGGGCGGCGCGCGGCGCGAGCGATCAGCGCGCGCGGGCGACCGACTCGCGGCTCGGCGCGCGGCTGAGCGCCGAGAGCGTGCTGGCCGCCAGCAAGGCCGCGGGCGCCGGCGGCCGGGCGTGGCGGCTGGCGCCGGAGCGGCGGGCGCCGGCGTCGCGGGCGGCGGGCGCAACGGCGCGAACGGCGGGTCCAGCGGCTCGGGCGAGTCGGGGGCGGGCTGGCTGCAGCGGGCGCGGGGTGGCAGCGAACGCGCGGGCGTACTCGCCGCCGCCGCTCGCGAGCAGCCAGGGCGGTGGCGGCAGCGGGGGTCTGCAGCGGCCGAGCTGGCGGCAGGATCACTTCGACGCGGAGATGCTCGAGGCCTCGCTGCGCGAGCAGCGCCAGCCGGTGTCGGGCGAGCAGGCCAGGCAGGCGCTCGATGCGCTCCCTGCCTCGACGCAGGGCGCGGTGCAGAGTCTGGTCGCCGATCACGGGCCGCGGGCGCGCCAGCATCTCGCCTACCAGGCGCTGGGGGAGTGGACGCCGGACGAGCGCGAGGCGATCCGCACGCTGGCCGCGGCCAGCCCCGAGGTTCGCGCCCAGGCGTTCTCCGACGGCAGCGGGTCGACGTCGGGGTTCGGCGAGAGCGCCGACCCCAAACCAGCGCCGGTCGCGGGCGCGCGACCGCTCCGCGCCAGCGGGCAGCCGGGCTGGGATGGCGGGAACGGACGCGGCACGCACGCCGCAGGACCAGCCGCCGCCGGATCGGGGGGCGGCTCGTGAACCCGGCGCCGGCGCATCTGGAGGCGAAGCTGCGGTTCGGCTGGGACTTCACGGTCGGGCAGATCGCGGCGATGGTCGGCGGGATCCTGATCGGGTTCGCGTGGGCGAACTGGCTGAGCCCGATCCACGGGATCGGCGCGGCCGTGACCGGCGTGTATGTCGGCGGGCTGCCGGTCGCGGCCGGGTTCGTCGCGTCGCAGACCGAGTTCGATCTCGGCGCCGTGGTGCTCTCGGCGGTGCGCTGGCGCCGCGCGGACGGGCGGTTCGTCGCCGGCGCCGGCGCTGCGCCGGGTACTCGTGGTCGCCGAGCACGAGGCGCGGACCGACGAGGCCGACTGTTGGCGGTCCTCGACTCCGAGTTGCTGTGGGACTCGCCGTGACGGGCCCGGAACCCGAACAGCCGGTGCTCCCGGCCAGGGTGCGGCCGTGATCGCGGTGCGGAAGCCCTCGCGCGAGCGGCTGCGGGAGGCGGGTGAGCTGCTCGGGGTCGAGGCGGTCGACCGCACCGGCCTGGTGGTCACGAGCGAGGGCGCGTTCGTGCGGATCTTCCGGTGTCGCCCGGTGAACCCGCTGCTGATGTCCGGCGAGGAGCGCGAGAAGGCCGCGGGCACGTTCCAGCGGCTGATCTCCCAGCTGCACGCCGATGAGCGGATCCAGGTCGTCGTCGAGGGCCGTCCGGTGAACCTCGACGAGCTGGTCGGCGAGTGCCGGCGCGAGGTCGAGGCATGCGCGGGTCCGCCGCCGAGCCGCGACCGCGGCGCGCGTGATCCGTTGGCGCTGTCGCGCTGGCGGCTGCACGCGGCGCTCGAGGAGTCGCTGCGGCTGCACGCCGACAGCCAGGCCGCGGTCGAGGTCAACCACTACGTGGTGGTGCCGTTCCTTCCGCGCCAGCACGTCGCGCGGGCCGCGTTCGCGTACTGGCGGCGGGGGAAGCTGCCGACGGCGCCGCTCGAGCGGACGCTGACCGCGCACCGCCGGGCGGTGCGCGAGCATCTCGGCCGGGTCGACGCGCTGCGCTCCGAGCTCGAGGCGGAGGGCATGGCGACCGAGCTGCTCGACGGCGAGCAGGTCGTGGCGCTGCTGTGGTCCTGCTTCAACCCCACCCGGGCGGACCGGGGCAGCCGGCCGGCGCCGGCCGGCGAGCTGCTCGGCGAGCTCGACGCGCCGGTCGAGCGGGAGGAGGCGATCCAGGCCGGCGTGCGGCTGCGGGAGGCGATCGCCTCCTCGAGCCTCGACTTCGACCGGGACTCGCATCTCGCGCATGTCGACCGGGACGCCGAGCAGACGATCGTGGTCGCGACGACCGCGGGGCGGACGAGCATGGGCTGGCTGCACGGGGCGATGCTGACCCGCCAGCCGTTCACGCTGAGCGTGTACGTGCACGCGCTCGAGCGCCGCCGCGAGCGCCAGCGGCTGAAGCTCGCCTACCGCCGGTTGTTCACGATCAACCGCGGCGCCGAGTCGCGCGGCCGGGTGCCGGACTTCGACCGCTACGTGCAGGAGCGCGAGTACGAGGGGCTGCTCGGCCAGCTCGCCTCCGGCCAGCAGACCGGGCTGTTCCACGTCTCGATCTACGAGAAGCTCCGCGCCCGCGGCCCCGACCCGGACCTGGCTGCGCTGTCGGAGGCGGTCGACTTCTGCGCCGAGCAGATCGAGTCCGCCGGCGACTGCAAGGTCAACGCCGGCACGTTCCGCCAGCAGCAGCTGTGGGAGAGCACGCTGCCGCTCGGCCGCGACGTGCTCGCGCAGGTCCGCAAGTACCCGACCGTCAACGCCGCCGACATGCTGCCGCTGGTCGGGACGAAGTGCGGGTCGCCGACCGGGATCCCGTTCGCGTTCGCCGACCCCGGCCGCACCGTCGAGCTGCTCAACCTCTACGACGAGCAGCACCCCAACCACACGCTGCTGATCGCCGGCCGCACGGGAGTCGGGCAAGACGATGTCCGCGAATGTGCTGATGTCCCGGTCGCGTGGCGCTCGGCGCGCGCGCGTTCGTGATCGACCGCGCCGGCCACTACGAGACCCTCTCCCGGCTCGTCGACGGCGCGCAGCAGATCGAGATCGGCGCCGAGGGCTCGGCCTACGCGCTGAACCCGTGGGACGTGCCCGATCCGGCGAGGGTGCCGCGGGAGAAGATCGCGTTCCTGATCGCGCTGCATCAGGTGATGATGGGCCGCCTCGACGGCCAGCAGCTCGGGATGCTCGCCTCCGGCATCCGCGCCGTGTACGGCAAGGCGGCGGCGCTCGGCAGCTCGCCGACCGAGTCGCTGCTGCGCGAGGAGCTGCGCGCCCAGGCCGAGGACGCGCAGACGGCCGCCGCGCCGGAGATCGCCGCGACGCTGCGGAACCTCGCCGACCAGCTGTCCGAGTACTGCGGCGAGGGCACGTACGCGTACCTGCTCGACCGCGAGACGACGGTGCCGCTCGACAGTCCGCTGGTGATCTTCGACACGCGGACGTGCCCGGAGAGCCAGCTGCAGCTCGTGATGTTCGCGATCATGGAGTACGTCACCGGCACCGTGCAGCGCCACTGGGCCGCGCACCGCGCGGACGCGGTGAAGCCGGGCGCGCCGCTGTTCCTGGGGCGGTCGATGATGCTGATCGACGAGGCGTGGCATCTGATCCGCCGCGACGAGACCGGCGAGTACGCCAACGACCTCGCCCGCCGCGCCCGGCACCTCGGGCTCGCGCTGATCGTGATGAGCCAGCAGCTGTCTGACTTCAACACCGAGTACGGCAAGGCGCTGGTGCGCAACTCCGCCCAGCAGCTGCTCCTGGCGCAGAACCCGCAGGAGATCCCGTTCATCGCCGAGACCGTCGAGCTCTCAGAGCGCGAGGCCAACGAGCTCGGCCGGCTCAAGACCGTCAAGGGCCGCCACGCCCAGATGCTGTGGCTCAACGGCGCGCGCGGGCACGGCAAAGTCACGCTCCGGGTCGGCCCGAGCGAGTACTGGGCGTTCACCTCCGATCCGACCGAGGTCGCGATCCGCGACGAGACGATCGCCCAGCACGACGGCAACGTCTGGGCGGCGATCAACGCGCTCGCGCGACGGGGCACCCGCGCGCACCGCGACCAGCCCAAGGAGCCGCCCGATGACGGCCGCGACCGCTGAGCCACCGACGCGGCACGGCTGGGTGCCGGTGCCCGAGCACGCCGTCGAACCGCGCGAACAGACCTCCCCGCCGTGCGCCGGCTCGCCTTGGGCCGCTGCTCGCGGTCTGTGGGCTCGCCGGCGGGGCCGGCGTGACCACCCTGTCCTACCTGATCGCGCTCGCCGCCGCCCGGCAGTGGACGGATCCCGTGCTGGTCGCCGACACGGGCGGGCCGAGCGGCGGCCTCGCCGCGTGCGCCGGCGTCGAGGTCGAGCGCTCGCTCAGCGAGCTCGCCGAGCAGCTGGCCGCCGGCGTCCCGCTCGGCGGCGGCATCTACGCCACCGGGCGGGACGGACTGCGCGTCCTCGCGACCGGACCCGAGTTCTCCTCGCCCCGGCCGACGACGAGGGTCCGGACTCGCGCACGCGCGCGAGGCGCACGGGCTGACCGTGATCGACTGCGGCA
>CAVOWC010000008.1:0-660788 GCA_963700025.1 uncultured Solirubrobacteraceae bacterium | reverse complement strand
CCGCGATGATCGCGATCTGGATCGCCGTGTTCGTGATCGCGTTCCCCGGCGATGCCGCACAGGTATGAGAAGCTCGGGATCGGCGTGCCGCGGATCCGCTTGAGGATGCCCTGCTCGCGCAGGAAGGTCATGTTGAAGGCCAACGCCGTGAAGGTGGTCGACATCACGGCCATCCCGGCGATGCCCGGAACGATCACGTTCGAGGTCCTTCTGCTTGCCGTGCAGGATCGCGCCGAAGAAGGCCAGGAACAGGAGTGGCAGCAGGAAGTTGAAGAACGCGGCGCTCGGATTGCGCCAGAACAGCTTGCGCTCGAGGCGGTACTGGCGCCAGGCGAGACGGGCGACCTCGGTCATCGGCGGCCGCGCCAGCGCCGGCGACGGGCCGGCGGATCCTCGTCGCGCACGGGCTCCTCGGATGCCTCGGCGGTCAGCTCGAGGTACACATCCTCGAGCGTCGGTCTCGTCACGGTCAGCGCCTCGAGCCGATCCCCGCGCGCGAGCGCAGCTCCGGTCAGCTCGTGCAGCAGCGTGGTCGGATCGTCGGTCCCGATGCTCGACCAGGCCACCGTGTCCGTTGCGATAGGCGACCATGTAGGGCGCCGTGCCCGCATTCGCCGTGAGCGTGCTCGGTGCTCCCTCGATCGCGCATCCGCCCCTCCTTGATGATCGCCACCCGGTCGGCCAGCTCCTGGGCCTCGTCCAGGTAGTGCGTGGTCAGGAGCACCGTCTTGCCGAGCTCCTTGAGTGAGCGGATCGTGTCCCAGGCGGCGCGCCGGGCGGCGGGGTCGAATCCGGTCGTCGGCTCGTCGAGGAAGATCAGCTCGGGATCGCCGATCAGCGCCAGCGCCAGATCGAGTCGCCTCAACTGCCCGCCTGACAGCGTCCGTGCGAGCGCGTTCTCCTTGCCCTGGAGGCCGGTGAGCGCGATCACCTCGTCGACGTCGCGGTGGTGGGGATAGAGCGAGGCGAAGTGGGCGACCGCCTCGCGCACGCGGATATGACGGTAGATCCCGGTGCTCGGAGCACGATGCCGACCTGGGCGCGGAATGCGCGCGAGCGCCTGCCGGGATCGAAGCCCGAGCACGCTCACGGTGCCGGCGGGCGCTCCCGGTAGCCCTCGAGGATCTCGACGGTGGTCGCTTGCCGGCGCCGTTGGGGCCCAGCAAGCCGAACACCTCGCCGCGGAGAACCTCGAAGTCGATCCCCCGGACCGCCTCGAAGTCACCGTAGGACTTGCGCAGGCCCTTGACCTCGATGGCTGCTTCGGACACCGGCATGATGATGCCAGTGTGGCTGTCGCCTCCGCGTGACCCTAGGCCTGAGCGGTGCCCGCCAGTGCGTGGGCGAGGGTCTCACGGCGCACGGCGCGCGGCAGCGGCAGCCGGTGCAGCACGGGCTGGAAGGCGTGCTCCGTGGCCCAGGGAAGCTCGGTGTGCACGACCTCGCCGGCGGCGGCCACGACCGTCGGGTCGAGCTCGACCCGGCCGCCAGCTCGAGCGACAGCAACGCCTCGGTATGCGAGAGCTGCTGGTGGAGCGCGCCGTCAGCCTCGCCCATGCGTCCGCCACGGCCAGCACGCGGCACTCGAGCGGGATCATCCCGCCGCGCAGGCCGGCCGGGCCGCCGGTGCCGTCGAAGCGCTCGCTCGCGTACATCGCGGCGAGCATCACCTCATAGAGCTCATCCGGGCGCGAGCGCCGGTTGTAGGTCTGGGTGTGGAGGAACCGCGAGGCCTGCGCGAGCAGACGCCGGCGCCGGCGCGGCAATCGCAGCACGTCGGCGAGCGCGGCGGCATACAGGCCGGTGGCCGCCGGCAGGTCGAGCGTCGAGACCGGGCGGTTGCGGACCAGCGCCGGCAGGATCACGCTCGGGATCAGGACGACGGGGGCCAACAGCGCGAAGGCGCCGATCCCGAGCGGCACGATCAAGATCGCCGTCAGGGTGCCGAGCGCGACGTCGACGAGGATGGCAGGCAGCAGGCTCGAGAGCTCCGAGCTGATCAGCGGCCCGGCCCGGTAGCCCTGGTACAGGGTTCCGTAGAGCAGGCGTGCGATCCCGAACTGGACCACGGCCATGACCACGCCGGCGGTGAACAGGCCCGCCAGCGCCCGCGGCTCCAGCGAGGTGACGCCCGCGAACCGAAGCAGCGCCGCCGCGGCGATCGCCGACCAGCCGTAGGACGCGAGGTTGGCCAGCGCCCCCGGCGTGAACACGCCGTACTCGCGGACGATGAGCCGGTTGGCGACGTCCCATGTGAGGTACACGGCCAGTCCCGCGACCGGGCCCCAGAAGGCGACCGCGATCAGCACGACGGCATAGCCGCCGTCGATCTTGACCGGTACCCGTGTCTTGAGCGTGACCTGGCCGGTGTGGCAGGCCAGGGCGATCGCGATCAGCGCCGCGAATAGCAGCGGATCGTGCCAGCGATCGGGCGGAGCCAGGACAGCGAACGCCGCCGGCAGCGACAGCGTGGCCAGACCGAGCAGGCCGAGTGCCGCCCGCCTGCGGGCCGGTGTACTTCCGTGTCGTGTTGTAACCCCTACTTCCATGGCCACGTCCTCAGCCCCACCGGGCGCGCACAGGCGCGATCGCCCTCATGCTACCCCCATCGAGGCGTGGCTCACAACGTCATGGACGGGTGTCTGCCGTTCAGCTCATGCGGTTTCCCAGTGCGCCGCCCACCGCATGAGCGTAGGCACCGATATCAACCGTTGCGATAGGGCATGTGCGACTCCTTCCTTGCGGTTAGCAGGAAAACTATCGGCACCTCAGCCGAGGGTCGATACTTCCCGAACGTGACCCCGGTCCTCGCTCTTCCCGTGTACCGGCGGCTGCTCGTCGCCTACACGCTCAACGAGCTGGCGTGGTCGATCGGGACGGTCGCGCTCGCGGTGCTCGTCTACCGCCGGACGGGCAGCGCGATCGGGGCCACGGCGTTCTTCATCTGCGCCCAGACGATTCCGGCGCTGCTCTCGCCGCTCGTGGTGGCGCGGATCGATCAACGGCCGGCACGGCGCGTGCTGCCCGTTCTGTACGGGATCGAGGCGATCGCCTTCGCCTCCCTGGCCTGGGCCACGACTCGGTTCGCGCTGGCCCCAGCGCTGGCGCTGGCACTGGTGGACGGGGTCGCGGCCGTATCGGCGCGGGCGATCGCGCGGGCCACCACGGTCGCGGTGCTGACGCCCAGGGATCTCCTCCGTGAGGGCAACGCGCTCATGAACGGGTCGTTCTCGGTGTGCTTCATGGCCGGTCCGGCGATTGGAGGCCTGGTCGTCGCGCTCGGTGGCACGCAAGCGGCGCTGATCGCCAACAGCGCCATGTTTGTGGCGATCGCCCTCACGATGCTGACCACCACCGGGCTCCCGCCCGCGCCGCACGAAGCGGCACCGTCGGCGGGACGGTTGCGGCGGGCGTTCGTGCACGCGCGCCGGACCCCGGCGATCCGGATCCTGCTCAGCCTGCAGGCGGTGGCGCTGTTGTTCTTCACCATGTCGGTCCCGGTCGAGGTCGTGTTCGCCGGCCATTCGCTGCACGCGGGCGCCGGCGGCTACGGCGCACTGCTGTCGGCCTGGGGGGCGGGGGCGGTGGTCGGTAGCCTGGTCTACGCGCGCTGGCGCGGGGTGCAGTCACGGACGCTGATCGCCGGTGGCACCGCTGCGCTCGGGATCGGACTGGTGGGCATGGCCGTGAGTCCGGCGCTGGGGTACGCGATCGCGGCGGCCGCCGTCGCCGGGGCCGGCAACGGCGTCGAGGCGGTCTCCGCACGCACGGCGCTCCAGGAGGCGGTGGATCCCGCGTGGATGACGCTGATGATGAGCTTCAACGAGTCGATGGCCGAGGCGGTGCCCGGACTGGGAATCCTGCTTGGTGGTGTGGTGGCCACGCTCGCCAGCCCTCGCGCCGCGCTCGCCACGGCCGGGGCCGGGGCGCTCGTCGTCACCGGCCTGATCGTCTACAGGCTCCGCCCCGACCGGTTGCTCGCGGGGACGGCGGCCGGTGACGGCTCGCTCGAGCCCGAGGAGTCGAACGCGGCGATGCGTTCGGAGCAACCCTCGGAAGCAATAAGGTGAGCGCGACGTGCGCCGCGCCTGCATCGACATCGGCTCGAACACGACGCGGTTGCTCGTCGCCGAGTGCGAGGAGGACTATCTGCTCGAGATCCACCAGGAGCGGGCGTTCACGCGCATCTCGCGGGGACTCCGCGATGACGGGACGATCTCTCCGGCCAAGATCAGCGAGGTCGTCGAGGTCGTCGCCGATCAGCTCCGGCTCGCTCACGAGCTCGGGTCAGAGGATGTCTACGCCGTGGCCACCGCGGCGATCCGGCGGGCCGGCAACGGCCCGGAGCTGATCGCGGCGATCCGCCGCCACTGCGGACTCGGAGTGCAGATCCTGTCCGGGAAGGAAGAGGCGCGCCTGGCCTTCATCGGGGCCGCCAGGACACTCGGGCATGTGCCCGCGGGCGAGCTCGGCGTCGTCGATGTCGGCGGCGCGTCGTCGGAGCTCGTGGTCGGCACGGCCCCCGACCGGATGAGCTGGTGCACGTCGTTCGGCGTCGGGTCGGGTGACCTGGCCGAGCAATTCCTCATCTCCGATCCCCCGTCCGCCGAGGAGCTGACCGCAGCCCGGGCCCACGTCGACGACGCGCTGGCCGGGATCGACGTCCCCCAGCCGGTCGAGGCGGTCGCGGTGGGGGGGAGCGCGACGTCGCTGCGACGGCTCGCCGGCCCCGTGCTCGACTCGGCGGCGTTCGAGCGCACGTTCGGGCTGCTGGCCACCGCGGGCACGACCGCTGTGGCGCGGCGGTTCGCGCTGGACCGCGAGCGCGTGCGGCTGCTGCCGGCCGGGCTGATCATCCTTCAGGCCGCGTCGAACCTGTTCGGCGCCGCGCTCCAGGTCGGGCACGGCGGAATCCGCGAGGGCGTCCTGCTCGAAGCCCGGCTGTGAACGCGGACGAGCAGCCCACCGGCGCCGGCGAGCCCGAGCGCCTCGAGCCACAGCCCGGTCCGATCGAGCCCCCGCAGCCCGGCCGACCGAGCCCCCACAGCCCGGCCCGGCGGAACCGCCGCGACCTCTGCGCGAGGCGATCGCCGAGGTCCGGGTGCGCGCGCCCACGCGCGGCAATCGCCGCCTCGAGACATTCCTCGAGGCGGTCAACGCCGACGATCAGGTCAAGGCCTGGTGGCACGTCTCCTCGGTCAACGCCACCCGCCGGCTGGGGATGTCCGATCACAGCTGGGTCCACATCCAGATCGTGCTCAACATCGGCCTGCGTGTGGCTCGCCTGCTGTGGCGTCGCGGCGTCACGCCGTCGGTGGTCGCCGATTACGGGCTCAGCGAGCGCGACGCCGAAGTGGTGGTGGCCGCCGGCTGCCTGTTCCACTGCGTGGGGATGTCGATCCACCGCACCGACCACGAGGCCTACAGCCTGTTCCTGACCGCCGACAAGCTCGGGTCGCTGCTCGCCACCGCCTACGAGGAGCCCGAGCGCACCGTGATCGTCGCCGAGACGCTTCACGCGATCATCGGTCACCGGCGCAAGGGCAGGCCGTTCACGATCGAGGCCGGGATCGTGCGCGTCGCCGACGCGCTCGACATGGCCCGCGGCCGCTCGCGGGTGCCGTTCGAGGCCGGCCATCAGAACATCCACTCGCTCTCGGCCTACGCGATCGAGGCGGTCAAGATCGTCCCCGGCGAGGATCGGGCGGTCCGGGTCGAGATCGCGATGTCCAACAGCGCCGGCATCTTCCAGGTCGACGAGCTCCTGGCCACGAAGCTCCGCGGCTCCGGGCTCGAGCAGCACGTCGAGGTGATCGCCCGGATCGAGGCCGAGCACGAACAGCGTCTGATCCAGGTGTTCCGGATCTAGACCACCAGCCGGGCCCACGCCCCGGGGCGCGTGGGGCTCGGCCCGCGCGGCGCCGCCGCCCGGGGGGTCGGCCCGCGCCGGCGCCTACCAGTGCACGCCGCGCATCAGGTGCGCGAGCGCGACCTGCTCGGTCGATGCGGCCGCCTCGCCGCCGGGAGTCTCGCCCTTGGCCGCCGCGGAGTCGGGGAACACCTTGTAGGCGGTGGACAGGATCTGGTCCACCGCCTTGGGGAACAGGGCGTAGGAGATCTCGCCGAATGTCCCCAGCCGCGTGTTGATCTGCTTCGGCTTGGCCCGGATCGCCTCGCAGATCAGGTCCGCCGCCTCATCCGGCGAGATGGTCGGGAAGCTGTCGTAGAGCTTCGTGGGGGCGATCATCGGCGTGCGCACGAGTGGCATGTGGATGGTGGTGAAGTGCACGTTGTCGTCGATCGACTCCGACCCCACGACGCGGGTCCACGCATCGAGCGCCGCCTTGGAGGCTACGTAAGCCGAGAACCGCGGTGGGTTGGTCTGCACCCCGATCGAGGAGATGTTCACGACGAGCCCGGACTTGCGGTCGCGCATGTGGGGCAGCAGTCCCATGATCAGCTTGATCGTGCCGAGGTAGTTGAGCTGGATCGTGCGCTCGAAATCGTGGAAGCGGTCGTAGGAGAGCGCGATCGAGCGGCGGATCGAGCGGCCCGCGTTGTTGACCAGGATGTCCACCGCCGGGTGGTCGGCCAGCACCTGCTCGACCAGCTCGTCGATCGAGTCGGTCGCCGACAGATCGGCCGAGTAGGCGTATGCGGTGCCACCCATGTCCTCGATATGCAGCTTGGTCTGCTCGAGCTTCTCCATGTTGCGCGCGACCAGGATCGGGATGCCGCCGGCCGCGGCGATCTTGATCGCCGCCGCCCTGCCGATGCCGCTCGAGGCGCCGGTGATCAGGACGGTCTTGCCGTTCACCGCGCCCTCGAAGCTGCGGTCCTTGAACAGGTCGGGGTCGAGGTTGCGCTCCCAGTAATCCCACAGCTTGTCGGCGTAGCCGTCCAGCGGCGGCACGGTGATCCCGGTGCCCTCGAGCGCGCGCTCGGTGTCACGGGTGTCGAACTCGGCCGTCAGGCCGATGTAGCCGAGCACCTCCTCGGGGATCCCGAAGTCGGCCAGGATCGCCTTGCGGACCCCCCGCGCCGCCGGCAGCGCCATCAGCATGGACAGCGTTCCCTTGGGCAGCGCCTTGAGGATCCGCGTGTCGACACGGACGCTCAGCTGCGGGGCGTGCGCTGCTCTCGCGAACGTGTTGATCACAGCGCCCGAGCGCTGCGACTTCGGTGCGGCGAGGTGGAAGGCCTGCCCGTCCAATCCAGGCTGGTGGGCGATGTGGTCCATCGCCGCGGCCACGAAGTCGACCGGCACGATGTTCGTGTAGCCGAACTCGGGCCCGACCAGCGGGAACCATCCGGGCAGATAGTGCCGGGCCATCTTGATCGCGGTGAAGAAGTAGTAGGGCCCGTCGATCTTGTCCATCTCGCCCGTGATCGAGCTGCCGACGACGATCGCCGGCCGGTACACGCGCCATGGCACTCGGGTCTGGGTCCGCGCGATCTTCTCGGACTCGAACTTGGTCCGGTGGTACGGATGGTCGAGGCGCTGGCCCTCGTCGAACATGTCCTCGCGGAACAGCCCCTTGTACTGACCCGCCGCGGCGATCGACGAGGTGTGGTGGAAGATCCCGGCACCGATCACGTTGGCCAGCTCGACCGCGTGCCGCGTCCCCTCGACGTTGCCGATCCGGTTGGACTCCTCGTCGGCCGTCATGTCGTAGACCGCGGCCAGGTGGAAGAAGTGGTCCACCGTGCCGGTCAGCGCGCTGATCGTGTCCTCGGCGACGCCGAGTCGTGGCTGGGTCAGGTCACCGACCACGGGATGGATGCGTCCCGCCGCGGCGGGGCCCCAGCGCTCCACGAGGCTCTCGAGGCGCTCGAGTGAGCCCTCGCGAACGAGCACATGGATCTCGCCACCGCGGTCGAGCAGGCGCTCGACCAGGTGCCGTCCGATGAACCCGGTCGCTCCGGTGACGAAATAGTTCATGTGCGCCTCCCTCAGGCGATCTCGGTCCCGCGGGCCGGGGTCCAGTCGGGCAAGCCTATAACGGGCCGAGGGCGCGCGAGGCCACGCCGGGACGGCGGCGGCAGGGCAGCCGAGGTCGCCGGATCGGTCAGCCGGGCGGCGGCGGCGCCGCTACCAGCCGCCGTGCCACTCGGGGCTTGCCGCGCGGCGCTTGTAGGCGTCCATCTTGGCGTGCTTGCGCTTGTCGAGCCGCCACTGGATCAGCGACAGGACGAGGATCAACGTCGGGAAGAACGCGATCACGATGAACATCGTGTTCGTGATCACCTTGTCGTTCGTCTCTCCGTACCAACCCTCGCCACCGTCGCCCCGCGCGAACGCGGCCGGGGCGATCGACAGCAGCGTGACACTGAACACGAGCAGCGCGGTCATGAAGCGAAGGCGGCGCATGGTGCCGAAAGCGTACCTCACCGGCCCGCGCCGCCGCCGGCGGCTTCCTACCATGAGGCCCATGGCAGTGGTGATCGCATCCGACCTCGGCAAGGACATCGCCGGTGAGCCGCTGTTGCGCGGGATCTCGTTCAAGCTCGAACGCCGTGACCGCCTCACATTGTCCGGGCGCAACGGCACCGGCAAGACGACGCTGTTGCGGATGCTGGCCGGCGAGGCGTCGGTCGACGTCGGCGAGCTGGTGCTCGCCAAGGGGGCGAAGGTGGCCCTGCACGACCAGCGTCCCCCGCGCGAGCGCGGCCTCTCGCTGCGCGAGTACGTGCTCTCCGGTGCCCGCGAGCTGGTGGCCATCGAGGCGGAATTGGGCGAGCTCGAGCAGGCGATGGCCGGCGGCGCCCACGATGGCGCGACGCTGAACCGCTACGCCGAGGCGCAGGCCCGGCTCGAGCATGCCGGCGGTTACCGGTGGCGCGATCGCGCGCTGGCCACCCTGCACGGCCTCGGGTTCCATGACGCCGACCTCGACCGCTCGCTGCGGACCTTCTCCGGCGGCGAGCTGACGCGCGGCTCGCTCGCGCGGGCGCTGGCCGGAGACCCCGACCTGCTGCTGCTCGACGAGCCCACCAACCATCTCGACATCGCCTCGCTGGAATGGCTCGAGCAGCATCTGGCCGCCCTCGACGCCGCGATCGTGCTCGTCGCCCACGACCGCTGGTTCCTCGAGGCCGTCGGCACCGCGGTCCTCGAGCTCGAGGCCGGCCGTGGCAGGTTCTTCGCCGGGCCGTGGCACGCCTGGCGCAAGGAGAAGGCCGCCCGCGAGCTCGCCCTCGGCCGCGCGATCGAGCGCCAGCAGGCGGAGATCGACCGCCTCGAGCGCTTCGTGACCCGGTTCCGTGCCGGCACGCGCGCCCGCCAGGCGCAGTCGCGGGCCAAGAAGCTCGACAAGATCGAGCGGCTCGGAGCCGGAGCGGCCGACGGCGCCGGTCTCGCCTTTGCCTTCAAGCCGCCGGAGCGCAGCGGCCGGGTCGTGTTCGAGCTCGAGGACGGGCGGCTGGAGGCGGGCGGCAAGCTGCTGCTCGAGGACGCCGAGCTGTGGCTCGAGCGGGGTGAGCACGTCTCCCTGGTCGGGCCCAACGGGGCCGGAAAGACGACGTTGATCGAGACGCTGGCCGGCGCGCGCGAGCTGCCCGCCGGGAAGCTGCGCACGGGCCACAACGTCAAGGTCGGCTTCCTCTCCCAGCACGCCGATGAGCTGTCGTCAGGCGGGACGGCCCGGACCGTGCTCGAGGCCGCGCAGCACGCGACGGGGCTGACGCCGAACAAGGCCCGGGCGCTGCTGGGCCGATTCCTGTTCTCCGGCGAGCAGGCCGAGAAGCCGTTGGACGGTCTCTCGGGTGGCGAGCGCCGCCGCCTGTCGCTGGCCGTCCTCGTCCATTCGGGCGCAAACGTCCTGATCCTCGACGAGCCGACCAACCATCTCGACGTCGAGAGCCGCGAGGCGCTCGAGGAGGCGCTCGGCGCGTTCACCGGATCACTGCTCCTCGTCTCCCACGACCGGGCGCTGCTCGACGCCGTGGGGACGCGGACGGTGGCCTTCGAAGACGGCGGCCTGCACAGCTACGTCGGCGGCTGGCCCGAGTACGTCCGGGTCCGCGAGGAGCGGCGGGCCGCCGGCAAAGCCAACGCGGGCGCCGCCGGCAAGGTGACCGCGGGCGCCGCCGGCAAGGGGACCGCGGGCGGCGGTCCGACCAAGGCCCGAAAGCCCGGCTCGGCGGATCAGCCCGCGTCCTCCGTCAAGCCGCGCGCAGCCGGCAAGCGCCGGGCGGGCGGGAAGAAGCCGTCGGCCAACGGCGGCCCTGAGCGCCGGATCGAGGAGGAGATCGAGCTCGCGGAGGCGGCGCTCAAGGCGCTCGAGGACGAGCTCGCCGATCCCGCCGCGTGGTCGGGCCCGGAGGCCAGCGCGCGCTCGGCCGCCCGCCACGAGGAGGCCAAGCGGACGGTGGACGAGCTCTACCGGCGATGGGAGGCCCTGGCCGGTTAGCGCGCGTGTCCGCGCCCCGATCATCGCCCGCTGCCCCGTCCCCGGCCTACGCGAGCCGCCCGCCGGCGCGCCGGCCGAGCGCCGGTCTCCGAACGTCCGCCGCGTCCACCTCGTGGCCAGCGCGTCGAGCTCCCTAACCTCGGGCTAACACACCCGGCATGCCCGCACGGCATTGTGGTCGGAACGTGGCGGCCATCAAGCGTTATCGCCTCATCATCGTGGCCGCATTGGTGCTCGCCGCGGGCGGCGCGGCGATTGCCGCGACGACGATCGGCTCGGGCCGGATCGGTCCCAGCCTGCACATCACCGGCAACGGCCGGCTGCTGTCACCGCCCGGGCCGCTGGTCACCCTCGGCCACTTCCCGACCGGCGGTGCGCTGACGCCTGACGGCCGCTTCTACTGGACCGTGTCGACCGGCCGCGCGCTCAACGACATCCGGATCGTCGCCGTCGGTGCTAGCACCCGCGAGGTGATCCAGATCCTGCCGCTGCCCGGCGCCTCGGGCGGTATCGCGATCGACCGCAACGCGCTCGCGTCGTGTACGTCGTCGGGCGTGCCGACTCGACCAACACCGACGAGCAGCGCCCCGGGCTCCCGGGCCGCGGCGGCGACGTGATCCACGTCTTCAGCTACAACCGCCGACAGCGGCACGCGCGAGCGAGACGGGCACGATCGCGGTGCCGCCGCCGCGCCTCGGCGCCGGTCCCGCAGAGCTTTCCCGCCGAAGAAGTCGGGCCACGAGTCTTGGCCGGACCGGCTGGCCGTCTCGCCCAACGGCCGCAACGCTGCTCGTGCCGCTCAACCTCGCCGACGCGGCGGCCGTCATCGACACGCGCTCGCGACGCCGTCCGCTACGTGCCCACCGGGCCTATCCGTATGGGGCGGCGATCCTGCCCGGCGGCCGGACGGGGCTGGTCTCCAACGAGGGCCCGGGCACGGTGTCGGTATCGCGCTGGCCACGCGCGACCAAGATCAAGGACATCCAGGTCGGCGCGAACCTCTCTCATCCGGAGGGGATCGCGCTGGATCCCGCAGGTCGCGCGCCTACGTGGCGATCGCCAACGAGGACCAGGTCGCGGTCATCGACACCAGACACATGAGACTCGACAAGGTGCTCTCGGTCGAGCGTCCGCAGGGCGGCGGAGAGTCGCCGGTCGCGCTGGCGGTGACGCCGGACGGTCGCCGGCTGCTGGTGGCCGAGGCGGCCGCCGACGAACTGGCCGTGTTCGCGCTGCCGTCCGGAGCGCCGATCGGGCGGATCCCGACCGCCGCCTATCCCGCCGACGTCCAGGCGACCGGCAAGCGCCTGCTGTGGATCGCCGCCAAGGGGCTTCGGCGCCGGGGCCGAACCCGAACGGCCCGAATCCGTACACGACCAACGACAACAACCTGCTCGCGCATCCCGGCACCGCGGTGCTCAGCTCCGGGCCGCGCGGGCATCCTGCCGTTCCCGACCGACCGGCAGATCCGTCGGCTACACGCTGCTCGCCAACCGCCAGTTGATCCCGATCAACTTCCGGAGCGCGCGCCGGCCGGCACCCCGCTGCGCGCCGGCGGCCCGATCAAGCACGTGTTCTTCATCATCCGCGAGAACCGCACCTACGACCAGGTCCTCGGCGACGATCCGCGCGGCGACGGCGATCCCGCGCTGACGCTGTTCGGCAAGCGGATCACGCCCAACATGCACGCGCTCGTGCAGCGGTTCCCGCTGCTCGATCACGTCTACGCGAACTCCGAGGCGTCGATCGACGGCCACTTCTGGACCAGCGCCGCGGCCGTCTCCGACTACGTGCAGAAGAACTGGGAGCAGAACTACGCGGGTCGCAACCGCCCGTATGACTTCGGTGCGTACACGATCAGCTGGCCCGGAACCGGGTTCCTGTTCGACCGCGCGCAGCGCCAAGGCATCTCCTACTTCAACTACGGCGAGGCGGTCGCCGGCACGGTGCCGCCGAACATGCTCAAGGTCGTCGGCGTGACCGACAAGGACGTCGGCCCCGCGCAGGCCAAGCTCGAGACCGAGAAGTTCGCCCATTCGAACCTCGGCTATCCGTTCGGCTGCTATCCGAACGACCTCTCGATCGGCACCGACTCGATCGCGCCAGTCGCTCGCGCACCAGCAGCCGGGAGACGTTCGACTCCTCGATCCCGCCCGGCGCCGCGCCAGCTCGGAGTCGCGCTTCTCGTGCTTCAAGCAGGCCTTCGAGCAGCAGCTCGCCTCGGGCACGGTGCCCGCGTTCAACTACATGATCCTGCCGAGCGACCACACCAACGGCGTCGCGCCGGGTGACGCGCACGCCGCGCTCGATGGTGGCCGAGAACGACTACGGCCTCGGCCAGATCGTCGACCTGATCTCGCATTCGAAGATCTGGGGCTCCTCGGCGATCTTCGTGATCGAGGACGACTCGCAGGACGGCGCCGACCACGTCGACGCCCACCGCATGCCCGCGGGCGTCTTCAGCCCCTACGCCAAGCGCGGCGCGGTGATCCACACTCGCTACGACATGCTGTCGATCATCCGCTCGATGGAGCTGATCATCGGCATGAAGCCGCTCGGCCTGCCCGATGCCGTCGCGACGCCGATGTACGACGTGTTCCAGTCAACTCCGTCCAACGGCAGCCCGTACAACGCTGATCCCGCCGACCTACCCGCTGCTCGAGCGCAATCCCAACACGGCGGCGAACCGCGACCTCACCCGCGGCTACAACTCATGGCCCGCGACGAGGTGCCGCAGAACGTGTTCGACTCGGTCCTCTGGAAGGCGGTGCACGGCTGCGCTCGCAGCCGCCACCGCCAGGCCCCAACGCCGTCAAGGGCCAGTAGTGAGCGCGCAGCGAGCGGTATGGAGGAGGCGGATCGGGCGCGCTCCGCGCGCCTTGTTGCCGGCGCTGCTGGCGCTGCTGACGTTCGCGCCGGCGCCGGCGAGCGCAGCCCCGCTGCCGCCGATCAAGCACGTGTTCGTGATCGTGCTCGAGAACAAGGGCTTCGACGAGACGTTCGGCTACCAGTCGGCCGCGCCCTACCTCTCGTTGACGCTGCCGAGCATGGGCGCGCTCGTCCCCAACTACTACGGCGTCACGCACGAGAGCCTCGGCAATTACCTGGCGCTGGTCAGCGGCCAGGGATCGAACCCGCTGACGCAGACCGATTGTCAGCGATATGTCGACGTCGTCCCGGGGACGATCAGAGCCGACGGGCAGGCGATGGGGACGGGCTGCGTGTATCCGCCGGGGGTCAGGACGGTGGCCGACCAGCTGAGCGCCGCCGGTCGGACGTGGAAGGGCTACATGGAGGACATGGCCAACACTCCGGGTCAGCCGCAGACCTGCCGGCACCCGGCGCTCGGGACTCTGGACCCGACCCAGCGAGCGCGCCCGACCGATCAATACGCGGCCCGCCACAACCCATTCGTCTACTTCCACTCGCTGCTCGACAGCGGCGCCTGTGCCCGCAACGACGTGCCCCTCGGCCGCCTGCCGGCCGACCTCGCCTCGGCCACGAGAACGCCCAATTACTCCTTCATCACGCCGAACCTGTGCAACGACGGTCACGACGCCGCGTGCGCCACGGGGCAGACGGGCGGCCTCGTGGGCGCCAACCGCTTCCTGCGAGCGTGGGTTCCGCGCATCCTGGCCTCGCCCGCCTACCGCGCCGGCGGCCTGCTGGCGGTCGTCTTCGACGAGAGCGACGGGTCCGACGCGAGCGCCTGCTGCGGGGAGACGCCGTTTCCGAACGTGACCTCCTCGAACGGCTTCACCGGCCCCGGCGGCGGTCGCACCGGCGCCGTGCTGTTGTCGCCCTACATCGATCCGGGGACCGTCGACACCACCGCCTACAACCATTTCAGCCTGCTCCGGAGCACCGAGGATCTGTTCGGCCTCGGGCACCTCGGCTACGCTGCCCGGGCCGGGCTGAAGCCGCTCGGCCGCGAGGCGTTCACCTGCTTCGAGGCTCAGCGGCCGCGCCCGCATCGTGGACGCCTTCCCGCCGGATCGCTGATCAAACTGGCCGTGATCGGACAGGGCACGGCGTCGCGTCCGCAGGTCGAGCTCAAGCTGTGGCAGACCGGCCGCGTCGCGATCTCGGTCGGCCGCCGTCACCTCTCGTCGCGCACGGCAGCGCCGTGCCGGCTGCAGCGCATGCGGCTGCCGGTGCGCCACGGCACCGTCGTGGTCAGCGCTCGTGCGTTCGGAGGAGTCGAGCGGCGTACCATCTCCTTTTAGATGAACACCAACGTCCGCAACGTCCTGATCGTGCTCGCCCTGGCCGCCCTGGTGGTGCTGGTTCCGGGCGGCGGTACCGGCGCCTCGGTCGCGATCCAGGCGGTCTCGCTCGGGTTCCTGGCCTCGATCGCCTGGTTCGCCTCGATCATGTACCGCCAGCACCGCGTATCGCTGTACGCGCTGGGCGACCGTCGCCGGGCGATCCTCTATATCGCCGCGGGCGTCGCGACGCTGACCATCACCGCCACCTCGCGCCTGTGGAGCTCGGGCGGCGGAATCATCGTCTGGATCGTGCTCGTGGGCGGCGCGGCCTACGCCGCGTTCGCGATCATCTGGGCCGCCCGTCAGTACTAGCCGGCTAGGTGAGCTCTCAGCGCCTCGGCCGCTCGCACCGGAGCCAGGTCGACCGGGATCCCGTTCAGCACGGCGTTGCCCGACAGCGCGTCGACGAGCAGCTCGTCGGCGAGCACGTTGCTGTTGGTGCCCGGCCGCTCGCGCGGCCACGGACAGGGCGCTGCCCGGGGCGTCGTGGCCCCAGCCGTGCGGCAGGCTGACCACGCCGGGCATGACCGCCATCGGTGATCTCCACCAGCGCGAGGACGGAGCCCGTCCGCGACCGGACCGCGGCCTGCTCCCCGTCGCGCAGCCGGAGCCGCGCGGCGTCGTCGGGGTGCACGTGCAGCGTGCATCGCGGCTTGCCCTTGGACCAGCACGGGGAGGTTGTGCATCCATGAGTTGTTGGAGCGCAGCTGGCGGCGGCCGATCAGCACCATCGCCTGCTCCGCGCCGCGTACGCAGCGAGGTGAGCAGTCGCTCGACGTCGGCGACGATCGGCTCGGGCGCGAGCTCGATTCGGCCGCTGGCCGTCCGCAGCACGTCCGGCAGCCGCGGCTGGAGCGGGCCCAGATCGATGCCGTGCGGGGACGTTTCGAGCGCCGCCAGCGTCAATCCCTCACCGCCGGCGAACTGGTCGCCGTAGGGACCGGTGCGGAGCATCAGGTCGAGCAGGCGTTCGGGCCCGCGCCGGGGCTCGAGCTCGGCCAGCAGCTCCTCGACGCTCCGATCGGCGACGCTCGAGCCCGGGGTGGCCACGGCCCGCGTGATCAGCGTCCGGGCGACCTGTTCGTCGAGCTGCTCGATGTCGGCATCGGGGCCCAGCCCGTAGGCGACTCCGGCGAGTCGCAGCAGCGTCACCCATTCGTCGGGCAGCTCCGGCTCCGGGGCCAGGACGGGCGGCGAGTAGTTGGCGACGTTGCGGACCGCGAACAGATACAGCGCGAGGTCGTAGTGCGGGCGCCGGAGCGGCGACGGCGCCGGCAGGATCACGTCGGCGTGGCGGGTCGTCTCGTTGACGTACACGTCGAGGCTGACCATGAAGTCGAGCCCGTCGAGCGCCGGTCGAGCCGCTGGCTGTTCGGCGTCGAGACGACCGGATTGCCGCCGACTGTGATCAGCGCGCGCACCTGGCCCTCCCCGGGCGTGTCGATCTCCTCCGCGAGGCAGGCGACGGGCAGCTCGCCGAACAGCTCCGCGAGACCGCGCACGCGGCTGTGGAAGCGGCCGAAACGGAAACCCTTGCCCCGTCCCGGCGTTCCGGCGGCGTTGGCGTGTCCGGCCGCGCCGAGCGGGAACATCGCCCCGCCTTCGCGGTCGAGATTGCCGGTCAGCAGGTTGAGCACGTCGACCAGCCAACTGGCCAGCGTCCCGAACTCCTGCGTGCAGGTGCCGATCCGGCCGTACACCGCGGCTCGGGGCGCCGCGGCGAGCTCGCGGGCCATCCGGCGGATCTCCTCCGGCCCGATCCCGCACGCCGGCCGCGGCGGCCTCGGGCGTGAACGGCGCGGCCAAGCCTCGCACCTCGTCGAGCCCGTCGGTCAGTGGCTGCGAGCCGCGCCCGGTCGTCAGACCCTCGTCGAACAGCACGTGGACGAGCGGCGAACAGGAGGTGGGCGTCGGTGCCCGGGCGGATGAAGTGGTGCTCGTCGGCCTCCTCGGCGGTCCGCGTGCGGCGTGGGTCGATGACGACGATCCTGCCCCCGCGGGCCCGGATCGCCCGCAGCCGTCCGCGCATGTCGGGCGCCGTCATCAGGCTGCCGTTGGAGGCGAGCGGGTTCGCGCCCAGCATCAGCAGGTAGTCGGTCCGGTCGACGTCCGGGACGGCCACCGTCGTCCCGGTGCCGAACATCAGAGCACTCGACGAGCTGCTTGGGGAACTGGTCGACGGTGCTGGCGGAGTAGATGTTGCGCGTGCCAGCGCCCGCAGCAGCACCGGCCGTAGAGCATGTTCGCCAGGTTGTGGGCGCTCGGATTGCCGAGATAGACCGCGACACGCGTTGCGGTCCTCGGCCAGGATCGGCGACAGCCGCCGGTCGATCTCGGCGAACGCCTCGTCCCAGCTCGCGGCCGCGAAGCGGCCGTCCGGTCGCCGGATGAGCGGCGTCCGCACCCGGTCCGGGTCCTCGTGCAGCTCCTTGAGCGCGAACCCCTTGGGGCAGATGAACCCGTGGCTGAAGACGTCCTCGCGGTCGCCGCGGATCGACGCCACGCGCTGACCGTCGAGTTCGATCTCGAGGCCACAGGTGGCCTCGCACAGCGGACATGTCCGGATCGCTGCTCGGTGGCCGTTGGTCGACATCCGGACCGGAGACTACGCCACCGACACGCCCGCGCCATGACCTCCGGGAGGCCGAGCGGTCGTGCCGGCGCTACCGTCGCGCGCGGACCATCCTCCGCCATACACTGCCGCGGCTGTGCGCAAGGACACCCGAGAGGCGCTTTCCGACTGGCTCATGGTCGCCGGCGCCCTGCTGCTGTTCGGCTCGCTCTTCCTGACCTGGAGCCATCAGCTCTCGCCGTCGTTCCTGGCTCTGTTCGGCTCCGACGGCCCGCTCCGCGGCGTGCCCCGCGACCCGACCGCATGGCAGGTCTACTCGGCCGCTGACGTGAGCCTCGCCGTCCTCGCCGGCGGCCTGCTCCTCGCGGCCCTGGTCGGGTCCCGCGCGGCCCGGCTGGTCGCCCTGTTCGCCTCCGCCCTCGGGCTCGCGTTCGTGCTCCACGCGTTGCACTCGCCGCCCACCAACGGGGCCGCGAACATCTTCAACCCGGCCGACAGCGTGCCCAACTACCTGCCCCTGTCGCCGGGCGCCGGCTTCGGCGAGACGGTGGCGCTGATCGCCCTGGGGCTGGCGATCGCCGGGTTGGCGCTGTCGTTGACGGTGGACTGAGGGCGGGGACGCGGGCCTCCGTGGAGCCGCAGCCGGTGCGCCCGATTCCGGGGTGCACAAGGGGACAAACTCGGGCGCCTTCGGGCCTCCTTGGGCAGGTAAGCGCCGCTCCGGCGCTTACCTGCCCAGAGTCGCCGGCGCGGCGGCGATTTGACGACTTGTGCACCGGCCGGCACATCGACCGCCGCCACCCCTCCCCGGCGGCCCCGCTGAGCCGACACCCACCTTCGTATCCTCGAAGACCGTGTCGATCACCCCGGCCGACAAGCGTCGTGAGCTCCCGGATGAGCCGGGGGTGTACCTGTTCCGCGACGCGAACGGGCGGGTGATCTATGTCGGCAAGGCGATATCGATCCGCAAGCGGGTGGCGTCGCACTTCTCCAACCCGAGCACGCGCGCGGGCAGCGACCTGGTGCCGATGATCGACCACATCGAGGCGCTGGTCGTGCACACGGAGGCCGAGGCGCTGCTGGTGGAGCAGAACTTCATCAAGCAGTACAAGCCGCGGTTCAACATCCGCCTGCGCGACGACAAGTCGTATCCGTACATCGCGATCTCGCTCGACGAGGACTTTCCGCGGGTCTACTTCACCCGCGAGCGCCACCGGCGCGACCGGGCCTACTTCGGCCCCTACAGCAACGCCAAGCGGGTGCGCTCGACGCTCGAGGTGCTGGGCAAGGTGTTCATGTTCCGTTCCTGCGACGGGCCCGAGCCGGGGCGGCGCAGCGGCTCGCCGTGTCTCGACTACTACATCAAGCGGTGCGAGGCGCCCTGCGTCGGCTACGTGAGCCGCGAGGAGTACCGAGCCGGGATCGACGGCGTGATCGACTTCCTCTCCGGCCGCTACCGGGAGATCGAGCGCTCGCTGGACCAGGAGATGCGCGCCGCCGCTGCCGAGCAGCGCTTCGAGGATGCGGCGCGGGAGCGCAACCGGCTCCGGGCGGTCCGGTCGCTGCTCGAGCGCCAGCGGGTGGCCAACGACGCCGTCGGGACGCTCGACGCGATCGCGATCGCGCTCGAGGGGACGGAGGCCAACGCCCAGGTGTTCCAGATTCGCGACGGCGTGCTCTCGGACCGGCAGAGCTTCTACCTGGACAACGAGGTCGGCGGCGGCATCGCCGAGGTGGGCGAGGCGTTCATCCTGCAGTACTACGCGAGCGCCATGATGGTCCCGCCGCTGCTCGTGGTCCAGCGCGAGCTCGACGACAACACGGCGCTGGCGCAGGCGCTCAGCAGGCGGCGCGGCGGCCCGGTCGAGATCCGCCCGGCCGAGCGCGGCGACAAGCGCCGGATCCTCGAGCTGGCCGAGCGCAACGCGCGCCTGGCGCTGGACCAGGAGAAGCTGCGCTCCGAGCGCCGCCGCCAGCAGCGCGTCGAGGCGCTCGACGGGTTGCAGCAGGCGCTCGGGCTCGACACGATCCCGCTCCGGATCGAGTGCTTCGACATCTCGACCCTGATGGGCACCAACACCGTGGCCTCGATGGTCGTGTTCGAGGGCGCCGCGCCGAAGAAGTCCGACTACCGCCGGTTCAAGATCGTCGCCGGTGCCGGTGGCGCACCGGACGACTTCGCGGCCATGGAGGAGGTGCTCTCGCGACGGCTGGCCCGATGGGAGGCCCAGCGCGACGTCTCGCCCCACGACAAGGAGTACGACCCCGGCTTCGCCGCGCTGCCCAATCTGGTCGTGATCGACGGCGGTCGCGGGCAGCTCTCAGCCGGCCTGCGGGCGCTGGCGGGATTCAGGGAGCGCGGCGTGGTCGTCGTGTCGCTGGCCAAGCGGATCGAGGAGGTCTTCATCCCGGGCCGGCCCGAGCCGCTGATCCTCGGCCACGAGACCCCGGAGCTGCAGTTGCTGCAGCGCGTGCGCGACGAGGCCCACCGGTTCGCGATCACCCATCACCGCACTCGTCGCGACCGGGCGATGAAGGCCTCGATCCTGGACGAGCTGCCCGGCGTCGGCCCGGCTCGCAAGCGGGCGCTGCTGCAGCACTTCGGTTCGCCCGACGCGATCCTGAGGGCGAGCCGCGAGGAACTCGAAGCGGTGCCCGGGCTGTCGGGCAAGCTCGCCCGCGAGCTGCACCGCGAACTGCACAAGACGGGCGTCTGACCGACCGCGCCGCGGGCGGCCCGCGCGCCCTCAGCTCGTCAGCATCGCGGCGCTGCCGGGGGGGAGCCGGATCGAGTACATCCCGCCGAGCGAGGAGATGGGGCTCAGGCCGCGGGGCCCGACCAGCGTGCCGCTGTCGCCCGCGACGGCAAAGCTCTGACCTCCGAGCGTCACCCCGGTCCTCGCGGCCTCGCTCGGGGCCTGCAGCTGCTCGAGTGCGGGCGCGGCCGCCGAGCGTGGCACGCGGAGGAAGACGAGCACGGGGGCGGACGGATCGTCGTTGATCAACACGGTGTGGATCCTGCCGTCGGGCGCGCGCGTGGCCCAGATCCTGACCTGGCGGGTGAGCCCCTGCACCGGGAGCAGCCGGGAGCCGGGCGGTGCCGCCTGGGCGAACATCAGCAACCCGTAGTAGAGAGGGTTCACCGTCGCCCGCCACACGCCGCGCGAGTGTGTGAAGCTGAACGGCGCGTAGTACGAGCTCGGGAGCGTGTGGATGTTGACTCCGTCGACGCCGACGTTGGCCATCTCGAACAGCACGTCGATCACCCACAGCGCCGACGCGAACGTGTTGGAGACCCCCGCTGCGCCGGCGCAGGCGACCGAGTTCAGCTCATCGACACGGAACGGGAGGCCGTGGGCGTGTGCGACGGCCGCGTAGCGGGCGAGTCCCTGCGCCAGCCGGTCGCTCGCGTAGCCCGCGAACAGATGGGGGATGGTCGGGAACGACGGCGTCCCCGGCCGGGTGAAGCAGTCCTTGAGCGGATAGCGGTGGAAGGTCACCGTGCCGACGCCGCGCACGGTGTTCAGGAACCGTCCCAGCTGCGGCATCCAGGGCAGGTTCGCGAGCCCGGGCCCAGCCAGCGGGATTCGCGGTAGGGCCGCCCGCCAGCGTCCGAAATCCCGGGCGACCGCGGCCATGTCGTAGCCGCGGGGGCGGGCGTACATCGGCTTGCGGTGCCCGGCCCGCCACAGGGGGAAGTGGGCGTACAGGTCGGGCTCGTTGCCGAGCTCGAGGGCTTGGATGTAACGGCCACCGATGCCGTGGACGAGCGCGCGTGCCTCGGCGCCGGCCACCTGCGGGTTGCCGGCGGCGAGGTTCACTCCGAGGATCAGGCGGGCGTCGAGCGCGGCGGCCAGGGCCCGGGTCGTCCGCATCCACGCGGGCGTGAGGCTGCGCTTGATCCCCCGCGGGGTGCGCACGTGGGGCACCGGCCACCACGTCGTGTCGCTGCTGCGACCGCCGATCCGCAGCACCGGCGACTGCCCGGGCGTGAGATTGCGAATCAGCTGCACGAGCGCCGGGTTGATGGTCCCCGGACCGTTGCCCGCATAGGCCGGCACGGCCTGATACTCGAGCGACAGGCCGAGAAAGCCCGGCGGGACCGACGCGCTCGTCGGTGATGCCCCGACGGTGGCCGTGACCGCGGGGGCGGCGGGGAGATCAGCGCGTGCCACGCCGGCCGACGCTCCGGCGCCCAGCATCAGGCCGAGGATGAGCAGTGTGGGGAGAGCGCGTCCGTGCGATGTCATGGTCCGTGGAAGTCCGTCGTCCGCCGCCGGCTTGGCGGGGCGTCGTCGTACGTGGACGCATCGTGACGAAAGCCCGCTAAGCAGCGGCTAAGTAAGTGAGCCCTCATGGAACTGGCGGGCGTCCGCTGATCCCGTCAAGCTGTCGGGCATGCAGGCGTCGCAACCGGGTAGCTACGACGAGACCGCGGCCGTCGGGCAGGCCGCCGCTTCGGCGCTCACCGACCTGGTCGTCATCACCGGGTTCTCGGGCGCGGGAAAGTCGACCGCGATGGCGGCGTTCGAGGACGAGGGCTACTTCTGCGTCGACAACCTGCCCTCCGAGATGATCCGTTCGCTGGTCGAGCTGTTCATGCACGAGGGCTCGAAGGTCGCCCGGGCCGCGGTCGTCTCCGACGTTCGGCTGGGCAGCTACTTCGAGGGCCTGGCCGAGATCCTCGACGGCCTCCGAGCCGCGGGGCTCAAGCACCGTGTGTTGTTCCTCGAGGCCGACGAGCAGACGCTCCTGACGCGGTACAAGGAGACGCGCCGCCGCCATCCGCTCGCGCCGAGCGGCAGTGTCGCCGACGGCATCGCGCGCGAGCGGCGGCTGCTCGCGCCGCTGCGCGCGCGTGCGGATGTCGTCATCGATACCGGCGGGCTGACGGCGGCGATGCTGCGGCGCAAACTCGCCGACGAGCTGCTCCCGAGCCGCACGCCCGGCCGTCTCGCGGTCACATTCCAGAGCTTCGGCTTCAAGTACGGCCCCGCCCGGGACCCGGACCTGCTGCTCGACGTGCGTTTCCTGCCCAACCCGCACTATGAGCCCGAGCTGCGCCCGCTCACCGGTCGTGACCAGAGGATCGTCGACTTCGTCAACACGGGCGGCGCGCTCGATGCCTTCTACGAGCACCTGCACCCGCTGCTCGACTACCTGCTGCCGCAGTACCTCGCCGAGGGCAAGGCCCACCTCGTGATCGCGATCGGGTGCACCGGCGGTCATCACCGGTCGGTGGCGATCGCCGAGCACCTCGCCGAGCGCTACGCCGACGGTGGGGACTACCTCGTCGAGGTGACCCACAGAGACATCGAGCGCCCGCACTGATGCGCGGCGCCGGTCGTCTTCGGCGCCGAGGCGCGCTCACCGCCGATGATCGACCACATCGGCTTCGAGGTCACCGACCTCGCCCGTTCGGCCCGCTTCTACGACGCGCTGTTCTTCCCCCTGGGCGCGCGCCGGATGTTCGAATCCGACCACGCCGTGGCCTACGGGATCAACGGCCCCGAGCTGTGGATCGTCGTGCGCGGACGGGCGCCCGGGCCCGACTACGGGCACGTCGCGTTGCATGCCAGCGGCAAGGCCGCGGTGGACGCGGCGCATGCCGCCGGGATCGGCGCCGGCGGCAGCGACGACGGCGCACCGGGGATGCGCCCTCAGTACGGACGCCGCTACTACGCGGCCTACCTGCGCGACCCGGATGGCCTCCGCGTCGAGGTCGTCAGCCGGCGCTGAACGCGCGTGATTTCGGGCGCCGGATTTAGCTAGGCTTGAAAAGCCGACCCGGTCTCCGGGCGGCATTCGTTCTTTAGCCGCCGCAACTGAGAAGAGGGACACGCATGCCCGTACGCGTCGGGATTAACGGCTTCGGCCGAATCGGCCGCAACGTCTTCCGGGCCGCCTACGAGCGCGGCGCCGATGTGGAATGGCTTGCGGTCAACGACCTCGTCGACACCAGGACGATCGCGCACCTGCTCAAGTACGACTCCACCTACGGACCCTTCCCGGGCGTCATCGAGGCGACCGACACCGGCTTCGCGGTCGACGGCAAGGAGATCCGGGTGCTGGCCGAGCGCGACCCCGCGGCGCTCCCGTGGGGCGAGATCGGCGCTGACGTGGTGATCGAGTCGACCGGCTTCTTCACCGATCGCGAGAACGCCTCCAAGCATCTCGAGGCCGGGGCGAAGAAGGTCGTCATCTCGGCACCGGCGACCAACCCCGATGTGACCGTGGCGCTGGGCGTCAACTTCGACGAGGTCTACGACTCCTCGAGGGACAACATCATCTCCAATGCCTCGTGCACGACCAACTGCCTGGCCCCCGTGGCCAAGATCCTGAACGACACGGTGGGGATCAGGCACGGGCTGATGACGACGATTCATGCCTACACGGCCGACCAGCGGCTGCAGGACATGCCGCACAAGGACCTGCGCCGCGCCCGGGCGGCGGCGATCAACCTGATCCCCGCCTCGACCGGCGCCGCGAAGGCGATCGGGCTCGTGATTCCCGCGCTGAAGGGCAAGCTGCACGGCTTCGCCGTGCGAGCCCCGGTCCCGACCGGGAGCGTCGTCGACCTCACCATCGAGACCAACCGCGAGACCACGATCGAAGAGCTCAACGCGGCCTTCAAGGCCGGGGCCGACGGACCGATGAAGGGGATCCTGCGCTACACGGCGGACCCGATCGTCTCCTCGGACATCGTCAAGGACCCCCACTCGTCGATCCTCGACTCCGAGCTCACTGCGGTGATGGACGGCACGATGGTCAAGGTCGTGTCCTGGTACGACAACGAATGGGGTTACTCGAACCGCCTCGTCGATCTGATCCAGAAGATCCTGTGAGGACGCTGGAGGACCTCGGCGACGTACGGGGCAAGCGCGTGTTCGTGCGGGTCGACTTCAACGTCCCGCTCGATCACGGCGCGGTCGCCGACGACACGCGGATCCGGGCCGCGCTGCCCACGATCGATGAGCTGCGCCGGCGCGGCGCTCGGCTCGTGCTGGCCTCACACCTCGGGCGGCCCAAGGATCGGGAGCCCGGGCTGTCACTGCGCCCGGCGGCGGATCGCCTCGCGGAGCTGACGGGCGCGAACGTGACGCTGGCGCCGGATGTCATCGGCAGCGACGTGCGCGCGCTGGCCGAGCAACTCAGCGACGGCGACGTGCTGGTGCTCGAGAACGTGCGTTACGAGAAGGGCGAGACGAAGAACGACCCGGCCCTGGCGGCGGAGTTCGCCGGGCTCGCCGACATCTACGTCAACGACGCGTTCGGGGCCGCACATCGCGCGCACGCCTCGACCGAGGGCGTCGCGCATCTCGTCCCCGACCACGCCGCCGGCCTGCTCCTGGAGCGCGAGGTGAGGACGCTCAGCGGTCTGCTGGAGAACCCGGCCCGACCACTCGTGGCGGTGCTCGGCGGAGCGAAGGTGAGCGACAAGATCGCCGTCATCGACCGCTTCCTGGAGGTGGCCGACGCGATCCTGATCGGCGGAGCGATGTGCTTCCCGTTCCTGGCCGCCCAAGGACATCAGGTCGGAGACTCCCTCTGTGCCGACGAGGACGTCGAGCTCGCTCGCCGCACGCTGGAGCCGTCCGGCACGCCGCGCGCCACGATCGAGCTGCCGCGTGACCTCGTCGTGGGCAACCGTTTCCACGCCGACGCCGCGATCCAGACGCTCGACGGCGTCGACGTGCCCGACGGATGGATGGGCCTGGACATCGGACCGAAGACCGCGGCTGACTACGGCGTCCTCATCGACGGCGCCGGAACGGTGTTCTGGAACGGTCCCATGGGGGCGTTCGAGATGGAGCCGTTCGCGGCCGGGACGCGAGCCGTCGCCGAGTCCGTGGCGGCAGCGGCCGGAGCCACCGTCGTCGGTGGTGGCGACTCGGCTGCGGCGCTGCAGCGCTTCGGCCTGGCCGACAGGGTTACCCACCTCTCGACCGGCGGGGGTGCCGCGCTCGAGCTGATCGAAGGCCGGGCACTGCCCGGCGTGGAGGCGCTGGCATGAGTCCAAGCACGAGAACCCCGCTGATCGCGGGCAACTGGAAGATGTACAAGACCGTCGCCGAGGCCGAGGAGTTCATCCAGGCCCTCCTCCCGCGCGTCTCCACCGCCGACGGAGTGGACGTGGCGATCTGTCCGTCGTTCCTCGCCCTCCCCGCGATGATCGACTCGACCCGCGGATCGCGCGTCGAGGTCTACGCGCAGAACATGCACTATGCCGAGGAGGGCGCGTTCACCGGCGAGGTCTCCCCGCCGATGCTGCTCGAGCTCGGAGTTCACGGCGTCCTGCTCGGACACTCAGAGCGGCGCGAGTACTTCGGCGAGTCCGACCGCGCCTTGCAGCTCAAGGTCCCCGTGGCTCTGGAGGCCGGCATCCGCCCGATCCTGTGCGTGGGCGAGACGGAGGAGGAGCGCGAGCGCGGCGACACCGAGCGCAAGCTCCGCCACCAGGTCAAGGAGGACCTCGCCAAGGTGCCGACGGAGAAGCTCGGCGATGTGGTCATCGCCTACGAGCCGATCTGGGCGATCGGCACCGGCAAGGTCGCGACGCCCGAGCAGGCCCAGGAGGCGATCGCGTTCGTGCGGGCACTGGTGGCCGACCGGTCACGGGAGGAGGCTGCGCGTACGCGCGTCCTCTATGGCGGCAGCGTCAAGCCCGCGAACGCCGCCGAGCTGATGGCGTTGCCCGACGTTGACGGCGCGCTCGTCGGCGGCGCGAGCCTCGACCCCGAATCGTTCGCGGCGCTCGTCGCGGCCGCGGGCTTATGAGTTCGCTTCCACCCGGACCCACGGCGTTGCCGGCGCGCTCGACGGTGCTGGTCGTGCTCGACGGCTGGGGGCTCGCACCCGATAGTCCCGGAAACGCCGTCTCGCTGGCCGATACGCCCGTGTTCGACGAGCTGTGGGCGGCCTATCCGCACACCCAGCTGACGGCCTGCGGGCTGGCCGTCGGCCTGCCCGAGGGCCAGATGGGCAACTCCGAGGTCGGCCACCTGAACCTCGGTGCGGGCGCGGTCCTGATGCAGGATCTGACGCGGATCGACCAGGCCGTCGAGCGCGGGGACCTCTCGACCAACACCGTCCTGCGCGATGCGTTCACAGCGTCCGATCGCGTGCACCTGATCGGCCTGGTGTCCGACGGCGGAATCCATTCCGGCTGGACGCACCTGCTGGCTCTGATCCGCATGGGCGCCGAGCTCGGCGTGCCGGACCTTGTGCTGCACGCGTTCACCGACGGACGCGACACCTTCCCGGATGCCGGCGCCGGGTATGTGGCCGCCGTCGAGCGCGAGATGGCCGACTGCGGATCCGGTCGTGTCGGCTCGTTGATCGGGCGCTATTTCGCGATGGACCGGGACAAGCGCTGGGATCGACTGCAGCTCGCCTACGACCTGCTCGTCCACGGCGACGCCGAGTACCGGGCCGAGACCGGCGAAGCCGGCATGCTCGCCGCCTATGAGCGCGAGCAGACCGATGAGTTCATCGAGCCTGTGCTCGTGGGTGAGGAGGCGAGGATCCGCCCCGGCGATTCGGTCGTGGGGTTCAACTTCCGGCCCGACCGGATGCGCGAGATCACACGAGCGCTCGCCGACCCCGCATTCGGTGACATCGATCGCCGCGGTACCCCCACGGTCAGCCGCTACGCCACGATGACCGAGTACGAGGAGGGCTGGCCGTACCCCGTCGCATTCCCGCCCGAGCACCCCGAGACGACCCTGTCGACGGTGCTGGCGGCCACCGGCGCCCGTCAGCTCCACGTCGCCGAGACGGAGAAGTACCCCCACGTGACCTACTTCTTCAACGGCGGCGAGGAGACGCCGTGCGAGGGCGAGCGCCGCGAGCTCGTGGCCTCGCCCCGCGATGTTCCGACCTACGACTTCAAGCCCGAGATGAGCGCCCGCGAGGCGGCGGCGGCGTTCGTCGGCGCCTGGCGCGAGGACGAGCCCCGGTTCGGGATCATCAACTTCGCCAACGCCGACATGGTGGGCCACACGGGCGTCATTCCCGCGGCGGTCAAGGCGATCGAGACCGTCGATGCCTGCCTCGCTGAGGTTGTCGCCGCAGTCCACGAGTCAGGCGGCGCGATGATCGTGACCGCGGATCACGGCAACTCCGATCACATGCTCGAGCCCGACGGGAGCCCGAACACGGCGCACTCCCTCAACCCGGTTCCGCTGATCGTGACCGTGCCGGGGCTCGAGCTGCGCAGCGGCGGCGTGCTCGCCGACGTCGCCCCGACTGCTCTGCAACTGCTGGGGATCGATCAGCCGGGAGCGATGACCGGCCACTCTCTAATTCGGTAGTTCTTGATCCGCCGAACGGCGCGAGCGTATGACCGGCATGGGCCCGGTCCAGGGCGACCCTGTCATGGATCAATGTAGCGCTGGTATCGTGGCTGACACGGCGGGTAGGCCGTTGGCGATCGTGTCTGCGAAGCATGGAGAGGCGGAGGGACTATGGACGGCATCGAATCGGTCGCGTGGCGGGGGTTCCTGAAGGTTCACGCGGTGCTTCAAAAGGAGCTTGATGCGGCGCTCGAGGCGGACCACCGGCTGCCGTTGAGCTCGTACGCGGTCCTGCACGAGCTCGCCGACGCGCCCAGGCGCCGGATGCGAATGCGGGACCTGGCCGATTCCGTCGGGCTCAGCCGCAGCGGTCTGAGCCGGCTCGTCGACCGCCTCGAGCGTGACGGGCTGATCGAGCGTGAGCCGTGCCCCGACGACGCACGCGGGGCCTACGCAGTCCTCACCCGCCGAGGCGGCCGTCGTCTCGAACAGGCGCGACCGGCGCACCTCGCGACCATTCGCACGCGCTTTCTGGGCCACTTCAGTCCCGACGAGCTGAAGCAGCTCGCGAGCTTCTGGGACCGGCTGCTCGCGCCCGAGTAGGCGCCCCCGGCGCCGCATCCCGATCCCGCTCGGCACCGCCACGCGCCGGCCCGACGCGGCACCGAGGACGAGTTCGTCCTGCGGGCCGACCTGCCGGGCCTGTCGGAGAGCGACGTCAACGTCGAGCTCGACGACAACGTGCTCACCGTGTCGGGCGCGCGCAGGGCCGAGCACGAGGAGCGCAGGGAGGGGTACTACCGCGTCGAGCGCGCGTCGGGCTCGTTCTCGCGCTCGCTCACGCTCCCCGAGGGCGTGGACGCCGATGCGGTCAGGGCGAGCTTCGACAAGGGAGTGCTCGAGGTCCGAGTCCCGAAGCCCGCACAGCGCAAGCCGCGCAAGGTCACGATCTCGGTCGGCGCCGGCGAGCCCGAGACGATCGAGGCCGCCGCCTAGGCCCACCCGTTCGCGTCGGCCCGCCGCCCCGGTGCGGGCGACGGGCCGACGGGACCCGCCGGGTAGGGTCCCGGCGGTGTTCACCGTTGTGGCCCGAGATCACGGTTCGCTCGCCCGTGCCGGTGAGCTCCGGCTGGCCCACGGCCGTGTCCGCACGCCGGCGTTCGTGCCCTTGGGGACGAAGGCGACGGTGAAGGGGCTCGAGCCGCGCGAGGTCGCCGGACTCGGCTACGAGCTGATCCTCGCCAACACGTTCCACCTGTTCCTCGCCCCCGGTCACGAGCTGATCCGGGAGGCCGGCGGCGTGCACCGGTTCATGCGCTGGGAGCGCCCGGTGATCAGCGACTCGGGCGGCTTCCAGGTGTTCTCGATGGGCCACGGCACGGTGGCCGACGAGATCAAGGGCCGGGGCCGGCCGGGAGGGCGCACCGGCTCGATCCTGGCCATCGAGGAGGATGGCGTTCGCTTTCGCTCCTATCTCGACGGCAGCGAACGGTTCATGGGCCCGGAGACCTCGATGGCGGTCCAGGCCGCGCTCGACACGGATATCGCCCTCGTGTTCGACGAGTGCACCCCATTCCACGTGTCCCGGGAGTACACCGCGCGGTCGACCGAGCGCACCCACCGCTGGCTCGAGCGCTGCCTGCGCTGGCACGCCGAGAATGGACCGGGCGATCAGCTCGTGTACGGGATCGTCCAGGGCGGCGTCGATGAGGACCTGCGCCGCGAGTCGACCCAGACTGTGGCCGCGAGCGGCTGTGGCGGGATCGCCGTCGGCGGGTCGCTCGGCCGGGAGAAGGCGCAGATGTACGAGGTCGTGGCGTGGACCACGGCGGAGCTCGAGCGCCATGCTCCCGAGCGGCCGCGGCATCTGCTGGGGATCGGTGACATCGACGACCTGATCGCCGGTGTGGAGCGGGGCATCGACACCTTCGATTGCGCCATGCCGACGCGGCTCGGTCGTCACGGCGTCGCGATCGTCTCCGATCCCGCGGCGCGCTGGCGCGTGGATCTCGCCAAGGCCGGCCATCGTCACTCACACCGCCCGATCGACGCCGGCTGCCCGTGCCCGGCCTGCTCGCAGGGCTTCACCCGCGCCTATCTGCACTACCTGATCCGTGCCGGCGAGCTCACCGGGATGCGGCTGATCACGCTGCACAACCTCTCCTACATGGCCAGGCTGATGCACGATCTGAGGACGGCGATCATCGAGCAGCGCTTCCCGGAGGTGGCGGCGGCCCTGCGCGCGGGAGCGGCGCCCGGACTCGCGATCTGACGATCTGAGCGCTACTTCGTGTACTGGTTGATGATGCTCTTGACCTGATTGATCGCGTTCTGCGTGTCGTGGGCCACCACGGTGCGGAAGCGCACGACCGTGTTGGACGTGCTCGTCGCGATCAGCGCGGCCACGATCACCGCGACCAGGAGCACCCCGAGCACCGCCAGCAGCGCGCCCAGCCGGCGCGCGGCCTTGCGAGGACGTGAGCGGCCGGCCGGGACGGGCGCGGGATCACGGCGGCGCGGCGATGGGGCGGTGGAGACGCGGGCCGGGGTCGCGCGACGGGGGCTGCGCCCGGTGGCCGGCGCCGTCGCCGGGGCCCGGGTGGCCACGCGCGTCGCCGCCGTCGGCTCCTCGCCCCGCGCGAGCACGTTCGTCGCGGCAGCAGTCCCGAGGTGCGCCGTCGGCGCGGTCGAGCTGACCGGACCGATCCCCTGGGCGCCCTTGCGCAGGGCCTCGGCCAGCACCAGCGCATCGGGGGGCCGGTGCTCCTGATCGATCGCCAGGGCCGTCGTCACGGCGTAGGCCAGCTCGGGCGGGACGCGTGGGTTCAGATCCTGGAGCGGCATCGGTGCTTCGCGCTGCTGCTTGAGCGCCAGCTCCGACAGCGATCCGGCCTCGTAGGGGAGACGTCCGGAGAGCAGCTGATAGGTGACGACGCCGAGTGAGTAGAGGTCCGCCCGGGGGCCCGCCTCCTCGCCGCGCGCCTGTTCGGGCGACAAGTAGGCCGCCGTCCCCAGCACCGAGCCGACCTGGGTGATGCTCGACTGATCGGCCGCCCGCGCGATCCCGAAGTCGGCGAGCTTGACGACGTCGGCGTCGGAGACGAGCAGGTTGCCCGGCTTGACGTCGCGGTGCACGACCCCGTTGCGGTGCGCGTACTCGAGTCCGCGGCAGGCCTGGCAGACGATGTCCACCGCCTGCTCGACGTCGAGATGGCCGCGGTCGCGCAGCAGCTCCGCGCACGAGTTGCCGTTGACGTGCTCCATCACGATGAAGTGCTGGTGTGACCCCTCATCGAAGCCGAAGTCGAACACCTGCACGATGTTCGGGTGCACCAGCCGGGCCGCCGCCAGCGCCTCGCGGCGGAAGCGAGAGACGAACGCCGGGTCGTCGGCCAGGTGCTCGGCGAGCAGCTTGATCGCCACGCTGCGCTCGAGCCGCTGGTCGAACGCGAGGTGGACCGTCGACATCCCGCCGACGCCGAGACGGCCTTCGAGCCGGTAGCGACCGGCGATCATGGTGGTGCTGGTCATGTCTGGTTATCCGTTGCCCGTGCCGGCGCCCCCGCTGGAGCCCCCGCCGCCCGACTGGCCGCCGATCCCGGCGCCGCCGCTGTTTCCGGTACTGGAAGTACCCGTAGGCGTGCTCGTTGTTGCAGGGGGCGTGGTCACGGGGGGTGGTGGGGGCGGGGTCGTCGTCGTCGCCGGCGTGGTGACGGTCTGCGTGGGAGTCGTCGTGGTGGTGCTTTGCGTCGTCGTCGTTGGCTTTGTGTTAGTCGTGGCCGTCGTGGACGTCGAAACCGGGTTCAGGCAGTCCTGGGCGGCGTTGCGGCCGACCACGTTGGCGCCCTGGAGCAGGTTCGCTCGCAGCGTCGGGCTGACCGAGGGGGGCAGGCCCGCGACCTGGTTGTTGAAGCTGCCGACGGCGCTCTGGGCCTGTCCACACTGTCCGGAGCCGACGGCCGCGGACACGTTGTCCAGGGAGTTGTTGAGGTTGCTCGCCTGGCCGCCGGAGAGCAACCCGGAGTTGCCGCCGCAGGCGACGAGGAGGGATGCCGACAGGCCAAGGCCGCCGGCGAGCAGAGCACGAATCGTGGAACGCATCATCGGCCGAGTGACTCTACTGCCCGTAGCTGAGGCGCTCGGCCAGGGAATCCGGAAGCCGGGCCGCGCGGATCGCCGCCGCGGCTCCCTCGATGTCGTAGTCGACGCGCCTGTACACGGCGGTCCATTTTTCAGTGTCAAGCTCGAGCCAGGCCGCGCGCGGGTCACCGTCGCGTGGCTGACCGACGCTCCCGGGATTGATCAGCCATTCGCCCTCGGCCACCTCGAGCCCGTCGTCGGCGGAGTGGGTCTCGCCGGTCGCCGACTGCCCTTCGCGGCGTGAGAACGACAGCGCCACGTGCGAATGCCCGATCAGGCAGATCCGATGACGTTGCACGTCCAGGCACAGCTCGGCCTGCAGGGGGGAGAGGACGTACTCCCAGACCGGATCGCGGGGGCTGGCATGGAACAGCCCGACCTCCTCGTCGAGATTGAGCGGCTCGAGTCCCTCGAGGTACGCCCGCGTCTGTGGCGAGATCGTCTCGGCCGTCCATTTGGCGGCCAGCGCCGCCCCGCGTGAGAACTCGCTCAGCGACAGCGTGCCGACCACACCGAGGTCGTGGTTGCCGGCGAGGCAGATCGCGGCGTGCCGGCGGGCGAGCTCGACGCACGCGTCCGGGTCGGCCCCGTAGCCTACGAGGTCGCCCAGGCACCACATCTCCCGGCACGCGGAGGCCTCGATCTCATCGAGCACGGCCTCGAACGCCTGCCGGTTGCCGTGGATGTCGGATACGACGGCAACCCTCATGCGACCACGTATTTCACGCTCATCGGTGAGAAACCCTCCACGCTCGCGCGTGCTCGGGTCGATGTTGTTGGCGGTTGCCGCCGCGGACGCGGGGGCGCGATGGCTGGCGCCGCGCGATTCGACCATTGACCCTGCGCGGATCGATGTCCGATCCTACTTCACCGACGCGGAGATCGAGCGCGGAAAGCGATATGCACGCCCGCAGTTCATGCTCGGGATCGCCCGGACGGCCGTCGAGGCCGGCGCCCTGGCGCTGATCATGCGGCGGCCGCCGCAGGCCCTGCGCGGACTCTCGGCGCGGCCCCTCGCCGGCGGTGCGGCGGCTGGTGCGGGACTGGCGATCGCCCTCTCGCTGCCGCCGCTGCCGCTCTCGGCCCTCGCTCGCCGCCGGGCCAAGCGCGTCGGTCTGGTGACGCAGTCCTGGGGCGGATGGGGTCTCGATCTGGCCAAGGCGAACGCGATCGGCGCCGGGCTCGCCGCCGGCGCCGGCGCGGCCGCGGTGGCCGCCACGCGGCGCTATCCGCGCAGCTGGTGGGCGCCGGCCGGGGCCGGGTCGGTGATCGTCGGCACCGCGCTCGCCGCGCTTGCGCCGGTCGTGCTCGACCCGGTCTTCAACACGTTCACGCCCCTGCCCGAGGGCGAGAGGCGGGCCGACGTGCTCGAGCTGGCCGAGCGCGCCGGGGTCAGCGTCGGCGAGGTCTACTCCGTCGACGCCAGCCGGCGCACGACGGCCGCCAACGCCTATGTGTCCGGCCTCGGCCCGACCAAGCGCGTGGTTCTGTTCGACACCCTGCTGGACCGCTACACCCGCGACGAGATCCGCCTCGTGGTGGCCCATGAGCTGGCTCACGTCCGCCATCGTGACGTGCCCCGGAGCGTGCTCTACGCGGCGATGGTGGCGCCGTTCGCCGCCTACGCGGTCCAGCGCCTGAGCTGGGCGCTGTCCGCGGAGCGGGGTACCCCGGCGGCGCTGCCTGCGCTGGCCCTCGCGGCCGGAGTCGTGTCGGCGCCGGTCGGACTGGTCGGCAACCGCCTGTCGCGGGCGATCGAGCGCCGCGCCGACGCGTTCTCGCTGGAGCTGGCCGGTGCGCCGGAGGCCTTCATCTCCTTCGAGCGGCGGATCGCGGTGCAGAACGTCGCCGATCTCGAGCCCCCACGGTGGCTCACGGCGCTGTTGGCCACGCATCCGCCGACGATCGAGCGAATCGGCGCCGCGGTGGCCTTTGCCGAGCGCGCCGGCCCCTGACGGGCCGGGGCCTGACCGGGCGCCCGCTGCCTGCCGGCTCCCGGCGTGGCCCCGCGGCCTACTGCTCCTGAGGCTCGGCGCCGCCGGCGCCGCCGGCGCCGTACTCGGGCAGGTTCTTGATCCCCTCGCGGGTCTGCCATTTGGAGTAGTTGTCCTGCATCGCGTCGATCAGCTCGCGCATGAACCTCGCCGACAGATTCACGCGTGAGACGACCACGCCCGGGATCTCATCGTCCTCGACCTCGTGGTCGACGCGTGCGAAGGTGATCGTGAACTCGTAGTCGGAGTGGCTCACGTTGGCGAAGTTCGCGTAGACGCCGGCCATGATGTCCGGTGAGAAGTGGATATTGATGTGGCGCTCGGGCGCGTTGGGATCGTCCATCCGCCTAGTATCCCACCGTGCGGATCGTCGTCGTCGCCGTGGGTCGCCTGCGCCCTCCGTTCGCGGATGACGTTCAGCACTATCAGAAGCTGCTGGCGCGTCATGTGCGGCTGGAGCTGATCGAGGTGCGCGAGGAGGATCAGGTCGCCCGCCGGCTCCCCGAGCGCGCCTTCATCTCGTTGCTGCACCGCGACGGGGAAGCGATGGACTCGATCGGTTTCAGCCGCTTCCTCGAGCAGCGCCGCCAGAGCGGCCGTGACCTCTGCCTCGTGATCGGAGGCCCCTACGGGCTCGACATGTCCGACGTCGACCACCGGCTCTCGCTCGGCGCCATCACCCTGCCGCACCAGCTCGCCCGGGTGGTGCTGCTCGAGCAGCTCTACCGGGGCCACAAGATCCTGGCCGGCGAGCCCTACCACTACTGACCGGGCGCGTGGGCAAATAGGCTGCGCCTCCAATGCCCGACCGACCCGATCTGCACCGACCCCGAAACCGGCGAGCCCAGGAGCGGCGCGAGCTGAGGCTGGTCAGCCGCCGCCTGGGGTATCTGATGGCGGCGCTGGGCGTGCTGGTCATCGTCGGGACGATCGGTTACTCGGCGCTCGAGGGAACCTCGGTCGCCTTCGGCTTCTCCTGGACCCTCGATACGGTGGCGACTCTCGGCACGATCCCCGATCCGCCGGACTTCGCCGGCCGCGCGCTCAAGGCTGCTCTCCTGATCTTCGGGGTCGGTACGCTCTTCTACGGCCTGGCGACCGCGGCGGAGTTCTTCGTCTCGGGCCAGCTCAGCGGCGTGCTCTCACGGCGCAGGATGCAGAAGACGATCGATTCGCTCACCGACCATTTCATCATCTGCGGCTACGGCCGCGTCGGACGCCAGGTCGCCCGCGACCTGCGCACCGAACGTGCCCGCTACCTCGTCGTGGATGAGAATCCGGAGAACGCCGAGCGGGCCGGCGCGCTGGGCGTGAAGTACCTCGACGCGCCGCCCTCCGACGACGAGGTCCTGCGCCAGGCGGGCATCGAGCGCGCACGCGGGGTGATCGCCTGCGTGGACTCGGACGCCGAGAACATCTTCATCACGCTGACCGCGCGCGAGCTGCGGGCCGACATCCTGATCATCGCCCGCGCATCGGCCGAGGACTCCGAGAAGAAGCTGTTGCGGGCCGGGGCGGACCGGGTGATCTCGCCCTACAAGACCTCCGGCTCGGAGATGGCCCGCGTGGCGCTGCATCCGCAGGTCGGGGGAGCGCTCGCAGTGGCCGACTACCGGATGGAGGAGATCGAGGTGACGCCCGCCTGCGAGGGCGTCGGCAAGACGATCGCCGACGTCCGCGGCCAGTCGATGATCGTCGCCGTGCGCCGCCCGGACGGGCGGCTCGAGCCCCAACCCCCGCCGCATTCGGTGATCGGTGCCGGTGACAAGCTCGTCGCCCTCGGCACCCCGGCGGCGATGGAGCACCTCGAGCGGGTCTTCCAGCCGGCGAAGACTGCGGCCACCTGATGTCGACCGAGCACAGCCAGATCGCGCCGCTCGAAGAGCTCCGCGCCGCCGTGCTGGCGGCGGCGGCCGCGGTGCGCGGCAGCGAGGGCGAGCTCGCGGCGCCGCCGAAGCTCGAGCGGCCCAAGCACGACGGCCAGGGGGACTACTCGACCAACGCCGCAATGCTGCTGGCCCCGGTGCTCGGTTCCTCACCGCGCCAGATCGCCGACCTGCTGGCCGGCGAGCTGGCCGAGCGCCTCGGCGACGCGCTCGCGCGCACCGAGATCGCCGGGCCCGGTTTCCTGAACCTGTTCCTGTCGGACGAGTGGCACCGCCGGGCGCTGGCGGGCATGCTCGCGGCCGGCGAGCGGTTCGGCCAGGGCGGCGCCGATCCCCCCGAGCGGATCCTGGTCGAGTTCGTCTCCGCCAACCCGACCGGTCCGCTGGTGGCGGCTAGCGGACGCCACGCCGCCTACGGCGATGCCCTGGCCCGGATCCTCGAGCAGCACGGGCACGCGGTCACCCGCGAGTACTACTTCAACGACGCCGGCTCGCAGATCCGGCTGCTCGGCGAGTCGGTGCGGGCCCGCGCCCGCGGCGACGAGGTTCCCGACGGGGGCTACCAGGGGGACTATGTGGCCGAGCTCGCCGACGAGATCCCGAACGCCGCCGAGACCGAGCCCGAGCACCTGGCGGGGTTGGCCGTGGACGTCCTGCTGGCCGAGATCAAGGCGACGCTCTGGCGCTACGGGGTCGAGTTCGACACGTTCTTCAGCGAGCGGACGCTGCACGAGGGCTCTCCGAGTGGGCTCGAGCGGGCGATCGCCGAGCTCGATCGAGCCGGTCACCTGTACCGCACCGAGGGTGCCCTGTGGCTGCGGACGACCACGTTCGGCGATGACAAGGACCGAGTGCTCGAGCGCTCGACCGGGGAGCCGACCTACTTCGCCGCCGACGTCGCCTACATGCAGAACAAGCGCGAGCGCGGCTTCGAGCGCCAGCTCAACCCGATGGGCGCCGACCACCACGGCTACGTAGCCCGGCTCAAGGCCGCCTTCGCCGCGCTCGGCGGCGATCCCGATCTGCTCGAGGTGCCGATCCTGCAGTTCGTCCACCTCGTCGAGGGGCACGAGCGCGCCGCGATGTCCAAGCGCCGCGGCGATTTCGTCCGGCTCGACGAGCTGTTGGACGAGATCGGCGTCGACGCAGCCCGGTTCTTCATGCTCCAGCGCTCGCACGACCGCACCCTCGACCTCGACCTCGACCTCGCCCGCTCGCAATCGCGCGAGAACCCGGTCTACTACGTGCAGTACGCACACGCCCGGATCGCCTCGATGCTCGCCCGCGCCGGCGAGGAGCGGGTGCAGGCGGCGCTCGCCTCCGGCGCCGACTGGGGTACCGGCGAGCTGCAACCGGCCGAGCGGGCCCTGGTCAAGAAGCTCGCCGCCTTCCCCGAGGAGATCGCCGAGGCGGCCGACCGCCGCGCCCCGCACCGGATCGCCGTCTACGCCCTGGAGCTGGCCCAGGACTTCACCACCTTCTACACCGACTGCCACGTGATCGGCGCCGAGCCCGAGGCCGTCGAGTCGTTCCGGATCGCGCTGTCGCTCACCGCCCGCGCCGTGATCGCCCGCTCGCTGGCCCTGCTCGGGGTGAGCGCCCCGGACTCGATGTAGGCGGCACCGACGAGGGGGATCGGCGGAGGTGTGGCCGATTGCGGCGGTCCCTTCGCCGCAATCGGCCACACCCCGACATCCAGCCGGCGGCTATTCGAAGCGCGCGATGTCGTCGTCGAGCCGCCGCGCCTCCGCGGGGTCGAGCGCGGGCCCGGCCGCGGCCGGACGGAGCGCCGCGTCCCGTGCGCGCCGGCGCCACTTCGGCAGCGTCACCACGAGCAGCCCGATGCCGAGCAGCAGGATGGCCGGCGGGAGGATGTAGACGGTCAGGTTGAAGCCGTGAGGGCTCGGGAGCGCCAGCACGGACTGGCCGTACTGCGCCACCAGCTCCTGCTTGATCTGGCTCTTGGTCAGGCCCTTGGCGATCAACACCCGGATGTACTCGCGCTCGGCGTCGGCCTGAGGAGAATCGGACACGGCGAGGGGCGTGTGGCAGACGACGCACATGACCTCGTCCTCGACATCGGTCAGCGACGCGCGCGGGGTGGGGCCGGCGAGGGCCGGAGTGGCCAACGTGCCGAGCGACAGCGCCAGCATCAGGGCCAGCGCCACGGCGGCGACCGGGAGCCGGGGCCGCGTCATGAGGTCCCGGCCAGGATCGACGGCAGCGTCTGGTCGAGCCAGCGGGTGTCGAGCTGGAAGCGCCGCACGGCGACGATCCGCCCCTGGCGGTCGATCACGAACGTCTCGGGCACGCCGGTGGTGCCGAAGGACCGCACGAAGGTGCCGTTGACGTCGCGCACCACCGGATACGTGATGTGCTCCGCCCGCATGAAGGCCTGGGAGTCGCTCGTGTTGTCGAGGTAGGTGACGCCGAGCACGGTGGCGCCGTGTCCGGCGATCTGGCGCTGGGCCTGCTCGAGCACCGGCGCCTCGGCCTTGCACGGGTCACACCACGACGCGAACACGTTCAGCACCACGACCTTGCCGCGCAGGTCGGCCAGGCTGGTGGCGCCGGCCGTGCCCAGGTTCGGCAGCGCCTCGGTGGGGTGGGGAGCGGCCGGGCGCCGGCCGTGCGCGAGCGCGGCGTCGATCGATGAGTCCGTCCCCGTCCTGCCACCCCGAAGACGAGCAGGCCGACGAGCGCGACTGCCGCCACGGACACGAGAACGGGAAGCAGGAAGCGGCGCACGGGACGCCCAAGCGTAGCGACCATCCCGCGCCGCGCGCTCAGGATCGCCCCGCCTCGCGGGGAGGCTCGTCATACAATCCGCCACTGCGGTCACGGTCCGGTCACCGTTCCGCGAGCGCGCCGGTAGCTCAGTTGGTAGAGCGATGGCTTCCCAAGCCATAGGTCGCGGGTTCGAGCCCCGTCCGGCGCTCTACATGAAAGCCCCGCTACGACGGGGTTTTCTGTTGGTCAATGAGTACTTGGGTCGCGTGTTCACGGCCGGGGTGCGAACAGAGGTGCAAACACGCCAGGTCCGGTACGACGACCCGGGGCGTCGCTCATGTCGAGGGCATGGACAACACGCTCGCCGGAGACCAACGGTGGTTCCCTGGAGCCACATCGTCGGTCGGGCCCCCGTTCGGGGGTATTCGAAGCCGCAGGGCTTGAAGACCAGCGTTGACCTACCTACCGTTTGGCAGGCGCATGCCCGTGCTTCGGCCTTGGTCCGTCGGTCGCAGGGCACCGCCCGGCCGGTCTTGGCCGATCCATCCGACGCCGGCCGGGCGGGGCGCGCCCTTCGTCTCAGGCGGACCTGATCGACGCGGCGAGTTCCTGGACGGCAACAGCGAAGGCGTCGAGCGCGTCTGCCAGCTCTGATGGTTCGAGGCTGGGCGCAATCGCGCTCAACCCGGCTGCGGCGAGGCTGAACTGTTCCCAAAGGTTGGGGTCACCAGGGAAGTTCGGGAGGGACGTGCCGCTCCGGGGTCCTTCCTCGTCGTACTCGTCGCGTCTGTCCGGTTGCCTCACTGGCGCGGACCCTAACGGCGGAACCGGAGATGGAGGGGACAATCTTGTGGTCCCGTGTCGACCTGTCCGGCGTATGGTTCGTGGCTGATGGCTGCCGAGATGAGCCGGGTGGTGTGGCGGGAATCGCTCGAGATCCACCTGCGGGCGGCTCGGATTCACCAGGTGTCTGCGAAGACGCTCGGCAGTTCCGGGGACGTCGCCGGTGCGATCCGAGCGACCGAGTTCGCCGCGGCCGAGCGTGAGGCGTATGCGGCGCTTCTCGCGCGTCACCCGGAATGGGACCCGAGTCCCCGTCGTTCCGGGACCTGATCCCTCCGTCACCCGGATCGCACGACACCAGTAGGCAACGTTTGCGCACGCCCGGCCGGTCTGGATCGGGGCAACCGGCCGGGCATGTCCCCGCGCGCGAGCAGGGGGCGTAGTCCGCAGGCGAGTGTGCGCCGGGCGCGAGCCTAAACGAACCGTCGACCTGAGTGGGCGCTGGAGAGGATCAGCACCGGGTTAGGCGCGACGCCCGACCGATCCGGACCGAGGGCGACCGGCCGGGCGTGATCCCACCCGCGGAGATCAGGGTTGACTCCCGCGACGCGGTATGCGCACCGAAAGCCTAGACGAGCCTCCGGCCACGGCCGTTCGTTGCCAGTTACGCGAATTGACAGCGGTTCGGTAGTTGTCCCGGATGGCGGCCGGAGGCGGACCACGCGAGAGTTGCCAGGCGATCAAGCCAGCGAGGAGAGGGGCACCACCGTGATCTTCATCACGACGTACAGGATCAAGCAGCTCAGCAAGGACGAGACCAAGAAGCTGATGGGCGTCTTTGCCGAAAAGGGTGTGCCGTCCACCGTACGAGCGCATTACGTCGCCGCCGATGGCAGCCAGGGGCTAGTGATCTCGGAAGCCGATGATCTGGAGGAGGCCTATCGGAACCTCCTGAACTACTCGGAGTGGATCGAGTACGACACCAGGCCGTACCTGACGATCGAGCGGGCCGTGGCCAACATCATGGACTACGTCGGTTGACGTAGGTACGTCGCGACGTCAGGGCTCAAAGGCTGTTGCCGAGAAGCCCCGCCCGGACACCCTTGGCCGGACGGGGCGCGCGGCCGGGCGATGGGTGGCGCGGCCGCGTCGGGGCCGACGGAGTTGGCAACCCCGATGCCTGACTAAACGGCGCGATGGATCCCGCGCTTGTATAGGCGGGATGCCCGGGCGGAGCTGACTGCAGCTTTGTGCCCTCCCGGGTCTTGCTGATGACCGTCGGGCCATCCGAAGAAACGCCCCTCCCCGGGGCGTGGCCGGGGAGGGGTTGGTGCGTCGCCGCCCCCGTCTCATAATCGACAGCGACGACCCGGACATTGAGATGGTGCCCCGGCCGACCATCCTGGCCGGACGCGGCTGGCGCGGACCACTGCTCGGCGCAGACGCATTAGGCTTGCGCTGAGGCTCGAGCGTCGCGGTCGCCCGCTCGGTCCCATACACGGCGGAGAGCAATCCCCATAGGTGCTGGTGCAACTGTGGGAGCGTCGCCTCTCTCATGCGGAGGATCACGTAGGCGTCGTGGTCGCCCAGGATCGTCGCCTCTCGTAGGCCTTGATCCGCTTGCGGTGCTGAGCAAGGCAGGACGCGCGAGAAGGCGAGCCGAGCACGTCCCGATACGTGTGGCGGCGGCGATCATCCTGCGCTGTGGTGGCGCAAGCGCCAATGAGGCAGACGATCGGGTCGCATGCGAACACGGCGTGCGCCCCGTCACGATTCGGCGGCCGCTTGACCACCCACTGTGAGCTCGAGGCGATCGGAGAGCAGATCTGGCGCGTCGGCACGGCCGCCGTTCGGTTGGCGCAACTCGCTGCTGAGACCCGGCCCCGGCCTCCTCGGGAAAGCGAATTCGTCTACGAGGTCGAGCGCGATCTTCGCGCGCGCCACGTGACGATCGAGCGGGAGCGAAAGATCGAAGGACGGTCTGGTCACGAGCACCGGGTCACATTGTTTCTGCCCAAGACCGACGCGATCCTCGAGCCGATAACGGGGCATTGGAATCAGGTGACCGCCACCTACGCAAAGTTCGGCGACCTGCGCGGTGCAGACGGATTCCATCTCTACGCGTTGCTCGACGATCGTCAGCAAGGTCCAGACGAGGACGTCGCGAGGCTTCTCGTGCAGGTCAGCGACGTCGTGCAATGGTCCAGGCGCGACGACTGGCTGAGCGGCGTCGCTTAGGCATCGGCCGGCTCGCAGAGCGCGAGCCGCCTGCGACTCGATCCGTCGCTGTTGTGACTCGCCGCTGGGCGAAAGTGCAAACAAAGTGCAAACAGGCCCCACACCACTCGACGCCATTCCCGTGCTGGCGGTGAATCAGGAAAGTCCCGTTTAGCTGGGAGATCGTGCCGTAGCGTGGTGTGCCGTCGAGCCCAATTTGGGCTTCCCAAGCCATAGGTCGCGGGTTCGAGCCCCGTCCGGCGCTTCCCGTCGACGCTGAGGGAGACGGCGCCCACCGGTGTTCGGGCCGTTTCGGCAGGGACCACTAGCCTGGCCGTGGTGCGCCTGCCGCGGTTGACGACCGACCTCTCGCCCCTGCGCGCCAGCCGCGACCTGCGCCTGGTCGTGATCGGCAACTTCGTGTCCGGGATGGGCACCCAGGCGACGCTGGTGGCGCTGCCCTATCAGCTCTACATCGAGACGAAGTCGGCGCTGCTCGTCGGCCTGCTCGGCGCGGTCGAGCTCGGGCCGCTGGTGGTGATGGCCCTGCTCGGTGGGGCGATCGCGGACCGCATGGACCGGCGGCGGCTGCTGCTGCTCGACCAGATCGGGCTGGTGGCGATCGCCGCCGCCCTGGCCGCGGTGACGCTGGCAGGCCACGCCGGCGTGCCCGTCCTGTATGTGCTCGGGGGGCTGATGGCGGGCTTCAGCGCGGTGCAGAACGTGGCGCGCTCGGCGATCGTGCCGAACCTGGTCGGGCCCGAGCAGCTGCGCTCCGCGCTGGCGCTGAACTTCGGCCTCTATCAGCTCACGATGGTGCTCGGGCCGGCGCTCGGTGGGGTCTTGATCGCCTGGCAAGGGGTCGCCTCCGCCTATGCGCTCGACGCGATCAGCTGTTTCGCGATGGTGTTCGCCGTCCTCGCGATGGCCCCGCAGCCGCCGCATCAGGTGGCCGAGCATCCGAGCGTCCGCCGCTCCATCGCCGAAGGGCTTCGTTACGTGCGCGGCAATCAGGCGCTGATGGGCTCCTTCGCGATCGACCTCGTGGCGATGACCTTCGGGATGCCGCGAGCGCTGTTCGCAGTGCTGTCGGTGAGCACATTCGGTGCCGGCGCCGCCGGCACCGGCATCCTCTACGCGGCGGTGTCGGCTGGAGCCACGGTCGGCGCGCTGACGACGGGCTGGTTGCGGAGCACCCGCCGCCTCGGGATGGTCGTCATCTGGGCCGTGATCGTGTGGGGCGGGGCGATCGCGGTGGTCGGGCTGGCGCGCTCGCTGTGGGTCGCGGCGCTGCTGCTCGCGGTCGCCGGGGCGGCGGACTCGGTGAGTGCTGTCGCCCGCTCGACGATCAACCAGACCGTGACGCCCGACCACATGCGCGGTCGCATGTCCTCGGTGTTCTCGGTCGTGGTCACGAGCGGCCCGCGGCTCGGCGACATCGAGTCGGGCGTCGTGGCCAGCGCCACCGGCGTGCGCTTCTCGATCGTCTCCGGAGGCCTGCTGTGCCTCGTCGGCGTCGCCGGGATCATCGCCCTGTTCCCGGCGCTCGCGCGCTATGACGCCGACCGCTGGATCGCCGAGCCCGCCACCGGCCCGGCCTGAGCGGTGGCCTCGTGGCGCGCTCCCCGGTGCCGCCCCTCGCCGGCCCGGCCGGAGCCCGCCGATCCGCGTGAGCGGCAAGTGGCCCTGGGCCTGGGTGACAGAATGGCGCTGTGGCGATCGCGCAGCGGTCCGGGAGTGAATCGAGCGGGCAGCGCCCGTCGCTCGTCGACAGCGCGGAGCAGGCGCTGCGCAACTGGCTGGCGCCGGGCCGGCACCGCGTGGGCGACCGCCTGCCCCCCGAGCAGGAGGTGGCGGCCATGCTCGGCATCTCACGGGGGACGCTGCGCACGGCGCTGCAACGGCTCGAGGAGACCGGTGAGATCGTGCGCCGTCAGGGCAGCGGCACGTTCGTCGGACACGTCGCGGTGCCGGCGCAGCTGGACGAGCGACTGGAACGACTCGAGCCGTACTCGTCGCTGGCCAAGCGCCGTGGTGTGACGCTCTCGGCCGAGCAGGTCCGGATCGAGCGGCGCGCGGTCGGGAGCGAGGTCGCGGAGATGCTGGAGCTCGACGGCGCCGCCGAGGTGATCACGATCAGTCGCGTGCTGATGGCCAGCGGGAGCCCCGCGGCGGTGATGTTCGACGTGCCGCACCCCTCGGTCGCCCTGCCGGACCCCGAGCGCATCGAGCGCCTGCTCACGGGCGGCAAGATGCTGCTCGACGTGATGATCGAGCTCGAGCTGCCGATCGGGTTCGCGCGGACGCGCGTGACGCCGCGGCTGGTGACGCCGCGGGAGCAGACGGGGAAGGCGTTGCGGCTGGAGTGCAGCACCGCGGCGCTCGAGCTCGAGGAGGTGGTGTACCTCGGCAGCGGCGCGCCGGTCGCATACTCGCGTGACCTGTTCGCCCCGGGCGCGCTCGATGTGGGCGTGATGCGCTCGCTCGACGCGGCGCGGCCGGCGCCGATCGTGCCGGGCGGCGCGGCCCGCCGGCGCGCGCGCGCCCGTGCCCCTCGCGCCGGCCACTGAGGCGGCGATGCCCCGCGGGCCCCGCACGCTGCTCCGGGTGCCGCTCTCCTGGTCGCTGGAGCCCGAACGCGCGGCGCTGCTCGTGCGCGACGACGCGCGCCCGTTTGCCCTCGTCGGCCGCTGGGCCGGGGGCGGCGCGCTGATCTCCTCCGAGCCGGTGCGGGTGGCCTCGGGCTCCGAGGATCCGTTCGCGCTGCTGGAGGAGCAGCCGCCGATGCTCGACGGCGCCGCCGGAGCCGGCGAGAACGGCGCTGTCGGCGGCGGCTGGGTCGGCTACCTCGGCTACGGGCTCGGACGGAAGCTCGAGCCGATCGGCGCGAGTCCGCCGCGGGAGCGGGCGCTGCCCGCGTTCGCGCTCGCCTTCTACGACCAGCTGCTCCGGCTCGACTCCGTCGGCCGCTGGTGGTTCGAGGCGCTGTGGTGCGAGGAGCGCGCCCCGGCTCTGCGCGAGCGGCTGGCCACGCTCGAGCGGCGGGCGCGCATCCCGCCGGAGGCGCGGCCGTTCGCGACGGCACCGTGGCGTTCGGTCCCGGCGGCGGCGGGGCACGCACGCGCCGTGGCGGCCTGCCGCGAGCGGATCGAGGCCGGCGACATCTTCCAGGCCAACATCTGCACCCGCCTCGGCTCGTGGCTGAGCGGATCGCCGATCGACCTGTTCGCGACCGCGGCCGGACGGTTGCGCCCGGATCGGGCGGCCTTCCTGTCGGGCCCGTGGGGCGCGATCGCCAGCCTGTCGCCCGAGTTGTTCCTCGAGCGCCACGGGCGCACGGTCCGCAGCGCTCCGATCAAGGGCACGCGCCCGCGACCGGCTGAAGCTCGGGCGGCGGCGGACGAGCGCGCCGCGCTGCTCGCTTCGGCCAAGGACCGAGCCGAGAACGTGATGATCGTCGACCTCGTCCGCAACGACCTGGGGCGCGTCTGTGTTCCGGGGACGATCGCGGTGCAGGCGCTCGCCGAGGCCCGGGCGCACACGGGGGTCTGGCACCTCGTGTCCGAGGTCACGGGGGAGCTCCGCGAGGGCATCGGCGACGGCGGGCTGATCCGGGCGGCGTTCCCACCCGGCTCGGTCACCGGAGCGCCGAAGGTGGCCGCGCAGGGCGTGATCGCGGAGCTCGAGAGCACCGCTCGCGAGGTGTATACGGGCGCGATCGGCTTCGCCAGCCCGCTCGCGGGCCTGGAGCTGAGCGTGGCGATCCGGACGTTCGAGTTCGATCGCGGGCGAAGCTGGCTCGGAGTCGGCGGCGGCGTCGTCGCCGATTCGGATCCGGTCGCCGAGGCGATCGAATGTGCCACCAAGGCACGTCCGCTGCTCGACGCGATCGGGGCCCGGCCGGCGCCGGACGCCCGCAGCGTCCACACGCCGCGGCTGCGGCGGCTCGGGCCTCGGCCGACGCCCCGGCCCGATCCGGCGGCGGGGGTGTTCGAGACCCTGCTGATCGCCGATGGGCGGCCGGTGGCGCTCGAGCAGCACCTCGCGCGGCTCGGCACCAGCGTGGCCGCGCTGTACCGGACGCCCGTGCCGCGCGATCTCGCCGAGCAGGTGCAGGCGCGGGCGGCCGACGCCGGCGACGCGCGGCTGCGGGTCGATCTGCGCCCCCGGCGCCGCGGTCTGGAGCTCACGTTCGTGTGCTCCGCGCTCGCCCAGCGCCGGGTGCCGGTGCCGCTGTCCCCGGTCCCGCTTCCCGGCGGCCTGGGGCCGCACAAGTGGAGCGACCGGCGCCTGCTCGATGAACTCGCCGCGACCGTCGAGGGGGAGCCGCTCCTGTGCGATCTCGACGGCCTCGTGCTGGAGTCGTGGCGGGCGAGCGTGTTCGCGGTCGAGCCGGGTCCGGTGCTGCTGACACCGCCGGCCGACGGACGGATCCTGCCCGGCGTCACCCGCGCCCGCGTGCTCAGGATCGCCCACGGGCTCGGCTACGAGGTGCGCGTCGCGCCGCTGACCGTCGAGCGCCTCGCTGCGGCGCCGGAGATCTTCGTCACCGGGGCGCTCGGGGGGATCGAGCCCGCGCGCCTGGGCGGGCGCGGGCCGGCGGACCCGGCGCCCGATCGAGGGGGGCGGACGGTGACGGACACGCTCTCGGCCGCCCTGCGTGCGGACGCCGCGGTGGCCCTGGTCGGCGTGTAAGCGTCCTGACGCAGAACGCGCGCTGGACAAACTTGTGCAAAGAGATCCTTCTGGTAATACTCACGAGGGGTGTCCAAGAATCTCGTCGAGCTCGTCCGGCGCCGCCACGCCGTCCAAGCGCCGACCGCGCTGCAGGTCCTCAAGGCGGCGATGGACGACCACGGCGAGATCACCGACGAGGACCGCCGCGCGGCCGCCGAGGCCTCCGGCCTGCCCGAGGCGGCCGTCTACGGGGTCTCGACCTTCTACGACGACCTGCTCGCTGCCGCGGGGCGCCCGGCACGTCCGCGTCTGCACCGGCACGGCGTGCTTCGCGGCCGACGGGCGACGCCCACGTCGACGCGCTGCGCGAGGGCCTCGGGCTGGCGCTCGGCGAGCGCAGCGCCGACGGCTCGGTGTCGCTGGCCGAGACGGTCTGCCTCGGCTTCTGCCACTCCTCGCCGGCGATCCGCGACGGCGACCGCGATCGACGCCGGCCGCGGCGTGGTCGAGCGCGTCGCTCGGCGGGCGCGAGCGCCGAGGCCTCCGAGCCGGAATGGGCGCAGCGTGCTCGACGAGCCGGTGCTGATCCGTCCCGGTGACTGGTCGGGGCTGGCGCGCGCGCTGGCCGAGCTCGACGCCCGAGGAGCTGCTCGGCCGAGGTCAAGCGGGCCGACGTGCGCGGGCGCGGCGGCGCCGGCTTCCCGGCCGGCGACAAGTGGGGCTTCGCCGCGCGCGCTCGCCCGGGGAGCAGAAGTTCATCGTCGCCAACGGCGACGAGGGCGACCCCGGCTCCTACATCGACAAGTACCTGATGGAGCGCAACCCGGCGCTGGTGCTCGAGGGGATGGCGCTCGCGGGCTACGCGGTCGGCGCCGACGCACGGCTTCGTGCTGTGCCGCTCGGAGTACCCGCGCTCGAAGCCGGCGCTCGAGGCGGCCGTCGGCGGCGGCGCGCGCGGCGGGATGGCTCGGCGAGGACATCGCCGGCAGCGGCTTCGACTTCGACGTCACGGTGCTCGAGGGCGCCGGCTCCTACGTCGTCGGCGAGGAGACGGCGCTGCTGGCCTGCATCGAGGGGCTGCGCGGGACGGTCTCGGCGCGGCCGCCGTTCCCGGCCGAGCGCGGCCTGTACGGGCTGCCGACGGTCGTCAACAACACCGAGACGCTCGCCAACATCCCGTTCATCGCGCTGCACGGGGCCGAGGCCTACCGCGCGCTCAGCCCGGGCGCGACGCCCGGGCTCGAAGCTCGTCTGCTTCAACGAGCGCTTCGCCCGCCCCGGCGTCTACGAGGTCCGCTTCGGCACGCCGATGCGCGAGCTCTGCGAGGAGCTGGCCGGGCGGCTGATCGACGGCCGCCGGATCAAGGCGCTCCAGATCGGCGGCCCGCTCGGCGGGATCCTGCCGGCGTCGCAGCTCGACACCGCCGTTCGACTTCGACGCGCTCGCGGCCGAGGGCTGCATGGTCGGCCACGGCGGCATCGTCGCCTTCGACGAGCAGCACCGACATGCGCGCCCTCGCGCGCCACCTGCTCCGCTTCGGCGCCCACGAGAGCTGCGGCAAGTGCTTTCCCGTGCCGGATCGGCCTGCGGCGGGCGCACGAGATGTTCGCGGCCGAGGAGCCGGTCGACCGGGCGCGCCTCGAGGCCGCTGCTCGAGGCGCTCGAGCTGGCCAGCCTGTGCGCCCACGGCGGCGGCATGCCGGCGCCGATCCGCAGCCTGCTGGCCCACTTCCCCGACGAGCTGGGGCTCGGCTGATGCGCGTGACCGTCGACGGCCGCGAGCTCGAGGTGGCAGCCGGCGACGACCGTGCTCGAGGCGATCCGCGCAGGCCGGCGGCAACGTGCCGACGCTCTGCTTCGACGACCGCCAGGCGCCGTTCGGCGCCTGCCGCGTGTGCCTGGTCGGCGCTCGAGGGCGCGCGGGCCCGGTCCCGGCGTGCACGACCCCGCTGCCGCGACGGGCATGGGGATCGACACCGCGCGACGCGACCGCGCGACGGGTCGTCGCGGACGATCGTCGAGCTCGTCCTCTCCGAGCTGCCGAGCGGCCGCCGGCGCCGCACACCGAGCTCGCCGCGCGTCGCCCGCTCGGCTCGGGCGTCGGCGACGAGCTGCGCTGGCCCGGCGCCACCCACGAGGTCGACGCACGACGAGCGCCACCCCTACCTCGCCTTCCAGCACGAGCTGTGCATCTCCTGCGGGCGCTGCGTGCGCGCCTGCGACGAGGTCCAGGGCGCGTTCGCGCTGACCGCGACCGGCCGCGGCTTCCACGCAACGTGACCGCCGGCCTCGACGCCGGCTTCCGCGACTCGACCTGCGTCTCGTGCGGCGCCTGCGCGGACACCTGCCCCACCGACGCGATCACCGAGATCGACGCTCTTACACTGTGAGCGGGAGCGAGGATCCGATGAGCGAGCGCTTCGATCCACGACGTAGCGACCACCTGCGGCTACTGCGGCGTCGGCTGCCGCCTGGAGGCCCACGTCGCGGACGGCGAGCATCGCCTCGATCACCCCGGCGCTGCGACGGGCCCGCCAACCAGGGCCACACCTGCCTGAAGGGCCGCTTCGCCCACCAGTTCTCGCGCTCCCGCGACCGCCTGACCACGCCGCTGATCCGCGACGGCGGCGGCTTCCGCGCGGCCAGCTGGGAGGAGGCGATCGGACTGATCGCCGCCGAGCTCAGCCGCGATCAGAGGACCAGCACGGCCCCGACGCGATCGCCGGCCTCGCGTCCTCGCGCGCGACCAACGAGGACTGCTACGCGATGGCACGCCTGATGCGCGCCGCGATCGGCACCAACAACATCGACAACTGCTCCCGCGTCTGCCACTCGCCCACCTCGTTCGCGCTGCGCCGCTCGTTCGGCCTCTCCGGCGCGACCGGCTCGTTCACCGACATCGACGCCGCCGACGCGGCGATCATCATCGGCGCCAACCCGACCGAGGGCCATCCGGTCGTCGGCGCGCGGATCAAGCAGGCGACGCTGCGCGGCCTGCAGCTGGTGACGATCGACCCGCGCCGGATCGAGCTCGCCGACTACGGCGTGCTGCACCTCGCGCCGCGGCCGGGCACCAACGCCGCGGTGATGCTCGGGCTCGCGCACGTCGTCGTGCGCGACGGCCTCATCGACGAGCGACTTCATCGCCGAGCGCACCGAGGGCTTCGAGCGACGCTCGAGGCGCTGCTCGCGCAGTACACGCCCGGGCGGTCCGAGGAGATCACCGGCGTCCCGGCCGCCGACATCGAGGCGCGCGGCCCACATCTACGGCGAGGCCGCGGAGGCGTCGATCCTCTGGGGCCTGGGCGTGACCGAGCACAAGTACGGCTCGGAGGTCGTGCAGCTGATCTGCAACCTCGCGCTGATGACCGGCAAGGTCGGCCGGCCCGGCTCGGCGCTGCTGCCGCTGCGCGGGCAGAACAACGTCCAGGGCTCCTCCGACATGGGCGCGCTGCCCGACACCTACACCGCCTACCGCCCGGTCGGCGACGAGCAGGTGGCCGGCAGCGTTCGAGGCGGCGCTGGGGCGTCGCCGCTCTCGCGCGAGAACGGGCTACAAGATCCCGCAGATGTTCGACGCCGCCGTCGACGGGCGGCTGAAGGCGATGTAGATCTTCGGCGAGGACGTCGCCCAGACCGACCCCAACACGACGCACGTCGATCGCGCGCTCGGAGTCGCTCGAGTTCCTCGTCTGCCAGGACATCTTCGAGACGGAGACGACCAAGTACGCGGACGTGATCCTGCCGGCCTCGGCGTTCCTCGAGAAGGCGGGCACGTTCACCAACGCCGAGCGCCGCTTCCAGCTCGTCGCGCCGGCGCTCGACCCGCCCGGCGAGGCCAGGACCGACTTCGAGATCATCACCGCCGTCTCGGCGCGCGCTCGGGCACGACATGGGCTGGAGCTCGCGCGAGCGAGGCGATGGACGAGATCGCCGCGCTGACGCCCGAATTCGCCGGCGTCAGCCACGAGCGGATCGGCCGCCGCGGCCTGCAGTGGCCGGTCGCCCCCGACGGCACCGACTCGCCGATCCTCTACGAGCGAGCACGTTCGCGCTGCCCGGCGGGCGCGGCCGCTTCGCCGCCCTGCCCTACAAGGCGCCGGGCGACGCCGCCGACGACGAGTTCCCGCTGATCCTCGTCACCGGCCGGCGCCTGCAGCACTACAACGCCGGCACGATGACGCGGCGCACGGCCAACCTCGAGCTGCTCGACCGCGACTGGCTCGAGATCCATCCCGACGACGCCGCCCGGCTGTGGATCAGCGACGGCGAGCGCGTGTCGGTGCGCAGCCGCGTCGGGCGGATCGAGACCGACGGCCCGCGTCACCGACCGGATCGAGCCGGGCCACGTGTTCACCGGCCTTCCACTTCCCGGAGGTCCGGACGAACCTGCTGGTCGGGTCCTCGGCCGACGTCAACACGTGCTGCCCCGAGTACAAGGTCGTGGCCGTCGACGTGCGGCCGGTCGCCGAGCGCAGCCGGCGTACACGCCCGCGCTGGCCGAGCCGCGCTGACGTGACCGCGCCGACGCGCTCGCCGACGGACGGCACCGCGGATGACCGCGACGATCGTCCACGACGGTGGCCGCGACGAGGTCGCGGTCGAGGAGCCGCTCGAGATCCGCGTCGACGGCGCGCCGCTGGCGGTCACGATGCGCACGCCCGGCGCACGACGAGGAGCTGGCGCTCGGGTTCCTCTACGGCGAGGGCCTGATCGACGGGCCGCGCGAGGCGGGCCTGACGCCGAGGACTTCGCCGCCAACATCGTCGAGGTCGCGCGGGCCGCTGCTGCGCGACCCCGGCATCGCGCCGCTTCTACACGACCTCGTCGTGCGGCGTGTGCGGCAAGGGCGCGCTCGAGGAGGTCGCCGTGCACGCTCCGGCGTCGGTGGCGGGCCCGACCGTCGACCGCGCGCTGCTGGCGGCGCTGCCCGACCGCCTGCGCCAGCCCACCTTCGAGCGCACCGGCGGCCTGCACGCCACCGGGCTGTTCAGCGCCGACGGCGAGCTGCTGACTCGTGCGCGAGGACGTCGGGCCGCCACAACGCGATGGACAAGGTGATCGGACGCGCGCTGCTCGACGGGCGGCTGCCGCTGTCGGACGCGATCCTGTGCGTCAGCGGCCGGCTGGCTTCGAGCTGGTCCAGAAGGCGGCCGTCGCCGGCGCGCCGATCCTCGTCGGCGTCGGCGCGCCGACGCTCGCTGGCGATCGAGCTCGCCGCCGACCGCGGCATGACGCTCGCCGGCTTCGCCCGCCGCGGGCACGTCAACGTGTACTGCGGGGAGCAGCGAGTGCGAAGCGGCGAGCCAAACTAGTCGATCAGGACCTAATGGACGATCAGCACATCACACGGCGCGTGGTGTGAGATCTCCTCGCTGACGCTCTGGCCGAAGAGCCGGCGCATGACGTGCTGCTCGCGCGTGCCGACGACGACCAGGTCGGCTCCCCGGTCCTTGGCGATCTGCACGATCGTGTCCGCCGGCTCGCCGACGGCGACCACGAATGTGGCCTTGATCTTCTGCGTGTCCAGGTAGGCGCGGGCGGCGGCGAGCTCCTCGATGTGGTGCTCGGGCGGATCGGCGCTGTCGACGGGGCCGGCGGAGCGTCCCGCCCCCACCAGCATGGGGCTCACGCTGGTGACGATGAGGTGCGAATCGAACGCCTGCGCCAGCGCTCCGGCGCGCTCCAGCGCTCGGCGGGAGGGTTCGGTGTCGTCGTATCCGAGGACGATGGTCTTCATGCTCAGCTCCTTCGGGCGTCGGCGACGCCGGCCGGGGGGTCGGACTGCTGGCGGGCGCCGGGTATACCAGTTTGTACAAATCTGATCAAGTCTCCTGACCCGCTCGATGATCCAGGCCGGCGCCGGGGTGTGCGCGCCCTAGGCGACCTGTACCTATTTGTCTAGACTCACGCCGCAGGCTAGGGAGCGGCACCAGTTCGACGCCGGCCGCTCGATCAACGAGGGAGCGGAGATGAAGTCAAGTCTGGAGATCGCCCAGGAAGCAGAACTGCAGCCGATCGAGCGGATCGCCGACCGGTCGGGGCTCGACCCGGCTGAGGTCGAGCCCTACGGTCGCTTCAAGGCCAAGATCGAGCTCTCGGTGATCGACCGCCTGGCCGCGGTGGCCGACGGCAAGCTCGTCTGCGTCGCGGGGATCACCCCGACCAAGGCGGGCGAGGGCAAGACGACGACCGCTGTCGGCCTGACTCAGGGCCTCGGCGCGATCGGCAAGTCTCCGGTCCTCTGCCTGCGCGAGCCGTCGCTCGGGCCGGTGTTCGGGATCAAGGGCGGCGCCGCCGGCGGCGGCCTGACCCAGGTGGTGCCGATGGAGGACCTGAACCTGCACTTCACCGGCGACATCCACGCCGTGGGCGCGGCCAACAACCTGCTCGCCGCGCTGCTCGACGCCTCGATCCTGCACGGCAACCCGCACAAGATCGACGCGCTCCGAATCGGCTGGCGCCGAGCCGTGGACATGAACGATCGTGCCCTGCGCCAGATCGTGCTCGGGCTCGGCGGCCGGCCCAACGGCTACCCGCGCGAGACCGGGTTCGACATCACGGCGGCGTCCGAGGTGATGGCCATCCTCGCCGTGTCACGCGACCTCCAGGACCTGCGGCGTCGCCTCGGGGCGATCACCGTCGCCCACTCCTACGACGGCGCCAAGCCGGTGACGGCCGAGGACCTCGGCGCGGCCGGAGCGATGGCCGTGCTGCTGAAGGACGCGCTGAAGCCGAACCTGATCCAGACGCTCGAGGGGCAACCGTGCCTGATGCACGCGGGGCCGTTCGCGAACATCGCCCACGGCAACTCGTCGCTCGTCGCCGACCTGATCGGGCTGAAGCTCGGCGACTACGTGGTCACGGAGTCCGGCTTCGGCTCCGACATGGGCATGGAGAAGTTCTTCGACATCGTCTGTCGCGTGGGGCGCCTGCGCCCCAGCGCCGTCGTGCTCGTCGCGACCGTGCGCGCGCTCAAGCACCACGGCGGGATCGAGGACGATCCGCGCGTCGAGCCCGGCGCCGGGCTCGAGGCGATCGACGCCGGCGCCGGCAACATGCGGCGGCACCTCGGGATCGTGCGCGAGTTCGGGCTGCCGTGCGTGGTGGCGATCAACCGCCGCCCTGGCGACACCGACGAGGAGCTGGCGCTGGTCAAACGGCTCGCGCTCGAGGCGGGCGCCTTCGCGGCCGAGATCAACGAGGGCTTCGCCCGCGGGGGCGCCGGCGCGGCCACTCTGGCCGAGGCCGTCGTCGACGCGTGCGAGCAGCCGAACGAGTTCGGGTTCATGTACGAGCCGGACGACTCGATCGTGGCCAAGATCACCGCCGTGGCCAGGCGCGTGTACGGGGCCAGAGATGTGTTCCTGTATCCGGCGGCCGAGCAGCGGATCACACAGTTCGAGGCCGAGGGGCTGGGCGGCGTCCCGATCTGCATGGCCAAGACGCACCTGTCGCTGTCGGCCGACCCGACGCTGTTGGGGGCGCCCGAGGACTTCACGCTGCAGGTGCGCGACGTCCGCGCCTACACCGGGGCCGGGTGGCTGGTGCCGTTGTGTGGCGACATCCAGCAGATGCCGGGTCTCGGGAAGACGCCCGCCGCGCTCAACGTCGACATCGACGAGCACGGCCGGACGGTCGGGCTGTTCTGAGCCACTCCTCGGCCTCCCCATTAGTGTGTTCTCGAAATATCTGGCGGTTTGACGGCGTCTGGACGCGCCATGGACCCACCCCCCGCGCGGCAGGTACGACCCGGTACATGCTTGCGCGGGGGGTGGGCCCGCCACGCCCAGCCACTCGTCACACCACTCACCTATTCGTGAGACACACCACTAGGCTTGGCGGCGATGACCTTCGCCGACCGCTCAGTCGCCGAGTCGCTCGATCGGCTCGCCGCGCGTGAGCCGGCACCGGGCGGCGGCAGCGCGGCCGCCTGGACGGCCGCGATCGCGGGCGCCCTGGTCCAGATGGCGGCGGCCTTCGCCCAGAGCCGACCCGGCGCCGACGGCGATCGGCTCTCCGCCGTCGCTGCCCGTGCCGCCGAGCTGCGGACAGGTGAGCTCGAGCTGGCCGAGCAGGACGAGCGCTCCTACGCGCCCGTCCTGGCGGCGTTGCGGCTCGAGGCGTCAGACCCGGCGCGCGCCGGCCGCCTTGCCGCCGCACTGTCGGGCGCCGCGGAGGTCCCGCTGGCGGTGGCTCAGGGAGCGGCCGAGTTGGCCGAGCTCGCGGCCGCACTGGCGCGCGACGGAAGCCCCCATCTCGTGGGTGATGCGACGGCGGCGGCGTTGCTCGCCGAGGCGGCGACGCGGGGAGCGCTGCGTCTGGTCGAGCTCAACCTGGCCCAGGCGCCGCAGGACGGGCGCCTGCACGTGGCGGCGGAGCTGGCCGCGCGAGCCCGGGCGGCCCGGGCCGGCGTGCTCGGCGAGGTGTGAGCAGGCGCTGTCGGCGGCCAGAGCGCTCTGCCATGATGGCCACTCCATGTCCCTGTCTCCGATCGAGATGCTGGCGCGCTGGGAGCAGTTCGGCGCCGTGTGGCGCCTGAAGTCGCTCGGCACGACCGGGGCTGTGATCGAGTTGTGCTCGTGTTCGGGCGAGCCCGTGGACGAGCTGCGCTCCGGGGATCCTGAGCTGCTCCGCTATCTGGCCGAGCGGCCGCGCTCGGACTGGGGCGTCTAGTGGAGCGCTGCCCTAGCTCGTGAGCGCGACCGCGGCCTCCGGGGTTGCGACGAGGAACGAGAAGCTCTCCTCGAGGTAGAAGTGGACGGAGTCCGCGTCGTGGCGGTCGTATCCGATCGACAGATCCTGCCCCGACTCGTACAGGAAGTCGCCTCCGCGCATGCTGAGCACGATCGCCCCGCGCACTCCGGGCGCCCAGACGATCGGCCCTTCGACGATCTGGCGCAGGTGATCCCACAGCGGGTAGCCGCCGTGCTCTGCGGTCTCGACCACGCGCGTGTATTCGTCGCGCCCGAGGGCCAGCGCGTAGGGCCCGCTGATGCCGGCCCGCAACAACAGCTCGACGGCCCGGGCCACCGCCCGTGGGTAGGCGTCACCGTGATCGCCGAGGCTCAGGACGTCATGGCTCGAGGCCTCGGCGATGCCGGTGATCCCGGCGTCGCTCCAGCCGTGGAACACGGCGATGTTCTCGGCCCGGGCGATGCGGTGGGCAGCGTCGTCGAGATCGGCGAGATCGACGTCGACCGCACCGCGGTCGTGGTCGCGCAGCTCGGCCAGGGAGATGGTGAAGTCGGCGCGCACCTCGGCCAGCGGGAGCACGCGGCGCTGCACGGCGCTGATTCCCTCGCACGGGGCCGAGGCGAGCGGGGTGATCCGCCCCAGGTTGGTCGACGAGTGCTCCCAGCCGTGGGGTCCCGAGAAGTCGACCAGCTTGCGGGCGGCGAGCGCCGCCGTGAGCCGCTCCGTGGCTTCGGTATCCAGCAGCTTCCAGGCCGAATCGCTGATCGGCGCCAGGGGGCGCAGGAGATGATTCATCGTGCTGCTCCTTTCAGGCTGCGGATGCCCAGCGATCCCGAGCCATTGGGCTCCGGGCCGCCGGACCCGGCCTCGCCCTCGGTGACCTCCGCCTCGGCCTCCTCGCCGTTCTCGACGATGTCGCCGCTGCGAAACAGGATGCCCTCGGCGATGGCCCGCCAGGTGGGGGTCCGGCGCAGCAGGAACTCGAGGTCCATGCTGAAGTGCTTGAACTCTTCGCCCTGGGCGTCGAGCATGATCGCCCTCGCCTCCGGGTCGGGCTCGACCGCGAGCCGCTGCTGATACCAGCCGATCGCCTCGGCCTCCTCGGTCAGCGAGGCGCACAGCCGCGCGAAGGTGCGCGTGTCCGCCGGTAGCTCATCGGGTGGCTCGTGGTATTGGTCGAAACCCATCGGACCTCCTGTGTCGGGGGTGGACATGAAGGTGGGGGAACACTACGGCCCGCGGTCCTCGTTGGCGATACCCGGCGCGGGGTCGGTTTGAACGGCGACCGTGTCGGCGGACTCCCGGTCGGCGGCGGCGGGCTCGGGCCGGCTTTGAACGCGACGGACGGCGATCGCGCCGCCGATCAGCAGCGCCATCGAGGCGATGTAGCAGGTGAACAGCACGCCGGCGAGCACGAGGAACACCTGGACCGGCGTGGTGCCGGCCACCCAGCGCAGGTAGTAGGCCGCCAGCGTCGGGGTCAGCTCGAGCGCGATCGCCGCCGGAATCGCCCCGACGGCGGCGTCGCGCCAGGGAATCCCGTCGCGAGGGGAGAGGTGGTACAGCGATGCGCACACCGCTCCGATCGCGATCAGCGAGCCGACCACGAACAAGGTGTGCGAGCCCGCGCCGTCGAGCCCGAGCCGGCTCTGGAGATGGGTCGCCTTGGCCGCGGCGAGCACCATCAGCACGACCACGAGCACGAGTCCGGCCGCCAGCCCGAGCTGCCTGGCCTTGAGCAGGACCATTCCGAAGCGGGGACGATCGAGCAGGCGTGAGAGACAGCGCTCGACGACGCCGACGGCGCCGGACATCGTCCACACCATCAGCACGATCGAGATCGTGATCAGCAGCGGCGAGTCGCGCCGCGTGCGCAGGATCAGTTGCACGACCTGGTCGCTGACGTCGGACGGGAGCACCTTGGCGACACGCTGCGCGACCGCCTGGGCCCGGGAGTAGTCGCCCAACAGCACGGTGGCCAGGGCGGTGATGCCGAGCGTGAGCGGGACCAGGGCCGAGATCAGGTACCAGGCCAGGGCGGGGACGTCGTCGCAGACGCCCGAGCCCCAGTACAGCTCGATCACCGACCGCGTGGCGCGGCGCGGAAACGAGGCCTCGGAGGACGTCGTGCAACCTCACTCGAGCTCGGTGAGCAGCGCCTCGAGGTCGAGCACGGTGTCGAAATCCCCCACGAGATGGCCCTCGGCGTCGCGCGGCCAGGAGTCGAACGGCCGGTCCCACGCGAGCTCGAGGTCGTTGCCGTCGGGATCGCTGATGTAGATCGCCTCGTGCGTGCCGTGGTCGCTGGTCTGACGGATCGGCCAGTCGACCGCCCGCAGCCGGGCGTAGGCGTCCGCGAGCCCCGGCCGGGTCGGGTAGCGGAGCGCGACGTGGTGGAGGCCGGCAACGCCGTCGGGCTGCGGACCGCCGTCCCGGGATTTCCAGGTGTTGAACGCGAGGTGGTGGTGGTAGCCGCCGGCGGAGATGAACAGGACGTCCCCGGTCGTGCCCCAGCCGGGAACGTCACGGACCTCGCCGACCACGTCGAAGCCGAGCACGCCGACGTAGAACTCGCGCACGCGGTCGATGTCGGCGGTGCGCAGGTGCACGTGCCCGATCCTCACGCCGGGGTCGATCGGGTTCGGGGCGCGGATGGTGGGGGCGATGTTGCCTTGCATGGGTCCTCCTGGCGGTGCGCGCTTGTGTGTCCGTGAACTCTAGGCCGCGGCTGCTCGACCGGGCGTCGGAGCGGTCGCGCTCAGGCGTCGGGCGTGGACTCGGGATCGCCGGGCGCGTCCCTGAGCGCACCGCCGGCGCTGCGCAGTGCCGACACCGGATCGCGCATCGTCCCCGTGGCCAGCGTCAGCAGCTTCGCCTGTTGCTCGAGCAGGTCCGCGACCTGCCCGAACGAGGCCGCCGCCGCGCGAAACGCCGTGGCCTGGGCGTGCATCGCCGCCGTCGTCTGGTCGGCCACGTCGAGCACGATCCGAGCCGGGGCGAGCACCCGGCCGACGACGTTGCGCTCGAACTCGAGCTGGCGCTGGAGGATCTGCTCGAGCACGTCCGCCTGGCGCTGGAGCGGAGCGCCGAGCTGGCCCGCGAGCTCGGCCGGCCCCGAGGCGAGCGAGGACGCGACCCCGCCGAGCTCCCGAATGGCCGACTGCCAGGCATGCAGGAGGTCGGACGGGTCAGCCATGGCCACGCGTGCCGGTCCGGTTCACGTGGGGATCATCGCCCAGCGCCCGGACGGCCTGGGCGAGCGAACTACCATCACAGGTGCGATGGCGGGCAAGGTCTGGATACTCGACACGGAGACGAAGGGCACCGGTGCCAACGTCGTGCCGCTGGAGAAGGTCCAACGGCGCCCGTCGGCCGAGCCGGAGCGGCTGTACGTCCCACCCAAGCCGCGGCCCGCGCCGGTGCCGGAGCCGGCTCCCCGGGAGCCTCACCGGTTCAAGGTGGTCGATCTGATGACACGTGACGTGCTCGCGGAGGACGTCGACGCGCGCACCACGGTCGACGTCCTGGCCGCGGTCCGCAGCATCGTCGACGTCAACGTGTACGTCTGGCGCTCGGACCGGCGTGATTGGCGGCTGCTGCCGCTCGAGGACAAGCGCGCCCTGTGGGAGTTCCGCTCGCGGCCGGAGTGACCGGATGCGCGGCGATCAGGCGTCGGCGACGCGTCGCGGCATCCCCGGTTCGATGGATTCGATTTTGCCGTCCCTCGGTTGGGGGTAGTAGGTGCCCGTGTCGATCACGGCCACCTCCTTGACAGCGCCGCCAGGGATCCCGTCCGGGAGGTCGGGAATGTGCTCTTGTCGAGAAGGAGGCGGCCATGAGACCTGATCACCGACGCGCAGCGGATCGGCCGAGGACCGAGTCGGCCCACTTCTACTCGCTCAGCCTGCCGGCGTGGGCCGGACCCGGCTCGTTCCGGTCCGAGACCGGAGCCAGGTCCGGACGGGCCGCGACCGTGTACCGCCGGTTGCGCGATACGGCGCCGCGCCGGCGTCAGCCCGCGGGCTGACGCGAGATCGCGTCGGCGCGAGTGGCCGCGGCGGCGGACTCGCTGACCTCGCCGAGGCCATCGTCGCCCGCGCAGAGCACGCCGACGACGACGGCGATGCACGCTGCCACGGCCCAGCCCGGCAGCGCGCTTCCGAGCGCGAAGACGGCGAGCGCGGCCGCGGCGGCCACCAGCGTGCGGTAGCTCACCGACGCGGTCAGGCGCAGGCGGAACGCGGCCTGACCGACGAGATACAGCGCGATCCCGCCGCACAGCGCCAGCCGGGCGCCGGCACCGAGCTCGTGATCGCCGCCATGGATCGCGAAACGCATCCCGACCGCGAACACGATGATGCCGGCGACGAGGACCAGGTGCAGGTAGCTGTATCCGTCGGCGGCAACCAGCACCGGGTCGCGATGCGTGCGCAGGCACTCCGCGGCGACGGTCGACAGGCGGTCGAAGTAGGTCCACCACAGGCCGACGGTGATCAGGAGTCCGCACGCCGCCGCGGCGACGAGCTCGGCGTCGAGGGGGCGGCCGTTGGCGCCCACCCCGATGGCCACGATCGACTCACCCAGGCAGATGATCACGAACAGCCCGTAGCGCTCGGCGAAATGGGCCACCGCCACCTCCTGCAGTCCTCGCAGCCGCTCGCGCGTGAGCCAGGCCGGGCCGGCGTAGTCGATCAGGGCCGCCGCCGTCCACAGCACGATCCGGGCGGCGCCGTCGAGGAACGATCCGACGATCAGAAGGGCCATGCCGGCGAGGACCGTGAGGCCGAAGCCCCCGATGATCGCTGCCCACGAGGCCTGGCCTTTCCTGGACGCGTCCGCGTACAGGGCCAGGTGAATGAGCCTGACGCCGGCGTAGGTGCAGGCGAACAGCGTCGCTCGGCCGGTGAACGCGCCCGGAATCGACAGGCCGGTCACGAAGATGAGGATCATCGCCGTGAGCAGGGCCGTCCGCAGCGCCGGCGAATCGGGATCCTCCGCGTTGGCCGCCCACACGAAGGCCGACCACGCCCACCAGATCAACGCCAGCACGAGCATCGAGCGCCCGAATCCGCTCCAGCTGAGGCCGCGCGCCAGCAGCGTGCTGACCTGCGTCACCGCGAACACGAACACCAGATCCCACAGCAGCTCCACCGCGCTCGTGCGGCGCTCCTCGCCGGGGTCCATGGACGGCAAGCTAACGGATGGCCGTGCCCGTCTCGACGAGGACTCGCCGCGGCCCGCCGCGGCCCGCCGCGCGCGCGAGGAGTGCCCGCGGCCCGGGTCACGCATAATCCGCGGGATGGATCGTGACCTTCGCACCGCCCCGATCGCCGCCGCCGGGCTGATCGCCGGCTACGGCGTCGCCGTGGCGAGCGGGTCCCGTCCCCTCGGCGGAGTCGTACTCGCGGCCTGCGGCCTGGCATGCGTGGCCATCTGGCTGCGCCGGGACGGCCGCCGCATCGCCGCGCTGCTCACCGGCGTCGGCCTGTTCGCCTTCGCTCTCTCTCACGTGCTCGCGCTCGCGATCGGCGCGTGGCCCGCGGTGCTGCTCGTCGCGGTCGCCACGGCGGCGGTGTGCTGGTGGGTGTCCGACGCCCGGCGTCCGAGGGCGACGCGGCGACCGGCTCAGACCACCATTTCGTAGCACCTCGCCGGATGCGGGCGGACGCGTGGAACGTTACGGCTGTGGCGCAGCCATAATGTTCCTCGGCTCCTCCGCAAAGCGGCGAGAGGCTACGAAATGGTTGTTCTGACCGGCACGTCCTGCGCCCAGCACTCCCCGCGCTCGAGTCCGCTGATCCCGGTCCATAAAAGGCCCATGGCCGCGATCACGAGCTGTTCGCGCTCGACCTCGGGATGGGCGTGCCACCAGCGCACCGCGCCGTGGAGCGCGGACTGCTGGAGGGCGAACATGGCCTGACCGACGGTGCTCGCGGGATTGATCCCGGCCCGTCGGGCGTCCGGGGCCAGCATCGCCGCCATCAGGCGGTTGGACTCTGCGCGCAGGCGGTGGTGGTCGGTGGCGACCTCGCTGTCGACCGGGGCCCGATCGGGGAACAGCAGCTTCCAGGCCTGCGGCTCGTGCTCGGCGAAGGCGAAGAACGAATCGAGCCCGCGACGCATGCGCTCCTCCATCGGCACGTCGGCCGCCATCGCGGCCTGGAGATGGGAGAGCAGCGCCGCGTGGGTGTCGGCAACCAGCGCCGCGAACAGCGCGCGCTTGGAGGGGAAGTGGTCGTAGAGCACGGTGCGGCTGACCCCGGCGGCCGTGCCGATCCGGCCCATTGAGGCGCCCTCGTAGCCGCCACGCGCGAACTCGTCGAGCGCGGCGTCGACGATCAGGGCGCGCCGAGCGGCGGCGGGAAGGCGGCGTTTCGGCGTGTGAGTCGGCATCGCGGTGGGCGCTGACGGTACCGCCCGGCAGCGCGCACGCGTATTATCCGACATGGGTGTCGGTTGCCATCAGGAAGCGAACCCGCCGGGCTGACACGGGCGTTACGATCGTCCGCGCCGCACGTGAGATCCAGCGCGCCGTGAGCGCGATGACATTCGGACTGTGAGGAGTAACTCGATGCCAAAGACTGAAGCGTTGGTCTTCGACGCGATTCGCACGCCCCGTGGGAGGGGCAAGGTCAACGGGTCGCTGCACGCGACCAAGCCGGTCGACCTGGTCGTCGGCCTGATGCACGAGGTGCTCAGCCGCAACGTCGAGCTCGATCCCAACCGGGTCGACGACGTCGTGCTCGGTGTCGTCTCGCCGGTGGGTGATCAGGGCGCCGACATCGCCAAGACCGCCGCGATCAAGGCCGGTCTGCCCGACACGGTCTCCGGCGTGCAGCTCAACCGCTTCTGCGCCTCCGGCCTGGAGGCTGTGAACATCGCGGCCCAGAAGGTGGCCTCCGGGTGGGAGGATCTCGTGCTCGCCGGTGGCGTCGAGTCGATGTCCCGCGTGCCGATGGGCTCCGACGGTGGCGCCTGGGCCATGGACCCCGAGACCAACTACGACACCTCGTTCGTGCCCCAGGGCATCAGCGCCGACCTGATCGCGACCGTCGAGGGCTTCACCCGCGACGACGTCGACGCCTATGCGGCCCGCTCGCAGGAGCGCGCGGCGACGGCCCAGGCCGAGGGACGGTTCGCGAAGTCCGTCATTCCGGTGCTCGACATCAACGACCACGTTGTGCTCGACCATGACGAGTTCATCCGCGCCGGCACGACGGTCGAGAAGCTCGGCGCGCTCAAGCCCTCGTTCGCCGTGATGGGCGACATGGGCGGCTTCGACGCGGTGGCGCTGCAGAAGTACCACTGGATCGAGAAGATCGAGCACGTGCACACGCCGGGCAACTCGTCCGGGATCGTCGACGGCGCCTCGCTGGTGGCGATCGGCAACGAGAAGATCGGCGAGGAGCTCGGGCTCAAGGCGCGCGCACGCGTGCTGGCGACCGCCGTGTCCGGCGCCGACCCGACGATCATGCTGACCGGTCCCGCGCCGGCGAGCCGCAAGGCGCTGGAGAAGGCCGGCCTGACCGTCGACGACCTCGACCTGGTCGAGATCAACGAGGCCTTCGCGGCCGTCGTGCTGCGGTTCGTCAAGGACATGGGCCTCGACCTCGACAAGGTCAACGTGAACGGCGGCGCGATCGCCATGGGCCACCCGCTCGGCGCGACCGGCGCGATGATCCTCGGGACGCTGATCGACGAGCTCGAGCGCCAGGACAAGCGCTACGGGCTGGCGACGCTCTGCGTCGGCGGCGGCATGGGCATCGCGACCGTGATCGAGCGCGTCTGAGCGCCGCTCGGACCGCTCTGATCCGACAAGGAGAACTGAGAATCAATGAGTGAAAGCACCACGATCCGCTGGGACAAGGACGCCGACGGCGTCGTCGTCCTGACACTCGACGACCCGAACCAGTCGGCGAACACCATGAACGCCGCGTACGCGGCGTCGATGGCCGCGACCGTCGAGCGCCTCGAGGCCGAGAAGGACGACATCACCGGGGTGATCATCACCTCGGCCAAGAAGACGTTCTTCGCCGGTGGCGACCTGAACGACCTCAGGACGGCGACCCGTGATCAGTCCGAGCAGATCGCCGGCTTCGTCCGCGACGGCAAGGCGCAGCTGCGTCGTCTGGAGACGCTCGGCAGGCCGGTCGTCGCGGCGATCAACGGGTCCGCCCTCGGCGGCGGCCTCGAGATCTGCCTGGCCTGTCACCACCGCGTCATCGTCGACGACCCGAAGGTTCAGCTCGGGTTCCCCGAGGTCCAGCTCGGTCTGCTCCCCGGGGCCGGCGGCGTAACCCGCACGGTGCGCATGCTGGGCATCGCGGGCGCGCTGATGGGCCTGCTCATGCAGGGCCAGCGGGTGCGCCCGCAGAAGGCCAAGGAGCTCGGGATCGTCGATGAGATCGTGGCCACCCGCGAGGACCTGATCCCGGCCGCCAAGGCGTGGATCGCGGCCAATCCGGAGGCGGCGCAGCCGTGGGACGTGAAGGGCTACAAGATCCCAGGCGGGACGCCCAGCACACCCGCCCTGGCGCAGAACCTCCCGGCCTTTCCGGCCAACCTGCGAAAGCAGATCAAGGGCGCGAACTACCCCGCTCCGCACCACATCATGGCCGCCGCCGTCGAGGGCGCCCAGGTCGACTTCGACACCGCCAGCGAGATCGAGGGCCGGTACTTCGTCGATCTCGTCACCGGCCAGGTGGCGAAGAACATGATCCAGGCGTTCTTCTTCGACCTGCAGCGGGTCAACGGAGAGCGCGGCCGCCCGGAGGGGACCGAGCCGTTCAGGCCCACGAAGGCGGTCGTACTCGGGGCCGGGATGATGGGCGCCGCGATCACCTACGTGTGCGCCAAGGCCGGGATCGAGGTCGTGCTCAAGGACGTCTCGCTCGAGGCCGCCGAGCACGGCAAGGACTACTCGAAGGCGCTCGTCGACGCGGCCGTCGAGAAGGGCCGCTCAACCCAGGAGCAGGCCGACGCGCTACTGGCGCTGATCACGCCGACGGCCGATCCGGCGGCCGCGGACGATGCCGACCTCGTGATCGAGGCCGTGTTCGAGGACCCGGCGGTCAAGGCGCAGGTGTTCGCCGAGATCGAGCCGCACCTCGCCGAGGGCGCGCTGCTGGGCTCCAACACCTCGACGCTGCCGATCACCGGACTGGCCGAGGGCGTCTCCCGCGCGGCGGACTTCATCGGGCTGCACTTCTTCAGCCCCGCGGAGAAGATGCCGCTGGTGGAGATCATCAAGGGCGAGAAGACGAGTGAGGAGACTGTCTATCGCGCGCTCGACGTCGCCAAGCAGATCAAGAAGACGCCGATCGTCGTCCACGACAGCCGCGGCTTCTTCACCAGCCGGGTGATCGGGACGTTCGTCAACGAGGGACTCGGGATGCTGTTGGAGGGCATCCCGGCACCGTCGATCGAGCAGGCCTGCCTGCAGGCGGGGTATCCCGAATCGGTGCTGCACCTCTCGGATGAGATCAACCTGAACCTGATGCGCAGGATCGGCAACGCCACCAAGTCGGCGATCGAGGCCGAGGGCGGGACGTACGTCGAGCATCCCGCAGACACGGTCGTCGCTCGCATGCTCGACGAGTACGGTCGCGGCGGCAAGCTCGCCGGAGGCGGCTTCTACGACTTCAAGGACGGCCACCGCACGTACCTGTGGCCGGGCCTGAAGGACGCCTTCGGCGGTCAGAACCTGGACGTGCCGTTCAAGGACCTCGAGGAGCGGTTGCTGTTCGTCGAGTCGCTCGAGACGGTCAAGTGCCTCGACGAGGGCGTGATCGAAACGGTCGCGGACGCCAACATCGGCTCGATCTTCGGGATCGGATTCCCCGGCTGGACCGGTGGCGTGCTCCAGTACATCAACGGCTACGAGGGCGGCCTGTCCGGATTCGTGGCCCGCGCCCGCGAGCTCGCAGAGACGTACGGCGAACGATTCGAGCCGCCCGCCTCGCTGGTCGAGAAGGCCGAGCGCGGCGAAACCTACAGCGACGAGCAGTCGCTGGTCGGCGCGGCGTAGGACAGGGCTGTGAAGGACCCCGGCCGCTCGTTGACCGCGGGCGGCCGGGGGCTTCGCTCGGCGGGCTCCACACGCCCGTGCGGGCCGCCGCGAGCTGCTCAGCCCGGGCGCGCCCGGCCGCTGTATTCGGCGTTGGGCAGCATGTTGGTGGCCATCGCCATCCGGTTGGTGAAGTTGTACATCGCGCTCACCTCGGCGACGTCCCACGCCTCCTCGCGGGTGAGGCCGGCCTCGAGCAGCGTCTGCAAGTCCGCGCGCGTGACCTCGCGCGGGTGCAGGGTCAGCTTCTCGGCGTAGGCGCAGATGGCGGTTCGGCGCGGGTCGAGGCCGGCGCGGCGCCAGTCATAGGACACCCGCTCGCCGAGAACGGGGTCACCGAGCTCCTCGCGCAGCGCGGCGCCGTGGGCGACCAGGCAGTACAGGCACTCGTTGGCCGCGCTGACCACCACGGCGATCATCTCCCGGTCGGCAGCACTGAGGTGTTCACTGGGGCGATGCAGCTGCCGGTAGTGCGCAAACCAGGCGCTGAGCCGCTCGGGCCGGAAGGCGTAGACACGAAACACGTTGGGCACGAAGCCGATCCGCTCCCGCGCCTTGGCGAACAGACCGCGCAGGTCCGAGGGCAGCTCGGACTCGTCGGGAACCGGAAACCACGAGCCGGTGTCGTGGTCGTCGGGGGCGACGGGGCCGGACATGGAGCGGACGGTATCGTGCGAGAGCATGGTGCCGCGGCCGATCGCGGCGCGCACCGAGCACGCGCCGCACAACGCGATGGACGATCCCGATGAGATCGCCCGCTTCCACGACCGCTGCAGCGACCTGATGCGCGAGCTGCTCGACGGGCTCGCCGACGCTCCCGAGCGGCCGCGTCCATTCCCCGAGATCGAGGACACGATCGGCTGGCCGCGCCGGCGGATCGCGTCCGTGCTGGGCGGCGTCTTCCATCTGCGCCAGACCGAGTTCGGCGGCCGGCGCCCGTACCGCTTCCAGCCCGCCGATCGGTCGGCATCGGGCCGGTGGGAGATGTGGATGGACGGCATCCAGGCGCGCGCGGTGCGCGGTCTGGACGACGGCGCCTGACCCCCGTGCGCCGGCCTCGACACCCGTACGCCGGCCTGGGACCATGCCCCCGTGCCCGAGGGGAGCCGCCAACACCGAGACCATCTCGCCGTCAATCGGGCCAACTGGGACGAGCGGGCGCCGGCCCATGCCGCGTCGCCCGGCTATGCAGTCGAACGGTTCCTGGCCGATCCGACGTTCCTGAGCGACGTCGTGCGCTTCGATCTCCCGCGGCTGGGCGATGTGCGCGGCTTGCGCGGCGTGCACCTGCAGTGCCACATCGGCACCGATACGGTCTCGCTCGCCCGTCTCGGCGCCCACATGACCGGGCTCGACTTCTCGCCCACCGCGCTGGCGCAAGCGCGGTCACTCGCGGCCGGCGCCGGCGTGGACGTCGAGTTCGTGGAGGCGGAGCTCCACCAGGCCCCCGAGGTTCTCGGCCAGGGCGGGTTCGACCTCGTGTTCACGGGCGTCGGCGCCCTGTGTTGGCTGCCGAGCATCCGCGACTGGGCCGCGGTGGTCGCGGCGCTGCTGCGGCCGGCCGGGCGGCTGTTCCTGCGCGAGGGACACCCGGTGCTGTGGACGCTCGCCGACCGCGAGGATGACCTGCTGGTCCTCGAGCACGCGTACTTCGAGCGCGAGGAGCCCGAGATCTGGGACGAGCCGGGGACCTATGTGGAGACCGAGACCGCGTTCGCGCACACCATCACGCACGAGTGGAACCACGGGCTCGGCGAGATCGTCACCGCGCTGCTTGCCGTGGGCATGGAGCTCACGATGCTGACCGAGCACGACAGCGTGCCCTGGGAGGCGCTGCCGGGGCAGATGGAGGAGGCCGGACCGGGGGAGTGGCGGCTGAGGGATCGGCCGTGGCGGCTGCCGCACACCTACACCCTCCAGGCGACCAAACGAGCTGAACCTCCACCACCACCCGCGCCGCCGGGATAGACTCGCGCCCGAGTGGGAGAGAGCGCGTGCGTCAGCTGACCGGACTCGATGCGCAGTTCCTGGCGCTGGAGACGCCACGACAGAGCGGGCACGTGTCCGGGCTGGCGATCCTCGACCCGAGCACGACGCCGAGCGGGAGCCTCGAGCTGGCCGACGTCCAGGCCATGATCGCCGAGCGACTGCCCCTGTTGCCGCCGTTTCGCTGGCGGCTGCGGGCGGTGCCGCTGGGGCTCGACTACCCGTACTGGATCGACGACCCCGACTTCGATCTCGAGTACCACGTGCGCGAGCTGGCGCTGCCGCCCCCGCCGACCGACGTGAAGCTGGCCGAGCAGGTGGCGCGCATCTTCGCCCGGCCGCTCGACCGCTCGCGGCCGCTGTGGGAGGTGTACCTGATCCACGGACTCCAGAACGGCTGCGTGGCGCTGCTGACCAAGATCCACCATGCGGCGGTCGACGGCATGTCGGGCGCGGAGATCATGGGCGCGCTGCTTGATCTCACCCCGGAGGGACGCGAGGCGCCGCCGCCGGCGAGCTCCAACGGCGACGGCGAGCCGAGCGAGCTCCAGATGCTCGTGCGCGGCCTGCTCGGCGCGCCGCGCTACTGGCAGCGGGTGCTCCGGGCCCTCCCCTCGACGCTGCCCAACCTCGAGGATGCCCCGATCCTCGGCGACCTGCCCGGGGCCAAGACGCTGGGGCGAACCACCGCGCGGGTGGCCCGGGCGCTCCGGGGCCGCGAGTCCCGCGTGCTCGAGCGCACGACGCTGACCCCGCCCCGGACCTCGTTCAACGGCCGCGTCTCGGCCCACCGCCGCTTCGCCTTCGGCCAGCTCCCCCTCGACGAGGTCAAGGCGGTCAAGAACGCCCACGGGTGCACGCTCAACGATGTCGTCGTGTCGCTGTGCGCGGGCGCCGTGCGTCGCTGGCTGATCGAGCACGATGAGCTGCCGGAGACGCCGCTCGTCACCCAGGTGCCGGTCTCGGTCCGCACCGAGGAGCAGTTCGGAACCTACGGCAACCGCATCGGCCTGCTCAGCGTGCCGCTGTTCACCAACGAGCCTGATCCCGCCGAGCGCCTGCGCAAGACCCACGAGGCGCTCCGGATCGCCAAGGACCGCCATCGGGCGCTGCCCGCCGAGCTGCTCCAGGACGCGACCCAGTTCATCCCGCCGGCCGTGTTCGCCCGCGCGGCCCGGGTCACGTTTTCGCTCGCTGCGACCCGGACCCCGGTCTGGAACCTGGTCGTCTCCAACGTGCCCGGCCCGCAGTTCCCGCTCTACCTCGCCGGCGCTCAGGTGCTGGCCAACTACCCCGTCTCGGTGATCACCGACGGGTTGGGGCTCAACATCACCGTGATGAGCTACTGCGGCCACCTCGACTTCGGGATCGTCGCCGACCGCGAGCAGATGCGCGACGTCTGGAAGCTGATCGAGTGGCTGCGGGAGTCGCTCGAGGAGCTGCGGCCGGCGCTCAGCGCTGCGTGAGCGACAGCACGTTCCCGTCGGGATCCATGAACCACATCACCCGGGCGCCGCTCGACGAGCGCCAGACGCCGAGCTCATCCTGCGTCAGCTGCTTGTAGCGCATCGGCTCGACGCCCCGGGCCGCCAACTCGCGGGCCGAGGCCTCGATGTCGGTGACCGTCCACCCGAGCACCGTGTAAGGGGCGGCGACGACCTCGCCGACGATGGCGACCCTGAGCACTGCGTTCGGGGCCTGGAACACGCAGGCGTACGAGGTCTCCTCGACCAGCGGTAGCCGCAACGTCTCGCCGTAGAACCGGCGCGCCACAGCGGCGTCGCGCGTGGACACGAAGGCCACCACCTCGGCGTCCTCGAGCATCACACCCAGGCGGTCCTGAGCGCCCGGTAGGACTCTTCGAGCAGCTCCGGCAGCACCCGCGCGTTGCCGATCACGGGCATGAAGTTGCTGTCGGCACCCCAGCGCGGCACGACGTGGAGGTGCACGTGGTCGTCGAACCCGGCGCCGGCCACCTTGCCGAGATTGAGGCCGACGTTGAAGCCCTCGGGCCGGTAGGCGACCCGCAACGCGGCGAGCGAGCGACGGCTGAGGGTCATCAGCTCGAGCAGCGTCGGCTCGTCGAGCTCCTCGATCGTGCCCGTGTGGAGGTACGGGGAGACCATCAGATGGCCGTTGGTGTAGGGGAACGCGTTGAGCATCACGTAGCTGTGCTCGCCGCGGTGCACGATCGCCGCCGCCTCGTCATCGCCCCAGGCCGGCTTGGCGCAGAACACGCACTGGCCGGATTTCTCACCCTTGATGTAGGCCATCCGCCACGGCGCCCACAGACGCTCCTCGCTCATCCGATGACTATCCCAGACCGGCACCGGTCCGGGCAGGAGGCGGATGCCGGCGGGGCTACCAGGCCTGGGTGTCGCCGCAATGCGGGCAACCCACGCTCGTCGAGACGAGCGCCGCGAACACGAACCCGCACGAGCACGTGTACAGGGCCCGGTCCTCCGACGGGCCACCGTGGCGCCGGCGCGGCTGCGGCTTCGGGCTCTGGGCTTGCGGTGCGCTCATCCGCGGCACCGCGGATTCGGCGCGCCGCGGCCGGCCTCGACGGCTCTCTGCGCGTTTCAGTCTGACTTGCACGTTCATCGCATCTAACGGTCTCGATCGCGATTGGTTTCGCCCACCGGTGGAAAAACCCTGGGTGCTAACCCGACGCTAATCGGCATCGAGGGCTGCCGCCCCGAGTGAACTGGACGCTCGTTGCTCTCGGCGCGGCCGCCGGGGGCGGGGCGCGGACGGCGGGTGTGGGACAATTCCGAGCCGAATGGACCCGAGCCGCAAGCGCGCGATCCGCCTCACGGTCGCTCTCACTGCCGCGCTCCTCCTGGCCTCGGCGCTTGTGTACACCAGCTTCAGCGCCGGCCGGGACGAGTTGACGGCGTCGCAGCTGCTGAGGCAGGCCGTGCCCGGCAAGTCGTACATCCTGGCCGGCACCGTGATCTCCCAGCAGCGGGAGGGGGACGCGCTCCTGTTCCGCGTCCGCGATCCGAAGCTGCACATGTCCGTGCCCGTCCGCTACACCGGGATCGTGCCCGATCCCTTCGCCGTTGGCCGCGGGGTCCTGGTCACGGTCCACCAACAGGGCACGAACCCTCAGTTCGTCGGGGAGCAGGACTCGCTCACGACCAAGTGCCCGTCCAAGTATCAGGCCGCAGCGGGCTCCACCTACTAACGATGCCGGGGCGCTGACATGGCTCTCGTAGGCCGGGCGATGCTGATCCTGGGGCTGGGCATCTGCGTCTACGGGATCATCGCGTCGCTGTACGGCGCCGCCCGGGGCGGCCCACGCTGGGTCGACTCCGGCCGCCGAGCGGTCTACGCCCTGGCCGCGGTGATGACGTTCGCCTTCGTGATCCTCGAGGCGGCGTTCCTGCGCTCCGACTTCACCTTCAACGTCGTCGCCGGCCATTCCTCGACCACGACGCCGACCTTCTACAAGGCGACCGCCGCCTGGTCCTCTCAGGAGGGGTCGCTGCTGCTGTGGGTGTGGCTGCTGTCGCTGTGGTCGAGCCTGGTCCTGTTCCTGACCCGCCGCCGGGCGCGGGAGATCGCCCCCTACGCGACCGCGGTGCTGCTCGGGTTCGCGACCTTCTTCACGTCGCTGACTGTGTTCTTCGCCAAGCCGTTCGCCACCACCCTGAACCCGCCCTCGGAGGGCGCCGGGCTCAACCCGCTGCTGCGGCACGCGAGCATGATGTTCCACCCGCCGATGCTGTACTCGGGGTACACGCTCCTGACGGTCCCGTTCGCATTCGCGGTCGGGGCCCTGATCACCGGCCGGCTCGGCGCCGAGTGGATCCAGCTCACCCGCCGGTTCGCGCTCGCGGCGTGGCTGTTTCTGGGCATCGGGATCCTGCTCGGAGCCCGCTGGTCCTACACCGAGCTCGGCTGGGGTGGCTACTGGGCCTGGGACCCGGTCGAGAACGCCGCCCTGATGCCGTGGCTCGCCCTCACGGCCTTCATCCACTCGATCATGATCCAGGAGAAGCGCGGGATGCTGAAGGTGTGGAACGCCTCCCTGATCCTGGCCAGCGGGACGCTGGCCGTGCTCGGGACGTTCCTCGTGCGCTCGGGGATCCTCGATTCGATCCATGCCTTCGGCGCCTCGACGCTCGGGGTCCCGTTCGTGCTCCTGATCGGGGCGATGGTGCTCAGCTCGGTCGGGCTGATCGTGTGGCGGCGGGCCGAGCTGCGCTCGGATTCGCAGCTCGATTCTCTGCTCTCACGTGAGGCCGTGTTCCTGTTCCAGAACCTGGTCCTGGTGGCGATGGTGTTCGTGATCTTCTGGATCACCTTCTTCCCGCTCATCTCCGAGGCTCTGACCGGGACGAAGGTCTCGGTCGGGCCGCCCGCCTTCCGGCCGTTCATCGTCCCGCTGGCGCTCGTCCTCGTGCTGCTCTCGGGGATCGGCCCGCTGATCGCCTGGCGCCGGGTCACGGCGGCGAACCTCCGGCGCAACTTCACTCTTCCCGTCGCGGCCGGGCTTGTCACACTGGCCGTGCTGCTGCTCGTCGGCGGGGTCAGCGAGCGGCCGTTCGCACTGATCATGTTCTGTCTCGGGACGTTCGTGGTCGTGTCCGTCGGACAGGAGTTCTGGCGCGGCGTCCGGGCCCGCCGGGCCACCACCCACGACCCCGTGCCGCGCGCGTTTGCGCAACTGGTGCGGCGCAACCGGCGCCGCTACGGCGGTTACATCGCTCACGCCGGACTGGCCGTGCTGCTGATCGGGGTGGCGGCGTCCTCGTCGTTCCAGCACTCACACGACGTGATCCTGCGGCCGGGCCAGCAGACGAGCGTCGATGGCTACACGATCCGCTACGTGCGCCCGGTCGCGACGGCGACGGCAGAGAAGATCTCGTTCGGAGCCGTGCTCGACGTCTCCAAGAGCGGCAGGCACGTGCAGACCCTGACCACGACGCGAGGGTTCTACCCGGCGCAGGATCCGACGCTCGGCGTCGTCGGCCGGTTCTTCAACGGCGAGGAGGAGAGCCAGGTCGGCCTGCGGGCCGGCTTGACGAAGGACATCTGGACCGTGATCAGCCCGGATCTCACGCCGATCCAGCCCCTCATCAACCAGGGCGACCAGGTCTTCCTCAAAGCCATGCAGGCGGCGGCGGCGCTCCCGCCGGCCCAGGCGCGCGCGCAGATCACGAACCTGTTCACCGCACGGGATGCCGCCATCGGCGCGCTGGCCGAGCGCTGGGTCAAGCATCCCTGGCCGTCGGAGTTCCTGCTCATCATCTCGCCCCTGGTGACGTGGATCTGGCTCGGCGCGATCATCATCGCGATCGGCGGCGTGATCGCGCTGTGGCCGGCGCGCGCGTTGCCGCGCCGGCGCTCGGCCCGAGCCGCCGGCACGACCGGACCGCCGGCCCCGGCCGAGGTCCCCGAGCTGGCCAAGGTCTGAAGCGATGGAGTTCGTGATCGTCCTCGCCGTCCTGGCCGCCGTCGTGGTCGTCGTCAGCGCGCCGCTGCGCCGCGGCGAGGACGAGCCCGTCAGCGCCGCCGACCAGCTGCGCGACCTCGAGGCGGCACGGGAGGCCAAGTACCTCGAGATCCGCGACGCCGAGCTCGACCACCGGACCGGCAAGCTGTCCGACGGCGACTTCGAGGCCATCGATCGCTCGCTGCGCACCGAGGCGATCGAGATCCTGCACGCGCTCGACGGTGCCGAGGAGACGCCGGCGGGCTGAGCGCCGGCACGCGCTCAGCTACCATCTCGCTCGATGTACACGCTTCTCAGCATCGCCCAGGTGGTCATCTCGGTGGTCCTGATCTTCCTCGTGCTCATGCACTCGGGCAAGGACGCCGGGCTCTCGGGCGCCTTCGGCGTCGGCACCGGTGCCGGTCCGTTCGGCGGCGGCTCGCTGGTCGAGCGCAACCTGAACCGCTGGACGATCGGGTTCGGGGTCGTGTTCGCGCTGAACACGATCGTGCTGATCAAGATCTCCTAGCCTGCCGCCCTGCGGGGCAGCCCGGACGTCGGCCGGTCCACGCCGCGCTCACCAGGCCGCGCGGTACACCTCGAGCAGCTCGTCCCGGGAGGCCGGCGGAGGTGTGAACGCCAGCTCCGGGCGCTTGAGCGCCTCCTCCGCGCAGCGCTCGAGCGCGTCCTCGCCGACGCCGGCATCCCGCAGCCGCTCGGCGCCGGTCATCCGCGCGAGCATCGAGGCGAACCGGGCCGGATCGCTCCCGAGCGCGTCGCCGAGGCGCCCGATCGCATCGGGAGCGCGCCGCTCCAGAGCGGGCACCGTATGGGGCAGCAGGATCGCGTTGGCGGGCCCGTGCCCGACGCCGGCGAAGCGCACCAGCGTCTGGGACAGGACGTGATGCAGTCCATAGCCGGTCGATCCGATCACGTAGCCGGCCAGCAACGCTCCGAGGGCGAGCGCGTCGCGGTCCGGATCCTCGGGACCGGCGGCGAAGCCGAGCGCGAGCAGCCGGGCCGACTCGAGTGCGGCGAGCGTCGCCACCGGGTTGGCGCGCGGCGTCAGCGGTCCCTCGGCGGCGTGCCCGAGCGCGTTGCCGGCGCTTGCGGCAAGCTCGGGAAGCGGTTGCGAGGCGGACAGCGCGGGGTCGGCGATCACGATCGCGGGCCGGACTCTCGGGGCGTCCGCGGCGACGTCGGCGGCGTGGCGGTGGATGGCGGTCATCTCCGCCCCGGACAGGGTGGTGGGAATCGCGGCCACGCGGCGCGGAGGATCGGCGGCCGCGAGCGCCTTGGCCACGTCGATCACGCGCCCGCCCCCGAGGGCGACGAGCAGCTCCGCCTCGATCTCGGGCCGCAGCGCCGCGGCGATCTCGTCCACCCGGCCCGTCGGCACCTCGTGCACACGCGCTGCGGCTGCCGCCAGCTCGGGCGCCGCGGCGACCGCGCGCGGGGTGCTCAGCAGGACGTAGTCGGCGCCGAGGAGCTCGCCGGCGCCGGCGAGAGCGCCGCGTCCGAACACGACGAGGCGCTCGCCGTCCTGCCAGTGAAACGGAGCTGTCGAAGCGGTCGGGGCCATGGGGAGGAGGCGGGGCGCTCGGGGCTGTGCCGCGCGAGGGCGGACGCTACACGACGCCGCTCCGCCTCCTGTGCCCGCACGAGCGTGACGCTAAGCAGCGAGTGCACGGCGGGACCGGCGCTCGGAGCGTAGGACGCGCAGCCGCTGCGACAGCGGCTGCCGGGGAGCCAGCCGCGTGGCCCGGACGCGCAGCAGGGCCAGCAGCTCGGCCGTGGGGACGAACGGATCGGCCAGGCGGGCGCCACCGTCGAGCGCCAGCGCGGCCTGCAGCTCGCCGTCGCGTTCCGCCAGCAGGACCTGGCCCGCCGGGACCGTGCCGCTATCCAGCGCGGCCAGACGGGCCAGCGCGCGCCCGTCGTCCGGCGTCGCCAGCCTGATGGAGATGGTGGTGTCCGTGGAGGTCATGGCATGAGAGTGACACCGATAAGGCATCAGCGCAATTGACGTTTCTCGGAGGAGCGATAAGATCGACTTATGCTTGACGTGCGACGACTCATCGTCCTCAAGGAGGTGGCCGAGCGCGGCTCCTTCTCGGCCGCCGCCGACGCCCTCTCATACACCCAGTCCGCGATCTCGCAGCAGATCGCCGCGCTCGAGCGTGAGACCGGGACGGCGCTCGTCGAACGAGGCGCGCGCGGCGTGCGGTTGACCGAATCGGGCCGCGCCCTGGTCGAGCATTCCGGGGCCATCCTCGAGCGCCTGTCGGCCGCCGAGGCCGAGCTCGAGGCGATCGCCGGGCTCCGCGGCGGGCGGCTGCGGTTGGCGTCGTTCCCGACTGCGGGCGCGACGCTGGTCCCGCTGGCCATCGCCGCGTTCAGCCGCGCGCACCCGGCCGTCGAGCTGTCGCTGATCGAGGCCGAGCCCGAGGACGCGCTTCCGCGGTTGAAGGCGGGCGAGCTCGACATCGCGCTGTCCTTCGACTACGGGATCACGCCGGGCGTGGCCTTCGGCGTCGCCCTTGACGACCTCGAGACGACACAGTTGCTCGACGACCCGATGTCGGTGGCATTGCCGCTCGAGCACGCGCTCGCCGGCCGGGCCCGGGTGCGGCTCGCGGACCTGGCGGCCGAGCGCTGGATCCAGTGCGATCCCAACGGTCACTGCGGCGCGGTGCAGGTCGCGGCCTGCGAGCAGTCGGGATTCAAGCCGCACGTGACCTTCCAGACCAACGACTACAACGTGGCCCAGGGCCTGGTCGCCGCGGGTGTGGCGATCTCTCTGGTCCCGGAGCTGGCCCTCTCCAACGTCCGTGAGGACATCGTGATCCGGCCGCTGGCGGGGCGCGACATGCCGGTGCGCCGGGTCGTCGCCGTGACGCGCGCCGGCGGGTTTCGCTCGCCGGCGACGACGGCGATGGTGGAGATCCTCGAGCAGGTGGCGGGCGCGTACGTCGAGCGGCGCGACCAGTCGGGGGCGCTCCGCTCCGCCTCGTAGTGTTCTGATACCGACACGGTCAGCCCGAGCAGCGCCAGGCGCAGCGAGCGAGCGATCGAAAGGCCTGCGTTTCAGCGCCGAGCGCACAGCCGGGCCCACCGGAAGCAGCCGGCAGCCGAGCGCCGTCCGTCTACCATCGTGGGATGAGCCTTGTCGGCACGTCACTTGACGGGATCGTCGCGCCCGGGGCCGGCGCGCCGGCCTCGCAGCCCGCGTCGCAGGGGCCTCTGAAAGTCCGACGGCCGTGAGCCCGTGCCGGGCCGTCTGCGCCGCCCTCGTGGCGTGCGCTCTGCTGCTCACCGCCTGCGGGCACTCGAGCCCGGACGATCCCGTCGCTCCGACCGCGGGAGCCACCGCGGTCCCGGCGTCGATCCCGAGCGGCGATTGGACGCGCTTCAACTACGACGCAGCCCGCAGCGGCGTCGGTCCCGCCGACACCGGGATCACCGCGGGCGACCTCGGCAGCCTGCGGCGACGTGTCATCCGCCTCGACGGGACGGTCGACTCATCGCCGATCGAGCTCCACGCCATCCGCATCGGCGGCCACACCCGAGACGTGATCGTGGTGACCACGACGTACGGGCGCACGATCGCCCTCGACGCCGGGACGGGAGCGCGGTTGTGGGAGTACGTGCCGCCGAGCGCGCGGTCGCTCGAGGGCTCGGCGCAGATCACGACCGCCACGCCGATCGTCGGCCCGGACCGGCGCTACGTGTACGCCGCCAGCCCGGACGGCCGGATCCGCAAGCTGGCCCTGGCCACCGGGCGCGAGGTCCGCTCGGCGCACTGGCCCGCGACGATCACGTTCGATCCGAAGCACGAGAAGATCCCGGCCGCCCTGAACATCAGCGGGCGCTACGTGATCGCCACGACCGGCGGCTACGATGGCGACGCACCGCCCTATCAGGGGCACGTGGTGGCGATCGACCGCGTCAGCGGTGTCGTCGCGCACGTGTTCAACTCGCTGTGCTCCGATCGTCCTCGGCTGATCGTGCCGAGCTCCTGCCGATTCACCGACTCCGCGATCTTCGGGCGCTCGGGTGCGGTGGTGGAGCCCGACACCGGCCGACTACTCGTGGCCACCGGCAACGGTCCGTTCGACGGCAGCACGGCGTGGGGGGACAGCGTGCTCGAGCTCTCGACCGACGCCACCCGGTTGCTGCACAACTGGACCCCGGCCGACCAGGCGTCCCTGAACACCTCTGACACGGACCTCGGGAGCACCTCACCGGCGCTGCTGCCGGCGACCGGCGAGGGACGGCTCGCGGTCCAGGGTGGCAAGGACGGTGTGCTCAAGCTGCTCGACCTCGACCGACTGGATGGGACGACCTCGGGGGCCGGTGGGCGCCTGGGCGGCGAGTTGCAGCGGATCGCGGCGCCCGGGTCGGCGCAGGTGTTCGCCGAACCGGCGGTGTCGCGCTTTGGTGCCACCACGTACGTGTTCCTCGCCGACGCCGCCGGCACCGCCGCCTACGTGCTCGGCGGTGGGGCGCACCCGCGCCTGAGCGTCCGATGGCAGCACGGGACGCCGGGGACGAGCCCAGTGCTGGCGGGTGGGCTGCTGTACGTGTTCGACCAGATCGACGGCCGGGTGCTGATCCGCTCACCCTCGTCCGGGCGCGCGCTGGCCTCGCTGCCCGTCTCGACCGGGCACTGGAACAGCCCGATCGTGGTCGGCGGCCGGATCATCCTGCCCGTCGGCAACGCCAACGACCACGCCACGAGCGGCCGGCTCGACATCTATCACCTGCCGGGCCGCTGAGCCACCGCCCGGCCGCCGACGCTCGCCGCGCGGTCGTGCCATCCTCATCCGATGCGCGCGCGCCCCGGCACGGCTCACAGTGCGGGGCTGGACGTCCCGCCTTTCCATTCGCGCCGGTCACCGTGGCGGCTCCGCGCCGTCGCCGTCGTGCTCGGCGCGGCGCTCATGATCGCCCCCACGATCGGCGCCTCCGCCGCCACCGGCGTCGCGCGGGCGGCCGCCCCGTCGCCGGTCACGGTGCCGCTCGACAGCGCCTCGCCGTGGCCGGAGATGCGTCACGACCGGCGCAACAGCGGCCGCAGCACGATCGTCGCCCGCTACGGCGGCGAGGACCCGTGGGCGTTCCGAACCGGGCGCGGCATCTTCTCCACACCCGTCATCGGCCGCGACGGCACGGTGTATGTGGGCTCCGGCGACTCATCGTTCTACGCCCTCGACGCGCGCGGTCACCTGCGGTGGCGGCTGAAGACGGGTGGGCTGATCGACGCCGCCGGCGCGCTCTCGAGCTACGACCCGGCGCTGGGATCGGCTCCGCTCACGTTCGGGTCCGCGGACGGCCGGCTGTATCACGTGACCACACCGCGCGCCGGGCGCCCCCGGATCCTGTGGACCTTCCGTCCCACCGTGCCGCCCGTGGCGGCCCAGGGGGTGAGCTGGTGGGAGGGCAACGTGGCGATCGGCCCGCACGGCACGATCTACGCCGGCAACACCGGCGGCAGCGCCTACGCCGTCACGCCCCGGGGCAAGCTCGCGTGGGCGTTCACCGCCGGGAATTCCCTGTGGACGACGCCGGCGTTCGCGGACGACGGCTCGAGCTACTGGGGCTCGCTCGATCTGCACGTGTACCGGCTCGGCGGCGCCGGGCGGCCGCTGTGGAGCACGTTCGTCCCCGGCTACGTCGTCTCCTCCCCGGCGATCGGGTCCGACGACACGGTCTACGTGGGCTCCTTCGACTCCAAGCTCTACGCCCTGGACCCGGCCACGGGAACGGTGCGCTGGAGCTTCGCCACCACCGACCACATCTACGCCTCCCCGGCGCTCGGCGTCGACAGCCGCGGCCGGACCGACGCGATCTACATCGCCTCCACCGACGGCTCGGTCTATGCGCTGTCGCCGAGCGGCCGGCTGCTGTGGCGCTACGACACCGGCGATCCGATTCGCTCCTCGCCGGTGCTCGGGGCGGCGCCGGCCGCCGAGCACCGCGGAATCGTCTACGTGGGGTCCTCGAACGGAAAGCTGTACGCGCTCGATTCCGATACGGGACATCGCCGATGGTCATTCGACACCACGCCGTCCGATCCGGTGCTCCGCGACCGCAACGATCTCAACGCCTCGCCCGCGCTCGGCCGGACGGGCGTCTACATCGCCGGCGAGGACGGCTATGTCGACTACGTTCCCTACGACTACTGCCTACATCGCCGGGACAGCCGCTGCTCGACTAGCCCGTCGCAGGATCTCGGACAGAATCTGGACCGGGTGTTCGTGGTCACGGCTGGGGGCAGCACCGTGCCCAGCGCGGGACCGGTCGCGACGGCGACCGCGACGGTCATCAACCTGCGGCTGATCGTCCGCCGCGGCGGACGCACCGTGAACGCCGCCATCCTGGCGCACGACACGACCGTCCACGTGCAGCCGGCGCTGCGCTTCCAGACCCAGGAATCCGGTGACGGTCACTACCTGTATGTGGTGCCCGATGGATTCCTGCGACCCCATACGACCTACCGGCTGCGGGTCTCGGGCACCTACACCGACAACGGCAGCCGGATGGGGAACTTCGATCCCGCCGGAGCGCCGGCGGGACGGTTCGACCAGGCGATCGCGCTGCGCACGGCCGGGCCGGGCCCGGCGCTGCCGCTGAGCGCCGGGCGCAACCGGGTCGATGCGATCACCGTCACCCGGCTGGCCGTGCCGATGCCCGCCTTCCTGCCGTCGGTCAACCAGATCGGCTTCGACAGCTATGACTGGATCGTCTCGACGATCGCCAAGAGCCGGACCGGGCTGCTGATGTGGGTCATCGGAGCGTTCAAGGACGCTCGTGGGGTCGAGCGCGTCGATCCCGCGAGCGCGTTCGGGTTCCCGCTCGTCGGCCGCTATCAGGGCAGCTCCATCATCCTCTCGAGCCCCAGCGCCCGGCTTCAGTTCAGCTTCGGGCCGGTGCCGCTGGAGCGCTTCGAGCTGCGCGGGCGGCTCGATCCGGCCCTGGCCGTCGGTCCGGGCGCATCGCTGTTCGCGCAGACGGTCTGCGCGCAGGTGCCCAACTACGGTGCCGAGCTGACCGTCACCGGGATCTGTAACCCGAGCGGCGTGCTCGCCGCCAGCGGTACCTTCATCTCCGGGGCCTACCACGGCTCGGCGACGACGCGGGCGGCCGGCGTCACGACCGGGTCGATCACGCTCCGCCGGCCGACGGCGACGACGGCCGGGGTGGCCGACGCCACGCTCCGCGGCCCGCGGCTGCCGCTCGCCGCCGCGCACGTGGCGTCGATCCTGCTCACCGACGCGAGTACCGGCACTCCGGTGCCGCTCGACTACCGGCACGTGACGACGCTGCAGACCGACCGGACCGGCCGCATCGTCGGCGTGGACGTGACGATCCCGCCCGCCACGGCCATGCCGGCGCGGATCCGCGCCACTGTCCTGCTCGACGCCTTCCCGCTGGCGCAGGCGCTGCGCTGATCAGCGCACGGCCGGGGCGCCCACGGGCGAGGCCTCGACCAGCGGCCCGTGCCGGGCCGCGAACCACGATCCGCCGAGGATCAGCGCCAGGCCGGCGAACGTGGTCCATGACAGCGGCTCGGAGCGGAACACGGCGCCGAGGGCCACCGCGAAGACCGGCGCCACATAGGCGACCAGCGAGGACCGTCCGACGCCGACCTCCCTGGTGAGGGTCGCGAAGCCCAGGAAGGCGATCCCGGTGCAGCCGACTCCGAGTCCGATCACCGCTGCCCAGCTCTGCGCCGAGGGAACACGCGAGGGCAGTGAGGCTGCGGCCGGGACGACCAGCATCAGCGCGGCGAAGGCCATCACCAGGCTCATCACTCCGATCGGCGGAGCATCCGCGAAGCGGGCTCTCAGGATGTGGCCGGCGACCGCGTACAGGGCTGCGGCCAGCAGCACCGCGGCGGCGCTCTCCAAGCCGGCGCTGCCGCCACTCACGTGAGCGCCGAGCAGGACGACGACACCGGCGAATCCGGCCACCAGGCCAAGCTGGGCGACTCCTCGCGGACGCTCGGCGGGCGCGACCCAGACCGCGAACAGGGCCACGAACAGCGGCGCCGACGAGACCAGGATCCCGGCCAGCGACGATGGGATGTGCCGCTCGCCGGCCGTGATCAGGGTGAACGGCACCGCCATCTCGACCGCGGCCAAGACCAGAAGCCAGCGCCAGCGTCCGCGCACCGACGTCAGCGCCCCGGATCGCAGCGCCAGCGGCAACAGAGCGAGCGCCCCGATCGCCGTCCGGGCGCACACGATCACCGCCGGCGAGAGGTCGTGCACGGCGAGCTTGATCAGCAGATAGGGCGCACCCCACAGCGCGGCGACGCCCGCGAACACGATCCAGGCGCGGCGGGACACCGAGCTAGCATCGCACCCCAACCTCGCCGACGATTAACATCGGTGCCACAGCCGACCGGCGCGCGCTTCGATCGGCGTGCCGGACCGGGGAGGAAGCTATGCAAGAACGGCCGCCGTCAGCGCAGACCGCAGAGCCGCGCCGCGACGGTCGCGAGCGCCGGCAGGCGACGACGCGGCGACGGCGCCGGCTCGCCCTGGCCGGCCTGCTGACGCTGGGGCTGGCGGCGGCAGCGAGCGGTGCCGTCGTCGGTGCGCAACCCACCACCGGCAGCACCCGGGCGCTCACCCCCGCGCGGGTACGTGCGGCGGCGGCAGCGCCCGTCCCCGCCCGTCCGGTCGTGTTCACCGTCGAGGCCAGTGGCGACCTGCTGATCCATTCACCGGTCTGGGAGCGGGCGCTGGAGCTCGGCGGCGGCAGGCATTACAACTTCGCCGCGCTGTTCACCCAGATCAAGCCCTACATCACGGGCACCGATCTCCCGCTCTGTCATGTCGAGACGCCGATGACCCCGGCTCCCCCCACCGGCTACCCGATCTTCAACACCCCGCCCGCGCTCGCGGCGGGGATCCGGGCCACCGGATGGCGGGCATGTGACACCGCCGCCACGCACACGCTCGACCAGGGCCAGACCGGGATCGACGACACGGTCCGGGCGCTCGACGCCGCCGGCATCCCGAACACCGGCTCGTTCACGTCGAGGGCGGCGCAGCGGACACCGCTGATCCTCACCGTCAAGGGGGTGAAGGTCGCGTTCCTGGCCTACACGGAGCTGACCAATGGAATCCCGTCACCGCATCCGTGGTCGGTCAATCGCGCGTACGCGCCGCAGATCCTGGCCGACGCCCATCGGGCACGTCTGGCCGGCGCCCGGGTGGTGATCGTCAACATCCACTGGGGCGACGAGAACGTGACCCAGCCGAGCGCCTTCCAGGTCCACCTCGCCAACGCGCTCACGCGCTCGCCCGACATCACGGCGGTGGTCGGTCAGCACGTCCACGTCGTGCAGCCGATCCAGACCATCAACGGCAAGCTGGTCGTGTTCGGCGAGGGCAATCTGATCTCCAATCAGACGAGCGCCTGCTGTCCGGACGGCTCCCAGGACGGCATGATCGCGTTGCTCACGATCGTCGTCGATCGCAGCGGGGCCCGGGTCACGAACATCCGTTACGTACCGATCTGGGTCCGGCATCCCGACCTCGAGGTGCTCCCGGTCGGCCGCGCCCTCCGCACCGATCACGCCGATGCCGCCGCCCTGCGGGCCTCCTACGAGCGCACTGTGGCGGCGGTGGGACGGACGCTCAACGTCGAGCCGATCCCGCTGCACCTGCCCTGAGGATCGCCTCGGGCCCGAGCTGCGCGATGCTATCGAGCACCAGGTCCGCGAGCGCCAGCGCGTCGGGATCGACCGGGGTGCTGGCGTTCGGAATCGCGACCAGCGCCATCCCGGCCGCCACCGCGGAGCGCATGCCGTTGCCCGCATCCTCGATCGCCACCGCCTCGGGGGCGGGCACGCCCAGCCGGCGCGCTGCCATCAGGTAGACATCGGGCGCGGGCTTGCCGCGACCGGCCTCGGCCGAGGAGACCGTTGCGGCGAAGAGCGACGCGATGCCGGCCGCCGCCAGCACCTTCTCGATCACCGGCCGGTCGGCCGAAGAGGCGACGGCGACGGGCCATCGGGCGGCGACGGTCTCGACCGCCTGCCGCGCGCCCGGGATCAGCGGCACGTGGTCCTCGAGCCGCCGTAGGACGCCGTCGACCACGCGCTGCCAGATCTCGGCCGGGGGCAGCGGAATATCCAGCTCGACGCGCATGAACTCCGCCCACTCGGGGCCGCTCATGCCGAGCATCTCGGTCCCGGCGGTGTCCCGCCAGCGGCCTCCGGCCCGCTCCGTGACCTCATGCTTGGCGGCGTCCCAGACCGGCTCGCTGTCGACCAGCACACCGTCGAGGTCGAATACCACCGCCGCGACGGCCGAATCGGACATGCGCGCACGTTATCGACATCGCGATGTCCCGCCCCGACGGGTGGGGGCTCGCGGGGCCGGCTATCGAGATGATCCGTCCCGGCTCGCATCACGTAACCGGGCCATGATGTTTCGTCCTGGTCATCGTGCGCGTGGGTCCGGTCTCGGGGGTCTTGCCGATGAGGATTTGATGGGTCGTGTTCGTGAGGGGGATGCGCGGGCGTTTGAGGTGATTTTTGATCGTCATGGTGGGGCGGCGTTTTCGTTGGCGTATCGGATGTGTGGGCGTCGGGTGTTGGCGGAGGATGTGGTGCAGGAGGCGTTTTTGTCGTTGTGGCGTTCGGGGGCGCGGTATGACCGGGGGCGGGGGAGTGTGCGTTCGTGGGTGTTGGGGGTGGTGCACAATCGGGCGGTTGATGTGTTGCGTCGGGGGGTTGTGCGTGAGGGGCGGGATGTGGGGGATGAGGGGTTGGCGGAGCGGTTGGCGGCGCCGGAGCGGGTGGATGTGGAGGTGGGGCGGCGGGAGGAGGCGCGGGTGGTGCGTTCGGCGTTGGGTGAGTTGCCGGTGGATCAGCGGCGGGTGATCGAGTTGGCGTATTTCGGTGGGTTTACGCATGTGGAGATTGCGGAGATGTTGGCGTTGCCGGTGGGGACGGTGAAGGGTCGGATGCGGTTGGGGTTGACGAAGTTGCGGTTGTGTTTGGGTGATCCGGTGGAGGTGGTGGGGTGAGCTCTGCGGATCGGTGTGGGGGTGATGCGGCGGCGTTTGTGTTGGGTGCGCTCGAGGATCGCGAGCTCGACGCATTCCGCACCCACATCGCCCGGTGCGTGGTGTGTCGCGACGAGTGCGGCACGTTCCAGGCGGTCGCCGGCACGCTGCCGCTCGCCGTGCCGCAGGTGCCCGCGCCACGGAGGCTGCGGCGCCGGGTGCTCCGGGGCGCCAACGCCGGCGCGTCCGGTGCCCGCGGCCGGTCGCAGGCCGCGCAGATTCCGCAGCGCGATCGCCATGCGCTGGTTCCCAGGGTCGGATTCGCCGCCGCGACAGCGGTGATCGCGGTGGTCGGGCTCGGCGGCGTCGGCCTGAGCCACGGAGGCGCGACGACGAGGACCGTGGAGGCCAGCGTGGTCGGGAGCAACGGGGACGCCCTCCTGACGCTCGCCGCCGATCGCGCCGAGCTCGTCGTCCGGCACCTCCCCGCCCCGCCGGCGGGTGAGATCTACCAGGTGTGGCTCAAGCGCGGTGATCGGCCGCTCGCGCCCACGAGCACGCTGTTCAGCGTGACCGCCGCCGGCGTCGGATCCGCCGACGTTCCGGGCGATCTGCACGGTGTCAGCCAGGTGATGGTGACGGCGGAGCCCGCCGGCGGGAGCGCGACACCCACGACGGCGCCGGTGATCATCGCGCAGCTGGGCTGACGCTGGAGTGATCCGGCTTCGGCCGGCGCGCGTAGAGGTTGGAAAGGCAACCTAACGAGGGGCATCTCTGATGGGTCTGGACAATCCGCTTCACCTCGCATTCATCGTCGTCTTGCTGCTGCTCGTGTTCGGAGCCAAGCGGCTGCCCGAGATGGGACGTTCGCTCGGCGCCGGCATGCGCGGCTTCAAGGAGTCGATCGGCGGCGACTCGGGCTCGCACCACGAGGCGCTCACAAGCGCCGCGCCGGCTCCGGCGCCGACTGTCGCCCATGCTCCCGCCGAGAACGACAGCGCCTAGGAGCTCGCGGCGGCACGCCCTGGAAACGGCACGCCCGGCGCTCCTGCGTGACAGCGCGGGTCAGGGAGCCGGGCGGGCGAGGACGCTGAAGAAGTCGCGATAGTAGGCGGCCAGGAACTGGCCGGGAATTCCGACCTGGCCGGTGACGAGCGGGATCGGGGCGAGGACGGAACCGGGGTGGCGGGCGTAGGCGTAACCGGCCACCCAGGCGGGATTGATGTCGAGCTCCATGGCGCGGACGGCGCCCGCGCGGATCAGCGCCTCGGCCAGTGCCCGCACGGACAGGCCCTCACCCGCCGCCCACACGAGCTCGCCGTCGGACCTGATCCCGAGCCCGGAGCGGGCGACGTCGGGCTGCTCGTGCAGCGGGTCGCCCCAGCAGACCTTGATGCATGTGTCGATGGTCGATGCGGCGTGCCCGCGGTTGATCAGCAGCGTGAGGTTCTGGCGCACGGCGGCGACGGCGCGGCCCGGGGCGGGCACGGTCCCGTCCCAGGTGCCGATGTCGGCGCTCCCGTCGGCGTAGATCACCACCGAGGCGGCGCCGCGACGCAGGCGCCATCCGACCCGCCGTCCCTGCATGAACCCGCCGGCGCCGTAGGATGCGCGGAAGGCGCTGTTGAACGCCACCACCGCGGCCCGGCCCTCTCGCCGCCCGATCAGGTCGCCGTAGCGCCAGCCGGTGCCGCCGGGGTCCTCGTTTCCGGCGTGGAGCACGAGGCGCACCAGGCCCTGATCGAATCGCATCAGCGTGATCGTCTCACCCGGCTCGGCGTGCGCCGGCACGCGCGCGATCCAGACCCCGGTCGCGCCCCGGATCGCCGCCAACGGCGTCCAGGGCTCCAGGCCATGGTGATGCACCCCCGGCAGGATCACCACCAGCGGGGCCGGGGGAACCGGTCGCGGCGGCGGCGGCGTGGGGGTGGTCCGGTGCGTGGTCCGCTGCACCGTCGGCGTCGTGGAGGAGGTCGAATGCGATGACCCGCAGCCGGCCGTCAGCCCGAGGCATGCGGCACCGATGACCCAGGCCGCCGCCCGCCGGCGGCGGCCGCCGATCGGTCTATGCTCGAGCCGTGCCGGTCGTCTCACCAGTACGGGGGATTGTGCTGTCCGGAGCGGTCGCCAGCGGCAAGACGACGGTGCTGCTCCAGATCGGAGCGCTCCTGGACCAGCGCGATGAGCCGTACGCGCTGATCGACCTCGACTGGCTGGCGTGGGTCCGCCCGGCGATCGGCTCGGAGCGCAGCGTCGGCGCGCTCCTGGTCGAGAACCTCGACGCCGTCTGGCGCGCGTACCGCCGCGCGGGCGTCCGGCGGCTGGTGATGGCGCGTCACCTCGGGCATCCCGGCCGGCTCGCCGCGATCCGCGGTGCGCTCCCGGACGTCGAGATGCTGTCCGTGCACCTCGCGGCGCCGGTGGCGGTGCTCGAGCAGCGCCTGCGCCGACGTGACTCCGGATCCGAGCTCAGCGAGCACCTGGCGCTGCTCAGCGACGGCGGGACGACACCGTTCGAGGACGCCGTGGTCGACAACGACGACGGCCGGCCCGCGCGCGAGGTCGCGCTCGAGATCCTCGAGATCGCCGGCTGGGAGTGACCCTGGCTCACTCCCCCCAGATGTCCCGCGCGGTCTCGACGATCAGTTCGAGCTTGGCCACCTCCTGCTCGTAGCTGAGCGCGTTCCCCTCGACGGTGGAGGAGAAGCCGCATTGCGGCGACAGGCAGAGCTGTTCGACCGGCACGACCCGCGAGGCCTCTTCGACCCGGCGCTTGAGCTGGTCGCTGTCCTCGAGCTCGCCGCGCTTGGTGGTGACGAGTCCGAGCACGACCTGCTTGCCCGGTGGCACGAAGCGCAGCGGCTCGAAGCCGCCCGAGCGCGCATCGTCGTACTCGAGGAAGAAGCCGTCGACCTCGAGCTCGCCGAACAGCGCCTCGGCCACGAAGTCGTAACCGCCCTCGGCAACCCACGAGGAGCGGAAGTTGCCGCGGCACATGTGGGTGGTGACCGTCAACCCCTCGGGCCGGCCGGCCAGCGCCCGGTTGATGTTGGCGATGTAGGTCTCGTGCAGATGGGCGGCGTCCTCACCCTTGCGCGTCATCTGCTCCCGCTGGGCGGGATCGTTGAGATAGGCGAGGCTCGTGTCGTCGAACTGGAGATAGGTGGCGCCCATCTCGGCCACGGCCCGGACCTCGTCGGCATAAGCGGCGGTCAGGTCGTCCCAGAACTGCCCCACGTCCGGATAGGCGTCGGTGTCGATCGCGGCGCGTCCGCCCCGGTAGTGCACCATGCTCGGCGACGGGATCGTCAGCTTCGGCGTGATGCCCGCGTCGACGCTGTCCTGCAGGAACCGCAGATCGTCGGCGAAGATCGGGTGGTCGAGGTGCACCCGGCTGCCGACGTGGATTGCCGCCGGGGTGAACTCGAGCGTCCCCTCGGCGTTGCGGAACTGCACCGAGATGTCGCCGTCGGCCTTCTCGATGCCGCCCAGCTCATAGATGTAGTCCATGTGCCACGACGAGCGCCGGAACTCGCCGTCGGTGGCCGATTGGAGGCCGACGTCGCGCTGCATGCGAACGACGGCGCGGATCGCTTCGTCCTCGACCGCCCGCAACTGCTCGTGATCGCAGCGCCCCGCCGTGAAGTCCGCCCGCGCCGCGAGCAGCTCGGGTGGGCGGAGCAGGCTGCCGACGTGGTCAGCCCGGAAGGGAGGTGATGTCCGCTGGCTCACGTGCTCTCAGTCCTCCTTCGTCCAATCGTCATCCGACGGATTCTTTCCGGTCATCCGGTCGACGAGATGCTTCCAGCGGCTCGGCTTCGCGCCCGGCTCGCGGATGCGCCAGGCCGGCGCCCCGCCGTCCGGTGGAGGGAGCTCGGCGACCGCCGCCGCGTCGAGCCGCAGGTCGACGCCCCGCTCGTGCAGCGAGGCAACCTGAGCCGCGGGCACGGAGCAGGCGCCGCCGTCGGTGCGCATCACGATGCTGTGGAAGATGTCCTCGGCGCCGGCCGCGACCACGTGCTCGACCGTGCCGACCTGCTCGCCGCCCGATGCGTACACGGGCACGCCTGGGTCCAGCACGCGATAGGCGATCGGCAGTCCCTCATCCACGGACAGCACGTTAGCGCCGCGCGGACCTTGCGGCCCGCGCGATTTCGGCTCAGCCTCGATGACCGACAGGATGCTGCCCGCCGGGTCCCGGAACCACGCCTGTTTGGGCCCGGGGGTGGCGATGCCCTTCGGATCGCTGGAGACCTTGCGACGGCCGCGGTATCTCATCGGTCTAATCTGTCGGCCGTGCGGGTTCACGAAAATGGAGAGACGGCGCTGAGGACCCCGGAGCATGTCGACGTGCTGATCGTCGGAGCCGGGCTGTCGGGCATCGGCGCCGCGCACCATCTGCAGACCGAGTGTCCCGGAAAGAGCTACGCGATCCTCGAGAGCCGCGAGCGCATCGGCGGGACGTGGGATCTGTTCCGCTACCCGGGGATCCGGTCGGACTCCGACATGTACACGCTGGGCTACGCGTTCCGTCCCTGGACCGAGGCCAAGTCGATCGCCGACGGCCCCTCGATCCTCCGCTACATCGGTCAGACGGCGAGCGAAGCCGGGATCGACCGCCACATCCGCTTCCAGCACCGCGTCGTGAGTGCCGAATGGTCGACGGCGGAGGCGCGTTGGACGGTCGTGGCGGAGCGCGGTGACTCGGGTGAGACCGTGCGCATGACCTGCGGCTTCCTGTTCACCTGCACCGGTTACTACCGCTATGACGAGGGCTACACCCCCGATTTCGCCGGCACCGAGCGCTTCGCCGGTCAGATCGTGCACCCGCAGCACTGGGACGAGGACGTCGACTACGCCGGCAAGCGCGTGGTCGTGGTCGGCAGCGGCGCGACCGCGGTGACGCTCGTTCCGGCGCTGGCGCAGTCCGCTGCGCACGTGACGATGCTGCAACGCTCGCCCAGCTACATCGTCACATTGCCCGGCGAGGACCCGATCGCTCGGTTTCTCAATCGCGTGCTCCCGGCCCGGGTCGCCTACCCGATCGTGCGCTGGAAGAACGTGCTGCTGACGATGCTCAGCTTCCAGCTCAGCCGGCGCCGGCCGCGGACGATGAAGGCCCTGATCAGGCGCGGGCTGGAGCGCCGGCTTCCGCCCGGGTACGACATCGACACCCACTTCAGCCCGCGCTACAACCCATGGGACCAGCGTCTGTGCCTGGTGCCCGACGGCGACCTGTTCGCCGCCATCGGTCAGGGTCGCGCCTCGGTCCTCACCGACCGGATCGAGACGTTCACCGAGACGGGGTTGCAGCTCGCCTCCGGCGCGCAGCTCGAGGCAGATGTGATCGTCACCGCCACCGGGCTGAACCTGCTCGCACTCGGCGGGATGACCCTCACCGTCGACGGCCGGGAGATCGCGTTGCCCGAGACGATGGGCTACAAGGGCATGATGCTCAGCGACGTGCCGAACTTCGCCTTCGCGATCGGCTACACCAACGCCTCGTGGACGCTCAAATGCGACCTGACCTGCGGGTACGTATGCCGGCTGTTGCGCCACATGGACGAGCACGCCTACCGGCTGGTGCATGCCCCATAACGACGACCCGACCGTGATCCCGCAGCCGTTCATCGATTTCTCCTCCGGCTACGTCCAGCGCTCGATCGACGCGTTCCCGCGACAGGGATCGAAGGCGCCGTGGCGGCTCTACCAGAACTACGCCCGGGACATCGTGGGCCTGAAGCACGGCCCGCTCGAGGACGGCGCGATGGAGTTCTCCCGCGGCGCCGCGCCGGTCAGGCCGCCCGAGCCGGTCGCCGCCTGAGCGTCGACGCGCTCCGAGCACGATGCAGGCGGTCATCGCCAAGCCGGACGCCGCGCTGCGCAACGACCGCGTCGCCGCCCGCGTGGCCATCCTCAGCGGGGCCGTGTTCATCGTCGCCGGGCTGGTCAAGTTCGTCTTCCACAGCTGGGAGCTGCACGCCTTTCGCACCTTCGGCCTGCCCTGGCCGGCCGCGCTGGAGATCCTCGCCGGCGTGCTCGAGACGGGCGGCGGGGTCCTGCTCGTCCTGCGCGTCGGCCTCGTCCCGACCGCGTCCCTGCTCGCGGTCACGATGGTGGTGGCGATCGGCGCCTCGGGGATCGGGCACCACGACGTGATTCCCAGCCTCACCCTGGCCCCGCTCCTGCTCGCGGCGATGCTGTTCCTGCTCGCCCGCGCGGCGCAGCTGTCGTCCCCGCCGTGAGCGCGGCTGGGTCTGCTCTGGTCCGTGGGCGGGCTCGCTGGGCTCGTTCGTCTCTGCCGTCGCGCGGGTGGCGGGCTGGGCGCTGAACGGCTTGGTGGGGAAGGGGACCGGTTGCTGCGTGCGGGGTGCGGGCGTGCGGGGTGCGGCCGGCGGGGTGCGGCCGGCGCGCGCGATGCACCACAATCCGGGGGTGCCTATGTCGGCAAAGTCGCTGCTCTCCGGCCACTTTGCGCGGGTAAGCGCCTCAGCGGCGCTTAGATGGCCAAGGAGGCCCGAGGGGCCGTCAGTTTGACGAGATAAGCACGCCCGGATTGCGGTGCATCGTGGATCTCGTGGCTTGGCCGCGCGTCGGAGCCCGAGGAGTCCTCGGAGCCCTCGGAGCCGTCGGAGTCCTCGGAGCCCTCGGAGCTACGGCTGCACCGACCGTCGCTGCGCCACCCGCTCCACCACCCGCACGACGACCCGCGCCGGCCGCGTGGGCAGCGCCAGCGAGAGGAAGTCGCGTGCGGGGGCGCGGTGGCGACAGAAGGGACAGGTGAGATCGTCGCTCGGGGACAGGGGGCCGGCGAGTGCCACCGGGGCATCGCAGCCGGCGCAGGCGAGGGTGCCGATGCCGAGACGGGTGGAGCGGGTGCTGCGGCGCTCCTCGTGGTGTGCGCCGGTGGTGCCGGTGGCGCGGTCGAGGCCGCCCGTGGGGGAGTCGTTGATGCCCCGCAGGAAACTCACGATGATGAAGTCTAGGCGGGCGCGCGAGCGGGCTCCGTAGTCCGCCGGGGCGCCGTGTGGGGGATGCTGATGATCGCCGCCGCCGCGCTCCGCTAGGGTCGCCTCGTTCGGATGATCGTGGGACCGAGATGGAGTTGTCGATGCTGAGCTTTCGTCCTCGCCGCCCGTTGCGGCTCCTCGCCGCGGCGGGGCTGCTGATGGCCGCGCCGGCGGCGTTCGCCGGCGCCGCCTTCGGGACCGGGACCGCGCCGGCGGTGGTGCACCTGCGCGGGACCGCGTACGAGTTCAACAGCGTCCACACGCTGCTGGCCGGAGCCACGATCCGGGTGGCGGAGTACCCGAAGCTGCGGGCGACCGTGCGGGCCGACGGGACATATGACCTCTCGGTGCCCGACCGGGCCCGGGTGACGCCGTACATTCAGGCCGCCGGCCATCACACGATCTACCTCCAGACGTTCACGACCGCCGGCGAGGACCTGGCCAACGTCAACTTCCAGACGCCGTCGACGCCGATCTACGGCGTGCTGGTCGATCTCCTCCACGTCCCCGTCACCGCGCAGGGCAACCCGGTCCGGTGCGCGATCGTCTCGACGTTCAGCACCAAGAACGTCCGCGACCTCGACTACGCCGGGTTCATCGCCTACGGCGCGCATGGAGTCGCCGGCGCGACGGCGAGTTCCCGGCCCGCGCTCCCGACGCCGGAGTACTTCAACGCCAATGTGGCGCCCGACCCCGCCCAGACCGCGTCCTCGAATGACGGCGGGGTGGTGTGGACCGGAGTGCCGGCCGGCGTCTACACGATCACCGGGCATCATCCGGTGAGCCGGTTCGCCAGCTTCGTCGCGACCTGCCGGCCGGGCCGCGTCATCAACGCGAACCCGCCCTGGGGTCTGCATGAGCTGGCGCCGCCGAACCCGGCGCGGGTCGCCGCGACGTGGTCGGTGCACGGGTCGCTGGACCTCCTGCGGTCGTTGTCGGCGCGGCGCCTGCCGGCGCACGCCGTGGTCCGCGTCCGCTGCCACGGAGCGCGCTGTCCGTTCTCCGCCCGCACCGTCACCCCCGTGACCACGACGCTGAACCTGCTCCGCGCGCTTCGCACGCCGGCGCCGGCGTTCCGCGCCGGCCAGACGCTCGAGGTGACGATCTCGGCCCACGCGTTCAACGGCGTGGTGCTCCGCTGGACGCTCCTCGCGGGCCGGCGGCCGGCGGCGAGGGCGCTGTGCGTCCCGCTGGGCGAGACGCTGGCCCGAACGCGCTGCTGAGGACCTATCCCACCTGGTCGCACGCCTGGATGTGTCCCGGCTGAGTCAGATCAGGATGCCGCGGCTCGAGAGCTCGACGGCGCGGGCGAGCGTGTCGGCGTAGAGCGCCGACAGCGTGGGCTCGTTCCGGAGCGCCCACAGGATCTCGGCGTGTCCCCAGGCGATGTCGCGCGCCGCCACGATCGACCACATCGAGAGAGCCCGCGCGACCGACTGGGTGGTCACGTCCTCGATGTCGGCGATGAGCCCGGTCTCGAACCACCCGGCGACCTGCCCCTCGACCTGGCCCAGCAGCCCGTTGACGGTCTCGAAGTCGCGGTGCTGGGGCGAGTCGTCGGACAGCTCGATCGCCAGTTGCTCACAGGTCTGCACGACAGCGAGGGCCAGGTCGTGCCCGATATGGGCGTTCATCCCGGCCAGGGCGAACTGGATCGGGGCGATCGCCTGGGCGCGGTCCTGCACCAGGGGCAGCCACGCCACCGGGCACGGTGCGCCCGAGTCGATCGTCGCCTCGGCGCTGAAGTAGAGGCCGGCGAAGACCACGTCGAGGGTCTCGATGAAGGTGGGGTCCTCGAACGTCGTGTTCGCGCTCGCCGCCAGCACCGCCTTGGTGACCTGCAGGTAGAGGCGGTTGAAGTAGGCGACGCCGTCGTGGCGCGCAAGTGCTCCATCGATCGCCTCCATGCGGGCGATCACGGTGTCGATGCCGGTATCCATGGGGTAAGGCCGCTACCGCGTAGCGTAAGGCCTGATCGCCGGGAAACGACTCCGTTCTCCCGATGTGCGGCAGGCCCTCTCAGTCCATTCTGAACTCACATGAATTGGTCCGAGAGGAGCCGGGAATGCAATCGACACTCAATCACGCAGTCATCGCCGCCAAAGAGGCGGACGTCCGCCGAGCCGCCGCCCACCGCGTCCTGGAGGGCGAACGTCAGCGGTCCCACACCCGACTCGGCCGCCTTCTGGAGCGCTCGCGATACTTCGGACATGCAGCCGAGGCTGACCAGCAGTCATTTCGTGGGACGCGCCGGGGAGCTCGCGGAGCTGGAGCTCGCGCGGCGTGAGGCGGTCGCCCGGCCGGCCCGCGCTCGTGCTGCTCGGCGGGGAGTCGGGCGTCGGCAAGACGCGGCTGATCGGCGAGTTCGAGCGCGGCTCGGCGCGAGGACGCGCTCGTGCTCCGCGGCGAGGCGGTGCAGCAGGGCGACGACGAGCTGCCCTACGCGCCGCTGCTCGAGCGCGCTGCGGCCGCTGGCCCGCGCGCGCCATCCCGCGCTCGCCGAGCTCGGGGCGGGGAAGCGAGCGCAGCTGGCGGCGCTGCTGCCGGGGCTCGACGACGGCCGGCCTCGCCGGCGACGCGCTCGACCCCTCGGCCCAGCTGCGGCTGTTCGAGGCGCTGCTCGAGCTGCTCGACCTGCTCAGCGAGGCCGCAGCCGCTGGCGCTGGTCCTCGAGGACCTGCACTGGGCCGATCGCTCGACGCGCGACCTTCGTCGCGCTTCCTGGCCCGCAGCCTGCGCCAGCGAGCGCGTGCTGCTCTGCTCACGTACCGCACCGACGAGCTCCACCGCCGGCATCCGCTGCGCCCGCTGCTGAGCGAGCTCGAGCGGCTGGAGCGCGCCCGCCGGATCGAGCTGGCGCCGTTCGACCGCGACGAGCTGGCCGAGGCGCTGACCGACATCCTCGGCGACGCGCCCAGCGAGCGAGCTGGTCGACCGGCTCTTCGACCGCAGCGAGGGCAACCCGCTCTACACCGAGGAGCTGCTGGCCGCCGGGCTCGACGGCCGCGGCGCCGCGCCCGCAGAGCCTGCGCGACGCGTTCATGCTGCGGATCGAGCGGCTGTCGCCGCGACGCCCAGCGCGCGGCCCGGGCGATCGCCGTCGGGCGGCGGCTCGACGAGGAGACGATCGCCGAGGTCACGGGCATCGACCGCGGCGGCGCTCAACGCGGCGCTGCGCGAGGCCGTCGCCGAGCAGGTGCTGGTCGCCGGCGCCGACGGGCGGCTGCGCTTCCGCCACGCGCTGCTGCGCGAGGTCGCTGTACGACGACCTGCTTCCCGGCGAGCGCGGCGAGCTGCACCTCGCCCTCGCCCAGGCGCTCGAGCGCGCACGGACGGCGGACGCGAGCGGCGAGGCCGAGCTCGCCGCGCCGATCGCCGGCCACTACGCGGCCGCCGGCGATCAGCCGGCCGCGCTGCGCGCGACGGTCGCAGGCGGCGCTCGCCGCCCGCGACGTCCACGCCTACGGCGAGGCGGCCGACCTGGCCGAGCGCGCGCTCGAGCTCTGGCCGCGGGTTCCCGGAGCCGAGCAGCAGGTCGCGGGGATCAATCGCGTCGATGCTGCTCGTCCTGGCCGCCGGCGCGCACGCGCTCGCCGGCGACCGCGCCCGCGGCGAGATGCTGCTGCGAGCGGCGCTCGGCGAGCTCGACCCGGACGCCGGACCCGCGCACGTACGTCGGCGCTCCTCGTCCCGGCTGGCGCGGACGCAGTGGGCGCTGAACCGCGGCGTCGAGGCGGTCGAGACGGCCCAGCGCGCGCTGGCGATGCTCCCGGCCGGGCGAGGCGAGCCGCGAGCGGGCGCTGCTGCTCGCCTGGCTGGCCCGCACGCGCGTTCCTGCGCGGCCGCTACCGCGACGCGGTCGCGGACGGCGAGGCAGGCGCTGGCCGCGGCCGTCGCGGCGGGGACCAGACCGAGGCCGAGGGCGACGTCCTCAACACGCTCGGGATGGCGCGGATCGCGCTCGGCGACGTCGACGAGGGCGTGGCGATACCTGCGCGAGCGCGATCGCGATCGCGCGCGAGAACGACGACGTCGACAGCCTCGGCCACGCCTACGCGAACCTGGCCGACATGCTCAACCTCGCCGGCCGCACGCGCGAGGCGCTGGAGACCGCGCAGGAGGGCCTGGCCGCGATGCCCCGGCGGCTCGGCCGGGCGCGCGAGTGGATGCTGCTGACCGTGTCCGAGCTGGCCTTCGAGGCCGGCGACTGGGAACGGGCGCGCGCTCGTCTCGGCGCGCCGTGTCGCAGCTCGCCGGCATCGCTGCTGATCTTCCGCCGGCTGCGCGGAGGCCGAGCTCGCGCTCGGCGAGGGCGACGACGACCTGGCCGAGCGAACGGCTCGACGAGGTCCGAGCCGCTGGTCGCGGTGTCGACCGAGCCGCAGTGGATCGGGCTGCTCGGGTCGCTGCTCGGGCGAGCTGCGCCGCCGCCGGCGGCGACCTGCCCGGGGCGCGAGAGGCGGTCGAGCACGCGCTCGACCGGATCGAGCTGTGCACCGACGACGTGATGCGGATCGCGCGGGTCAGCGCCGGTCGGCGCGCGCGTCGAGGCCGACTTCGCCCAGCGTGCGCGCGACCTGCGCGAGAACGCGCGAGGAGCGCGACGCGATCGCTCGGCGCGCGGATCCATATGCAGCGGCTCGACGCCGCCGCCCAGGAGGGCGGTCCGGTGGAGCGCGCCTGGCGGGCGCGTCGGGCGCGGCCGAGCTGGCCCGGGCGCGGGGCCGGCAGCGACTCCGCGTGGCGGATGGCCGCGGCGCGCGAGTGGGACGCGATCGCCCGCCCGTACCCGGCCGCCGATCGCGCGCTGGCGCGAGGCCGAGGCGGACGGTCGAGGCCGGCGACCGCGCGGTCGCCGCCGAGGCAGCAGCTCGGCCGGCGCTCGACGGGCGCGCGAGCGCTCGGGTCGCGCTGGCTCGCCGACGAGATCGAGGGCGCTGGCCGAGCGCGCTCGGCTCGATCTGGTCGGCGGCGCCGGCTCCGCGGACCGTCCGCCGGCACGCGGCGGCTCGACCGCGGCGCCGGCCGAGGCGGACCCGTTCGGGCTCACCCCGCGCGAGCGGCAGGTGCTGGCGCTGATCGCCGAGGGCGCCACCAACCGGCAGATCGGGGCCGCACTGTTCATGGCCGAGAAGACGGCCAGCGTCCACGTGTCGCGGATCCTCAGCAAGCTCGACGTGAGCAGCCGCACTCAGGCGGCCGCGGTCGCCCACCGGATGCACCTGGCGTAGTGGTCCCCGCCGGACCACTAGACCTCCGACCACCGTTCACTCACCGTCCGCGGCGAGCCACTCGAGCCACGCCCCGCTGGGGTGCCCGAGCCCGAGCAGCGACGCCTCGCCGCGACCGTCGCGGAAGCTCTGGCGGCTGAGCACGCCGAAGACGCCGCCGTCCCGGCCCCGCTGCAGGATCCCCGGTCCGATCGCGACGTCGACGACGGCGCGCCGCGCGCCCGGTCCCAGTGGCACGAGGGGATCGAGCGAGATCCAGTCGAGGTCGCGCTCGCGGCCGGCCTCGGCCACGAGCGCGTCGAAGCGGGCGAGCTGCTCGGGGGCGAAGAAGCATGCACGTAGGCGTCGAGGAGACAGATGCGCGCGCCGTCGGGGAGCTCGGCCATCAGCTCGGCCAGCGCGTCGACCGCGTCGCCCTGACGCACCGCGACCGGATGCGAGAGCACGACATCGGCGGCCCGCTCGAATCGCGTCAGCGCGCTCGCCTCGGGAGGCACGCAGGCGGCCAGCCACGACCTGACCGCGGGATCGCCGAGGTCCACCGGCTCGGCATCGACACCGACGCGGGCGATGATCCGCGGCGGCTCGGCGGGCAGGGGCGGCCGGTGGGGCCCGCGGGTCTCGGTTGCGATCGTGACCGGCGACGCGGCGTCACCGACCGCCGTGCGGGTCCCGTCGGGGTGCCGGTAGAGGTAGCGGTAGCGATCGAGGGCGAGCGCGAATCCGGCGCCCGTGCCGAGGTCGACGAGCGCGACCTCGCGGGTCCCGGCGGCGAGCGCGACGGCCGGGAGCAGATGGGCGCAGCGCCCGGGCTCGCTCATCTGGTAGCGATGCTCGGCACACAGCGCCCGCAGCTCGTCGCGGTGCTCGAGGCAGAACGCGCGGTACTCGGGCCCGAAGGTGGGCGACAGCGGCGGCTGCGGCGCTCCTACGGCCGGGTAGGAGCGGGCCAGCGGCTCCGGTGCCAGGCGGCGCACGAGCAGCGTGGTCGCGGCCGAGAACAGGAGCGGCGGCAGCCGCTCGTCGGGGATCTCGGTGGTGAGCCCGAGCAGCTCGGGATCGTCGCGCAGCGTCGCGAACATGGCGGCGGTGAGCTCCCACGAGCGCGGTGCCGACGGCGGCGACCACGCTCGTGCGAGCGCGTCGGCCTGCTGGGCGACGGTGCCGGTATCCATCCTCGGCCGGTCACGATACCCGGCGCCGCTCAGCGCCCGGAGGCAGGCGCCGGGTCGCCGCCCGCGGGCGCGGTCTCGGCGGGACGAGGGGCTGGGAACAGCGCCAGGAACCGCTCGGCCGCGACGCGGTCACCCTGGAGCGCGATCGTCCCCGATCGCAGTGCCCGCGCCAGCGACCGGCCGTGCCACAGGACAGCCGAGAGAGTGCCCGGGTCGCCGGCGATGGTCGCGTCGGGGCGGTCGGCGTCGCCCCGCCCGAGCTCCAGGCGGCCGCCGCTCACCCGGGCGTGGAAGCGGTACTCACCGAGGCGCAGCTCGTAGCCGGCGCTGAGACCATCGGCGGCCGTCGGGTCGAACAGCGTCTCGAGCGCGAGCACGAAGGCGTCGATCCCCAGCGGCCCGTGCTCGGGCGGGAAGGCGGCGCGGCTGCCCCAGCGTCCGAGCGCGAGCAGCACCGGCTCGAGCTCGCCGCCCCAGTCGGTCAGCTCGTAGACGCGGGAGCCGGCGGGGGGAGGCAGGGTCCGGCGCCGCACGACGCTGGCGGCCTCGAGCTCCCGCAGGCGCTGCGCGAGCACGTCGGGGCTGAGGTGGGGCAGACCCGCGCGCAGATCGGTGAACCGCTTGGGTCCGAGCACGAGCTCGCGGACGACGAGCAGCGCCCAGCGCTCTCCGACGAGGTCGAGCGCCCGCGCGATCCCACAGGGATCGCCGTATGAGCGTTTCGTGGCCATGGTCACAGTCTAGTCAATCGAGATCCGGAAAGACGTCCAGCTGGTTGGGTATTCCAACTATATGTTACGGTATGCCAACCACGAGCTCGAGCGTGGAGCGGAGCTCAGTCCAGTCGAAAGGTGGCGAGATGAGTGAGCGTGAGCAGTACCCGGCCGGGGTTCCCTGTTGGGTCGAGACCCTGCAGCCGGACCCGCGAGCGGCACTGGACTTCTACGGGCCGCTGTTCGGCTGGGAGTTCGGCGGGCCCGGGCCGATGCCCGGAGATCCGCCCGGCGAGTACTACGTGGCCCGGGTCGCGGGCCGCGACGTGGCCGGGATCGGCTCTGCGCCCGGGCCGAACAGCGGTGCGACATGGACCACGTACGTTCGCGTCGAGAGTGCCGACGCCGCCGCGGCGAGCGCCGAGGACGCGGGGAACGCTGCGCGACGGCCCCTTCGACGTGCTGCCCGCCGGCCGCATGGCCGTGCTCGAAGATCCGGCCGGCGCGGTCGTCTGCGTGTGGGAGGCCGCCGACCGCGAGGGCGCCGAGCTAATCAACATGCCCAGCGCATGGGCGATGAGCCTGCTCGAGACCGCCGACCCCGACGCCTCGTGCGCCTTCTACGGCGCGATGTTCGGCTGGCGGGCCGAGCCCGTCGCGCCCGGCGCCCCGGTCGCCCTGTGGCGCCTGCCCGGCTACGTCGGCGGCGAACCGGAGCAGCCGGTGCCGCGCGACGTCGTCGCCGCGATGCGGACGCGTGGTGGATCCGAGGCCGCCACGGATGCGCGCTGGCACGTCGATTTCTGGGTCGACGACGCCGACGGGACCGCCGAGCGCTCGCTCGCGCTCGGCGGTGAGGTGGTCGCGGCCCCGCACGAGGTGCCGATGTTCAGGCAGGCGGTCCTCGCCGACCCCCTGGGGGCGACGTTCTCGATCAGCCAGCTGATGGCGATCCGGCCGTCCGGATGAAGCGGGACGCTCACCCGACCCGGTAGAGCGTCCCGCCGCTCACGGTGACCGCGGTCACGACGCTGCCGTGGGCCTTGACCCAGCTCGAGATCGCCTGTGAGGATCCGCCGCCAGAGCCGCCACCACCGGGTCCGCCGCCGGAGCTCGACAGCAGCACGTAGTGCAGCTTGCCCCCGGCGACGAGCGCGGCGAGCCGGCTCACGGTCGGCGCCGGGTCGCTGCCGTTGAAGCCCCCGATCGTGATCACCGCCCTGCCGGTGGCGATGATGATCGGAGCGGTGGTCTGCGAGCCGGACGCGGCCAGGAGATAGGTGGCCGAGCCCTGATGGGCCTCGAGGTAGGCGATCGCCGTGCTGGAGAGTGAGCCGCCGCCGCCTCCGGGAGCCGCGCCACTGTGCGACGGAGCCCCCGAGGCGCCGGTCGGCGCGAAAGCGGGCCTCGAGCCGGCGCCCGCTCGCGCGCCGCCGCCCGGAGCGCCACCGCCGCCCCCGCCGGGACCGAAGCCCGAGGAGACGCCGGCCGGTCCGGCCAGCACGTTGTTCCCGCTGAGCGAGCGCCCGACGCTGGCCAGGCTGTACGAGGCCGGGCCGGCCAGCAGCGCAACCGCCGCCGCCACCGCGGCGACCGTGAGCGCGGCCCGCCGTCGGGCGGGCCCACCCGTGCGCAGCAGGACCGAGCCGGCGATGGCCGCCAGCGCGGCGACCGGGATGACGATCCTGAGCGCCGGGGCGAAGCTGGGCGTGCGCGCGAGCAGCACCACCGCGAGGGCGGCGCTGAGCACTACCGCCGCGTCGAGCGCGATCAGGCCGGCCCACGAGCGCCGTGCCCACGCGAGGAGCGTGACGATCCCGGCACCCGACAGCGCGGCCACGGCGGGGGCGAGAGAGCTGACGTAATAGGGGTGGAAGATGCCCTGCTGGCTGGAGAACACGGCGATGCAGACCAGCGCCCAGACGCCGAACAGCACCAGGGCCGCGCGGCGCAGATCCGTGCGGGGGCTGCCGCGCCGAAGCCAGAGTCCGGCGACGAGCCCGATCGCGGCGAGTGGGATCAACCAGGCGATCTGGCCCCCGACCTCGGCGTTGAACATCCGCAACAGACCCGGCGCGCCGCCGAAGGTGATCCCGCCACCGCCCGAGCCGCTCCCGCCGGTGAGGCGGCCGAAGCCGTCATAGCCGAAGATCAGGTTCCAGATCGAGCCGTTCGTGCTGCCGCCGATGTACGGCTTCGAACCGGGCCAGAGCGTGACGGCGACCGGCCAGGCGGCGCTGACGGCGATCATCGTCGCGCCGGCGATCGCAAGCTGGCCGATGCGCTTGAGCGGCCGGTGCGGTCCCGCGAGCAGATAGGCGGCGGCGAGCGCGGGCACGATCATCCAACCCTGCAACAGCTTGGTCATGAAGGCCAGGCCGACGACGACACCGCACCACACGAGGTGCTTGGTCTTGCCGGACTCGATCGCGCGCTGCGTCAGGTAGGCGGCCGCGACGAGCAGCAGCACGAGCAGCGCGTCGGGGTTGTTGACCCGCCCGATCGCGACCGTCACCGGCGTGAGCGCCAACACGGCGGCGGCGAGCAGCCCGGCGGTGGCGCCGAAGGAGCGGCGAACCGTCGCGTACAGGAGCCCCACGGCGGCCACGGTGCACAGCGCCTCGGGCAGCAGGATGCTGAAGCTGGAGAACCCGAGCAGCCGGGCCGAGAGCCCCGACAGCCACAACGACAACGGCGGCTTGTCGACGGTGATGAAGCTGCCTGGATCGAGCGAGCCGAAGAACCATGCCTTCCAGCTCTCGCTGCCGGCCTTGGCCGCGGCGGCGTAGTACTCGTTCGAGTAGCCGTTGCGCGTCAGGTGCCACAGGCACAGGACGGCGGCGGCGACGACGATCGCCATCAGTGATGGACGGACCCAGGGCGGGTCGGCGGGACGACCGCGGAGGAGCGAGCGAAGGCGGTCCTCGACGGCGGCGCCGCGGCGCCGGCCGGCGCCCAGGGCGGGAAGTGCGGTGCTCGACACGGTCGTGCTCCTTGTTGGCGGGATCGCGGGGCCGGCCCGGGGACGAACCGGCACGATCAGCATCGACCCGCTCGGCAAGCAGGCGCTATGAAACGGCTAAGACGGACGTCGGAACGCGCGACCGGTGGGCGATTCAGGACCTGACCGTGGATGGAAGGTCGTCCATCGACGTGTGGAGACTCCCGCCCGAGGCGATCAGCAGCTTGAGGTCGTGCGGCCGGCTCGCATGGGTCAACGCTTCGTCGAGCGCGATGATGCCGGCCCGAACGTGCTCGCACAGCGACTGGTCGAAGCTGTGCATCCCGTAGTACTCGCCCTCGGCGATCACATCGGCCAGCTCCGCGGTCTGCTCGGCGTCGACGATGCGATCGTGCACGCGGCCGGTCATCACGAGGATCTCGGTGATCGCGGTGCGGCTCTTGCCGTCCGGGCGGCGCACGAGCCGTTGGGAGACGATTCCCTTGAGCGTTCCGGCCAGCAGCACGCGTGCCTGCTGCTGCTCGGAGCCCGGCAACACGTCGAGGATGCGGCTGATCGATTCGGCGGCATCGGCGGTGTGCAGCGTCGCCATGACGAGGTGGCCGGTATCGGCGGCCGAGAGGGCGACACGCACGCTCTCCTCGTCGCGCATCTCGCCGATGAAGATGATGTCGGGATCCTGGCGCATGACCTGTCGCAGCGCGGTGGGAAACGACGCGGTGTCGGAGCCGACCTCGCGTTGGTCGATCGAGCTGGTCACGTCCTGGTGGACGAACTCGATCGGGTCCTCGATCGTCACGACGTGCTTGCGCATGGTGCGGTTCACATGGTCGATCATCGCCGCCATCGTGGTCGACTTGCCCGAACCGGTTGTCCCGGTGACGAGCACGATCCCATGCTCCTCCTCCGCAAGGCGGCGGACGACATCGGGCAGGCCCAGCTGCTCGATGGTGCGGATGGTGTTCGGAACCACGCGCAACACCAGGGCGATCGACCCGCGCTGACGATACGCGTTGACACGGAAGCGCCCGAGGCCGGGTGCCGTGTAGGCGAAGTCGAGCTCGTTGCTGGCCTCGAACTCATTGATCCGGCTCTCCGGCAGGAGTTGATGCAGGATCTCCTCGGTGTGCCAGGCCGACAGCGGCTCGATCGCCGGGTCGAGCCAGTCGAGCCGGCCCTCGAGCCGGATCAGCGGCCGGTTGCCGGCCTTGAGATGCAGATCCGAGGCGCCGCGGTCGACGACCTGCGTCAGCGCGACCGCCAGATCAAAGCCGAGCACGCGCCGGACGCTCGGACCGCTGGCTGTGACTGAGGCATCCATCTGCCCATCTTCATCGGCCGTTCAGCCGCGTTCGGACGCGCGGCTTGTCCGCGCCCGGCACGTGGGAAACCACGGTCTCGGGACGCGATGCCGGCGCCGGGGCGGCCGCGGCGCTCAGCCGCGGTGGGTCGAGCGGGCCCGCGTGCGGGGCCGGACGGCGGGCCGCGGGAGCCAGTCGGGCGGGTCGTGGAGCAGCGCCGTGAACGCCTCCGCCGACATCGGCCGGGCGAAGAAGAAGCCCTGGCCGACATCGCAGCCCAGGGCCTGCAGCCGGGCGGCCTGTCCGCGGGTCTCGATGCCCTCGCCGACCACCTCGAGGTCGAGCGCGTGGCCCATGTGGATGATCGCGTCGGTGACCGCGGCGTCACGGGGGGCGTCGACGATGTTCATCGTCAGCGAGCGGTCGATCTTGACCCGATCGATACGCAGGGAGCGCAGGTAGCTGAGGGAGCTGTAGCCGGTTCCGAAGTCGTCGAGCGAGATCTGGACGCCGAGCTCGGTGAGCAGGTCGAGCGCGTGCTGAGCGGACTCGAGCGCCTCCATCAGCAGGCTCTCCGTGATCTCGAGCGTGATGAATCCCGTCGCGATGCCCTCGTCCGCGGTCACCTGGCGCACGAGTGCCGTCAGTTCGTCCGGCTGTGCGAGCTGCCGTGTGGAGAGGTTGACGGCGACGCCGCCGAAGTCCGTGAACTCCTGCCAGGCCGCGGACTCGTGGGCCGCCTGGCGCAGCACGCGAGCTCCCAGAGCGTGAATGAGACCGGAGTCCTCGGCCACGGGGATGAACTCGCTCGGTGGGACCAGACCCCAATCGGGGTGTCGCCAGCGGGCGAGCGCCTCGGCGCCGACGATCGCGCCGGTGCGCAACGAGACCAACGGCTGGTAGTGGACGAAGAGGGCATCCTCGGTGCCGAGCGCCGAGCGCAGCGCCGACTCGGTTCTCACCCGTCCGAGGACCCGGGCGCGCATCGCCTTGTCGAACATCTCGGTCCGGCCGCGCCCGTTCTGCTTGGCGTGGTTCATGGCTGCATCGGCGTCGCGGAGCAGCTCCTCGGCCGAGGAGACGCCGTTGCTGACGGCGATCCCGATCGACGCCGTCAGGACCCTCTCCTCGGAGTTGAGCGAGAAGGGCGCTTGGAGCACAGAGGCGAGCCGCTGGGCGACGCGGGCGGTGCTCATCTCCGAGGGCAGGTCTCGGCACAGCACGGCGAACTCGTCGCCGCCGAGCCGTGCCAGCAGGTCGCCCTTGCGCATGACGCCGCTGAGGCGGGCGCCGACCAGTCGCAGCAGCTCGTCGCCGCACTCGTGCCCGAGCGAGTCGTTGACGAGCATGAAGTGGTCGAGGTCGATCAACAGGACGGCCGGACCGCGGCCGCGACCGGGATCGGGATCGGCGTCGAGCCTGTGACGCAACTGCTCGAGCAGGAGCTCCCGGTTGGGCAGCCCGGTCAGCGTGTCGTGGAAGGCCTGGTGCTGGATCGTCGCCTTCGCCGCGCGGCTGTCGATGGCCTCGGCGAGCAGGTTGGCGATGGCGTCGAGGAACGGGATGTGCTCCCGCAGCGCGCGCTGGGGCTTGGCGTAGTGGATGGCCAGCACGCCGCCGGGGGAGCCGGGCTCGCCGACGAGCACAGCGACACTGCACCGCACGCCGCGGGCCAGCAGCTTGCCCGAGCGTTGGACGCGCTGCTCGCGGTCCCAGTCGTCGACGACGATCGGACGATGGGAGGCGACGACATAGCTCGCCAGTGAGCCGGCGTCGGGCGCGATCTGGTCGCCGGCGCGCCCGTCCGGCCAGCCGATCGCGGCCTTGAATGTGAATCCGGAGTCTGGTCCGTACTCCACCAGCGACGCACAGTCGGCCGACAGCACCCGAGCGGCGGTCCGGACGGCGCGGTGCTGAAGCTCTTCGAGCTCCGCTCCGCGGCGGGCGAGCAAGGCGAGCTCGGCGATCTCCTCGTGTCCCTCGGCGAGCTGTCGCACGGACTGCTCGGCCTCGCGGCGGGCGCTGATGTCGACGGAGATCCCGATCAGGGCCCCGGGGCGGCGGTCCCCGTCGGCGGGCACGAAGGTCAGCAGGCGGAAGTCGACCGGGAAGCACTTCCCGTCCCGGTCGCACAGGTCCAGCTCGGCGCCCGCGGGGCGGCCGGAGATCGCCTCGCGGGCCAAGCCGCCCACCGCGGCGCGGCTCTCCTCCGGCACGATCAGATCGAACAGGTCACGGCCCATCGCCGCATCGGCGCCGTAGCCATAGAGCCGCTGGGCGCCGCGGTTCCAGTACGTCACGCAGGCGGCGAAATCCGTGACGATCACCGCGGCATCGACGGCGTCGAGCAGCTCGGATTGCAGCGCGATCCGTTGCGCCGCGTGCCGCGCCGCGGTCAGGTTGCGGACGGTGCTCACGGTGCCGACGATGCGGCCGTTGACATCGCGGACCGGCGAGATCGTCCCGGAGATGCTGACCAGCGAGCCGTCCTTACCCACGCGCTCGGTCAGGTAGCCCACGATCCGCTCCCCCGTGAGGATCCGCCGCATCAGGTCCTCGTCCTCGCCCGCTCGCGTCGGCGGAATCAGCTCGGTGATCCGGCGCCCGACCGCCTCGACCGACGTGTATCCATACAACCGCTCCGCGCCGGGGTTCCAGACGGTGACGACGCCGTCGAGACCCTTGCCGATGATCGCGTCCTGGGAGCCTTCGACCAGCGCGGCCAGCCGTTCGGTGTCGTCGACCGCGCGTCGCCTGAGCATCCGGACCAGCAGCGTCGTGACGACGAGGGCGCAGATGCCGACCAGCAGTGCGTGAACGTCGCGGGCCGAGCCGGCCGACGTGTCCCGCACGCCGGTCAACGACAGCGCGAGGGCGTAGGCGCCGACCATGACGCCGTCCTGGGCGATGGCCTGGTAGGCCGACAGGAACCAGCCACAGACGCCGGCGAGCACGAGGTAGAAGAGCCCGAACGGGATCGCGGCCCGAGCGCCGAAGTAGACATACCCGGCGAGCAGCACCGTGCTGAGCAGCAGGATCGGCGTCCACCAGCGCCGCTCGATGTGGCTGTGACTCGACAGCAGCGTCACCCCGAAGGCGGTCGCCAGCGCGGCCACGGCGAGCATGCCGACGGCGTCGACGCTCCCACGGCCGGGCAGCAGCACCAGAACCGCGGCCAGGCCCGCGGCCGCGAGCTGGATCACCGCGATCACGTCCGTCAGCCCCGGCTCGCGACCCGGCCGCTCCGTCGCCGGCGCCCGAGCCGCGCGTGCGCCGCCGCGGGTCAGGCGTCGGGCCAGGGTCGAGCTGAACATGGCTTCCCTCAAGATCGGGCCCTCGGGTGCTGCGTCCGTGGCGTGGGTTGAGCTGTGCGCGCTGGAGCACGCGCCATACGTGCAGTCTCGGCACGGTCGCGAGGCATGAACATCCTGCAATTAGGGGATGCCGGAGAAGTTCGCGGAGAGTTACCGATCAGCGTTCCGTACAAGGCCGTGATGGCCGGGTCGGCGTGGTTGTCATAGCCCGACGCCCCGGAGTGTGAAGCCGTCGGGTTCGGGGAACTGAGGGGACATGTGTGTCCGCCCAACGATTCAGGTGCGCGCCGGGCTCGTCGCTCTCGCGTCGGCATTCCTGCTCCTGATCTCGGCCGGCCCGGCGCCGGCCCTCGGCAAGCAGGCGGTGGCGATCGGCACCGGCGGAGCAGTGGCATCGGACACGGTGCCCGCGACCGAGGCGGGCCTGGCCATCCTGCGCCGGGGCGGCAGCGCCGCCGACGCAGCCGTCGCGGTGGCCTCGACGCTCGGGGTCACGGATCCGTTCGTGGCCGGGATCGGCGGCGGCGGCTACTTCGTCTACTACGACGCGCACACCCGGCGCGTGTACACGATCGACGGCCGCGAGACGGCACCGGCGGCCGCCACCGCCGACCTGTTCATCGATCCGGCGACCGGCCAGCCGCTCACCTTCCCCACCGCGGTCACCAGCGGGCTCTCGATCGGCGTGCCCGGCACGCTGGCGACCTGGCAGCGCGCGCTCGACCGCTGGGGTCGCTTCGGCCTCGGCACCGATCTCGAGCCGGCGGTCGCGGTGGCCCGGAACGGCTTCACCGTGAATCCGACGCTGCGCGAGCAGGTGCGGGAGAACGCCGCCCGGTTTGCCCAGTTCAGCTCCACCCGGGCGCTGTTCGAGCCCGGCGGCGGCCTGCCGGTCCTCGGATCGACTCTGCGCAACCCCGATCTGGCCGGCACCTATGAGCAGATCGCCCGGCGGGGGACGGGAGCCTTCTACGGCGGGCCGATCGGGCAGGACATCGTGCACACGGTGCACGACCTTCCGCTGGCGCCCGGCGCGACGCTCGTCCCGCGTCCCGGGTTGATGTCGATCGCCGACCTGCGGCGCTACGAGGCCCTCTACCAGGCGCCCACGCACGTGCGCTACCGCGGCGACGACGTCTATTCGATCGCCCCGTCCTCGAGCGGAGGCACAACCGTCGGCGAGGCGCTCAACATCCTGTCCAACTTCAACCTGGCGCGCGAGAGCCGGGTCCAGGCCCTGCACCACTACCTCGAGGCGAGCCGGCTCGCGTTCGCGGATCGCAACCGGTACGTGGGCGATCCGCGGTTCGTGAACGTGCCGCTGCGGCGGCTGCTGTCGGACTCGTTCGCGCGGCAGCGGGCCTGCCTGATCAATCCGGCCCGCGCGCTGACGAGCCCGATCGCGCCCGGCGATCCCTTCGCCGGCGCCGGCGGCTGCACGCCGGCCCAGCCCGGCACCGGAGCCGGCCAGGAGGGGACGCACACCAATCACTTCGTGGTCGCCGATCGCGCCGGCGACGTGGTCTCGTACACGAACACGATCGAGGAGCTCGGCGGCAGCGGAATCGTCGTGCCCGGGCGCGGATTCCTGCTCAACAACGAGCTGACCGACTTCGACTTCGTGCCCTCGCAGGGGAGCGCCCCGGACCCGAACCTTCCCGCCGGCGGAAAGCGCCCGCGCTCGAGCATGGCGCCGACGATCGTGCTCTCGGGCGGCCGGCCGCTGCTCGCCGTGGGCTCGCCCGGCGGCGCGTCGATCATCACCACGGTGCTGCAGATCCTGGTCAACCGCTTCGACCTCGGCATGAGCCTCCCGGCGGCGATCGCCGCCCCGCGCGCCTCGCAGCGCAACTCGACGACCACCCAGGCCGAGCCGGCGTTCCTGAACCTTCCGAGCACGCCCGGGCTCGAGGCGCTGGGGCAGACGTTCGCGATCAGCGACACCTCGCCGCTCGATCCCACGATCACGATTCCTCCCACGATCGGCGCCGCAAACGGACTCGAGCTTCTCGGGCACGGCCGGTTCCTGGCCGCGGGCGAGCCCGAGCGGCGTGGGGGCACCGCCGCCGGCGTGGTCCGTCCCGGCCGCTGAGCGGCCCGGCCGGTGGGCGGCCCGGCCGGTGGGCGGCGGGCCGGTGGGCGGCGGGCCGGCCGGTGGGCGGCCCGGCCGGTGGGCGGCCCGGCCGGTGGGCGGCCGGAGGCGCGCGGGACCGGCGGGCCCGGCGGGTGAGCGGCGGCCTCAGGCGCGGGCGAGCGCGAGCAGCGCGGCGAACTCGTCCCGGAGCGCCGTCGCGAGCGTGTCCAGATCCGGAGTCGCCGCCCGGTCGGCGTTGATGCCGAACACCAGCTCGCCGTCATAGGAGACGATCGCCATCCCGACCGCGTGGTCGGCGAACAGCGGCACCAGCGGGAGGATCCGCTGCAGGCGAGTGCCGACTCCGTAGAGCGGGATCTGGGGCCCGGGGACGTTCGTGATCGTGATGTTGAACAACCGCGCGGCGAACAGCGCCTTGGCGATCGACTCGTGCAGGAGCGGCGGCGCTGCGCCGGCGACGAGCACGATGGTCGAGCCTCCGAGGGCCGCGGTACCGGACTTCAATTGCGTGGCGGCGGCGCGCGTGCGCTCGTAGCGCTCGAGGATGTCCGCCTCGCCGATCGGCAGCTCGACGAACAGCGAGGTCACCTGGTTGCCGAGATGATCGTGGTCCTCACCCCGGAGGTTGACCGGCACCATCGCGCGCAGGGGGTGGGCGAGCTCCTCGCCGCGCTCGTCGAGCAGTCGCCTCAGCGCGCCGGTCGACACCGCCAGCACGACGTCGTTGACCGTGCCCCCGAGCTCCCCCTTGATCTCCTTGACCTCGTCCAGTGCGAACGGCACCGAGGCGAACCGCCGGCTGGTGCCGATCGGGACGTTGATCGACGAGTGGCGCGAGGGGATGACCTCGTCCTGCCACAGCACCTCGCTCATCGCCACCGCCGCCTCGCCGGCGCGGATCAGGCGGCGCGGGTGCAGAGCGGTGTCGATCGTCGCGCGGGCGAGACGCCCGGCGATGCGCGGGGAGAGCCAGCCGGGAAGGGGGGCGCCGCCGCCGCTCGAGCCGGAGTCGGAGTCGGTGCCGGGGACGGCGCCGGTGGCCGGGGCGTCGGCGGGCCCGGGGCGCGCGGCCGGAGCGGGGGCCGGCGGAGCCGGGTGGCGTTCGGCATCGAGCAGGACGTGGCCGACGTCGACGGAGGCGACCCCATCCACGAGCGCGTGGTGGGTCTTGGTCGCGAGCATCCAGCCGCCGTCGGCGAGGCCGTCGACAAGCGTCATCTCCCACAGCGGTCGGCCCCGGTCGAGCCTGTGCGACCAGAAGTCGCCCAGCCAATCGTGCAGCTGCGTCTCGCCACCCGGCGCCGGCAGCGTCGCGTGCCGGACGTGAGCGTGAATGTCGAAGCTCGGATCTTCGACCCAGGCCGGGCGCTGCAGACCGTGGACGCGCTTCTCGGACAGCCGGCAGTGAAACCGCGGCAGCAGCGCCAGGCGCTCCTCGAGCAGGGCCGTCACGGCGTCGAGCGACGGGGTGGCGCCGGTGCCCGGCTCCGGTTCGAAGATGAGCGCGCCGCCGATGTGCATCATCGCGCCCTCGTCGGCCTGCTCGAGCTCGAGGAATGTGGAGTCGAGAGAGGTGAGGCGCGTGTCGGATATAGCCATGGGTGCACGCTAAGTCGTGGCCCGCGCGAGTACGAGCGTGAAACGCCACCTCGCCGCCGCCCGCGACTACCGATCCGGATCGGGGAGGACTACGGGCGCGCTCGGCTGGCCGGCCGACTACGGTCGTGTGGTGGACGACCTGAGCGGGTCCAATGCGCTGCTGACCGGCGCCGCCGGCGGCCTTGGCCGCCACATCGCCCGGGCGCTCGCCGCCCGCGGCGTGCGGCTCGCCCTCTCGGGCCGGCAGGCGGCTCCGCTCGATGAGCTGTGCGACGAGCTGCGCGCGCGTGGAGCCCGGGCCGAGACCGTCCTCGCCGATCTCTCGGACCTGGCGCAGGCGGCCTTGCTCGTCGAGCAGGCCGAGGCCGCGATCGGCCCGATCGATCTGCTCGTGAGCAACGCCGGCCTCGAGCTCCCGGCCGCCTACCCCGCCTTCACCGACGACGAGCTCGCGGCGATCACCCGTGTCAACCTGGTCGCGCCGATGGTGCTCGCCCGGCACGCCCTGCCGGGCATGCTCGCGCGCGGCCGCGGGCACATCGTCACCGTGTCCTCACTCGCGGGCCGGGGCGGGAACGCCTACAACGTGCTGTACGCGACGACCAAGGCCGGCCTGGTCGGATTCACGCGCTCGCTGCGGGCTGAGCTCGACGGCACCCCGGTCGGCGCGGGCGTCGTCTGCCCGGGATTCATCGCCGGCGACGGGATGTACGCCGAGATGCGCGCGCTGGGAGTCGATGCGCCGATGGCGCTGCGCGCGGTGGCCCCCGAGACGGTCGCGACCGCCGTCGTCGAGGCGATCGTCCACGATCGCGCCGACGTGCTCGTCACCGGCTGGCCGATGCGCCCGCTGCTGGCCGTCCAGGAGATCGCGCCGTCACTGGCCGCGCGGGTCGTCGCCGCGACCGGCGCGAGCCGGTTCTTCGCCACGCTGGTCCAGCGCTCCGGCCGCGACTCCGTCTGAGCCGGCGCGCGGCGCCTGGCCCGGGCGCGACGCCTGGTGGCGCGGCGCCTCGCCCGGGCGCGACGCCTGGTGGCGCCAGTCCTGGTTTCGCGTTCTCCGAGGCGGCAATCCTCTCAGTGAGCCCCTGTGGCGGGTGACCGCACAGGCGCGTCCGTGTCCGAGGAAAGAGAGAAGCGATGACCGACTCCCAGCGCAACGGCGATACCCAGCCGCCCGTGACCACGACCGATTCCGGCATCCCCGCCCCCAGCGACGAGTACTCGCTGACCGTCGGTCCGTCGGGGCCGATCGCCCTGCACGATCACTACGTCGTCCAGAAGATGCAGCACTTCAACCGCGAGCGGGTGCCGGAGCGGGTGGTGCACGCCAAGGGCAGCGGCGCACACGGGTTCTTCGAGGTCACCGAGGACGTGACGCAGTACACCAGGGCGAGCTTCCTCTCACAGATGGGCAAGCGCACGCCCGTGTTCGCCCGGTTCTCGACCGTGGCCGGGGAGCAGGGCTTCGCCGACACGGTCCGGGACCCCCGCGGGTTCGCGCTGAAGTTCTACACCGAGGAGGGCAACTACGACCTTGTCGGCAACAACACGCCGGTGTTCTTCGTCCGCGACCCGACCAAGTTCCAGGACTTCATCCACTCCCAGAAGCGCCTGCCCGACACCGGCATGCGCTCGAACAACATGCAGTGGGACTTCTGGACGCTCTCGCCCGAGAGCGCCCACCAGGTCACGATCCTGATGTCGGACCGCGGCACGCCGCGGACCTGGCGCAACATGAACGGCTACAGCAGCCACACGTTCTCGTGGGTGAACGCGGCCGGCGAGCGCTTCTGGATCAAGTACCACTGGAAGACGGTGCAGGGCGCCGAGAACTTCACCGATGACGAGGCCGCGGCGATGACGGCCGCGGATCCGGACTTCCACCGGCGCGACCTCCGGGCCGCGATCGATCGCGGCGAGGCCCCTGAGTGGCGGCTCGAGATGCAGATCATGCCGTTCGCCGAGGCGGCGGACTATCGCTTCAATCCGTTCGACCTGACGAAGGTCTGGCCTCACGCGGACTACCCGCCGATCATCGTCGGGCGGCTGGTCCTCGATCGCAACCCGGACAACTTCTTCGCCGAGGTCGAGCAGTCGAGCTTCTCGCCCGCGAATCTGGTACCGGGCATCGGCCTCAGCCCCGACAAGATGCTGATGGGCCGGATCTTCTCCTATCACGACACCCATCTGCACCGGATTGGGCCGAACTACGAGCAGCTGCCGATCAACGCGCCCAAGGTCGAGGTCCACTCCTACAACAAGGACGCGGCGATGACCTACCACCATTCCGGCGCGGCACCCGTGTACGCCCCCAACAGCTTCGGCGGCCCGCAGGCCGATCCGGATCGGGCGGCCGATCTCGGCTGGCCGGTCGATGCCGGCGAGCTGGGCCGCTACGCGTACGAGAAGCACGCCGAGGACGACGACTTCGGCCAGCCGGGCACGTTGTACCGCGAGGTCATGAACGACACCGATCGCGAGAACCTCGTCACCAACATCGTCGGCCATGCCGGCGATGACGTGAGCGAGGAGATGCAGCTTCGCGTGGTCGCCTACTGGGCGAACGTCGACCCACAGCTCGGCGCGCGGGTGGCCGCCGGTCTCGGGCACGGCAACGGCGCCGGCAACGGGCGGCCCTCGCAGCAGGCCGCCGAGCTGGTCGCGGGGCGCGCCAACCGGGCGTAGAGAGGCGCTCCGTCACGCGCCGGGGTGGAGCAGCGCGCGCGCCTGCGCCGCCATGACCAGGTCCTCGCGGGCAGCGACGACCAGCGTCTGGACGCTCGCACCGGATGCCGAGATGTCCGTATCCGGTGCGGCCGCCTCGTTGGCGGCCGTGTCCAGCTCGACGCCGAGGAATCCCAGGCCCGCGGCGGCGAGCGCCCGCACCCGGGCCGAATGTTCACCGACGCCGCCGGTGAAGACGAGCGCGTCGACGCCGCCGAGCGCTCCGGCCATGGCTGCGACCCCGGCCTTCAGCCGGTGCACGTAGACGTCGAGCGCCAGTCGCGCCCGGCGATCGCCGGCGTCCGCCCGCTCGACGATCGTCCGCATGTCGGCGCTGCCGCCGAGACCCAACAGACCGGACTCGTGCTCGAGCGCGCGGGCCAGCTCCGGCGCTGAGAGGCCTGCGCTGTCCTGCAGCCACAGCACCAGCCCCGGGTCCACCGACCCGGACCGGGTCGCCATCACGAGACCCTCGAGCGGGGTGAACCCCATCGTCGTGTCGACCGAGCGGCCGTCCCGGATCGCGCACAGCGAGGCCCCGGCCCCGAGATGCGCGCTGACGACGCGCAGAGCCTCGCGCTCGCCGAGCCATGCCGCGGCCCGCTGGGCGACCCACGCGTGCGAGAGGCCGTGAAAGCCGTAGCGCCGGATCCCCCAGCGCTCGCGCCAGTGCAGCGGGACCGCGTAGGTGGCCGCGGCCGGCGGCAGCGTGGCATGGAAGGCGGTGTCGAAGCAGGCGACGACGGGCACGCCGGGCGTCGCCCGGGCGACGTCGTCGAGCGCCGCCAGCGACTTGGGCTGGTGCAGGGGCGCGAGCGCGGTCAGCTCGCGGAGCGACTGCTCGACGGCCGGATCGATCAGGACCGCCTCCCGGAAGCGCTCACCACCGTGGACGATTCGGTGCACGACGACGTCCGGTCGGGCCAAGTCGCCGTCCACGGCCGCCCTCAGCTCGGCCGCGTCCACCCGGGCCGCGGGCGCCGCCAACTCTCGGTCGGCGAGGATCCGGTCCTCGTCGTCGAGCAGACGCAGCTTGAGCGAGCTCGAGCCGGCGTTGACGATCAGCACGCGCACGGCTACCGGCGCGGCGGGTGACGCCGCGGCCCGTCCGCGCTCACGCTCGCCCCGGCCAGGTCCAGTCGCGCACCTCCGGCGAATCGTCGCCGGTCTCGCGCGTGTAGGCCCGGTGGCGCAGCCGTGCGTCGACCATCTCCTGGCGCAGCCCGGCCGCGCGCTCGCCCAGACCGGGGACGCGATCGATCACGTCCATGACCAGATGGAAGCGGTCGAGGTCGTTGAGCATCACCATGTCGAAGGGCGTGGTCGTCGTGCCCTCCTCCTTGTAGCCGCGCACGTGGATCTCGTGGTGGTTGGTGCGCCGGTAGGTGAGGCGGTGGATCATCCACGGGTAGCCGTGGTAGGCGAAGATCACCGGCCGCGAGGTCGTGAACAGGGCATTGAACTCACGGTCCGAGAGGCCGTGCGGGTGCTCGGTGTCGGGCTGCAGGCGCATCAGGTCGACGACGTTGATCACGCGGACCTTGAGCTCGGGGAGGTGCTCGCGGATCAGTGCCGCCGCTGAGAGCGTCTCCAGCGTCGGCACGTCGCCGGCGCACGCGAGCACCACGTCGGGCTCGGCGCCGTTGTCGCTGGAGGCCCATTCCCACACGCCGATGCCCCGGGTGCAGTGGGCGATCGCCTCGTCCATCGTCAGGTAGTCGAGCGCCGGCTGCTTGCCGGCCACGATCACGTTGACGTAATGGCGTGAGCGCAGGCAGTGGTCGGCCACCGACAGCAGACAGTTCGCGTCCGGGCGGCAGGTACACCCGCACGATCTCCGCCCGCTTGTTGGCGACGTGGTCGATGAAGCCCGGATCCTGATGCGAGAACCCGTTGTGGTCCTGGCGCCAGACGTGAGAGGAGAGCAGGTAGGTCAGCGAGGCGATCGGGCGCCGCCACGGGATGTCGCGGGTGACCTTCAGCCACTTGGCGTGCTGATTGAACATCGAGTCGATGATGTGGATGAACGCCTCGTAGCAGTTGAACAACCCATGCCGACCGGTCAGCAGGTAGCCCTCGAGCCAGCCCTGGCAGAGGTGCTCGGAGAGGACCTCCATCACACGTCCGTCCCGCGCGAGGTGGTCGTCGGTGTCCAGGCGCTCGGCCTCCCACACGCGGTCGGTGGCCTCGAAGACCGCCGACAGGCGGTTGGAGGCGGTCTCGTCGGGCCCCATGATCCGGAACCGGTCTCGGTTCGCGCTGACGACATCGCGCAGGAAGCCGCCGAGGACCCGCGTCGCCTCGCTGTAGGTGGTGGCCGGCGCCGGCACGGGCACGGCGTAGTCACGGAAGTCGGGGAGCTCGAGCTCGCGCAGCAGCAAGCCGCCGTTGGCGTGCGGGTTGGCGCCCATCCGGCGCGCCCCGGTCGGCGCCAGGGCGGCGAGCTCCGCGCGCAGGGCGCCGGCGGCGTCGAACAGCTGCTCGGGCTGGTAGGAGCGCAGCCACTCCTCGAGCTGCGCGCGGTGGGCCGGGTTCGTGCGCACCTCCGACAGCGGGACCTGATGGGAGCGGAACGAGCCCTCGGCCGGCAGGCCGTCAACCTCCTTGGGCCCGGTCCAGCCCTTGGGCGTGCGCAACACGATCATCGGCCAGCGCGGCCGGGCCGTCTCCCCCTCGTCGCGGGCGGCACGCTGGATCGTGGCGATCTCCTCGACGACCTCGTCGAGGGTCGCGGCCATCAGCTGATGCATGGCGGCGGGGTCGGAGCCCTCGACGAACCGTGGCGCGTAGCCGTAGCCCTCGAGCAGCGAGCGCAGCTCGCCCGGTGGGATCCGCGCGAGCACGGTGGGGTTGGCGATCTTGTACCCGTTCAGGTGCAGGATCGGCAGCACGGCGCCGTCGCTGACCGGGTTGAGGAACTTGTTGGAGTGCCAGCTTGCCGCCAGCGGGCCGGTCTCCGCCTCCCCATCGCCGATCACGCACGCGACGAGCAGATCCGGGTTGTCGAACGCCGCGCCGTAGGCGTGCACGAGCGCGTAGCCCAGCTCGCCCCCCTCGTGGATCGAACCGGGCGTCTCGGGCGCGACGTGGCTGGGAATCCCGCCGGGGAATGAGAACTGGCGAAACAGCCGCCGCAGCCCCTCCTCGTCGTGACCGATGCGGGTGTAGACCTCGGTGTAGGTGCCCTCGAGGTACGTGTTGGCGACCAGTCCCGGGCCGCCGTGCCCGGGCCCGGTGACGAAGATCGCGTTGAGGTCCCGAGCCCGGATCACGCGATTGAGGTGGGCATAGAGAAAGTTCAGTCCCGGCGTCGTCCCCCAGTGGCCGAGCAACCGCGGCTTGATGTGCTCGACCGCCAGCGGCTCGCGCAGCAGCGGGTTGGCGAGCAGGTAGATCTGCCCCACCGACAGGTAGTTGGCCGCCCGCCAGTAGGCGTTGATCAGCTCGACGTCGGCCGCCGACAGCGGGCCGCCGTCCGGACTGCTCGCAGGCGCGATCTCGGACATGTCAAGGGTCTAGCAGATGGATCGCCGGGGCAATCGGCCATCGCGTGAACGAATGACCGCCGGCGATGCGGCGCCCGGCGCGTATCCATCGGGCGGGGTGGCGCTCCGCCGAGCCGAGCTGACGTGCTCTCTACAGTGGGGACGGATGGCCCGCTACAGGGTGAGGCCGGGTCTCCGGCCGATCGGCCGGGGGGGTACGGGAAGCGCAACCCGGGTAGGGGATCGGCGATGTCCCTGAGCTTCCGCCAGCGGGATCGGACCCGATGAGCCGCGACCGCCGCGTCATCGTCATCGGCGCCGGCTCGAACGGGCTCGTGTGCGCGATCGCGCTGGCGCGGGCCGGACTGGCCGTGACGGTGCTCGAGCACGCGCCGCGGCCCGGTGGCGCGTCCTCGAGCGGTGAGCTGACGCTGCCGGGCTTCATTCACGATCACTGCGCCGGCTTCAACCCGATGACCGTCGCCTCGCCGGCGATCCGCGAGCTCGAGCTCGAGGCCGAGGGCCTGCGATGGATCCATCCCGACGCGATCATGGCCCATCCGTTCGAGGACGGGACGGCGATCGCGCTGCATCACGGACTCGACGCGACGGTGGCGTCGCTGGAGCGCAGCGATCCAGGTGCCGGAGCGCCGTGGCGGAAGCTGATCGAGCAGTACCGGCCGCTGGCCGATGCGCTGGTCAAGTCGATCCTCGGTCCGCTCCCGCCCGTCCTGCCCCCGCTCACGCTCATCGCCTCGCTCCGGCGCGACGCGCTCCTGCTCGCCCGTCGCATGGCGGGCTCGGTCGAGGCCCTCGGTCTCGACCTGTTCGACGGTGCGACGCGGCCCACCGCGTGGCTCGCCGGCTCGGCGCAGCACTCGGGCCTTCCACCCACCACGGCCGGCAGCGGGGCCTTCGGCTTCCTGCTGCAGCTCGTCGCCCACTCCCACGGCTGGCCCTTCCCCGAGGGCGGTCAGGGCAGGATCGCCGATGCGCTGATGGCCATCGCCAGGCGGGAGGGCGTCGTCGTGCGCTGCGATGCGCACGTCGCGCGCGTGCTCGTGCGCAGCGACCGCACGGCCGGTGTGGCATTGCGCGGCGGTGAGGAGATCCCGGCCCGCGACGTCGTCAGCACGATCAGCGCCCGCCCGCTCGCGGAGCTCCTGCCCGACGAGGCGCTGCCGCACCGGCTCCTGCGCCGGCTGCGCATCTGGCGTTACGCGACGGCGGCGTTCAAGCTCGACTACGCGCTCCGCGCGCCGGTGCCCTGGACGGCGCCGGAGCCCCGCCGAGCGGCCGTCGTCCACGTGGGCGGCGGATTGCAGGAGCTGGCGGCGGCCGCGCAGGCCGGCGCGCGGGGCGAGATGCCCGAGCGACCGGCGCTCGTCGTCGGCCAGCACACGCTCGAGGATCCGACCCGCGCCCCGGAGGGACAGCACACGCTGTACTGCTACGCCCACGTGCCGGCGCGCTACACCTGCTCCGATGAGGAGGTCGCCGCCCGGGTCGAGTCTCAGCTCGAGCGGTTCGCCCCCGGCTTCTCGGAGACGGTGCTGGCCCGCGCCATCCGCAACCCGCAGATGACGGAGGCCGAGAACCCGAGCCTCGTCGGCGGCGACATCGCCGGCGGCTCGTACGAGCTCGACCAGCAGTTGCTGTTCCGCCCCGCCCCCGAGCTGTGCCGTTACCGCACCCCGCTGAAGGGTCTCTACGTCGCCGGCGCCTCGGTGCACCCCGGTGGCGCCGTGCACGGGATGGGTGGGCGCTCGGCGGCGCGCGCCCTGCTGGCCGACCGGCGGATGCGCCCGTGGCGGGCGTGAGCGTCCGGGGTGGGGGCGGGGTGCTGGCGGCGTGGTGGGCGCGGGGGTGGGCGTGGGCCGGGGGCGCGCGCGGTTACTACGCCTTGACTGCGCCGGTCTCGGCGATCCGCCTCAGGCGCTGCAGCGACTTGACGTTGCGCGCGTGGACGAGCGGGTCGGTGAGACGGTTGATCGCCAGCCGCGAGAGCGGATCGCCGGCGGTCTCGGTCATCGTCACCTCGGTGCCGCCGTCGCGCGGCTCGAGCTCGAGGGTGACGACGGCCGTGCCGAGCGGCCGCGCGCGGGCGTGGAGCACGAGCCGGCGCGGCGGGTCGGCGTCGATCACCTCGGTGTGATCGGAGACCTTCAGCGGACCCGTGCCGACCCGGTGGTAGAAGCGTGAGCCGACCGCCGGCCAATGGGGGTCGGCGTCGCGGATCGAGTCCGAGCCCACGACCCAGTCGGCGTAATTGCCCGGTTCCGACAGCACGGCGAAGACCCGCTCGGGCGTCGTGGCGATGTGTTCGCGGTTCGTGGCCATCGCCGTGATCAGCCCGTCTGCCCGTCGTCGGGTCGGCGTGAGGCCGCGGCCGCGTCCTTGAGGTCGGGCTCCGCGCCCATGGCGAGATCGGGGCCGCCGTCGGCGGTCGCGTCGGCGCTGTCGCCGCCGGCGGGGTCGACGCCGGTGGTGGTCGCCGGCTCGTCCGAGCCCGTGGTCCGTCCGAGCACGGAGCTGCCGAGCTCGGGATCCTGCGGCAGCATCTCCCGCGGGGCGTCGGTGCCACCGAGCTCGGCGGGTACTACGCCCTCGCCGGCCTTGCCCGCCCACTGCCCCTTCGCACGCGTCTCGGCACCGTCGGGTGTCGTGCCGCCACGCTGCTCGCTCGGCTTCACCGACCCCTGCTGCTGCTCGCTACCGGCCATGATTCCCCCTCGGGTCGCAGGCTGCTTATTTCTATGTACCCGCCACGGTGGGGGCTAACCCGGGGTTCGCGGGGGGTTGGTTCGGGGGGCGGCTTGGGTCGGGGACAGGCGCGGGAGTGCCGGGTGGGGCGGTCCCCGATTTCGTCACCTCTCGGTGGCGCGGCCGGCCGAGCAGCTCGATCAGCGCCGGTGCGGGCTCGGCTGCCCGGTTGTCACGTCGACGGGCCGCGTCTGTAGAGCCAAGCACCCGATGCACCGGATTCCGAGGGTGCATAACTTGCCAAATTACCCTCGGTGGGAGCTTCGTTGGCCATCTAAGCGCCGCTCGCGCTTAGGCGCGCAAAGTCGCCGGCGGGCCGGCGGTTTGACGACTTTTGCACCCCCGTTTACCCAGGCCCCACCCGACAACCTCTCGGCGGACAGCCTCAGCGCGGCAGCGGCGGCTGCACCGGACGCCAACCGCGGGCCCGGCCGCTCCGCTCACCCCGCCAGCGCCGGCTCGAGCTCACGCGCGATCCGGCCGATGGCCGTGCTGAGCGCGCCGGCGGCCAGGAGCGCGTCCGTCGCCTGGGCGAGGAGGCGGCCGAACACTCCGCGCCCCGACACGGCGACGCTGGCGTGGACCTCGCTGCCGTCCTCGACGGGCGTGGCGAGGTACTCGACGTCGAGGCGGATCGGACCGATCGCGCTCAGCACCAGACGACCGCCCTGCGCTTCGTCGACCTCGACCTCGAAGTCGAACGAGCGCCCCGCCAGCGAGCCCTGGACCTGAACCCGGTCGCCGGCGATCAGACGCCCGCCGCGGAAGTCGAGGACCTCGAAGTCGATCGGCGCCCAGCGGGCGATCGCCTCGGGTTCGGTGAGCAGTGCCAGCACCTGATCCGGGAGTCCCGGCACGGTCGTATGTGCTGTCCACGTTGCCACGCGCTGACTGTCTCGCACCGGCACTCGCGTGTTTGTGACATCGCGCACGTGTATGCGCGGCGACACGCTCCGAGGTCATCAGCTGCCGGGCGTCGATGTGGTCGTAGCCGCCACGCACGAGCTGAGCCGCGACCGGCCTCGATCGTGTCGTGCAGACTCCGCAGCTCGGTCGCCTGGATGAGCTCGATCTCGTCCAGGGGCACCGCCTGGGTGCGCCGGCGCTCATCCGGGCGGGCATGCTCCCACGGGCGTGAACACCAACGTGGGTCTCGCGCCCGCGGCTCAGCCCGATACCACGCTCACCACATGGCGCCCGTGGGGTGCGGCCCTGACCGTCACCTCGACGCCGCGGTTGGTGTCCACGACCGCGTAGCGATGGACGACCCGCCCGTCGAGCCGAACCACGAGCGGACGCGATCCGCGAGTCAGGGTGGCGCCGATCCTCAGCACCTGCGCGGGGGTGGCACTCGCGTCGACACTTGTCGTGAAGCGGGCACCTGATTGCGCGGCGGCCACGTCCACCCAGCCACTTCCGAGCCGGATGTGGCGGCCGGCGACGCGGCCCTGACCCGGTGGCACCTGCGGCACCACGTCAAGCTCACCGTCGTTCAGGAACGGGCGGACACCGAGCTGCTGGTGGATGACCGGCCACACCGTGCCGTAGTTGCCCCAGGCCTGCATGACCATCGAGCGGCAGGTCCAGCAGCGGTCGATGTTCGGCTCGGTTCCGGCGGCCAGGCTGCCCTGCGGCGCGGATGGGAACACCTCCGGCATCGCCCCGGGCTGCTCGTCGGGGGTGCCCCCGGTGGCCGGCTCGGCGAACATCGTCTCGGCGTTGGCGTCGGTGTAGCGTCGCTGCTGCCCGGCCCCGAGGCGCCCGTAGTTGCCCTCGCCGACGGCCTGGATCGCCGTGGTCAGCGAGAAGACCTCGAAGTCCCCCTTGCCGTCGGCGCCGCCGCCGCAGGCGGTGTGGAAGAGGCCGAGGCTGCCGGGGCGGCTGCCGCTGTAGCACGAGCTCTCGCGGCCGGCGAGCGCCGTCACCCCGTGATCGTAGGCGGCGACGCCGGGGATCGCGGTCGTGCCCTGGGTGAGCTCGGCCTCCATCGGCACCTCGCCGATCCAGTGCTTCTGGAAGGACTGGACGTTGCCCGGATCGAGCAGTGAGTCCGCGTACTGGCCCGCGGGCGCGTCCCACCAGGTGCGCTCGAACTGGAGCCGCAGCCGTGTGGCCAGGCCGGAGGCCCACGACGCCGTGGCCGCATCGTGCTTGGAGCGCGCCATGTCGGCGAGGTCGTACAGGCCGCGCATGTAGTAGATGCCGTTGTCGAGCTTCTCCGGCCCCATCCCCGGTCGCTCCACGTTCCCCGATCCCTCGGGCCAGCCGTCGTGGTCGACATCGAAGCGGTGGTCGATGGCCAGCATGTTGCGCCGGGTGAAGTCGTACATCTCGTCGCGGAACCGGTTGTCGCCCGTCCAGCGCCAAATCAGCGCCACCGCGCTCGGAAACTTGACCGTCTCGTCGGTGTTGAAGTCATTCGTCGTGCTGCCGTCCGGGTTCGTCGTCACCGAGTCATGGCCGAAGTAGACCGACCCGTCGGAGACGACCTCGTGCGCGACGATGCCGGAGCGCTGGTTGAGGATGTCCGAGACGTCGCGCAGGGCGCGGAGGTGGTCCTCGGCGACGGCGAACTGTCCCAGCGCGACGGCCACGAATGTCGTGTACTCACCGTCGGTGGCGAACAGCCACGGGTAATCCGGGAATCCGGCGGCGAACCAGCGGGCGTGAGCGATCGTGCCCAGCGACGGCGGAAGCTGCGTGCCCTGGTTGGTCCAGCGGATCTTCAGATTCGAGGCGGTCTGGGTCAGGTCGGCCAGGTTCTGCTTGCCCCACGTGACCGCCTGCTGCAGCAGCCGATCGCCGGGCAGTGAGACCTCGGACCAGGCAGCGAGACGGGTGCGGGCGGAGATCTTGGCCGCGAGCTCGCGCGCAGGGGCGCCGAGGGCGCTGCTCAGCTCATGCTCGGCCGCGGGCACGCCGCCCCGGTCGCTTCCGGCGGCGGCCACCCACAACGTCCGCGTCGAGCGGGCTCCGATCGCGAGGCGGTACCGCAGCTCGCCTCCGGTCCCTCGTCCGTCGGGGCCGTCATCGCAGGCGCTCGGCGGCGAGGTCTGGTCGGTCGAGGCGCAGACGCGGTCACCCTGCGGGCCGCGGAAGGTGCCACCGACGGCCGCTGCGGTGCCCGAGACCGGCCGGAGGTTGGCGCCCACGAGCGCCGCGTAATCGTGCCCCGGCGCGCCGGAGGGCGACCCCGTGTCGGTGAACTGCAGCGCGGTGCCGGTGAAGCTTCCGTGGTCGGGCAGGTTGCTGCTCGCATTGGGCGTGTTCTGACTCCCGCTCCACGGGTAGGCGGTCATCAGCTCCGAATGCGCGTCGACGGTCAGGCTGACGGTCCGCGCCGACCCGCTCGGGTTCGTCACGTTCAGTCCGAACAGGACGGCTCGCCGGTCGTCAGGTGCGAAGTCGGTCCGCGTCAGGCTCAGGCCGTCGATGCTCGGCAGCTGGAAGCGTGTGTAGCCCTCGCCGCTGAAGAACCGCGTGGCCGGGGCGACCCAGTGGCCGTCCACGCCGAACCACACGCCGTCGGCGAGCTTCAGCGGAGGCGTCCAGATGCCGCCCATCTCGCCGGTGATGTGCCAGCCGTTGGCGTAGAAGCGACCGTCCTCGAAGCCCACCGCGTAGGACCGCTGCCCGGCGGCGACCTCACGCCGGTCCTGCAGCCGGTTGCTCGTCGACAGCTCCGCGCCGGCGGCCTGTGCCGCGCCGCCGGCCTGTGCCGCGCCGGCCGTCTGTGCCGCGCCGGCGGCCTGTGCCGCGCCGGCGCCGGTCAGCATGGCCGCGCTTGCCGCGGCGGCCAGGAATCGAACCCTCATGCTCCTCCTCCACCTCGATCATCGGCCCCGCGCCTGCCCTTCGCGGAGCGACGGGCGCCCGGCACGGCTGCCCTACCCGGAAGGCGGGGTCGTCATGCATCCCTGGTCCGCAGGATCGATCGAGTCGGCACCGGCCACCGCCGGCGCAGGCGCTGGCGCCGGCGGGAGGGCGCTCAGCCGGTGGATGCGAGCGCGGACCGGCTGTCGGCCGACTGCGTGAAGAACGCGCCGACGGCGTCGTGGGTCTGGCGCGGCAGCTCGATCTGCGGCACGTGGCCACAATCCAGCTCGAGATGGCGCGCCGCGGGCAGCGCCTCGGCGACGTGGCGTTCGAACGCGATCGGCACGAGCGTGTCGCGACGTCCCCAGACGAACAGCGCGTCAGCCTCCATTCGGCTCAGGCGGGGCCAGAACCCCTGATATCCGCTCGGGTCCTCGAGATAGATGTGACGCGCGGCGGCGTAGAACGCCGCCCGCCCCGCCGGCGTCAGATACGCGCGCAGGAACTCATCGACGCCCGCGGCGGTCCAGCCGTCGTTGGCGCCGGGGATGAGCCGATGCACAATGCTCTCAACGACGCCTCGGGGCGCGAGCTGGACCAGTCCCAGCTCGGGTCGCACCAGGCGCAGTGCGGGTGCCCAGCGACGGGGCTTGCGCCAGGCCAGCGACGGAGCGAGGAGGGCAAGGCGGCCCACGCGCTCCGGGTAGACGAGCGCGACCTCGAGGGCGATCCGGCCGCCGAGCGAGTTGCCGATCAGATCGGCGCGCTCGAGCTCGAGCGCATCCATCAAGTCGATGATCGCGTCGGCGAAGAAGCGCGCATCGTAGGGCGCTCCGATCGGCTTGTCGGAGTCGCCGAACCCCGGCAGATCCACGGCGATGACCCGGAAGCGGTCAGATAGCGCCGCGACCGTGGGCAGGAACGAGCCCTTGGTTGCACCGAGCCCGTGAATCGCCAGCACCGGCGGTCCGGTACCGGCCTCGAGGGTCGAGAGGCGAGCGCTCCGCGTGAGCACCATCCGGAATCGCAGCCGCCCCGGCTCGCGGATGCCGCTCGTCGCGGCCAGGAAGCCGACCCCGAGGTGAAGGTTGCGGCGGATCCGCAGGCGACCGGCCTGGTAGGCATCCATTCCGCCGCGCAGATCGGCGGCGATCCGAGTCCAGGTCTGAAGGTCGGCGCTGAGCGTCGCCTGTGCCTCACCGTCCGGTACCGTCAGGCGCGCTCCTCCCCGCTCCAGAACGACGTCCCAACTGCCGCCGGCGACGACCGACAGTCGGACGCGGGCGCGCCCCCCGTGCGGCTCGAACACCTTGAAGTCGTAGCGACCGACGAGCGTCTGCAGCGCCTCTGGCGCCGCCGCCTTCGCCTCTCCGGAGTGCGTAGCGGACATCGCACCATACGTTCTACCCGATCGGGTTGCGTTCGGTATCGCTCCTATCCCACGGCCATGCTCCGCTGAAACTACGGTGCTTCATTAAAGTCAGGATCGTGCACGACCCCGGCGCGTACCTGCAACGGATCGGCCTGCGCGGGCGGCCCGCGGTGGCCGACGTGCACCGGGCCCACCTGACCTCGATCCCGTTCGAGAACCTCGATCCGCAGCGCGGCGTGCCCGTTTCGCTGGTGCCCGAGGATCTCGAGCGCAAGCTCGTGCAGGAGCGTCGCGGTGGCTACTGCTTCGAGCAGAACATGCTGCTCAAGGCCGCGCTCGAGCACCTCGGCGCCGACGTCGAACTGCTCCTGGCCCGGGTGCGTCTGGGGGCTCCACCCGGGGCGGTGCGCCCGCGCACTCACCTGGTGCTGCGGGTCGAGGCCGAGGGCTCGAGCTGGCACGCCGACGTCGGTTTCGGGCTCGGCAGCCTGCTCGAGCCGATCCCGTTCGGCCCTGGCGCCGCGCACGAGCACGCGGGGTGGCGATTCCGGGTGGTCGAGGAGGGGGCGGTCCTCGTGCTCCAGACCGAGCGCGACGACGGATGGGTGGATCTCTATGGATTCGACCCCGAGCCGGTCACGATGGCCGACGTCGAGGCGGCGAACTGGCACACCGCGACGCACCCGCGCTCGCCGTTCGTGAACGGGCTCGTCGTCGCGACGCAGCGAGGCGACGGGACGCGCACTTCGCTCAGCAGCTGGGGTGGGCTCGCGCTCACCGAGCAGACGCCGGCCGAGAGTGTCGTCACGCCGATCGCTCCTGACGAAATCCCCGAGCTGCTGGACGCACGGTTCGACCTACCGGGGTGGTCGGTGGGGCCCGAGGGCCGCGTCGTTCCGGCGAGAGATGGGTCTGTCCGCGCCGCCTGACCGGCACGGACCGGACTTCGGTTGCGGTGGCGCTGGCGCTGGCGCTCCGCACGCGAAGCGTTGAAACTGAGTTCCGGCCCCCGGAACTCAGTTGCAGCGGTTGGCGCGGCGATCGCTGTCGGAGGCTGTCCGGGGTGGCGCTCGCGTCGAAGACCGGCGCGCTGTTGGTCGGGCTCGGGAGCGGGAGATCGACGGGATCAGGAGCGCGGGACCGCCGGCGGGCGCGGTGGCGGTGGCGCTGGCGCTGGCGCTCCGCACGGGCGAAGCGTTGAAACTGAGTTCCGGCCCCCGGAACTCAGTTGCAGCGGTTGGCGCGGCGATCGCCGCCGGAGGGGCGCAATGGCTGTGGGAGAACCGGTCCGTAGTGCTCCGCGCGGCGGCGCGCGCTCGACGTGGCCTGCGGTACCGGACGGAACGCCCTGCTCCTGGCCGAGCTCGGGTTCGAGGTCGACGCCGTCGACGTCTCGGATGTGGCCGTCGATCGTCTCCGCTGCGGCGCGGGAGCGCTCGCCGGCGGTCGAGGCCCGGCGACGCGACCTGGAGCGCGAGGCGCTGCCGAGGTCCGGGTACGACCTGATCTGCAAGATCGACTACCTCCGTCGGGACCTGTTCGGCTCGCTCCAGCGCGCCATGGCGCCCGGCGGGCGGGAAGGTGATCCTGTTCGGGCGCTTCATCACCGGGCTGCGCACGTGGGCCGGCTGTGCTCGCCGGCGCGGGCGGCATGCCCGCGCGGGCGGCATGCCCGCGCGGTTCCTGATCTTCAACCTGATCGGCGCCGGGCTGTGGGCGGTGCTGAATGGGGTCGGCTACCACTACCTGGGCCACGCGCTGACCACGGCGAGCACGCCCGTTCACGTCGGACCGGCGATTCTCGGCCTGGCCTGGATCGGAGGCTCGTTCGCGTACCTGCGCCGGCGCGCGGCGCGGCTGGCGGACGCCGCCCACGAGCAGGATTGAGTGCTCCGTCAACGAAACCCCTCGGGTGGGACGGCGCCTCCGGGACCACGAGAGGAGTCACTATGAAGGGTGTCGGACGAGCGCTGTTCGTCGCGATTCTGCTGATGATCGCGGGCACGCTCAACATCATCTATGGGTTCGGGGCGATCGGTAACGCCCACTTCTTCGACAACACCCAGTACGTGTTCTCGAGCCTGCACACCTGGGGCTGGATCACGGTGCTGATCGGCGTGATCCAGCTGATTGCCGGCTTTTCGCTGGTCGGCGGCGGCGCCTTCGGGCGCATCATCGGGATCGTCGGTGCCATTCTCGGCGCCTTCGAGTCGTTGCTGTCGGTCGGTGGAACCCACCCGTGGTGGTCGCTGGCCATCTTCGCGCTCTGCCTGTACATCCTGCACGGGCTGATCGTCTACGGAGAGCCCGCGGACGCCTGAGCTGAGGTGGCTGGGAGCCTGGCGATCCGTCCGGGCTCCCACGCCGCTCGGCCGTCCTCGGTATGGTCCGCGGCGATGCACCCGTTTCGTGCCGCAGTTGAGGCTCGCGATCATGAGCGCCTGATGGCGCTGTTCGCCGAGGACGTCGTGTTCCGGAGTCCTGTCGTATTCCGGCCCTATCGCGGCCGGAAGACCCTGGCGGCGATCCTGTCCGCGGTCATGCGCGTGTTCGAGGACTTTCGCTACGAGCGCGAGATCGGCGCCGAGGGCGACTCCGACCACGCGCTCGTGTTCCGCGCCCGGGTCGGGGACCGCGAGCTCGAGGGCTGCGACTTCCTGCACACCGACGAGCACGGCCTGATCGATGAGCTGTGCGTGATGGTGCGGCCGCTGTCGGGCGCGCTGGCGCTCGCCGAGGCGATGAAGACCGAGCTCGAGTCCGTTCAGGCCGACCTCGGCGCAAGCGCCTGACGGGCCTCAGCGACGCCGGCGCCGGCCCGCGCGCGCGTGCAGCGCCGAGCGCCCGCTGACGAGGGCGCGCGGCGCGGAGGCGCAGCGCCCAGGCGCAGCCTTCTCAACATGGGCAGGGAGGGGCCGGCGAGCTGCCCGATCAGCCACGCGGCACACTGTCGGCGCGATGACCGAGCCCATCGATCGAGTGCGGTGCGCCGTCGGGCTGCCCAACGTCGGTGAGTACGGCGACCCGCGGCTGCTGGTCGAGCTCGCCGTGCTGGCCGAGCAGGCGGAGTGGGGAGGGGTGTTCGTGTGGGACCACGTCGCCTACCGCGAGCCCGGGTGGTCCGTGGCGGATCCGTACGTCACGGTGGCGGCGATCGCGGCGGCGACTCGACGCGTGCGCATCGGCGTGATGGTCACGGCGCTGGCGCGGCGACGACCGTGGATGTTCGCCCGCGAGACCGTGTCGCTGGATCTGCTCTCGGGAGGGCGACTCGTGGTCGGGGTCGGGCTCGGCTCGCAGCCCGAGCACGAGTTTGCATTCTTCGGCGAGGACCCGGATCCGCGGGTCCGGGCAGAGCGGCTCGACGAGGGCCTGGACATCGTGGCCGGGCTGTGGAGCGGCGAGCCGTTCGCCTACAGCGGCCGGCACCATTCGGTGCACGAGACTGTGTTCGTGCCCCGCCCGCTCCAGCGCCCCCGGATCCCGATCTGGGTCGCCGGCCGCTGGCCTGCCCGGCGCCCATTTCGCCGCGCCGCCCGATTCGACGGGATGTTCCCCACCTTCGAGGGCGTCGGGGCCGCCGAGCTCCCGGCACCCGAGCGGTTGCGGGCGGCGGTCGACTACGCCCGCTCGCACCGGGATGCCGCGGCGCCGCCGCTCGCGGTCGTGCTCGAGGGGCAGTCCGACGGACACGACACGGACCTCGTCGCGCGCTACGCCGAGGCCGGCATGACGTGGTGGATCGAGAAGCTCGGCTGGTTCCGCGGATCGCTCGAGCTCAATCGCCGGCGAATCGAGCGCGGGCCGCCAACCGGCCCCCGGGATCAGGACTGACGCGCTTGGTCGCACGCCGGTACGTGCTCGGCCCTTAAGCTGGCGTGCTGTGCTCGAGCTCGATACACCGCACGGCCCCGCGCGGGCCCACCTGCGCCCGGTTGACCGGCCGCAGGCCGCCCTGCTCCTCGGTCACGGCGCCGGCGGTGGCGTCGGGGCGCCGGATCTCGTGGCGGTCGCGGACGCGGCCGTGGCGGTCGGCATCAGCGTCGGCCTGGTCGAGCAGCCCTATCGCCTGGCGGGTCGACGCTCGCCGGCGCCGGCCCACCAGCTCGACGCGGCCTGGACATCGGTCGCGGCGCAGTTGCTGGCCGGCCCGATGGCCGGCCTGGCGCTGATCGCCGGTGGTCGCTCCTCGGGCGCTCGCGTGGCCTGTCGCACCGCGGACGCCGTCGGCGCCGTGGCCGTGCTGTGCCTCGCCTTTCCGCTGCACCCGCCAGGCAAGGCATCTGATCCGGCCAAGAGCCGCCTGGGCGAGCTCGAGGCCGTCGGCGTCCCGGTGCTCGTCGTTCAGGGCGAAAGCGACCCGTTCGGGATGCCGCCGGAGGGGCCTGCCCGCACCGTCGTCCGGGTGCCGGGCAATCACGCGCTGCGGAGCGTCGCGCCAGTGGCCCAGGCGGTGACGCCGTGGCTGACACGATTAATCGGCAGCCGCACCGTGACACGCGGAGCGTGACGGCGCGGCTGCCGATGACGGCGCTCAGCTCGTGGCGAGCGCCTTCTGCTTGATCTGGTCGAACTCGGCCTGGGTGATCGTGCCGTTGTCGAGCAGTGTCTTGGCCTGGGCGATCTGCTCAGCCGGCTCGCTCTTCTTGGCGACCGTCTGCACGTAGTCATCGAACTGGGACTGGGCCGCCTGCTGCTGCTTGGCGCTGCGCTCGGCCATGCCGTTGTGCTCGGCGATCAGGTAGATGAACACGCCGAGGTACGGCAGCACGATGACGAAGATGAACCACAGGACCTTCATGCCACCGCCGATGTCATGGCGACGGAACAGGTCGGCGAAGATCGTGATCAGCAGCCAGAACCAGATCACGAAGGCGAAGAAGACCAGAATCGTTCCTACAGCGTCGAGGAACGGGTAACTGCTAGCGAGAATGCTCAAAGGTCGTCCTTGTTGTTTGATGGGCGGGGCGGTAGCTGCCGGAGCCGGGGCGGGACGACGCGCGATGGGCGGACGGCGCGGCACCCGAAGGACCCCGCTCGCGGCCGCCCCTGCGTGCCGCCTTCATCCCGAACGCTCGTGATCGGCTGATGCCGGTCGTCCGCCCGTTGATGGTTCTCCTAGGTTGCCGCCGACCTGGACTCCGGGCAACGGTGTACGCACGAGTCTCGCGCTCGTGCAGGCATCCCCTCCTCACGGCACGGTCACACGGTCCGGAATGCGTGCGAATCAGTAGTAGTCCTCGACCGTGATCGCCCAGCGTGCGGTGTCAGAGCCCGGGGTGACGGTGAGCTGGTAGATGCCGGGCCCGGTGGACAGCACCTTCGTCTGGCTACCGCCCTCGCCGAGGTCGAACGACCCGGGGTTCGCGCCGCCGCTCAGGTTCGCGACCTGAGCGTTCGGCCCGGAGCAGATGAAGATCAGCGTGCACGTGCCCTCGTAGGCCATGCTGTAGCGCACGCGCCATTGGCGGCCGCGAATTCGGAACGGAACCGAGCTTCCGGCCGCGCCGCCGGCAAACGAGGTCAGTGGCCGCCAGCGCGGCGCCTCGGCCACCGACACCTCGACGGTCGACCGCCGCGGGACGATGGCTCCCGCGTTCGGGTTCTGCTGCGCGACGATCCCGGTGGCGACTCCGGCCGCCGGCACCTGGACGACGCCGACCCGCAGCCCGAGCCCGACCAACTGGGCCTGAGCGGCGGATGACGTCTCGCCGACGACGCGAGGCACGGTGACCGGCGCCGGACCCGCGCTGAGGACGGCCAGGATGGTCGCGCCTTCGTCGACGCGCGTCCCCGGCGCCGGGCTCTGGGCGACGGCGACCCCCCGAGGCGCGGCGCTGAAGCGGGTGCCGAAGGTCACGCGCAGGTTCGGTCCGCGCAGTGCGGCGGTGATCCGCGACCGGCTCAGGCCACGCAGATCCGGGACGGTCACGCGGTTGCCGGCCGCGATCAGGAACGCGCCCGCGACGACCGCGGCGAGCAGCAACAGGACGCCGACGCCGGCGATGCGGCGACGCCGGCGCGCGGTCAGGTTCACATCGTGTCGCGGAGCCATCGGTGCCCGCACGCGCGTGGCGGCGGTGGCGTCGGGCGAGGCGACACGGGTGGCGGCGGTGCCGTCGTCCGGGGCGATGCGGGTGGCCGCGGTCCCCTCGGACGGGACGATGCGCGTGGCCGCCGTGCCGTCGGGCGCGGCGGCGCGGCCGCCCGCAGAGTGCTCAGCCGGAGGTGTCAGGGTCGCTGTCGTTCCGGCGGTCCGCGTGGCGAGCGCTGGGACCGGCGCGGGGGGCCCGCGCCGCGGAGCCGACACCGGTTGCCGGGCTGCGGCCAGCGCATCGGCCATCTCCGCCCCGTCCGCGTAGCGAGCGGCGGGGTCCTTGGCCAGCGCTCGGTCGACGATCGCGACGAGCGCCGCGGGGGTGTCGGGCGGCAGTGGGGGCGGCGGGTCGTGCAGGTGGCGCAGGGCCAGCTCGACCGCGGAGCGGTCCCGCGAACGGCGGCTGCCCGGCGAGCATCTCGTACAGCACGATGCCGATCGCGTACACGTCCGTTGCGGGGCTCGTGGGCCGGCCGCGAGCCTGCTCGGGCGCCATGTACCGCGGGGTGCCGACGATTGTCGCGGCGCCGCCGTCAGTGCTGCCCTCGGCCAGCCTGGCCACGCCGAAGTCGGCGACCTTGACCCGGCCGTCGGCCGAGATCAGCACGTTCGCCGGCTTGATGTCGCGATGAACGACGCGTTGCGCGTGGGCCGGAGTCAGCGCACGGCAGAGCTGCTCCGCGATCCCGCGCGCCGCCCGGGCCGGAATCGGCCCGCGGCGCAGACGGGCCGCGAGGCTCTCCCCGTCCACGAGCTCGGCGACGTAGTAGAGACCCTCGTCAGCGTGCCCGACGTCGAAGATCTGGACGATGCCCGGATCGTGGACACGGGCCAGCAGCTGCGCTTCGCGCTCGAAGCTGCGCACCCAGACCGGATCCTCGGCCCACCATGGCTTGATCACCTTGACCGCCACGGGCCGGGCGAGACGACGGTCGATGCCGCTGTAGACGCGTCCGAACGTCCCCTCGCCGATCACGGCGAGGAGCTCATAGCGCCCGTCCAGGGCACGACCGGACAGATCAGGTGCTCGTGGCATAAGGGAGATCGCTGGCTCGATCCAGAAGTCGATCCGACCCCACATGATCGCGAATGGCCCGCGTGTCCTCGGTTAAGGCGACTCGACGGCTAGATCGAGGCCGCTGCGGGTAGGACATTCCCATGGCCGAGGTGACACTGAACTGGACGACCGCTGAGGTCGTGGACGGCAAGCTGACGGTCGAGCTCGACGGCGAGATCCCGAAGGGGTGGAGGGACAGCTTCGAGACCACGGTGAGGCTGCTCGGGCACGGGGACTGGGGCAGGGTGCGGGTCAAGAAGCAGGCCGTGCGCGTCAGCGCGGTGGTTCCGGGCAGCGAGGAGAAGCTGCGCCACCACCTCGAGAGCGTCGTCGCGCAGGCCAACGCCGACCATCGGGAGCCCAACTCCGGCGGCGGCGAGGAGAACGGGACGGACGAGCACTCCGAGCCCTCGGATTCGGACGGTCCCGACGCGCAGATGGCCGAGCGCTTCCGGTCCTTCGCGGCACCCGAGCGCCAGAGCGCGTAGCCGCCACGGCGAGCGGCCGGCCGGCCGCACCGTGTACGTTGGTGTCCGTGAACGTCCGCGCCGCCACGCGTCTCGTCATCGCCGGCCTCGCCGCCGCGGCCCTCGCCGTCGCCGGTGTTGCCGCGGCGGCGACGAAGCAGGCACACGGCCTGCACGACGCCCGCTACTGCGAGATCCTCGAGCTCAAGGGGTCGCTCCCCCACGCGCGCGCCGTGGTGTGGAACACGATCGGCCAGGGCACGTGCCCGGCCTCGTGGTGGACCAGTCTCGACGCCGCGTCGCTGGCCAAGGAGCTCGGTGACACGGTCGTGGTCCTGAACGGACCGCGCCACTTCCTCATGGACAGCGCGACGGCGGTGACCGGTCCCGTCCGCACCTTCCACGGCCAGCGTCTCACGATGGTCGCCGGCATCGCCATCCGCACCGCCGCCGATCTCTCGCAGCTGCCGTATCTCGATCGGACGATCGCCCGCACCAACACGTGGCAGTGGAACCGGGGGCGCACGGTGTTCGAGCTCGTCGCTCCCGGCGGCGACACCTACGTGATGCAGAGCTACTCGCAGATCAAGGACCCGTCGCTGACGCTCGCTCAACTCCGTGCTCTCGGCCCCCGTCTGGCGCTGCCCCCGGGCTGGCGGTACCGGTCGCGCACGCTCCGAGCGCCGCTGGTGCTGGGCGCGAACGGAGCCGCCACGATCATCCAGGATCCGCTCCAGGACACCTACCAGCTCGCCACCACCACGCGTCCGCCCGGTCGGCGGGTGCGGCACACGGTCGCGATTCTCGGTCACACCCGTGAGGTGGCGCCGCCCGCGCCGGGCACGATCGAGGATCACGGCACCCTGACCGGCACGCCATTCGGGCGCGGCTCGATCGTCCTCGACGGACACTTCGGTCCCGGGCTCGTGTTCGGGGCCGGCTTCCGGCTCCTGTTCGCCCACGGGTCGATCGTCGGCACCGCCTCACTGCCGGCCAGGATCGCCGGCGGGCAGATCGACTTCCGCGGCAGCGCGCAGATCACCGGCGGCACGGGGGCCTATCGCGGCATCACCAGCGGCATGCTGAAGGTGCACGACCACAACACCCTCGACGGGCAGCACGGGATCATCAGCGTGAGCGGGCTCGCCACGTACTGACCGGCAGCCCCCGAAGGTGTGGTGCCCGCACTATCGTCGGCGCCGGGGTCCTGTGGGAGCATCGCTTCACACCAGGATCACAACATGAAGGAGCGAGGATGGCGACTACGACGCGGCGCACCACGGCGAGGAACGGGGCTCCGGCCACCCGGAGGCGGAAGACGGCGGCGCCGTCGGCGCTCCCGGTGATGCCCCATCTCTCGGTCAGCGAGCGCGTCGCCCGCGGCAAGGCGGCACGAGCCGAGGTGCCGCGCTCGAGGCACGCGACCTTCGACCCGCCGGCCACGCGCGCCGACCCGCTCGAGCTGCTCGAGGAGCAGGCGAAGACGCGGGTGCCCGAGCTGGTGCCGATCCGCTATGGGCGGATGCTCGTGTCTCCGTTCACCTTCTACCGCGGGGCGGCGCGGATCATGGCCCATGACCTGGCGGCGACCCCGCGCTCGGGGCTCAACGTCCAGTGCTGCGGCGATGCCCACCTGTCGAACTTCGGCGTCTTCGCCTCGCCCGAGCGGCGCCTGGTGTTCGACGTCAACGACTTCGACGAGACCCTGCCGGGGCCGTGGGAGTGGGACGTCAAGCGCCTGGCCGTGAGCATGCTGATCGCCGCGACCAACAACGGCTACTCCCCCAAGGACCAGGACCGGATCGTGCTCGACACGGTCGCGCGCTATCGCACGGCGATGGCCGAGTTCGCCGGGATGAAGAATCTCGAGGTCTGGTACGCGCACCTCGATATGGAGGGGGTGATCAAGGAGCTCGGCGCGCAGGTGAAGCCGGCGATGCTCAAGCGGACCGAGAAGAACCTCGCCAAGGCCCGCACCAAGGACAGCATGTTCGCGTTCTCCAAGCTCACCCGCGCGGTGGACGGTGAGATCAGGATCGTGGACGAGTCGCCGCTGATCGTGCCGATCGACAGGCTCGGCGACGACGAGAGCCGGGACAGGGTGTTCGAGGGCCTCCATGAGCTGCTGCGCGGGTACCGTGACACGCTCGAGTTCGACCGCCGGGTGCTGCTCGAGCAGTTCGAGCTGATGGACTTCGCCCGCAAGGTGGTCGGTGTCGGCAGCGTCGGCACGCGCGCGTGGATCGCGCTGCTGCTGGGTCGCAACGGGCAGGACCCGCTGTTCCTGCAGATGAAGGAGGCCGAGGCCTCGGTGCTGGAGGAGTTCCTTGGGCCGAGCGAGTTCGCCAACCACGGCGAGCGTGTGGTGGTCGGGCAGCGGCTGATGCAGGCCAGCTCGGACATCTTCCTCGGCTGGCTGCATGTCAAGTCCGGGCTCGACGGCAGGGCCCGTGACTTCTACGGCCGCCAGCTCAAGGACTGGAAGGGGTCGGCGGAGATCGAGCAGATGGTCCCCAAGGGCTTGAGCATCTACGGCGAGCTGTGCGGCTGGACGCTCGCCCGCGGGCATGCGCGCAGCGGCGACCGGATCGCGATCGCGGCCTACCTCGGCGGCGGGTCGAGCTTCGACAGGGCGATCCTCGAGTTCTCGAAGGCGTACGCGGAGCAGAACGGGCGCGACTACCAGCGTCTCACCGACGCCGTCGCCTCCGGCGAGCTCGTCGCGCAGACCGGACTCTGATCGCGGCAGTGCCATCGGCGGACCGGGTACGGTCCGCCGATGGCCACCGCCACCGCTCTGAGGTCAGTCACGGCCACGCGCTACGTCACGCCCCTGCGCGAAGGCGGCTCGCTGCCCGGTCTCGTCGAGGCGGACGACGACGGCCTCTACGTGACCAAGTTCCGGGGCGCCGGACAGGGCCGGCGGGCGCTGGTCGCCGAGGTGATCGTCGGGGAGCTGGCTCGGCGCCTAGGGCTGCTCGTGCCCGAGCTGGTGACCGTGGAGATCGACCCCGCGCTCGGCGCGGCCGAGCCCGATCCCGAGATCCAGGAGCTGATCACCGCCAGCCCGGGCACGAACCTCGGCGTCGACTTCCTCCCGGGAGCGCTGCCGTACACGCCGGCCGGCGCGTGGGCACCCGACCGGAGCCTGGCCGCCGACATCGTCTGGCTCGATGCCCTCACCACCAACGTCGACCGCACCGCGCGCAACCCCAACCTGCTGCTGTGGCACGGCCGGATGTGGCTGATCGATCACGGCGCCGCGCTGTATCTGCAGCACGGCGGCCTGGTCGCCTCCGAGCACGCGGGCCGAGCGTTCCCGCTGATCGCCGAGCACGTGCTGCTGCCGTATGCCGGCTCTATCCTCGAGGCCGCCGACCGGCTGGCGTCACGTGTCGGCCCGGACGTGCTGCGCCAGGTCGTCTCGCTCGTCCCCGACGACTGGCTCGCCGGAGATGCCGGCGAGGAGTACGTCGCATACCTTGCGCTGCGGCTCGAGGTCGGCGCATTCGCGGAGGAGGCGGAGCATGCCCGCGTCGGCGCGTAGCCCGTTCGCGTACGCGATCATCCGCGTCGTACCACGGATCGAGCGCGGTGAGCGGTTCAACGCCGGGGTGGTCCTGTACTGCCGTCAGCGCGGCTTTCTCGGCGCTCGGGTCGCGCTCGACGAGCGGCGGCTCGCGGCGCTGGCCCCGGATGCCTCCGCCGACGAGGTGCGCGCGCATCTGGATGCGGTCGTGCGGGTGGCCGGCGGCGAGGCCGGGGCCGGGCCGATCGCGTCCATGCACCCATCGGAGCGGTTCGGTTGGCTGGTCGCTCCATCGAGCACGGTCATCCAGTCCTCGGAGGTGCATACCGGTCTGTGCGAGGACCCGGCCGACACGCTCGAGAGCCTGTTCGCGGAGCTGGTGGCGATGCCCGCCGCCGGCTGAACCACCCCTACCCGCGGTGCGGTTGCGCCGCCGGCCGGGGTGCGTCCGGCGCCGGTTGCAGCGCGAGGTCCATCAGGGCGGCGCTCACGCGCGGGACCACGAGTGCGTAGCCATGTGGGCCGGGCGCGATCGTCTCGGTGGCCGCGTGCCCCTGCCAGGCGCCGTTGGGCCCGAGCCGCTGCCCGTTCAGGGTCACGCCCCAGCGCGACGCCGCCGACGTCGCGAGCAGCCGCTGCACCTGCGCCGGTCCGGTGGCCGGGAGCGCGAGCGCCACCCGCACGTTGCGGTTGCCCTTGTTGATCAGCAGAACGTGGAGCGTGTTGCCGCGGACGCGCACCGCCCACACCTTCAGATGCACCGCGTCGGGGGCATGCACGCTCACGGGCACGAGCTGGGCGCCGGGACCGAGCGTCCGAGCGAACAGGATCAGGCCGTACAGCAGCGGGCGGGCGATGAACCCCGTCCGGGAGAGCGCGAAGGCGGCATTGATCGTGTTCGCCCGCACGTGCACGTTGACGCCGTCGACGCCGGCATGGAGCAGCTCGAACAGCGCGTCCGGCGCCCACAGTGCGGTTGCGAACGCGTCGCTGACGCCCGGGCGCCCGCCGCAGGTGACCGAGTTCAGCTCCGTCAACCGGAAGGGAAGGTCGGCGCGGTGGGCCAGCGCAATCGCCGGCGCGAGCGTGTGGGCGATGCCCGCCGAGGCCGGCTCACCGAGCACGCGGGCGATCGTCGGGTATGCCCGGGAGGTCCGGGTCGCGCACGCAGAGAGCGGATAGCGGTGTGCGCTGACGGTGCCGAGGCCGGGGTGGGAGCTGTCGATCAGGCCGGAGATCCAGTTCACATCGAGGGCCGGGTTGGCGACCGCCGGGCCGATCAGCGCCACGTGCGGTGCGACCTGGGCCAGGGCCGTCGAGTAGGCGCGGAACACCTGCGCGTAGCTGTCCGCCGTAAGGCCCGTCGGGAGCAGCGTCGCACCCAGCGTGCGGCGTGAGACGGTGGCCAGCCAGAACCAGCGGTTGTAGATGTCCGGCTCGTTGCCGATCTCAAACGCGGCGATGCTCCCGCGGGGCATCTCGCGCTCCGCCGCCTGGGCCCACTCGGCGGCGCGGATCGGGGAGCCCGTGACCAGGTTGAGGTCGAGGATCAGCCGGACGCCGAGGCGTCGGACGAGCTTGGCGGTCGGGGTCAGCCACGCCGGCGTCAGCTTGAACACCCAGTGCGGCATGTTCCTGGCCATCGGATCCCAGAACGTGTGGTCGGCCGAATCGCCGCCGATCCGGACACTGAGCGGACCATTGCCCTGGGCATGGATCAGCGCGAGCGCCCGCTCGAACAGCCGCATGTGCCGGTAGAACAGCGGCAGCGCCCAATACTCGGTGGACACGCCCAGATACGACTCCGGAACGGTCCGCGCGCCCCCGGCCGACACGACCGACGCGGTCGCGTCCGGCGGGGGGCGGCTCGGAAGCGGTCCGCGGGCCCGGTGAGCGGCCGGCCCGCGCCCCGCCCGCGCCGCCGCCCGGGTGGCGCCGTCGTGGCTGGGCAGGGGGCTGAGCCCGAACGCGATCGCGACGACCAGCGCGAGCGCGCTGAGCACGACGAGCCTTCTGCGGGTACGCGGCCGAGGCATCCGGTTCAGGGTAGGTCACCTCCTGCTGGGGTCCACCAGGACATCGGCGGGCCCTAACAGGTCTTAACCCATCCCGCGGACGGCGAGCCGGCGATGGCGACGGCAGCGCGGCCGGCTGCGGCCGCCGCAGTGCGCGCCGGCTAGCGCCAGCGGGCGCGTTCGGTCTGGGCGCGGCGCCGGTCAGCGCCGCCGGTCCGCAACAGGCCGGCCAGCCAGGACTCGGGGGTCCGCTGCGTGCGGCGCGGCTCCGATTGGATGCTCGTGTGGCGGGGGGCGGAGGAGGGCCCGGCATAGACGGGCGTGGGGTGTCTGGTCATGGCCACCACTACATCGACTGCTCCGCAGCATCCGCTAAGCCAAGACGAGGAGATGTCGAAGAGTGTCCTGAGAGAGCTCTCACCGGCCCGGGGGCAGGTGCTGCAGCGTCTCGAGCTCGAATCGCAGCTGGTGCACGAGCGGCTCGTCTGGGATTGTCCGCTCGAGCATTCGCAGGCTGGCCAGATAATGATCGAGCTGGTGCTCGATCACCGCCGTCGGTGAAGCGTCGAGGAGGCGCAGTCGGCTGAGCGTGGTCCGGAGCTCGCGCACCCGGGCCAGCTTGTCGGCGGCGAAGATCGCGGCCGCGTCGCCTCCCGCCCGCCTGACCGCGCCTCTGAGGGCGGCCTTGCGCTCGCGATCATCGGCGATCGACACATCCTCGCTCACCGTTGCCACCAAGCCGGCGACGTGCTCGCCGAACTGACTGCTGATCTCGGCGACGGTCGTGCCGGCGTCCTCGATCACGTCGTGCAGTACGCCGGCGGCGACGACCGGATCGGGATAGGCGGCGATGAACAACAGTGCTCCGACCTCGAGCGGGTGCAGGATGAACGGCGCGTCGTCGGAGGCCCGCCGGTGACCACGGTGGCGCGGACGGGCGAAGAGGATCGCCGCCTGCGTGATCGGCAGATGCTCCGAGAAGGTGGGGAGATCGGCCTGCGTGAGATCGAAGGCAAGCCCTCGCACGATGCTCATCGCGGTCGGTCCCGTGGACCGGTCACTGCGCGACCCGCGCGAGCAGCGAGTGCAGTTGGTCGCGCTCGTCGATGCTGAGGTCGGCGAGCAGCTCGGCATGGGAACGGTCCGCGATCTGCTGGGCCTCGCCGAGCACCTGCCGGCCCGCCGGGGTGATGAGCAACGAGTGCACGCGCCGGTCGGCGGCGTCGCGGCCGCGGGTCACGTATCCGGCCCGTTCGAGCTCGTCGACCACGGCTACGACCGTGGTGCGATCGATCCGGAGCAGCTCGCCGAGCGCCGCCTGGCTGAGGGGACCCCGCTCGGCGATCACCGCCAGCGAGCCGAAGCTCTTCGGCGTCAGCGCGAGCGGCGCAAGCGCATCCAGGAACAGAGCGTGGGCCCGGAGATGCGCCCGGGCGATAAGAAACCCGGTCCAGCGTCCCGGCGCAAGCGACTGACCGTCGGTGGCCGTGAATCCGTTCTCGATCGTCATGATTGCTGATCATCAGTATATTCGATCGTCATGTACACTGAGTAAACTGGTCGCGAAGGAAGGGGAAGCAGCTATGGATCGCAAGTGGTGGACTCTCGTCACCGTCTGCGTCGGCACGTTCATGTTGCTGCTCGACGTCACAATTGTGAACGTCGCGCTGCCGAAGATCCAGGCCGGCCTGGGCTCGAGCTTCACCGACCTGCAATGGGTCATCGATGCCTACGCGCTGACGCTGGCCGCGCTGCTCTTGACCTCCGGGTCGCTGGCCGACCTGCTCGGGCGCCGGCGCATCTTCGCGATCGGGATCGTCGTCTTCTCGGCCGCCTCGCTGCTCTGCGGCACCGCGCAGTCGCCGTTGATGCTCAACGTCTCCCGCGCCGTGCAGGGGATCGGGGGCGCGATGATGTTCGCGACCTCGCTGGCGCTGCTCGGTCACGCCTATCGCGGCCGCGACCGCGGGGTCGCGTTCGGCGTCTGGGGGGCCGTCACCGGCGCCGCGGTCTCGATCGGACCGTTGATCGGCGGCGCGCTGACGGACGCGCTGAGCTGGCGCTGGATCTTCCTGGTCAACGTCCCCATCGGCGTCTTGGCGCTCGGCCTGACCCTGACCCGGGTCGAGGAGTCACGCGATCCGCAGGGCGCGCGGCTCGACATCCCCGGTTTCATCACCTTCACGGGTGCGCTCGGGACGGGGGTGTTCGCGCTGATCGAGTCGAGCCGCAAGGGGTGGGGCAGCTCCGTCGTCGTGGGGTGCCTGATCGCCAGCGTCATCCTGCTCTTCGTCTTCGTGCTCGTCGAGTGGCGCCAGCGGGCGCCGATGTTCGATCTCGGCCTGCTCCGCCGGCCCGCCTTCGACGGCGCGTCGCTGGTCGCCTTCGCGCTCTCGGCCTCGATCTTCGCGATGTTCCTGTACCTGACGCTCTACCTCCAGAACATCCTCGGTCTCTCGCCGCTCGGCGCCGGCCTGCGGCTGCTGACGCTGTCGGCCGCGATCCTGGTCACCTCGGCGATCGCCGGCCGGCTCACCACCGTGGTGCCGGTCCGGCTGCTGATGGGGGCCGGTCTCGCCCTGGTCGGCCTGAGCCTGCTGCTGATGCGCGGACTCACCGTGGGCTCGGGTTGGACACACCTGCTGCCGGGATTCATCGTCGGCGGTATCGGCGTCGGGCTGATCAACCCGCCGCTGGCGTCAACCGCGATCGCCGTCGTCCCGCCTCGTCAGGCCGGCATGGGATCCGGGATCAACAGCACATTCCGGCAGGTCGGGATCGCGACCGGTATCGCCGCGCTCGGCACGATCTTCACCAGCTCGGTCCGCTCGCACGTGGCCTCGGGCCTGAGCGCGCTGCACAGCGGCGGGGCCAACACGATCGCGACGGCGATCGCGAATGGTCAGGCCAAGGAGGCGATCGCGCGCGTGCCGGCTCAGGCGCGAGCCGGCGTCGGCGAGGTGGCGCGGGCGAGCTTCGTCGCCGGCCTCAACGAGATCTTCCTCGTGGCCGCGATCGTCGCCCTGGTCGGATCGGTCGCTGCGCTGGCGCTGATCCGCTCGCGCGACTTCGTATCCCAGACCGAGGCACAGCCCGAGGCCGGAGCGGTCCCGGCGGCCGAGGCCGTTCAAGCCTGAGGCCGAACACAGCGACCAGCCGGATGCGCACTCAGTCGCCGGCTTGCACCTCGCGCAGCCGATGCGTGTCGGTGTCGTAGACGAAGCCGCGGATCACGTCCCGGTAGGGGACGAAGGCCGAACGCCGAACGCGCAGGATCGATTGGCGCACGTCCCCGTCGAGGTCGGTGAACGACTCGATCGCGAACGCGGGCGCGACGCCGGTCGCCTCCTGCAGCTCGGCCCGGAAGCCGTCATCCGTGAGCGTCTGCATGCCGCAGTCGGTGTGGTGGATCAGCATCACCTCGCGCGTGCCCAGGCGGCGCTGGGACACCGCCAGCGACCGGATCACGTCGTCCGTGATCACGCCGCCGGCATTGCGCAACACGTGCGCCTCGCCGTCCTTCAGGCCGAGCGCGGCGAACACGTCCAACCGTGAGTCCATACACGTGACCACCGCCAGCCGCCGGCTCGGGCGCACGTCGAGGTGCTGTGCCGGCAGGGCGTCGGCGAACGCCTGGTTGTTGCCGAGCAAATCGTCGATCACGCCCACGCCCGGCACCCTAGCGTGGGGGCGCGCCATCGGGACCGGCGGGATGGGTGACTACGCCGCGGTGGCGGCGGGAACGTCGTTGAGCAGCCTCTCGTCGAAGGCGAAGCCGGCCTCGAGGGCGCGGCGCACCGGACACGTGTCGGCGACCCGCCGGAGCCGCTCGGTCTGATCGGGTGTGAGATCGTCGGGCAGGTGGACGGTGACCTCGGCGCGCCGAGGTGTCGCGTCGGCGTCGTAGCTCACGTCCACGCGGACGTCGCCGAGCTGCCAATTCCGGCGCCGGGCGTAGAGCACGATCATGGTCGAGACGCAGGAGGCGACTGCCGCTGCCAGCAGCTCGTGCGGCGCCGGGGCCGTGTCCGCGCCGCCCAGGCTCTCGGGCTCGTCGGTGAAGATCGTGTGGCGCCCGTTGACGTCGATCTCGTGCTGGAGGGTGCCGTTGATCGGCCGGGCACTCGCGGTGAAGGTCATGGTCGGTCCGTTCCTCAATACAACTGTACGCTTGTACGTACCACTGTAGCCCGAACCGTGCGCGCCCGATCGCTTTTCTGCCGTCTGCACCCCCGACACGAGGGCGCGGCGCTCAGGGCGGCGACCTGGGCTACGCGATCGGAGCGCAGGCGGGCCGCCCGCACGGAGGAGCGGCAGCCGTTCGCGCGCGTCTGACCCACAGGGGGTGCAGGCACCACCGCCAGAGGCCAGCGGGCACACTTTGCGCTCCGCCGCCCAGCGCGGGAGACTTCCGGGCAGTGGCACACCGCCGGCCAGGCGACGCAGGGCCCATGCGATGACCAACGACCTTGCGCGTTGGCAGTTCGCCATCACGAGCATCTACCACTTCCTGTTCGTGCCGGTGACGATCGGGCTGGCGTTCTTGGTGGCGATCCTGCAGACCGCCTGGTACCGGACCGACAATCCCGAGTACAAGCGGATGACGCGCTTCTTCGGGACGCTGCTGCTGATCAACGTGGCGGTGGGTGTGGTGACCGGACTGGTTCAGGAGTTCGAGTTCGGGATGAACTGGTCCACGTACTCGCGCTTCGTGGGTGGGATATTCGGGGCTCCGCTGGCGATGGAGGGGCTGGCCGCCTTCTTCCTGGAGTCGACGTTCCTGGGGCTGTGGCTGTTTGGCTGGACCCGGCTCCCCAAGCGCGTGCACCTGGCGACGATCTGGGCGGTGGCGATCGGGTCGATGCTGTCGGCACTGTTCATCCTGATCGCGAACTCATGGATGCAGCACCCCGTCGGCTACAAGCTGAACAGCGCCGGTCAGCCCGTGCTGAACAACGTGTGGGCGCTGTTCGTGAACCCGACGTTTCTGTGGGGATACGCGCATGTGATCCTCGCCTCGCTGATCACCGGCTGTCTCGTGATGCTGGCCGTCTCGGCGTGGTATCTGCGCAAGGGGCAGCATGTCGAGGCCTTCGGTCACACGGCGAAGGTCGCGCTGATCGTGCTGATCCCCACGATCGTGATCCAGCTGTCGGTCGGCAACCAGCTCGGGGTGATCGAGAACAAGTATCAGCCGATGAAGATCGCCGCCGCGGAGGCGCAATGGACCAGTTGCAAGCCGTGCTCGTTCTCGATGTTCCAGATCGGGGGCGGCGCCAATGACCAGACGCCGACGGAGATCATCGCGATCCCGCACCTGCTCTCGGTGCTGGCCACCGGCACCTGGAACGGCCCGGTCACCGGCCTGAACGAGCTCCAGGCGCAGTACCAGAAGCAGTACGGCCCGGGCAACTACGTGCCCGACGTGTTCATCCAGTACTGGTCGATGCGGGTCATGGCCTACCTCGCCTCGCTGATCCTGCTGCTGGCGCTGTGGGGCGGCTGGCTCTTGTACCGGGGCAAGCTGCGCAGCTCCCGGCTGTTCCTCGGGCTGTCGGTGTGGGCGGTCCTCACGCCGTTCCTGATGAACACCGCCGGCTGGCTCCTGACCGAGAGCGGTCGGCAGCCGTGGATCGTCCAGGGGCTGCAGAAGACCGTCAACGCGAACTCGCCGTCGGTCAGCTCCACAGAGATCTGGATCAGCCTGGTCGTGCTGGTGCTCGCCTACACCGTGCTCGGCGCCGCCGACCTCCTGCTGATGCTGCGCTACTCCCGCCGCGGCCTCGCCGCCGCCGACGCGGAGGAAGAGGCCTCCCAGCCGACGTCCGAGACCCCCGTTCACGCCCTCACGTACTAGCCGATGCAGCTCCACACGATCTGGTTCATCATCATCGCCGTCTTCTGGATCGGATTCTTCGTGCTCGAGGGGTTCGACTTCGGTGTCGGCATGCTGCACATGCTGATCGGCAAGGACGAAGCGGGCCGGCGGGTCACGATCAACACGATCGGTCCCTGGTGGGACGGCAACGAGGTCTGGCTGATCGTCGCCGGCGCGGCGATGTTCGCTGCGTTTCCGGGTTGGTACGCGACGATGTTCTCCGCGCTCTACCTCGCGCTCCTGCTCGTCCTCGTGGCGCTGTTCGGCCGCGGAGTCTCGTTCGAATATCGCGGCAAGGGCGACACCCCTCGCTGGCGGACCGGGTGGTCCTGGGCGCTGGCGATCGGCAGCGCCCTGATCCCCCTGCTCATCGGGGTCGGGCTCGGGGACCTGCTCTACGGACTGCCGATCAACCAGAACCACGACTTCACCGGCAACTTCTTCGATCTGCTGACCGGCTACGGCCTGATGACCGGGGTGACGCTGCTGACGCTCTGCCTGCTGCACGGCGCCACCTTCCTCGCCCTGCGCACGACCGACGAGGTTCGCGACCGCGCCCGCGGCGCCGCCCGGCGCATCGGAGTCGTCGCCGTCCTCGTCAACATCGCCTGGGTGATCTGGACGCTCGTCGTGATCGGCGGCGGCACGGTCCCGGAGCCGACCCAGATCTTCGGCGTGATCGCCGTGATCTTCGCGTGGCTGCTGGCGAGCACCGACCACGACGGATGGGCGTTCGCCGCCTCCGGCTTCGCGATCGCCGCCGCCATCGGCCAGATGTTCATCTCCCTCTATCCCAACGTGATGATCTCCAGCACGAGCGCCACCTACAACCTGACCGTCAACAACGCGGCCTCGGGGCATTACGCGCTCGTCGTGATGACGGTCGTCGCGCTGATCTTCTTCCCGCTCGTGCTGCTCTACCAGGGCTGGTCCTTCCATGTGTTCCGCGCCCGGGTCAAGGCACCGCCGGCGCCGGCCGACGGGTCCTAGGCCAGGGTCGCCCGGCGGCGGTTGGCGGCCGGAGCGAGGCCGGCGCGAGGTCGCCGCGGCTACTGCGGAGCCGCTGCGGGCACCACGAGCACGGGGCGTTCGGAGTGGTGCACGATGGCGTTGGAGAGGCTGCCGAGCAGGGCCGACTGCACCGCGGTGACGCCACGAGTGCCGACGACGATGAAGGCCGCCTCGAGCTCGTCGGCGATGTCGAGGATCGTCCGCCAGATGCTCGGGCCGCTGCGCTCGACACGCAACTCGGCCTCGAGTCCCGCGCCGCGGGCCAGCTCGAGGCCCTCCTGCGCGACGGCCTGGGCACGATCCTGCGAGTACTGCTCGAGCTCGGCAAAGGACGGCATGTCCGGCGCCTCGTGCAGGCCGAACGAATCCGACGCCGGCAGCGGCGGGCTCCACACGTGCACCAGCGTGACGGGCTGATGGCCGAGCGCCGCGCCGGCGACCTCGATCGCATGGCGCGCGCTCGGCGAGCCGTCGTAACACAGGACGATCATCGCGATGACTCTAATGCACGCCCGGCCGTTGGTGGACGTGGACGCTCTTGAGAACAAATAATGTCGTCAATGGCGTCCGGGGTCGGCGATCGTGGCGTCCGAGTCGGCGATCGCGCCCGGCACCGATCGCTGGGCGCTACGCCGAGCTCGTCTGTGCCGCCGGCCCGGGCACGAGGCCGGGCGCCAGCCGTGGCGTCCGCGCCGGCCGCTTGCGGTGGGCGCTGGAGACGCGGTCGCGGCCCTCCGCCTTGGCCTCATAGAGGGCCGCGTCGGCGGCCTCGTACAACGGGTGCAGCTGCGCCGCGGAACCGGAGGCGATGCTGACGCCGATCGACAGGGTCAGGAACAGACCCTGGGTGCGGCACTCGCGCGTCGCCTCGCACATCCGCTCGCCGAGGGCGATCGCCTCCGACATCGACGCGCCCGGGAGCACGACCATGAACTCCTCGCCGCCGATGCGGTAGATGAGCTCGAAGGAGCGCAGCTGCTTGCGCAGCTCGTAGGCGACGTCACGGAGGACGACGTCGCCGATCGCGTGGCCGTGCGTGTCGTTGACCTCCTTGAAATGGTCGAGGTCGCACAGGAGCACGCAGATCGACGCCCCGGTGATCCGGGCCTGCTCGCTGAGCTCGTCGAAGCGCTGCTCGAGCCCCTGTCGGTTGAGCAGGCCGGTGAGCGGATCGAGGACCGCGCTGACGCGGTATTGCAGCTCGGCGCCGCTCAGGGCCTGCGCGACGGCGGTGACGCAGATCGTCACCGTGATCGCGGCCAGCAGCAACGCGGGCTCGTTCAGCGTCGCCCGCGGATCCACCGCGAGCGTGGCCAGGAGCAGCATCGCGATGGCCGTGGCGACGGCGAGCCAGACGACCTCGGCGCGGAAGCGCGTGGCGGCAAAGACGGTCGGGACGGCGATCAGCGCCAGCGCGGGACTCCGGGGGCCGCCGGTGATGGCGACGCCGACGGCGATGATCGCCTGTGTGAAGAGCACATTGGTGGACGCGTGGTACTCGGGCGTGGCGCTGCGCCGCATCCTCATGTCGAGGGTCTCGAGGCTCAATGCGCTCAGCGCGAGCAGGACCGCGATCCACCAGTTGTAGGCCGGCGCGAGGTAGGCCACCATCAGCACCAGCACGATCGAGGAGATCCGGCGCGCTCGGGCGATCCGGCCCGAGTTCTCGATCACGCGGGCCCGGTCCTCGTCGTTCGGGCACAGCCAGGTTGCTCGTGGCGCCGTCATGTTCCGGTGATCGGCACCCACGGCGGCCGAGTTGACCGTCGCCTCCCGCAGCGGACCCATCGGCAAACTACTCACACAGCGGCTCGATACGCTCGAGACGGTGTCCTTCGACGACGTGCACGCCCGCCGCGCCGCGCGGGCTCGTGAGCGCCGCGCTCGGCTGCGCCGCCGGCGGCTGACCGTCTCCCTGGCGGCTCTGGCCGTCGCGCTCGTCGCCGTCGTGGTGGCGGTGGCGCTGGCCTCCTCGGCTGGGAGCACCGCCCACCAGACGGCGGTTGCAGCCGGATCGGCCGGCTCGGCGTCCGCTGGGCGGGCGCGGTCATCGGCGGTCGCCGCGGTGCCGAGCACGTCGGATCACGGCGCCGCTGCCGCCGGCGGCGGCTCCTGGGCCGCCAGGCGGGTGCCGATCCTCATGTACCACGTGATCGCGCCGCCTCCGTCCGGCGCCCCGTTTCCGGGCCTGTACGTCCCCGCGCCCGAGTTCTCGGCCCAGATGGATGCGCTCAAGGCGGCCGGATGGCACGCGGTCACGCTTGACCAGCTGCGGGCCCATTGGTCGCGGGGGGTCCCGCTCGGATCGGGCAAGCCCGTCGTGGTCACGTTCGACAACGGGTATCGCTCGCAGTACGTCAACGCGCTGCCGGCGCTGCAACGGCTCGGGTGGGTGGGGGTCGAGAACATTCAGCTGAGCGGCCTGCCGCCGTCTCAGGGTGGCCTCACCGGCGCCCAGGTGCGCGGACTGATCGCCGCCGGCTGGGAGCTCGACACGCAGGGGATCAGCCACGCGGACCTGATCCGGCTCGATGCCGCGCAACTCAGCTACCAGGTCGCCACTGCCCGCTCGCTGCTGCGGCGGCGCTACGGAGTGCCGGTGAACTGGTTCTGTTACCCGTCCGGGCACTACGACGCGACCGTGATCGCTGCCGTCCGTGCGGCCGGGTTCGTCGGCTCGACGACGGTGATCCCGGGCTGGGCCAGCGCGGGCGAGGACCCGTATCGACTCCCGCGCCTGCGCGTGCTCGGGGGCACGAGCCCGCGGTCGCTGATCGCGCAGATCGCCGCCGCCGCCGGGACCTCCGCCACCCCGGCGTCCTACGGCGGCGCCTGAGCTTCGGTAAGCAGAGTCTCACCGGCCTCTTAGCCAGACCTCACGACCGCGGCCCACACTTCCGGGTCCGATGACGCCCCGAACCACCATCCGCGATCGTGGCCTGGCCACGATCTCGCGCTTCAACCGCTGGTTGATCGCCGGCGCCGTGGCCGCGTCCGGCGTGATCTCCGTGACCGCCGCTCACGCCTTTCACGCTCACACGGTGAGCGCGACCGGACCGTCGTCGGCAACCGGATCTTCGGCCGGCGCCGCGCCCGCGAGCGGCGCGGCGGCACCGTCGCAACCCACGCAGAGCCAGGACGGCAGCGGCTTGTCGCAGCCCACGCAGGCCCCCGCGCCCGCGCAGGCGGCCCCCGGGCCGGTCGTCTCCGGAGGGTCCTGACGATGCCCAGGGGCGGGGCATGATCGCCGCCGCCGTCACCGGGCCGAGCGCGATGTGGTACCTCACTCGCGGCACCGGCGTCGTGGCGCTCGTCCTGCTGACGCTGTCGGTGGCGCTTGGCGTCGCCAACGTGCGCAGGATGCAGACGGCGGAGATGCCGCGGTTCGTCCTCGGCGCGATCCACCGCAACGCCTCGCTGCTGGCGGTGGTGTTCCTGCTCGTCCATATCGGGACCTCATTGCTCGACGGCTTCGCCCCGATCGCGCTCCTTGACGTGATCGTGCCCTTCCGCTCGGCCTATCGCCCGCTGTGGCTCGGCTTCGGCGCCGTGGCCTTCGACCTGCTGATCGCGGTGACCATCACCAGCCTGCTGCGGCGTCGGTTCGGCTACCGCGCGTGGCGCGCCACGCATTGGGCTGCCTACGCCTGCTGGCCTGTGGCCCTGCTGCACGGACTCGGCACCGGCAGCGACGCCAGGACCACCTGGATGCTTGCGGTGACCGGCGTGTGCGTGATCGTGGTGATCGTCGCGGTCGTCGCTCGCGTGACCGACGGGTGGCCGGACCACGCCGGCGCGCGCGCCACCGCCCTCCTCGCCTCGGCGATGGTTCCGCTGGGACTGCTCGTGTGGCTGCCGAGCGGACCGCTGGCTGCCGGCTGGGCCAAGCGCGCGGGCACGCCGAGCGCGCTGCTCCCGGCCGCGTCCGCATCAGGCGCGCCCGCCCCTGCCGCCGGTGGCGCCGCTGCCGCCGGTGGGTCGGCCTCGCAGAGCTCCGGATCGCGGGTCTCGTTCACGGCGCCGGTCAGCGGAACGCTGCGCCAGGGGCCGGCCGCCGGCGGTCTCGTCGAGGTGCACATCGCGCTCAGGGTCGCCGGAGAGCGCCTGAGCACGCTCGGGATCCGCATCATCGGCCAGGCCGCGAACGGCGGCGGCGTGGCCATGAGCAGCAGCCGGGTCGCGCTCGGTCCCGCCTCCGCTCCGGGTCAGTACCTCGGGCAGGTCACCTCGCTCCAGGGCACGAGCATCGCCGCGACCGTGCACGACGCGAGCGGCGCCTCGCTGCGGCTGCTGGCCCGGCTGCAGATCGACAGCGCCGGCGGGAGCGTCAGCGGCACCGTCACGGCGGGGGGTGGATGATGGCGATTGCCACCGAACGGGCGCTCCCGCGCCTGCTGACGGGCGTGGGCGAGCTGCCGATGACCGAGCTCGCATCGCATCTGGATCAACACGGTCCGCTGCCCGAGCTCCGGGGATCCTCCCCGGACCAGATCATCGCCCTGGTCGCGGAATCGGGCCTGCGCGGCCACGGGGGCGCCGGGTTCCCGACCGCTACCAAGCTGCGCGCCGTCGCGTCGCGGCGCAGACCCAAGATCCTCGTGGCCAACGGCACCGAGGGCGAGCCGGCCAGCAAGAAGGACCGCGTCCTGCTGCGCGAGCTGCCCCACCTCGTGCTCGACGGCGCCGCCGTCGCCGCCCGCGCCATCGGCGCCGGTGAGGCGATCATCGCCGTCTCCGAGCTCGACGAGCGCAGCGCGCACAGCCTCGACCGGGCCGTGGCCGAGCGTCGCGCGGCTGGGCTGCGCGGGGAGCCCCGGTTCTCGACCGCCGGCGTTCCGGAGCGCTGGCTGACCGGTCAGGAGTCCGCGCTCGTCAACCGGCTGAACGGAGGCCCGGGCCGGCCGACCTTCGGTGCGCGCCCGTTCGAACGCGGCGTGCGGCAGCGGCCGACGCTGGTCCAGAACGTCGAGACATTGGCCCACCTGGCGTTGATCGCCCGCCACGGCGCGGGCTGGTACCGCGGGCTCGGCACCGAGCGCGACCCCGGCTCCACGCTCGTCACCCTCGCCGGCGCCGTGTCCGCTCCGGGGGTGTACGAGATCGAGCGCGGCATGCCGCTGGCCGATCTGCTGCAGTCGGCGGGCGAGTCCGAGCCGCTGTCGGCAGTGCTGATCGGCGGCTACTTCGGAAGCTGGCTGCCGGCCGAACACATTCCCGGCGTGCGGCTCGCCGCCGAGCACCTCGCCGAGCACGGGGCGATCCTCGGCGCCGGCGTCATCGTGGCGCTCGGCGCGTCGGCCTGTCCCGTGGCCGAAACCGTCCGCATCGCCGACTACTTCGCCGCGCAGACCGCGGGACAATGCGGGCCCTGCGTGAACGGCCTCGGGGCGATCGCGGACACGATCCAGGAGATCGCCGCGGGCACGGCAGCGGCCGGCGCCTGGGCGGATCTGGCCCGTTGGGGCCGGGAGCTGCCCGGGCGGGGGGCCTGTCAGCACCCTGACGGCGCGGTGCGCTTCGTGGCCAGCGCGCTGAGGGTGTTCGAGGCCGAGTTCCACGACCACGCCCGCCTCGGGCCGTGCGATCGTTGCGCGTGCGCTCCCGTCCTCCCGGCGCCGGCACCGCTCGCGTACTCCGTCGCGTAGCCGTGCGCCTCAAGGTCGATCCGATTCAGTGCGTGGCCCACGGCCTGTGCGCCGAGCTGTTGCCGGAGCGCGTCCGACTGGACGAATGGGGATACCCGATCCTCGATGGTGAGCCGGTGCCGCCGGAACTGAACGGAATCGCCCGTCGGGCCGCCGAGGCGTGCCCTACTCTGGCCCTGTTGCTCGAGTCAGACGGCACGTGAGACGACGGGTCGTGGCGGCGGCGGCCGCTGGGCGTCGCCGCGCTGGCGATCGTGGGCTGCGGCGGGGGTGGCACGGCGGCCACGCGGCCCGGTGCCGCAATCGCCGTCGTCTCGACCTCGGCGTCGCGGACGACGGGCTCGGTCGCCCACACCGCCACGACGCCCGCTCCGTCGCGACCCAAGCCGCCGTCGTATCCGCGGGTGCTGGCCGTCGCGCTCGGCACGGGGCCGACGCATTTCGTCCCCGCCGTGCGGATCCGCGACCGGACCGCCGCCTGGATCGCTCGCTCGGCGTCCGGTGTGGGCCTGCTGTCCTTTGACCAGAGCCTGGTCGGGCTCGTCCTGCACGCCGGCACGGTCGACCCGGGCGGCTCCGGGTGGCATTCGGGACCGGCGGTGGTCGGCTCCGAGCGCCGGCGCCTGGTCGCGGCCTTCAACGGCGGATTCAAGTTCTCCACCGCGGCGGGCGGATTCGTGTCCCATGGCCGCGTGGCGATCGCGCCCACCGCCGGACTTGGCTCGATCGTCACCTACCGGGACGGCTACACCGATATCGGAGCGTGGCACGCCGGCGTGCCGGCGGCCGGGCGGCCGGTCGCTTCCGTGCGCCAGAACCTGAGCCTGCTGATCGACCACGGCGTCGCCGCCTCCAACCTCGACTGCCTGAGTTGCTGGGGCGCGACGCTCGGCGGTGTCGTCGCTCCGGCGCGCTCCGCGCTCGGCGTCACCGCCGACGGGCGCCTGATCTGGGCCGGCGGCGAGCATCTCACCGTCTCCCAGTTGGCCGGCGCGCTGCTCGCCGCTCGCGTTGTCCGCGCGGTCCAGCTGGACATCAACCCGGCCTGGGTGGCCGGCTACCTGTACGGTCACCGAGGCGGTCATGGGCCGCTGGCACCTATCCCGGTCGCCCCCGGCCAAGCCGGAGTGTCAGGCTACTTCCTGGTGCCGTACAGCCGAGATTTCTTCACCGTGATCGCGCGGTGAGCCGAGCCCGCCGCAAGGAGACACGATGAACATCCAGCCTTCCCCGCGCGCCGAGGAGATTCGCGAGCGTCTGCTCGTGTTCATGGAGGACGAGATCCGGCCCGCCGAGTCCGTCTGGCAGGAGCAGGTGCGCGAGGCGACCGCGACAGGTGCTCCTCATTGTCACCCCACGGTGATGGAGGAGCTCAAGCGCGCGGCCCGCGAGCGGGGCCTGTGGAACCTGTTCCTCCCCGACGAGGAGCGTGGCGCCGGCCTGACCAACGTCGAATATGCGCCGCTGGCGGAGATCATGGGCCGGACCCGGATCGCCTCCGAAGCCTGCAACTGCTCCGCCCCCGACACCGGCAACATGGAGGTGCTGCACCAGTTCGGCTCCGAGGAGCAGAAGGACCGCTGGCTCGAGCCGCTGCTGGCCGGCGAGATCCGCTCCGGCTTCGCCATGACCGAGCCCGACGTCGCGAGCTCGGATGCGACCAACATCGCCATGCGGATCGACCGCCAAGGCGACGAGTACGTGCTCAACGGACGCAAGTGGTGGACCACGGGCGCGCTGCATCCCAACGCGCGGATCCTGATCGTGATGGGCAAGACGGACCCCGAGGCGGCCACCTATCAGCAGCAGTCGATGGTGCTCGTGCCCCTCGACACGCCCGGGGTCACGGTCCTGCGCAGCGTGCCGGTGTTCGGCTACCACGACCCCGAGGGCCACGGCGAGCTGCTGTTCGAGGACGTCCGGGTTCCGGCCTCCAACATCATCGCCGGCGAGGGGATGGGCTTCCTGATCGCCCAGGCCCGTCTCGGCCCCGGCCGGATCCATCACTGCATGCGGGCGCTCGGCGCGGCCGAGCGGGCGCTGGAGATGCTCTGCGATCGGGCCGACGCGCGTGAGACGTTCGGACAGCCGATCTCGCACAACGCCAACGTGCGCGATTGGATCGCCGAGAGCCGGATCGAGCTCGACATGGCCCGTCTGCTGGTGATGAAGGCGGCGTGGCTGATGGACACGGTGGGCAACCGGCATGCGCGCATCGAGATCGCCGCGATCAAGGCCGTCGTTCCGAGCGTCGCGCTCAAGGTGGTCGATCGCGCGATCCAGATCCACGGCGGTGCCGGGGTCAGTGACGACTTCCCGCTGGCCTACATGTACGCCGGGCTGCGGACGCTGCGCATCGCCGACGGACCCGACGAGGTCCACCGCCTCTCGGTCGCCCGTCAGGAGCTACGCCGCCAGCGCCGGCGCCGCGAGGATCAGAGCGCCTGAACGGCCCGTGACGCCGAGCCGGGGAAAGTCCGCGGTCAGACCCGTGGTTTTCCCGCATGACCCGCTGCTGCGCCCGGCGTAAGTTCAGGCCACTATGCGCACTCCCATCAGATCGGAACGAGAGGCCTTCCGGCTCGTGTTCGGAACCGTGGCCGTGATCGCCGTTGCCGTGATCCTCGGGGTGGTCACGACGGCGTGGGTGGGCGTCGCGGTGCTCGTGCTCGCCATCGTGGCGGCCACGGTCGCGTATCTCCGGGCCGAGAACCCGGATCGCCGCAACACGCTCAGCGACGCGGCACGTGAGAATCATCCCGCCCGCTCTCCCAGCGGCACCCGCCACGTGCTCGTGGTGGCCAACGAGGCCCTGTCCGGCGATGAGCTGCGCGAGCAGATCACGCGTGTCGATCCTGAACACACGGAGATCGACGTGCTGGTCCCCGTGCTGACCTCGCGGCTTCACTACGCCGTGACCGATATCGACCGCGAGCGCGTGGCCGCGCAGGCGCGCTTGAACCGCTCCCTGCGGTGGGCGCAGCAGTGCGGGATCGTGGCCCGTGGTGAGGTCGGCGACCCGAGCCCGTCGTCCGCGCTCGAGGACCGGTTGCGTGCTTTCGGCGCCGACGAGGTGATCGTCGTCACCCACCCCGGCGAGGACGAGTCCTGGCAGGAGCAGGCAGAGCTCAAGCGCCTGCGCCGCGAGCTGGACGTGCCGATCACCCACGTGAGCGTCGGCCCGGCCGCGTAGCGGACCCGTAGCAGTCTATACAACTGTGCGCTTGTGGTAGGCTTGGTCGTATGCCTGGCCCGAGCTCCTTGTCGCATCCTCTCGGCGATCCGCTTGTCGAGCTGATCGCCCAGCGCTTCCGCGTGCTCGCCGAGCCCATGCGGATCAAGCTGCTCGACCAGTTGCGCGACGGCGATGCGACCGTCGGGGAGCTGCAGGAGAAGCTGGGCGCCTCGCAGCAGAACGTCTCCAAGCACATGGGGATCCTTCACGGCGCGGGCATGGTGTCCCGCACCAAGGACGGCAACCACGTGCGCTACGCGATCGCCGACGAGGGCGTGTTCGAGCTCTGTGAGCAGGTATGCGGCGGCGTGCGTCGCCAACTCGGGGAACTTGACGCCCTGCTGACGCCGGGCCGAGCCGCGTAGCCGGTGCTCGACCCGCCGTTGACTCGCCGGGAGCGCCTCGAGGCCGGCGTCGCCCGCGGGTTCTCACGGCTCTCGCCCCGCACCCAGCTGCGGCTGGCCGGCGGTCGCCCGGTGACGATCGACGGACAGGAGCTCGACCCGGGCATCCAGCTCGTGCTCGCGGCCGGCGAGCGGCTTCGCGGTGGCGTCTCGCTGACCGGCCCCGGGGGTCCCATCGCCTCGGCGGCCGAGATCCGCGCCACCACGCGTCGCGACGCGCTGGCCATCTCGGGCCGCCGGACCGTCGTCGGCGCCGTCCGCGAGCTCGAGGTGCGCGGCGCCGCGGGCCAGCTGCGAGCACGTCACTACATCCCCGACGAGCCGGGCGGTCCGCACCCGCTGCTCGTGTTCCTGCACGGCGGGGCGTTCACGATCGGCGATCTCGACACCCACGACGAGCCGTGTCGGATGCTGTGCCGTCATGGCGGCCTGCACGTGCTCTCGATCGACTACCGCCTGGCGCCCGAGCACCCGTTCCCAGCCCCCGTCGAGGACGCTCACGCGGCATTGCTGTGGGGCTTTGATCACGCCCGGGAGCTGGGCGCCGATCCGGCCCGGGTGGCGGTCGGGGGCGACAGCGCGGGCGGCAACCTCGCCGCCGTGGCGAGTCGGCTCACCGCCGCCGAGGGCCGCTGCGCCGCGCTCCAGGTCCTGATCTACCCGACCGTCGACTTCAGCCGGCGGTGGCCGTCGGGCGACCTGTTCGGCCAGGGCTTCTTCCTGACCGAGAACGACCGCAACTGGGCCGAGGCCAACTATCTCGGCGGGACGAAGGCCGATCGCACCGATCCACGCCTGTCGCCGCTGCTCGCCGACACCTTCGGTGGGCTGCCGCCGGCGGTCGTCGTCACAGCCGCGTTCGACCCCCTGCGCGACGAGGGCGAGGCCTATGCGGCGGCGCTACGTGCGGCGGGCACGCCGGTCGTCCTCCGCCGCATCCCGGGCATGATCCACGGCTTCATCAACATGACAGCGATCAGCCGCTCCGCGCGCGAGGCGATGGTCGAGATCGGAGCGATGACCCGCGCGGCCTCGACGCTCGCGCCGGCCGCCGCCGAGGGAGCACTCACAGCGCGGTCGTGACCCGGGCCACCTCGACCAACGAGGTGATGCCCTGGCGGACCTTCTCGAACCCGTCCTCGCGCATGCTGCTCATGCCGAGCCGGGCCGCGGTGGCGGCGATCTCGTCGACGCCGCGTCGCTCGAGCAGCAGGGTGCGGATCGTCTCGGTGACCGGCATCACCTCATAGAGCCCGATCCGGCCGCGGTAGCCGGTCTCCGCGCAGCGCATGCAGCCGACCGGCTCGTACACCTCGGCATCCTCGAGTCCGTGCTCGGCCAGCACCCCCGGCGCGAGCGTGGCCGGGCGCTTGCACTGCTCGCACAGAACGCGGGCGAGGCGCTGCGCCACGACGCAGTCGACCGCCGCCGCGATCATGAACGGCTCGATCCCCATGTCGAGGAGGCGGGTCATCGCGCTGGGGGCATCGCGGGTGTGCAGCGTGGACAGCACGAGATGGCCCGTCAGCGCCGCCTGAACTGCGATCGCCGCGGTCTCGGCGTCACGAATCTCGCCGACCATGATCACGTCGGGGTCGGCGCGGAGCATCGAGCGCAGGCCGGCGGCGAAGGTCACCCCCGCCTTTGGGGCGACCTGCATCTGCTTGATCCCGGCGATCGGGGACTCGACCGGGTCTTCGATCGTGAGGACGCTGCGCCGACCGTCGTTGACGATTCCGAGTGCGCCGTACAGCGTCGTCGACTTGCCCGAGCCGGTGGGGCCGGTGACCAGCACGGCCCCATAGGGCTTGCCGATCGCCGACACGAAGGTCTCGCGGTCGCGGGCGCGCATGCCGAGCGCATCGAGGTCGCGCACGACCGAGCCGGTGTCGAGGATGCGCATCACGACGGCCTCGCCCCGGATCAGCGGCAGCGTCACCACCCGCACGTCGATGCGGCGGCCGTCGATGGTCACGGCGAGGCGGCCGTCCTGGGAGACGCGCCGCTCGGCGATGTCGAGGTTGGCCATGATCTTGATCCGCGAGACCACGCCGGCTGACATCGCGCGGGCCACGGTGGCCGCCGGCGTCAGCACCCCGTCGATCCGGAACAGGACCTGCATGTCGCCTGACTCCGGATCGCAGTGAATGTCCGACGCGCCGCGCTCGACCGCCTCGGCGATGATCGCGTGCACGAGCTTGACGACGGGCGCCTCCGCGCTCTGACCCGGGCTGGTCGGCGTCAGCTCGATCTCGAGCTCCGGCTCGGGCTCCTCCACGGCCATGACGCTCTCATCGAGCCGGTTGAGCCGGGCGATCAGCGCGCTGATGTCCTCGCGCTCCGCGGCCGCGGGCCAGACGGTGAGGCCGGTGATCATCGAGATCTCGTCGACGGTCAGGACGTTCGTCGGGTCGGCCATCGCCAGCAACACGGACCCGTCGGGCATGAACGCGACGGGCACGGCCTGGTAGCGCCTGGCCACATCGACAGCGATCAGGTTCACCGCACCCATGTCGACTTCGAATATCGACAGGTCGACATAGTCGACGCCGAAGCGCTCGGCCAGAGCCCGGGCGAGCTGGTCCTGGCGCAGCGCGCCCGTCTCGAGCAGGATCTGGCCCGTCGTTCGGCCCTGGGCGCGGGCCGTCTCGACCGCCGCCTCGACCGTCTCGCGCAACACGAACCCGAGATCGACGATCACGTCGCCGATCTGGCGTGCCGAGCGACCGCGTCGCGACGGTGGGATCAGGCCTCGCGGGGAATTCCCCTCCTCGCGGACCGGCGCGGGCGGGGCGCCGATGGTGGGGCTCATACCACGCACCATCGGCATTCCCGCGGTCTCGCGTTAGCGCCGGCCTCAAATCTCGGCGCCCGGGCCCGGCACTGGGTCCCGGCGGAAGCTAGCCTCCCGCCGCCTCGGCCAGCTCCGCCGGCCGGTGCGCGGCCACGGCCCGTGTCTCGTCACGCCACGCCCGCCAATAGCTGTGCAGGCGGCGCACGAGCGCCTTCGGCTTCTCGGCATAGAGCCGCCGACCGAGGAATATCGCCTCGGTCTGAAGCTGGGCTCGGCGGTGATCTATCAGTCCGACCACCGGGTCGAGATCCTGTGGGACCTGCCCGGCCAGTTCCAGCAGGGTCGTGCGCAGGACGGCGAGGTCGTGATCATCGCCGAGCAGATCGGCCAGCCGGTGCGCGTCCTGGGCGTGACCGCGCATCGTGCCCGGGGAGATCGGCGCGAGCCACCGTAGGTGGTACCAGAGGTCCTTGGCCCGCTTGCGCCACGCGTGGAGGTTCTCGTCCGTCGGCCGCGCCATGGCGCGCATGAACGCTCGGCGCCCGCGCGCGTACTCACGACCGAGACCGTGGGCGATCGCCGGCCAGCCGTCCCGTTCCAGCGTCCACTCCTCGATCCGCGGGACCGCCTCCCGAAGCTCGCCGTTGACCCGGTTGGTGGCGTCACCCTGCTCGAGGGCTCGGCGCGCCAGCCGGCGCTCGGCATCCAGCTTGCGGCGGACGGCGTCGAATGTCGCCTTGGGAACCTGTCCGGCATATCGGTCCCCGAGTCCCTCGAGCGCCTCGACCATCACATCGGCGTCCCGGGCGGCGCTGAGACTGCGAGCGGCCTCGCGGAAGGCCTCGTTCTCACGCCGGCGCTCAGACCCGGTCAGGGTGCCGCGGGAGAGCCGCAGCAACGAGCGCTCCTTCTTGAGCGCCTTGCGGGCATCGTGGACCGCCGTGACCGTGTCGGCCGGGGCGCCGTCGGTGAGCTCGCCGATCGCGTGCTCGATCTGTTCGCGTGCGCTGCGGCGCACGGCTACCGGCACTGACTCGCCGGGCTGAAGTCGGTACGGCATGGTTCTCCTCCTGTTCGCGCCTCCCAGCGCACGCTGTCCTGGTGGGCCTACCCCGGGGGCCGAAGGGGCAATCCGGGCGGACTCGCGTCACGCCCGCCCAGGCGTCAGGGTGTGGAGCGTCTCGAGCTCGAACCGAAGGCAAAGTTCGCGTTTGCGCCCCTTGCGGACCGGGAATCTCGCCCCCGACCCGCCTCCAGGTCCGTCTTCACCGCCGCCCGGAGCCCCGTTGTCCTGGTTCATTCTCAGACGAGCACGCATGTCCAAGCATCCGTACGGGGACGGTGCCCTCGCCGCCGGGCCTGGCCAGCGTGAGCCGCGCCGCAGCGAGCCCTCGAATCGGCATCCGTCGATGACCGGCCTCAACGTGTCACCGATTCACGGCCGGCACTGCATCTGCGGCGGCTGCGGCTCGAGCGCCTCGCCGGCGTTCGACCGGCGGCCCGCGGAGGAGTAGCGTGGACGACATGAGCGGCGAGAAGACGGTGCGCACGACACCGCTGATCGGCACCGAGGTCTGGTTCGCGCCGCGCCGGATCGGATGGGGATGGAATCCGGTGTCCCGCGAGGGCTGGATCGTCACCGCCATCGTGGCGGTCGCGTCGATGGCGCTGAAGCGCGGCGGTGACAAGCGGCGCGGAGCCAAGATTCTTCTTGCCGTCCTCTACCTGACCGTGGTCGTGCTCAAGGGCACTGCGCCCGGAGGCGCAGAGGCGCGCCGGGCATTCGAGGCCACCCGGGAGCCGCCCACCGGTACTGCCTGAGCCGGGCGGATGCCCGTCGGACCGCGGCCGGCAGGCGCCCGAGCGCAGCGAGCAGCCGGTGCTGAGGACTCCCGATCATGGACAATCCTCTCCGCAACGCTGCACTCGCGTCCCCGCGTGGCCGACGCGGTCGGCGTGATGCCGGTCAACGAGAGAATGGGGCGGCGCAGCCACACTCTGGTCGTATCGGTCGTGCTCGCCTTCGGGCTCGCGGCAGGAACGGCCCACGCCGCGGCCCGCGCGGCCGGAACGGCGGCCCCGCCCGCCGATCTCGCGAGCGATGTGAATCCGTTCGACGGCACCGAGGCCGGGGCGCCGGACTTCGGCACCGGTGGCGGTGCCGGGAACACCTTCCCCGGACCGGTGCTCCCGTTCGGCATGATCCAGTGGGGTCCCGACACGAGCCCGTCGTCGCCCAACCCGGGCGGCGGATACGCATACGACGACACGACGATCCGTGGTTTCAGTCTCCGGCGCCTGAGCGGTGCGGGTTGCGCCAACTACGGCGACGTGCCGTTTCTTCCCACCGCTGGATCGGTCACGAGCTCGCCGGCGGCGCCGCCCTCCGGCGGCCTGAACCCGGCCCTGCTGCCGTCGTTCTCGCACCGTGACGAGGCTGCCGCCCCCGGCTCCTACCAGGTCGAGCTCAACCCGGGCCGGGCCACCGAGATCGGCGTGGCGCTGACCGCCACGCGGCGCAGCGGGCTCGGACGCTTCTCCTTTCCGGGCGGCGGCAGTGGGAGCGTTCTGATCGATGTGACCGGCAGCCGCGCCGGTGCCATGAACGGCGCCGTGCAGATCGACTCGGCGCGGGCAGGAGGTCTCTGGCTCGGTGCAGAGCGGCGGCTTCTGCGTCGAGCCCAGCAGCTACAGGATCTACTTCGCGGCTCGGTTCAGCCGGCCGTTCCAGAGCTTTGGCACGTGGAGGGGCGGAGCGCTCGCTCCAGGATCGAGCTCCGCCGCCGACTCCGTCCCCGCCGCCCCGTGGGCGCTCGGTGCGCCTGGCGCTTCGGCGCAGACGGGGGCCTACGTCGGCTTCGACACGAGCACGGACCGCACGGTGGAGATGCGAGTCGGGATCTCGTTCGTCAGCGTTCAGAACGCACGCGCCAACCTCGACGCCGAGACACACGGTCTCAGCTTCGCCGCCGCGCAGACGGCCGCCCGGACGGCCTGGGACCGGATGCTGGGGAGGATCGACGTCCGCGGCGGCCGCGCGGCGGATCGGCGCACGTTCTACTCGATGCTCTATCACGCGCTGATCGCGCCGAGCACCTTCAGCGACGTCGACGGCCGCTACATCGGGATGGACGGCCGCGTGCACATCGCCCGCGGCTACACCCAGTACGCCGACTTCTCGGGCTGGGACGTCTACCGCAGCCAGATGCCGCTGTTGGCACTGATCGCGCCGAGGCAGGCATCGGACATCGTCTCCTCATTGCTGGCCGATCAGGCTCAGAGCGGCTGGCTGCCGAAATGGTCGATCGCCAACGCGCAGACGCAGGTCATGACCGGGGACCCAGCTGACCCGGTGATGGCCGGGATCTGGGCCCTCGGCGGGCACGGGTTCAACCCCCAACGGCGCTCGCGGCCGCGGTCAAGGGCGCCACCGCGAGTGGTGTGAGTGCCAACGACGGCTACGTCGAGCGACCGGCCGGGACGTCCTATCAGACGCTCGGCTACGTGCCGCAGGAGCAGAACGCGAACGTGGCCACCGAGACCGTGGATGCGTGGCGCCGAACACAGCCCGGGCCGTATCGCCCGAGCCTCGACCTCGCGTGGGGGTCGGCGGGCACCACGCTCGAGTACGCGACCGACGATTTCGCGATCGCTCGGCTCGCCGCCGCGACCGGCGACCGCGCGACCTGCCACCGGTTCCTGGCCCGGTCGGCAACTGGCGCAATGTGTTCGACCGCTCCACCGGCTACGTGCGCCCGCGCTGGGCCGGTGGCCGGTTCCTCACGCCGTTCACCCCCACGCGCAACGACGGGCTCAGCAGCCGCGGGTTCGCCGAGGGCGACGCGGCGCAGTACACATGGATGGTGCCCCAGGACCCGGGCGGCCTGTTTGCGGCGCTGGGCGGTCGGCGCGCCTCGGTGAGTCGTCTGGACCGCTTCTTCGTGCAGCTCAATGCCGGCTTCAGCTCGCCGTACGCCTTCCTCGGCAACGAGCCGAACGCGGACGCGCCGTGGCTCTACGACTGGGCCGGGGCGCCGTACAAGACGCAATCCGTCGTGCGCCGCGCGATCCTGTCGCTGTACAACCCCTCGCCGGCCGGCTACCCGGGCAACGACGATCTCGGCCAGATGTCAGCCTGGTACGTGTTCGGCGCGCTCGGCCTCTATCCGGAGGTTCCCGGGACCGACATCCTAGCCCTCGGCAGCCCACTGTTCCCGCGGATCGACCTGCGGCTGCCCGGCGGCGTGGTGTCGATCACCGCCCGGGGGGCCGCGCCCGGTGCGCCGTACGTCCACTCACTCTCGCTCGGTGGCCGCAGCTGGGCCAAGCCGTGGTTGCGGCTCGCCGACCTCGCCCACGGCGCTCACGTGAGCTTCGTGCTCGGAACCGCGCCCGACCGCGGCTGGGGCAGCCGTCCATCCGCCGCGCCACCGTCATTCGGGTCCGGGGCCGCCGCGGCCTGCGCCTCAACCTGATCGCCTGAGGACCTGACTCTTGCCGCACCATCGGAACCGATTCGTGAAGAATTGCGCCGGCGTGAGAAACGGAGCGCGGCGATGAGTGAGATCGGCGCGGCCGTTCCGGGGGGAGGCGGGGAGGTCGGTGAGCTGATCCGTGCCAAGGACTGGTCACAGACGCCCCTGGGACCCCGGGACCGGTGGTCACAGCCCCTTCAAACGTCGGTGAGCATCTGCCTGGCGTCGCGGTTTCCGATGTTCCTGTGGTGGGGCCACGAGCTGATCAACGTCTACAACGACGCCTACATCCCGCTGATGGGCGCCAAGCACCCGGACGGACTGGGGCAGCCGGCGGCGGAGCTGTGGGCCGAGGTATGGCCGATCCTCGGGCCGCTGGCGATGGACGTGGTCGAACGCGGACGGGCATCGTGGTCGGAGGCCCAGATGCTCCACCTCGAGCGCTCGGGCTACCCCGAGGAGTGCTACTTCGACTTCGCCTACAGCCCGATCATGGACGGCGCCGGCGGGGTCGGTGGTCTGCTCGGGGTCGTCTCGGAGATCACCGAGCGGGTGCTCAGCGGTCGCCGCCTGCAGACCCTGTCGGGGATCGCCGCCCGGGTCCGGGGGATCGGCCACATCGCTGAGGTTCAGCGCGAGGCCGTGGCCGCCCTCGACGCGGACCGTCTCGACCTCCCCTTCGTGATCCTCTACGAGCAGGTCGAGCACGAGCCTCGGCTCTTGGCCGCGACCGGGCTGAGCGACCGGGAGCGGCGTCGCCTCGGCGGCCCGGAGCTCCGCGGGGATGGACCCGACGCCGATCTCCGGCGCCGGATCGAGGGTGCCCTGCGACGGCGCGAGCAGCGTGCGATCACCGAGCTCCCGGCATTCGAGCTGGCGGGTGATGGAGAGCGCCCGGCGGCCGACCGGGCACTGATCCTGCCCGTCGATGACGCCGGTGACGGGAGCGCGACCCTGGCGCTCGTGTGCGGGCTCAGCCGCCACCGGCCGCTCGATGACGACCTGCGCCGGTTCTGCGAACTGGTGGCCACGGCGGTCGGCGGGGCGGTTGCGGACGCCCGTGCCCTCGAGGAGGAACGCGCCCGCGCCGAATCACTGGCGGAGCTCGACCGGGCCAAGACGGAGTTCTTCTCCAACGTCTCGCACGAGTTCCGCACCCCGCTCACGCTGCTGCTGGGTCCGCTCGAGGATGCCGTCAACCGTCCCGATCCCGACCCCGCGCTGGTGATGGCCCATCGCAACGCGCTGCGACTGCTCAAGCACGTGAACACCCTGCTCGAGTTCTCCCGTCTGCAGGCCGAGCGCGTGAAGGCCGATCCGCGGCCGATCGACCTGGGCGCGTTCTGCGGCGAGCTCGCGAGCATGTTCCGATCGGCGGTGGAGAAGGCCGGACTCACGCTGACCCTCGATTGCGCGCCCGCTCCCGTGGTCGTGACGGCCGACGCCGACCAACTCGAGCAGGTCGTTCTCAACCTCCTCTCCAACGCGCTCAAGTTCACCCGCGAGGGCGGGATCACCATCCGCGTGCACGAGTGCGCCGACCGCGGTGTGGTCGAGGTGAGTGACAGCGGAATCGGGATCCCCGCGCAGGATCTCGACCGGCTGTTCGAGCGCTTCCACCGCGTCGAGGAAGCGTGGTCGCGCTCGCACGAGGGCAGTGGCATCGGGCTCGCACTGGTCAAAGAGCTGGCGGAGCTTCAGGGCGGAGCCGTCGCCGTTCGGAGCCGTGAGGGCTCGGGCAGCACGTTCTCGGTCTCGCTGCCGCTCAGCCCGGCGGCCGAGCGCGTCGGCGCCACCGCCGCCTCGACCCGCGCCGAGGCGTTCCTGGCCGAGGCGCTGCGCTGGAGCGACGGGGTGGAACCCGTGCCGGCGGAAGCGTCCGAGGCGCAGATCGGCGCTGAGGGCGCCGCCGGGGAGCGCGCGCGCGTGCTGATCGTCGACGACAACGCCGATATGCGGGATTACCTCCGCCGTCTGCTGGCGGTGCGCTACGAGGTCGCGGATGGCGGCCGACGGTGAGCAGGCGCTCGAGCTGCTGCGCAGCGGCGGCGGCGCCGATCTCGTGCTCAGCGATGTGATGATGCCGCGCCTGGACGGATTCGGGCTCGTGCGCCGGATCCGCGCGATCGAGTCGCTGGCCGGCACGCCGGTGATCCTGCTCTCTGCTCGGGCCGGGGAGGAGTCGTCCGTGGAGGGGCTCGAGACCGGGGCCGACGACTACGTCGTCAAGCCGTTCAGCGCGCGCGAGCTGTTTGCGCGCGTGGCGGCAAACCTCGAGCTCGGAGCGCTGCGCAACCGCGAGGCACGCCGGACCGCGGAGTACGCCGAGCAGCTCCGAGGCCTGCTCGAGCGCGAGCGCGCCGTGGCCGAGACACTGCAGCGGAGCATGCTCCCCGGGCACCTCGACCTCGGCGCCTTCACGCGCGTGGGCGCTCGCTACGAGCCGGCGCAGGCGGCGATGAAGGTCGGCGGCGACTTCTACGACGCGATGACGCTGCCCGACGGCCGGGTCCTGCTCGTCGTCGGGGACGTGGCCGGGCACGGACTCGAGTCGGCTGTGGTGATGGGCACCATGCGGGCCGCGCTGCGCGCCTACGTGCTCAGAGATCCCTCTCCGGATCGGTTGCTCGAGGAGCTCAATGCGTTCGCCCACACGCTCGACCGCCCCGCGATGGTGACCTGTCAATGCCTGTTGATCGAGGCCGAGGCCCACGGGCTCACGTACACGACGGCGGGCCACCCTCCGGGTCTGATCCGCTCGGCCGACGGACGCGTGACATTGCTGGCAGCGCCGGGGGCGCCGCCGCTGGGCACGGAGCTCCTGCCGCGATTCCCCCTCACCCGGGTTCCGCTCGATGTGGGCGACACGATCGTGCTGTACACCGACGGCCTCGTCGAGCGTCGCGGCGAAGCGATCGACGCCGGCATCGAGCGGCTCGTCGGGGCGGTCGGAGGCGAGAGGAGCGACGATCCGGCCGGGCCGGCCGGGTTGGCCGCGGAGCTCGTCCGCGCGCAGCGCCCCGACGGTGGGTACGAGGACGATGTGGCGGTGCTGATCGCGACCCTGGACGCGCCCGGCGCCACGCTCGAGCTCGAGCTGCCGGCAACCCTCGACGTGCTGCCCAGTCTGCGGCGAACACTGCAGCGGTGGCTGGCCGCGAAGGGCGTGTCCGCAGAGGAGGTATACGACATCGTGTTCGCCAGCCATGAGGCGGCTGCCAACATCGTCGAGCACGCCTACGGGCTGCGACGCGGCCAGATCGATGTGCGCTGTCGCGCCGACGAGGATGCCGTCCATGTCACGTTGGCCGACCACGGGCAGTGGCGCCCGCCGCGCGGTGAGGGCCGGGGACGAGGAGTCGGATTGATGCGCGAGGTCATGGACGAGGTCGAGATCGATCGGTTCGACGGCGGCTCGACGGTCCATCTGCTGCGCCGCCGCTCCCGGGGGTCGGGGTGATCGCGCCGCCGCGGGTGCGGATCGAGCGGGTCGGCTCGGCCACGACCGTGACCGCGACCCTGACCGGCGATCTCGACCTGGGCAACCGTCACGACGTGGAGCAGGCCCTGCGCGAAAGCGTGACCGCGGACGTGGCCACGCTCGTGCTCGACCTCACGCACGTCGGGTTTCTCGATTCGAGCGCCGTGCAGATGCTGTTCGAGCTGCACCGGGACATGGAACGTGCGCGCGGGCAGCTGGTGCTGGTGATGAGCCCCGATGCTGTGGCCCGGCGGAGCATCGAGCTCTCCGATCCGAGCGGCGTACTGATCCTGCACCCGAGCCCCGAGTCGGCACTCGAGAGTCTCAGGGCGTGAGACTCTCAGCCAGCGCGATCGCTCCGAGCACGCCGGCGCGGTCGCCGAGGGCCGGGGCGACGAGGTAGTCGTCGATGCGCTCGCCGAGCATCGGCGTGTCGAGGTAGCCGGCGAGAAGGTCACGCAGGCGGGTCCGGATCATCGGCAGCATCAGCGGCCGGTCCATCACCCCGCCGCCGACGACGATCCGCTCGGGCGAGGCCACGCACACGATGCTGAGCAGGCCGAGCGCCACGTATTCGGCCTCCAGACGCCAGGCGGGGTGCTCGTCGGGCAGGTCGGCCGGAGGGGTGCGCCAGCGCTCGGCCAGAGCCGACCCGGACGCGAGGCCCTCCCAGCAGTCGCCGTGCGCGGGGCACGAGCCGGGGAACGGATCCCGTTGACGGTCGTGGGGGATGCGCAGGTGACCGACCTCAGGATGCACGAGCCCACGCAGCGGGCGCCCGCAGATCACCAGTCCGGCGCCGATCCCGGTGCCGACGGTCAGGTAGCACAGGCTGTCGACCTCGCCCCCGCCGCCCCAGCGGTGCTCTCCCAGCGCCGCCGCGTTGACGTCGGTGTCGAAGGCGACCGGCACCCGGAGCCGGTCGCGGATCACCGTCGCCACCGCCGTTCGCTGCCATCCTGGCTTTGGCGTGGTGGTCACCTGACCCCAGGTCGGCGAGTCCGGGTCGGCGTCGACCGGGCCGAAGGAGCCGATCCCGATCGCGGCGGGCGCGGGATGCGCGCGAAAGAACTCGACGATCCGCTCGAGCGTCTCCGGCGGCGACGTCGTGGGGAACTGCTCCTCGGCCAATAGCTCATCGGGCCCGGCGCCGAGCGCACACACGCACCACGTCCCGCCGGTCTCGACGCCGCCGTAGATCCTCGCCATGGCCGAATCATGCCCGGTGGGGCCGACGCCGGCCGGTCCGCCGTCGGCTATTCGACCAGCGGTGGCTCGCGCATCGACGCATTGATGTGCTCCGACAGGGCGGCGGCAGCGGCCCGCTCCGCGACCAGCCGCTGCTGGTCGTCGTGCGCGCTCAGCAGGGCCGCCTCGTAGGCGGTCGCCGCCGCATCCCACAGCTCCCGGAGGCGGTCGGTCTCAAGCCGCGCCTCCCGGCGCATCGTCTCGACACCGTCGGCGATCACCGCGGCCGGCGTGTGAGCGTCGTAGCGTTCCTCGGCGTCGGTCTCACGCTGGAAGGTGAACGTCCCGGCGGGCGTCAGCGACGGGCTTGTGCAGGACGCGCTCGACGTGCGTCGACGCGTCGTCACCCACGCTCGTGGCGACGCTGAAGCGCGGGTACGGTGCGACGCCGGCCAGCCATGCCTGCCGGTGGCGGTCGGACTCGCGCTCCCGTCGATCGTCGATCGTCACACCGGCGTACTCGGCAACGTGGACCCAGCCCCAGTGGGTGGCCACCAGCAGCAGCCCCACCACGAGCAGGATCGCCGCCAGCGCTCCGCCGCTGCCGAACACCAGCTCGGCGCCACCATAGACAGCGATCGCGGCGCCGCCGACGAGGGTGACGCCCGTCAGCGTCGAGCCCGTCGCGACGAGCCGGTCGTGGCCGCGAGCCACGACCGCCGTCTCGTGATACTGCTCGGCGGGCGGCAGGTTGGCCATGTCCTCGCCCAGCAACCGGTGATCGGCCGGCACGCCGAGGAACTCGACCATGCTCTGGTCGCCGCCGGCCATCGTCTGTTGTCTCGCTCGGGCTCCCGTTGGCGGCCCGGGCTAGGAGCGCCCGGGGAGGGACGGGTTGTTTCGGCCCCCGTTGCCGGGGTGCCTGCTCGCGTCGGCGGCGAGGTTGCCGGTCAGCATGCCCTCCTGGACCTGATCCATCAGCGACCCGACCGTGGCCGGGGAGTGCGGGAGCAAGAGCGTCGTCATGTTGCCGTTCTCGCCGACCGAGCGGAGCGTGTCCATGTACTGGGTCAGCGCCACCAGGCCCATCGCCTCCTTGGCGTCGATGCCATCCTCATCGGAGATCAGGGCCAGCGAGTCCTTCAGGCCCTGCGCGATCGCTCGCCGCTCGGCGGCCACGCCCTCGCCGTGCAGTCGCATCGCCTCGGACTCCGCCTCGGCCTTCTTGATCCGCAGCGTCTTGTCGCCCTCGCCCTGGGCCGTGGCGGCCTCCTGGTTGCGTCGCGCCGCGTTGATGTTGTTCATCGCGTCCTTGACCCGCTGGTCGGGCTCGATGTTCGTGATCAGCGCCTTGATGATCTCGTAGCCGTAATCGGCCATCTGGGTCTGCAGCGTGTCCTGGATGTGCTTCGCGATCGTGTCCGCGTCGGCATAGGCCTCATCGAGGTCCATGGTCGGGATGTGGGAACGGACGACGTCGAAGGCGTAGGACTTCATCTGCACCTCGGGGTCGTCGAGCTTGTAGAAGGCGTCCTTCACCTTCTCCTCGGTGGCGCCGACCATGTACTGGATCGCCAGTTTGACGACCACGAACACGTTGTCCTGGGTCTTGGTCTCGATGTCGGCATTGAGCTGCTCGACCTGCAGGCTCATGCGCCCGGCCACGGACTCGACGAACGGGGACTTGCGCTGCAGCCCTGGGCCGGCGACGCGGACGAACTTGCCGAAGCGCTCGACGATAGCTCGCTCCTGTTGTTCAACGGTGAAGAAGAAGAGGGGCATGTGGCGGTCCTTTCAGGGTGCGTCGCCGCAATTGGCGCCCACCGAGCTTAGACCCCGGCGATCACATCCTGAAATCGCTCTGTCGCCGGTCGGCGTGGGGGGGTCCGAGTCGTCCCGGGGGTTGACCGCGCGGACCGTGCCTTGACGACATGATCGCGCCGGATCCGGGGGTGCATAAGTGGGCAAAGTGCCGGCGGTCGGAGCTTCCTCGGCCACCTGAGCACCGCTCAGGCGCTTACCTGCCCATAGTCGACGGCGCGCCGGCGGTTTGACGACTTATGCACCCGTCGCCGAAGCGCTACCGCCCGCGGGCCCGCCGGCGGCGTGCTCGCGCGCGTAGGCATTGAGGCGCTCGAGCTCATCGGCGTAGATGCCGCGCATCGCCCGCGGCGCAAACGTCCGCTCGAAGAAGCCACCGATCCCGCCGGCGCCCTCCCACGTGGTCGAGATCTGCACTCGCGAGAAATCGCCCTCCGGCGTGACCGTGAACGTCGTCACGAGGCTCGAGTTGGTGTCCGCTTCGCTCAGCACCCGACCCGGTTCCGGCTCGGCGACCTCCATCCGGTACGCACGGGTGCGGCCGCCCGCCGTGACGTTGAAATGCGTGATCGTGCCGGCGCCGACGCCTCCGGATTCGACCGTGAAATCCGAGAACGCGTCGGGCAGGAAGTGCGGGTGATGCTCCCGCATGTCGGCGATGTAGCCGTAGACGGTCTCGGCCGGCGCCTCGACGGTCCGCTCGGCAGTGACGTGAATGGTTCCCATGCGCTCTGTCTATCAGAGGCCGCAGGAGTTAGATTGGACGAGCTCCGATGAGGCTCGATCGCCTGACCGCCGAGGATGCCCTGGTGCTGAGCCGCGAGGGTGGCGCGGTGTGTGGCCACACGTGCAAGGTCCTGATCCTCGAGCGCGTCGGCGACCGCCCGCTGCCGACGCTCGAGCAGCTCCGCCGACGCGTCGACACGCGCCTCGAGGGTGCGCCGCGTCTGCGTCAGCGTCTGGTCGAGACCCCGCTGCGAGTGGCCAGTCCGGCGTGGCTGGACGACCCGGCGTTCGACATCGCCCGCCACATCACCCAGGTGCCGACTCCGGCTCCGCTCGGCCGGGACGGGCTCGAGGAGGTCGTCGCCAGGCTGATGACCCGGCGGCTCGATCGCACGCACCCGCTGTGGCATCTCGACCTGGTCGAGCTCGAGCACGAGTCGCTCGCGCTGGTGTGGCGGATCCATCACTGCATGGCCGACGGCGCGACGTGTGTGCGGCTCGGCGCGGCCGTCCTGTGGGACGACGATCCCCGGGGCGCACCGGCGGCCCCAGCGCCCTGGACGCCGGTGTCCGGGCCCGGCGCCGTCGGCCTGTTGGCACTCGGGATCAGGGACCGCGCTGCCCACGCCCGCCGCCGCCGTGCCGCTGCGCGGCGCAGCGGGTCGCCGCTGCCCGCCCGTGGCGTCCTCGGCCGCGAGCTCGCCCGCGAGGCCGACCTGACGCCCTTGGCCGCCCGCGCCGGCTCGAGCCGGCGGGTGGCCTTCGTGAGCGCGCCGCTGGACGACTGCCGGCGTGCCGGCAAGGCGATCGACTCCTCCGTGACCCTGAACGACGTCGTGCTCGCGATCGTCGCCGGCGGTCTGCGCACCTGGCTCGAGCACGTCTCCGGGGCCGAGGCGGCCATACGTGTCAAGGTGCCGGTCAGCCTGCACGGCAGCGGCGAGGACGATGTCGCGGGCAACCGGGACTCGTACTTCTTCGTCGACCTGCCGGTCGAGGAGGGTGACCCGGCCGCCTGCGTCCTGGCCGTCAGCCGAGAGACCCGCGAGCGCAAGCTCGGCCACGACGCCGACACCCTCTATCACCTCGGGCGCAATCCGCTCGTCGCCCGCTGGGCGATGAGCCCTCGGGTCTTCACCTTCAACGTCTCCAACGTGCGCGGCCCGGCCGGGCCGATCTACGTCGCCGGCGCGCGCGTGCGGGAGTTCTACTCACTGGCCGAGATCGCCCAGCAGCACGCGCTCCGGGTCGCGGTCATCTCCGCGGCCGGCACCCTGTTCTTCGGACTGAACGCCGACCGCGACGCGGTGGTGGAGCTGCCGGCGATGATTGGTGGGATGCGCCGGAGCGTCGAGCAGTTGCTGGCGCTGGTGGCCTAGGGCAACGGCGGACCCTCGGCGAGACGGGCGCTGAACGCGGCGCGAGTCGTCACACGGCAGCGTTGTCGCGATAATCGAGGCGCGCGCTCCCGGGCGCGCGAGCCCGAAACCCCGACTCGCGTGAGTTCGACCCAGAATCAGCCCCCGTCCGCCGCCGCCGTGCGCCACGCCCGAGCGCACGGGCTCGCGGACCTGCTGCGCCGCTCGGCGCTGCGCCATCCCGGCAAGCCGGCGCTGGTGTGCGGCGAGGTGCGCTGGACCTACGCCGAGTTCGACGCCGCCGTCGATGCCATGGCGGCGGCGCTGAGCGAGCGTGGCACGACGAAGGGCGACCGGGTCGCGCTGCTCTCGCACAACTCGTGGCAGTTCGCGACTCTGAGCTTTGCACTGGCCCGGCTGGGGGTGATCCTCGTGCCGATCAACTTCATGCTCGGGGCGGAGGAGATCGCCTTCATCCTCCAGCATTCGGGGGCGTCGGGGTTCATCGTCGAGGACAACCTGCACCCGGTCGGCGCCCGGGCGATCGAGCTCGCCGGCATCGCGGACGGCGTCCGCGGCTGGATCGGGCTCGCCGGGCGAGAACCAGCCCAAGGGTGGGAGGACGTGGCGGCGTGGGCGGAGCATCCGGCCCCACCGCCGGAGGTCGTGGTTGCCGACGACGATCCGCTGCGCCTGATGTACACGAGCGGCACGGAGTCGCGCCCGAAGGGCGTGGTGCTCTCGAGCCGGTCGCTGATCGCGCAGTACGTGAGCTGCATCGTGGACGGCGGTATGGAGGCCGGTGACGTCGAGCTGCACTCGCTGCCTTTCTACCACTGCGCCCAGCTCGACTGCTTCCTCGGACCCGACGTGTACCTGGGCGCGACCAGCGTGATCCTGCCCGGACCGGACCCGGCGCTCCTGCTGGCCACGATCGAGTCCGAGCGGGTGAGCAAGTTGTTCGCGCCGCCGACGGTGTGGATCTCGCTGCTCCGCTCGGAGGCGTTCGACGCCACCGACCTGTCCTCGCTGCGCAAGGGGTACTACGGGGCCTCGGCGATGCCGGTGGAGGTGCTGCGCGAGCTGCAGCGGCGTCTGCCCGAGGTCCGGCTGTGGAACTTCTACGGGCAGACCGAGATGGCGCCGTTGGCCACGATCCTCCGGCCCGAGGAGCAGATCAGTCACGCCGGCTCCGCGGGTCGCCCGGCGATCAACGTCGAGACGCGGCTCGTCGACGATCTCGACAACGAGGTTGCGCCCGGGACGATCGGTGAGATCGTGCATCGCAGTCCGCAGGCCACGCTCGGCTACTGGAACGACGAGGCCAAGACCGACGAGGCGTTCCGCAACGGCTGGTTTCACTCCGGCGATCTCGGCCTGCTCGACGACGAGGGCTATCTGTTCGTCGTCGATCGCAAGAAGGACATGATCAAGACCGGTGGTGAGAACGTGGCCAGCCTCGAGGTCGAACAGGCGATCTACCTGATGCCCGAAGTCTCCGAAGTGGCGGTGTTCGGGATCGCCGATCCGAAGTGGATCGAGGCCGTCGTCGCCACCGTGGTCCCCAAGCCGTCGGCCACGGTCACCGCCGAGGCCGTGCTCGAGCATTGCCGCTCCAGGCTCGCGGGCTTCAAGGCCCCCAAGCACGTGGTGATCGTCGACGGCCTGCCGAAGAACCCCAGCGGCAAGATCCTCAAGCGCGAGCTCCGCGAGCGCTACGCGGAGCTCGCGCGCGAGCCGGCTACAGGGACGCCAGCTCCCTGACCTGGGTCAGCCGCAGGTTGTTGCCCGATGGGTCGCGGAAGCCCGAGTCGATGCCGTAAGGGCGCTCCTCCGGCGGCTCGGTGAACTCGACGCCGCGATCCTTGAGCTCCTCGTAGGACGCGCGGCAGTCCTCGGTGGTGAGGAACACCGTCCCCGCGAAGCCCTTGCCCATCAGGGCCCGGACCTCGTCCGCCGTCGCCGCGTCCATCACCGGCGCCCCCGGGATCGCCATCAGCACGATCGCGAACTCAGGCTGTCCGGCAAAGCCCACCGACAGCCAGCGGAAGTCGCCCATCTCCGCCAGTGTCACGTCCTGGCGAACCTCCATGCCCACCTTCTCGGTGTAGAACGTGAGCGCCTCATCCTGGTCGTGCACCCACAGCTGCGCATTGGCAACCTTGATCATCTCCGCCTCCTGTGGTCGGGGTCACATCGTGCCGGCCACATTAACCCCGGTCCGATCGCCTGTCTTCTCGAAACGTGCTGCGTTGGGGGCGGGCGTAGGCCCGCACGACGCACGCGGGAACGAGCGCGAAGCTCGCCGCCGGCGGGAACCGCTCGCGGTAGGCGGTGGGCGACAGGCCATAGGTCGTCGTGAAGCTCGTCGTGAACGACCCGACGCTCTGCAGGCCGACTGAGAAGCACACCTCCGCGACCGAGCGATCGGTGTTGCGCAACAGCGCCGCGGCGCGCTCCAGGCGGCGCGTGAGCAGGTACGCGTGAGGAGGCTCGCCGAACGCGCGGCGGAACTCGCGGCTGAAATGGGCCCGCGAGAGTCCGGCCGCGCGAGCCATCTCCTCAACGCTCAGCGGCTCCGCGTAGCGGGTGTCGACCAGATCCTTGGCCCGTGACAGATGGCGGGCCGGAGGGACGAACGCCATGGTCGAGATCGCCTCAGGCGGGTGGACGGGCGAGCGCCCGGACTGACGCCCTGACCGACGCCTGGACGGAGGCGGGCGATCGCTGTGCGGGCGCCACGGCGTCACCGGGCGGCTCGGCGAGCTCGCAGCGGGCCTGGTAGACCGACGTGAACCCGGTCTCGAACCCGATCCGGGCGGCCCGGAGATACAGACGCCAGACGCGCAGGCGCTCCGGGCCGACGAGCGCGAGCGCCTCGTCGAGGTGCTGGTCGAGCCGCTCGGCCCAGTGCGTCAGCGTGCGGGCATAGTCCATCTGGAAGTCCTCGACGTGCCGGGTGACGAAGCCCGCACGTTCCAGCGCGCCGAGCACGACCGAGAGCTGCAACGGCGCGGCGTCGGGCCACACGTAGCGCTCCGAGAAGTCGCCGGCCTCGGTATCGGTGTGCGAGAGGTAGGCGATGCCGTGGTTGAGCAGCCGACCCCCCGGCGCGAGCAGCCGCGACAGCGTGCGGGCGTACTCGTCGATCTGGCTCTGGCCGACGTGCTCGACCATGCCGATCGACGCGATCGCGTCGAAGCGGTCATCGGGCAGGTCGCGATAGTCCATACGCGGAACTCGACCCGGTCGGCGACGCCGGCCGCGGCGGCGCGCTCCCGGGCCAGACGGGCCTGGGGCTCCGACAAGGTGATCCCGACCACCTGGGCGTCATGCCGGGTCGCGGCATGGATCGCAAACGAGCCCCAGCCGCAGCCGACGTCGAGCACCCGATCGCCCGGCCGCAGCGCGAGCTTCGTGCAGACGAGCTCGAGCTTGGTCTCCTGCGCCTCCTCGAGCGTCTGTGCCCCGCGGTCGAAGAACGCACAGGAGTAGGTCATCGAGCGGTCCAGGAACAGCGCGAAGAACTCGTTGGCGACGTCGTAGTGATGGCGGACCGCCCGGGCATCGCGGCCCTGGGTGTGCGGGCGCCCCTTGAGCACGAGCTCGGATGCGGGTCGTCGCGGCGGCCGCACGAGCCCCGCCGCTCGCACCCCGGCCGCCATCAGCCGCAGACGGGTCCCGAGCCCGATCTCCGGCTCCTGCCACTCCTCCACGAGTTGCATCACGGAGTCGAGATCGTCGACGTCCAGGACGCCCGTGACGTAGGCACGCCCGAGCCCCAGCTCGCCCGGCGCCCGCAGCAGGTGGGCCACCGCGCGCGGGGAGCGCACGATGAAGGTCGGACCGCCGCCGGTGGTGGACGGCAGCACGCCACCGTCCCAGAACCGGACACGGAACGGACGGTCTGGGATCGCCTCGGCGATCGCCCTGCGCAGCGGCTCGGGATCCGAGAACACGTCCAGAACCCTAATGCACCGTGCCCAAAGCCCCGCTGCGCGTCGCGGCGTCCGGGCCCGGCGGCGCCTACGGCGCCAGCCGCGTGAGCGTCCAGCTGCCGTCGACGCCGGGCGTGTAGGCGAGCCGGTCGTGAAAGCGGTCCCGGCGTTGCTGCCAGAACTCGTAGCGCTCGGGCACGAGGCGGTACCCGCCCCAGGCCTCGGGTAGGGGCAGCTCGGAGTCCTGGTAGCGGCCGGCCATCTGGGCTACGCGCTGTTCGAGCGCGCCGCGACTCTCGACCGGGCGGCTCTGCGGCGAGACGAGCGCGCTCAGCTGACTCGCCCGGGGCCGGGTCCGGACGTAGGCCGCCGACTCCTCGGCGCTCGTGCGCGTCGTGTCGCCCTCGATGCGCACCTGTCGTCCGAGCGCCTCCCAGTAGAACAGCAGCGCAGCTTGGCGATTGACCGAGAGCTCCAGCCCCTTCCGGCTCTCGTAGTTGGTGTAGAAGACGACTCCGCGCTCGTCGTAGCCCTTCATCAGCACCATTCGCAGCGAGGGTCGGCCGTCAGTGGTGGCCGTGGCCAGCGCCATCGCCTCGGGGGCGGCGAGCGCCGCGCTCGCCTCCTGGAACCAGGCATCGAACTGGCGCAGGGGATCGGGATCGAGGTCCTGCTCTCGCAGCTCCGGCTCGGGCACGGGGCGGATTATGACCGCGGCGCCGAGACCGCACGTGTCGCCCGTGCGGCCTGGAGGCGATGGCCCAGATCCATGCTTGCAAGCTAGCTGGTTGCGTGCTAATCTGCAAGCACCAGTCTCGATGAGGGAGCTGACCATGGCGAGTGCCCGCAAGACCACCTCCAAGGACCTCCACGTCGCCGCCCAGCAGGTCCGCGATTTGAACGGCCGGCTCGTCAAAGCCGGCCGGCGTGCCGGAACGCTGTACCTCGACAGCTACGAGAAGCTCGTCGGCAACGTGACCACCCTGCAGCAGAAGCTGGCCGACCAGTCGCGCAGCGAAGCCGTGCGTGCGGTCGTGGCGCTCGAGGTCGACGTGACCAACCAGGTCACCTCGGTCTACACCTCGACGGCTCGGCATCTGATGACCTGATCCGCGGCGCGCCCGCGCCGCCCGGCTCCGGTCGGGCGCCGCGCCCGCGGTGCCTGGCTCTGGACGAGCGGCGCGCCTGCGCTGCTTGCGCCGGCGTCGCGGCGAGCGTTTACGCTCGCGCCCCATGCGCATTGACCGACGCGAGCTGGCGGCCGTGTTCGCCGGTGGCTTCCTCGGGACGGTCGCCCGCGCCGAGCTGGCCGAGGCGCTGCCCTACACCACTGGCCAGTGGCCGTGGGCGACGTTCGCGGTGAACATCCTCGGGGCGCTGATGCTGGGGTACGTTGCCACTCGCCTGCAGGAGCGCCTACCGGTGTCGGCCTACCGGCGACCGTTCCTGGGTACCGGCGTATGCGGCGGGCTGACGACCTTCTCGACAATGCAGGTGGAGCTGCTGCGCATGCTCGACGCCGGCGATGTCGTCCTCGCGGTGGCCTACGCCGGGATCAGCATCGTGGCCGGGTTCGTGGGCGTCGCGCTGGCGACCAACCTCGTCCGCCGAGCGCAGGCAGCGCCATGAGCGCGCCGGTGCTGCTCGCGGTCGGCGTCGCCGGCGGCCTCGGGGCGATCGCCCGCTTCCTCCTGGACGGGACGGTCTCCGGCCGGGCCGGGCGCGAGTTCCCGTTCGGGACCCTGGTCGTCAACGTGAGCGGGGCGTTCGTGCTCGGCCTGCTGGTCGGCATCGCGCTCGACAAGGACGCCTACCGCGTCGCCGGCACCGGGCTGATCGGGGCCTTCACCACATTCAGCACGTGGTCGTTCGAGAGCCACCGCCTCGGTGAGGACGGCGAGCTCGAGCTCGGCCTGCTCAACTTCGCGGTCAGCCTCGCGCTCGGCCTGATCGCGGCCTGGGCCGGCCAGCGGTTGGGGGCCTCTCTGTGAACGACGACTGCCTCAAGCTGACGACCTATTTCGGGGAGCGCGACCGCGCGGCGGGCGGCTTTCTGGCCGATGTCCTGACCGACGTGTACGCCCGCCACGCGCTGCAGACGAGCGTGCTGCTGCGCGGGGTCGAGGGGTTCGGGCTGCGGCAGCACGTGCGCACTGACCGCCTGCTGACGCTGTCGGAGGACCTGCCGCTGGTGTCGGTCGCGGTGGACACACGCGATCGGATCCAGGCCGCGCTCACCGAGATCGAGCAGATCCGTCTGGACGGCCTGATCACGCTCGAGCGCGCCCGGATGCTGAGCGGCGCAATCGGCCCGGTCGAACTTCCGCCCGACCTGCTCGAGGCGACCAAGCTGACTGTCTACGTCGGGCGCCAGGAGCGGATCGCCGGCCGCCCGGCCTACGAGGCAGTCGTGGAGCTGCTGCGTCGGTGCGGCGTCGCCGGCGCGACCGTGTTGCTCGGCGTCGACGGGACCGCGCACGGCGTCCGTCAGCGTGCTCGGTTCTTCGCGCGGAACGCCGAGGTCCCGTTGATGATCATCGCCGTCGGGCGGGGCGAGGTGATCGCCGCGGCGCTGCCCGAGCTCGGCGCCCTGCTCGCGCGACCGCTGCTGACGCTCGAGCGCGTGCGCGTCTGCAAGCGCGACGGTCGGCGCCTGGCCGAGCCCGCCGTCCTGCCCGCGCGCGATCCATCCGGGCTCGGGGTCTGGCAGAAGCTGATGGTGATCACCGGCGAGCAGTCACGCCACGAGGGGCACCCGCTGCACCACCAGCTGATCCGCCGGCTGCGCGAGGCGGGGGCGGCGGGGGCCACCTGCCTGCGCGGCATCTGGGGCTACCACGGCGACCATGAGCCGCATGGCGACGCGCTCTGGCAGCTGCGCCGCCACGTTCCCATCATCACCGTCGTCATCGACGCGCCCGGGCGCATCCGCGACTGGTTCGCGATCGTCGATCAGCTCACCGACGAGACCGGCGTCGTGACCAGTGAGGTGGTCCCGGCCTTCCGGGCCACCGCGGCCGGGCACGCACGAGGTGGCCTCGAGCTGGCGCGGCCTACGCGCGACCTGGAGGACCCGTGACCGTGACCGCCGCGCGGCTCGCGAAGCGAGCCCGGTCGCCGAGCTCCTCTTCGATGCGCAGCAGCTGGTTGTACTTGGCCACGCGCTCCGAGCGCGCCGGGGCGCCTGTCTTGATCTGGCCGACACCCGTGGCAACGACGAAGTCCGCGATCAGCGCGTCCTCGGTCTCACCCGAGCGATGCGAGACAACGGCCCGGTAGCCGGCGTCGTGCGCCATGGCGATCGTGTCGAGGGTCTCGGTCAGCGTCCCGATCTGGTTGAGCTTGATCAGGATCGAGTTCGCGATGCCGGCCTCGATGCCGCGTCGTAGGATCGCCGGGTTGGTCACGAACACGTCGTCCCCGACCAGCTGGATCCTGTCGCCGAGCCGCTCGGTGAGCATCGCCCAGCCGTCCCAGTCGTCCTCGGCCATCCCGTCCTCGATCGACAGGATGGGGTAGCGATCGATCAACTGCTCCCAGTAGTCGACCATCTCGCCCGAGCTGAGCGTGCGGCCCTCGCCGGTCAGCCGGTAGGCGCCGTCGGAGTAGAACTCGCTGCTGGCCGGGTCCATGGCGATCGCGATCTCCTCGCCGGGGCGATACCCCGCGGCCTGAATCGCCGCCACGAGCAGCTCGAGCGGGGCTTCGTTCGAGCGCAGATCGGGAGCGAATCCGCCCTCGTCACCCACGCCCGTGGCGAGGCCGCGATCGTGCAGCGTGCGCTTGAGCTCCTGGTAGGTCTCGGCGGCCATGCGCATCGCCTCGGTGAACGACGTGGCTCCGACCGGGACGATCATGAACTCCTGGAAGTCGACCGGGTTATCGGCGTGCGCCCCGCCGTTGAGCACGTTGAGCATCGGGATGGGGAGGAGATCGGCCTCCTCACCGCCGAGGTAGCGCCACAACGGCTGGCCGAGCTCCGCCGCCCGCGCCCGCGCGTTCGCCAGCGACACACCGAGGATCGCGTTGGCGCCGAGTCGCGACTTGTTGTCGGTCCCGTCGAGATCGATCAATGCTCCGTCGAGGCCCTTCTGGTCCCCGGCGTCCCGGCCCACGGCCATCGCCGCGATCTCGCCGTTGACGTGGCCGACCGCGTTCAGCACGCCCTTGCCCCCGAACGCGTGGCCACCGTCCCGCAGCTCGACCGCCTCGTGAACACCCGTCGAGGCGCCCGAGGGCACGGCCGCGCGCCCGAGCGCTCCGGATTCCAACCGTACGTCGACCTCCACCGTCGGATTACCGCGACTGTCGAATACCTGCCGACCGTGAACCTGCGTGATTGAGCTCATGTCGGTGAATCGTAGTCATCGCTTCCGGGACGAAAGACGAATCTCAGGCGTCGTGATCGGGGTGGATCACGAGCATCGGCAGGGCGGTGCCGAAGTGGACGTCGGCCGCGACGCTGCCGAGCATGTTCGACGCGAGCCGGCCGCGCCCGCGCGAGCCCATGATGAGCAGGTCGTGCTCCCCCTGGCGCGAGACGGCGAGGATCTCGCGAGCCGGCGAGCCGTGGCGGAGGATGCTGGTGACCGAGACCGAGTCGGGCACGCGGTCGACGGCCCCGCGCAGTCGCCGCTCGACCTCGTCGTCGGCCGCCTTCCTCAGCGCGGTGGTGTCGATCCCGGCGGCGAGGGCGAAGGGCGGGAGCTCGGGGACGACCGCGACGATGGTCAGCCGGGCATGAAGCGCGTCGGCGAGCTCGATCGCGTGCTGCAGAGCGCGTTGGGCGACGGCCGACCCGTCGATGGCGACAAGCAGGTTGCGGAACACGGGCGCGCCAAGGCTACCTCGTCGCTTGGCGCCCGACACCGCCGTACCGCAGGCCCGAACCGCGGCCGCCGTTGATCCTCGTGGCGCTCATCGCGGTGACGGCCACCGCGTTCGGGGTGACGTGCGAGCGTCGCTTCGAAGGCGCCCCGCGTGCCGGCCGCGGTGTGCTGACGCTGATGCTGTTCGTGCTGGTCCCGTTCGTCTCCTTCGTCAACATCGCCCATCTGCAGCTCACGGCCGGGGCCGCCGCCGGCCTCGGCCTGGCCTACATCGCCGTCGGCATCGCCGGGTTCGCGGCCTGGGCGATCGGTCGCCGGTGGCTGCGTCTGAGCCGTCCCGACCTCGGTGCGCTGATCTGCACCGTCATCGTCGTCAACTCGGGCTCCTGGGACTCCCGATGACGGTCGCGCTGCTCGGCGCACACGAGCTCAGCCCCGCCGTCGCCTACGACCAGCTGGTCGGGGCCCCGATGCTGCTGTTGTTCGGGTTCGGGATCGGAGCGACGTTCGGCGCCGCCACGGGCGACAGTGCCGCGTTGCGGCTGCGCGCCTTCGTGAGCCGCAACCCACCGCTGCTCGCCGTCATCGCCGGCCTCATCGCCCCGGCATCGCTGGCGCCCACGGCGCTCGTCCATGCCTCGCGCCTCGTCGTCATCGCGCTGCTGCCGCTGGGGTTCTTCGCCGTCGGCATCAATCTCTCCGCCGAGCGACGCCAGGAGGGGGCAACGCTGCTCGAGCGCCCGGACCGACGCGTGGTGCTGTCGGTCGGGCTGCGGGTGCTCGTGGCTCCGCTCGTGCTCGCCTGTTTCTCGGCGCTGATCATCCGGGTCCCATCGGCCTACGTCCTGCAGGCGGCGATGCCCACCGGGGTCAACACCCTGATCGTCGGTCACGCCTACGGGCTCGACCTGCGTTTCATCGCCACGGCGATCGTCTGGAGCACCGCGGCGGTCCTGCTGGTCGGATTGATGGTCGGTCTGGCCTGAGCGGACCGGGGGCCGGGTCTCGCGGTCCGCTCAGGTGTACGGCAACCGAGAGTCCTCACGCCGTCGGGTCAGCGTCCATCTTCGCGATCGCCGCGTCCACGAGGGCGGTGAGCAGCATCGGGTTGCGCGAGACATAGAGCGGGCTCGCCAGCGCGTCGGTCACCAGCCGCTGGGCGATGGCGATTCCAGCCGCCCCGGCCGGCTGTGCGCTGTCGAGACGGGCGGCGAGCGCGAGCACGCTGTCGGCCTGCGCGCGGATCTCCGCGCGGGAGATCACCACGGCCGTCGCTCGGGCCGGGGGCCTGGGCCCACTGGCCTCGTCGACGAAGGCGCGCAGCGTCCGGGCGAGCGCGCGCCGGTGACGAGGTCGCTCGAGCTGGGCGGCGCGCATCGCCAGCTCGGGCTGCCGGGTCCGCTCGGAACCGCCGGCGAGCGCGGCATCGAGTGCGTTCCGGTGCGTGGCCACGCGCAGGCGGGTGACCGTCGCCGAGCGCGGATGGCCTCGGCGGGGACGAGACGGCGCAAGCGGCGCCGCCCCACCGTAGGCGGGTTTGGAAACGGTTGACATCCGGCCTCCTCGGGGGTGTGTGTCGCCCCGCGACCGTGTGCGGGGATCGGGATCGGTTGTAGATCCGGCGCCGCCCGCTGGCGAATCCCATGCAGCGCTGCTGCTCGGCGCAGCGGTGGTGGGGACGGGTTCCGTACCGCGCGGGAGGGCTCGGGCGATCAGCCGGGCCCGTGCCCGTGGCGATATGCCCGCGCGGCGGCGCGCCGGGCAACGGATCCGTGCCATTGTGTCCGGCGACAGCAGTGCTTGAGGGAGCACCATCCGAGCAGCGAGTCAGCACCGGTATCGATGCGCTCGACGACGTGCTCGGGGGCTTGTATTGGGGCGACAACGTCGTGTGGCAGCTCGATGGTGCCCCGATGGAGCCGTTCTATGCTGCGATCGCCGACCTCCGGGACGCGTTCGAGACGCGAACGTTCATCTCGCTGGGGCGCGAGCCGACCGCCTTTGCCGATCCCGGAGTGGACGTGATCGCCGCCGGGCCCGGGACCGAGCTGCCCCAGCCGGCCGACCTGCTGCGCGCGATCCATCAGCTCTGCCACCCCCGGGGCCGGCGCCTGCTGTTGTTCGAGTCGCTCGACACGATGGTGCGGGTCTGGGGCGCGAACGGCGCCCGCGCGTTCTTCGCCCGGTGCTGCCCGCTCCTGCTCGAGGTCAGCGCGGTCGCCTATTGGTCGATGAGCGCGCGCGAGACGCCGGCCGCGGTGCGGGACACGGTCGAGGCGGTGACGCAGTGCGTGCTCCGCGTGGACGAGCGCAGCGTGCGGGTGGCCAAGGCCGAGGCACGTGACGAGGGCGTCCGCGGCTCGGTGCTGCACTGGCACGAAGAGGGCGGCCGGCCCGTCCTCGCGCCGGCGGAGCTGGTGGGGCGAGTCGCCGCATCGCTGCGCGCCGTGCGCCGCGCCCGCGCGCTCAGCCAGCAGGATCTGGCCGGCCTCGCCGGCGTGACGGCGAGCGCAATCTCGCAGGCCGAGCGGGCCGAGCGGGGGCTGTCACTCGGCACGCTCGTCCGTCTGAGCGCCGCACTGGGGGTGACGATCGACGACCTGCTGCGCGGCGAGGATCCCGACCTGTACCGGATCGGGCGCCGGACCGACGACCCGCAGCGAGGCTTCGAGCGGACGATCACGCTGCTCGGCGGTGCCGAGTCCGAGCTGCGTGTCGATCTCGTGCACCTCGACGCGCGCGAGGCCGGCGCGCCGGGCGCCAAGCAGCGGGGTCGGGGCATCGTCGCCGTCGCCAGCGGCCTCGTTCAGGTGCAGGTCGCCGGTCGGACGCCGGCGGTACGCCACGGCGAGGTGCTCGTCGCCGACAGCGAGCGGGTGGGGGGATGGCGCAACCTGGGCCAGGCCGAGGCCGTTCTGTTCTGGATCGTCATGCCGGGAGCCCCCTCCTCGCACCACCGCGGGCCGGGCTGATCAGGCCCGGGCCCAGGCCATCACAGCAGCGCGGCTGCGAGCGCGGTCCACTCGTCGCTCGGGATCCCGGTCGTGCCGACGGGCTGCAGGCACACGTGGTCGGCGCCCGCCTCGATGTGTGCACGGGCGACGGCGGCGACGTCCTCGGCACGTCCGTGCGGGATGATCGCGTCGATCAGGCGGTCGGAGCCGCCGTCCGCGATGTCCGCCTCGGTGAAGCCGAACCGGAGCAGGTTGCTGGTGTAGTTGCGCAGGCCGAGGTACGTCGCCGCGTATCGCCGGGCGCTGGCCCGGGCGCGATCCGCGTCCAGGTCGAGGACGCAGGCCAGCTCGGGCGCGAGGAGTGGTCCCGCTCCGAACCGCTCGCGGGTGGAGCGGGTGTGCTCGACGGGCACGAAGTAGGTGTGCGCGCCGCGGGCCCGCTCGGCGCTCAGCGCGAGCATCTTGGGACGCAGTGCGGCCAGACAGCGCTCCTCCTGCGGCACCGGGGTCTCAGCGCTGTCGAGGCCGTCGAGGAACGCGCGCATGGTGCTCAGCGGCCGCGAGTAGTCGCTGGTCGCCTCCGGGTGACCGATGCCGATGCCGAGCAGCAACCGGCCCGGATGCAAACGGGTCAGCTCGGCGTGCGCCGCGGCGACCTCCGCGGGCTCGTTCTGCCACACGTTGAGGATGCCGGTCGCGACCGCGAGCGTCTCGGTCGCGTCCAGGAGGGGCCGAACGGCGGGGAGCTTCGGCGAGCCGCCGAGCCAGAAGGCCCCGTATCCGAGCGTCTCCACGAGTCGCGCCGCCTCGTGCGCGTTCGCCTCGCCGATCGCGCTGTAGGAGGTCCAGACTCCGAACGTGCCGAGGTTCATGATGGAAAGGGTTGCAGATATCGGTGCCGGGCTCCGTAGCTCACCACGCCGGGCTGCGATCGATCACGGATGACTCCGCCGGCACGGAGCGCAGACTGTGTGGATGGGCACCGTCCTCGTCGCCTACGCCTCCAAGCGCGGGTCGACCGCGGAGATCGCGGAGGCCATCGCCGCCGAGCTGCGCCGGGCCGGGCTCGAGGTCGAATGCCGGGCGGCCCGGGACATCGGGGCTCTGGATCGCTGTGACGCAGTCGTGCTCGGCAGCGCCGTCTACGTCAAGCGCTGGCAGGGCGACGCCAAGCACTTCCTGCGCAAACACGCCGATGAGCTCTCGAAGCTTCCGTTCTGGGTGTTCAGCTCCGGACCGGTCGGGGATCCGAGCAAGACCCCCAACCCGTCGTGGCTCGAGCCGCCGCGAATCATCGATCGAGCCGAGCAAATCGGGGTCCGCGATCACGTCGTCTTCGGCGGGCGGACACCGGCGGCGCCGCAGGGACGGCTCGAGCGCTCGATGGTTGAGAACACCCCGCCCGAGTACCGGGACCGGCGGGACTGGGACGAGATCCGTTCATGGGCGCAGCAGATTGCCGCCGAACTGGGGGCGCCGACGCAGACGGCGTGACCCTCGTCGCCCGCTGTTGCCGGGCCAGCTCGGCGATCCAGCTGTCGATGACGTGGCTCTCTCGCATGGTCATGCCGCCTCCGAGTAGGCCGGGTCGGGTGCCAGCAGCTCCGGCTGATCGTCGGTGCCCGCCTCGGCCTCGGCGAACCGCGGGGCCGCGTGGAGTGTCACCGAGGCGACGAGCAGCGCGACGCCCGCAAGGGCCGCGGAGATGATCCAAGCCAGGTGATAGCCGCCGGTCAGTGCCACGGCGCGCTGATCCCCGGCCGCCAGCAGGTGCTCGGTGCGCGTCGCCGAGAGCGTGGCCAGCACGGCGAGGCCGACGGCCCCGCCGACCTGCACGGTCGTGTTGACGAGCCCGGAGGCCAGGCCGGAGTCGGCCGCGCTCGCCCCCGACATCGCGAGCGTCATCAACGAGGGGAATGAGATGCCCGCGCCGGCGCCGATCAGGAGCATCGACGGGAGCACGTCCGTGGCGTAGGACGCGTCGACCGGCGCCCGCGTCAGCCACGCCAGTCCCAGCATCAGCATCGCCAGACCGGGCAGCAACGTCGCCTTGGGCCCGAAGCGGTTGTTCAGCTTCGCCGAGAACCCCAGCGAGAGCACGCCGATTCCGGCGCTGACGGGCAGGAAGGCAAACCCGGTGGCCACGGCGCTGTAGCCGAGCACGCGCTGCATGAACAGCACCCCGAGGAAGAACATCCCGAACAGGCTCGCGACCATCAGCAACTGGACCGCGTTGGCACCCGACACGTTCCGCGAGCGGAAGATACGGAGCGGGATCAACGGGTTGCGGGCCGTGGACTCGCGAACCACGAACGCCGCCAGCAGCGCCAGCGCACCGGCGCCGGACCCGAGCGTGTGGGCCGACGTCCAGCCGTAGCCGCCCGCCTCGACGATCGTGTAGACGGCCAGCATCAGGGCGCTCGTGATGAGCACGGCGCCGGCGATGTCGACTCCGCGACGGAGCCCGGGCACGTCGCCGTCGGCCGCGACCAGGCGGAGGGCCAGCACGCCGGTGACGACGCCGATCGGCAGGTTGATGAAGAAGATCCAGTGCCAGTTGATCGCCTGGGTCACGACACCGCCGAGCAGCAGGCCGATCGAGGCGCCGGCCGATGCCACGAAGCTGTAGACCCCGATCGCCCGGCCCTGCTCCTGCGGCGCGGGGAACATCGTCACGACCATGCCCAGGATCACCGCCGAGGTGAGCGCCCCGCCGACGCCCTGCACGAACCGAGCGGCGATCAGCTCGGCCTGGCTCTGCGCCAGGCCGCACAGCAGCGAGGCCAGCGTGAACAGGCTCAACCCGACCAGGAACACGGTCCGGCGCCCGATGAGATCACCCAGCCGACCGGCCAGCAGCAGCAGCCCGCCGAACGTGATCAGGTAGGCATTGACCACCCAGGCCAGGTTCGGCTGCGAGAAGCCGAGGTCGTGCTGGATCGAGGGCAGCGCCACGTTGACCACCGTCGAGTCGAGGATGATCATCAGCATCCCCGCGCACAAGACGATCAGGGCGATCCAGCGGGCTCGGTCGGCCGGCGCTGCAGTAGGGGAGGGGGGCACGGCGGAGGGTGAAGATGGGGCGGCGGTCTGTGTCATGGGCGTACGGCTCCAGGTCGTTCGTGGGCGCTCGTGCGACGAGAGCTACCGTAGCAGATCGTCTCATACGGGATGATTCCGGAGCGACTGGTTCGGTCCGGACCCGTTGGCGAGCGCGCCGCGGCTGGGCTCCGAGGTGCGGGAGCGGGGTGGGGCCCCGACCGGGGCGGCTTGCTCGAGCCGGTCGGCTAGTGCGCGCGGGGTTCGCGCCGGCGGATCGACTTGCAGGCGACGGGCTCGGCGAGCCGGTGCCGCACGAGCTGGCTCAGCGTCTCGAGCAGCGCCTGGCTGCCGTCGGGCGCCAGCGTCGAGAGGACGTCGGCCTGGACGCGGACCATGATCTCGTTGGCTTGGGAGACCTTGCGCCGGCCGCTGGCGGTGACCTCGATCGTCCGGGCGCGGCGGTCGGTGCGCGAGGTGATGCGCCGGGCCAAGCCGGCGGACTCGAGCTCGTCCAGAGTCACGACCATCGTCGTCTTGTCGAGCCCCACCAGCTCGGCGAGCTGGGTCTGCGTGTATGAGCCGGTCATCGCCGCGGCCAGGACCGAATGGCCGCGGGGGGTGATGGCCAGCGGCTCGAGTGCCGCGGCCAGCTCACCGGCGAGCGCGTAATGCGCCTGGGCCAGGAGCCAGTTCAGGTTCCCGGCCAGGCAATCGGGGCACTCCTCGGTGCTCGCGGCCGGGTTCGTGGCGGGGTTCGTGGCGGGGTTCGTGGCGGGGACCGTGGCGGGCGTTGCCGGGATCGTGGCGGGCGTTGCCATGGGATCCATGGTAGCAGTGGTCGATCTGCGGACAGACTATCTGCTACGGGACTATCTCGACCGAAGCGTTGCAACTGAGTTCCGGCCCCCGGCACTCAGTTGCAGCGCTTTGCCGCGGTCGCGCTCTCGCCGCCCGCGCCGGCCGCGCGGCCCGCGCGGCCCGCGCCGCCCGCTCGCCCGCGCCGCCCGCGCTCGCCCGCCCCCGCGGTCTCGCCCCTCGTGGTCTGCGAGGATCGCCGAATGCACGAGCAGCTGGTGCTCGCCGAGCGGCGCGGCGACGTGGCGCTGCTGACGCTCAACCGTCCCGACAAGCGCAATGCCCTCTCGCTGGAGCTGCGCCGCCAGCTCGCCGATGCGCTCGAGGCGTGCGCCGGCGAGGACACGGGGGCGATCGTGCTGACCGGCGCGGGCAGCGCGTTCTGCGCCGGCATGGATGTGACGCAGTTCGGTGGCGATCGCTCCAATCGCGTCCGGATCGTGGAGACGAGCACGCGCCTGTTCGGCGCACTGGCCACATCACCGACGCCGACACTGGCCTTCGTCAACGGGCCCGCCATCGCGGGTGGCTTCGCGCTCGCGCTGCTGTGCGATCTGCGGACAGCGGCCGGCGGGGCGCGGATGGGGTTCCCCGAGCTCGGCCGCTACATCCCGCCGAGCTATGCCGCGGCGCGGGCCGCGCTGCCCTCGGCACTGGCCCGGGAGCTCTGCATGACCGGCCGGGTGCTCAGCGCCGATGAGGCCCTCGCGCGCGGCGTCGTGTCCAACCTCGGCTCGCTCGAGGATGCGCTGGGACTCGCGGAGGAGATCGCTTCGGCCCCACGCTCGGCGGTGCGAGAGGTCAAGCGCCGCGTTCTCCTCGAGGCCGAGACGACGTGGCTCCCACTGCTCGAGGAGGAGACCCGGGCCCTCCGGACCGCGGTTCTGGGCTGACCGGCGCGATGCACGATCTCTCCCGCCGGGGCCTCGGCGAGAGGGATGACACCGGGCAGCGCGAACAGCCGACTGGTGAACGACGCGCGAAGGAGCGACACATGACCGACTTCGACACACCCGGGACCGCAGTCGACGAGCCCGTGCGCCGCCCGGCCGGCTCGCGGTTCGCGGACATCGGCGATCGGCTCGCCAAGACGTTCGGCGGGTTTGACCGGAGCGATCCGGAACGGGACGTCGGCTGGGTGCCAGGCGACGAGGCCGAATACCCGGCCGAGACCCACTCGACTGCCCTGTGGCAACCGGGCGAGCCGCGATTTCCGATCGCGCGTCACGGCTACGACCGGGGCGTGGTCGACGAGCACATCGCCGAGCTCGAGTGCGAGCTCACCGAGCTGCGGACGCAGCGGTCGCTGGCCGCGCCGGTCGCCGTGGAGATCGATCGGATCGGCGAGCAGACCTCGGCCGTCCTCCGCGTCGCCCACGAGCAGGCGCAGCAGACGGCGTTCCGGGCTCGCGCACAGGCGGAGCGCATGATCGCCGACGCGGAGGCCAACGCCGCCGCGATCACCGACGACGCCACCCGGCAGCTGCGCCGGCTCGACGGGGACACCGATGCGGTGTGGCAGGAGCGCGACCGGCTGATCCAGGATGTGCGCGATGTCGCGAACGCCCTCGTCACGCTCGCCCAGAGCGCGGCCGACCGCTTCCCCCCCGAGGCCGAGAAGCTGACCCCGCCGGTGGCCGCCGCCATGGCCGCGCCGGAGCCGGAGCCGGGGGCGGAAGCCGAACCGGTGGCGGAGGTCGGGACGGTGACCGAGACCGAGACGGACGTCCAGGCCACGGCGGCTTTCGAGATCCCGCACGGCGAGCCCGAGGAGACCTGAGCGCCGCCGGCCGCGGTCCCACGCGCGGGATCGCGGCTTGCCAGGCGACGTGCGAGCTGGTACGAAGGGAGGTGTGACGCAAGCGCACCTCAACAACCATCATCGCGACACGGTCGAGAAGATCTTCAGCCATCCCACGAGTCGGAACATCGAGTGGCGGCAGGTGCTCTCACTGCTCGAGACCATCGGCGCCGTGACGACCGAGCACAACGGCAAGGTCAAGGTCACGCTCGGACCCGAGACCGAGGTCCTGCCCGCCCCGCACGGCAAGGATGTCGACGTGCAGATCGTCGTCGACCTGCGGCGGATGCTGACCCAGGCCGGCTATGGGCCCGATGACGCCGGCGCGGTCGGGGACGAGCGCACGCGTGATCACGGCGACGGGCGCTGGGGCGAGCCCCGTTAGCGCTCTGATCTCGAAGCGGCACCGGCGCCGGTGACCACGGTCTGGCGCGCCGGGCCCGGCGATGCCGATGCGGTGGCCGCGCTGCTGGTCGAGTTCCGCGATCACATGGGCCATTCATGGCCGCCTGACGAGTCCTTCGCAGCCTCGGTGCGGCAGCTGATCGGGCGATCCGACAGCGAGTTCTGGCTCGCCGCGACCGAGGCCGGAGCGACGCCGTCGGCGGTCTGCCAGCTCCGCTTCCGCCACAGTGTGTGGACCGCGTCCGAGGACTGCTGGCTCGAGGATCTGTATGTGCGCGACCAGGCGCGCCGGCGCGGCCTCGCGCGTGCTCTCGTCGAGCGCGCCGTCGCTCACGCGCGCGACCGCGGCTGTCGGCGGATCGAGCTCGACGCGAACGAGGACAACACCGGGGCCCTGGCCCTGTACGGCCGCCTCGGATTCTCGGACAGCAGCAAGGGCGGGAGCCGGAGCCTGTGCCTGGGGCTACGTCTCGACGCCCCCTCTACGACCGCGGCAGACCCACCTCGGGTCCGCTGAGGCCGGGCGAGTCGCAGCGGTCGTAGTCGCAGACGTAGGGACGGCCGTCGGAGCCGGCGTGAAAGTGGATCTGATTCTGCGTTGGTTCGACGCGAAGCATGCGCGCGATCGAATCGGCGAGTCGGAGCATCATGGAGTCGTCCTTTGCTCGAGGGAGATGAGCCGTGCCGACGGGGTCGCAGGTGCGCCCCGGCGGATCTTGCACGCATCTTGCATACAAGCTGTGCTCTAGTGTAACGACCATGCCTCTCGCCCTTGATCCGGTGGCCGCGGGGCGGCCTCCTTCCGCTGCCGAGCGGGCCTACGCCCACGTCAAGGAGCGATTGCTCGACGGTCGCTTCGCCGGCGGCACCCTGCTGAGCGAGAACGAGCTCGCGCGGCGGCTCGGCATCAGCCGCACGCCGGTCCGCGAGGCGTTTCGCCAGCTCGAGGCCGAGGACCTGCTCGAGCTGTACCCGCGGCGCGGCGCGCTGGTGATCCCGATCTCCCCGTCGGAGGCCGACGATGTGCTCGAGGCGCGGCTGCTCATCGAGCAGCACTGCGCGCGACGGGTGGCGGCCTACGGCGCCGAGGTGGCGCCGGCCCTCCGCGAGGCGATCGCCGAACAGGAGCGGTCGCTGGCGGCTGGGGGCACCGGGTTCGCACGCGCCGATCGGCGCTTCCATCGCACGATCGTGACCGCGAACGGCAACGCGCTGCTGACCCGCCAATACGACACCCTGCGCGACCGGCTGGAGCGGATCGCGGCGACCGCCGCGGCCCGCGACCGCGAGCGGATCGCCCGGTTCATCGCCGAGCACGCCGAGCTGACCGCCGCGATCGAGCGTGGCGACGGCGACGCCGCCTCCGAGCTGACCGGCGCTCACCTGCGCAGCGCCCACGCGCTCGCGCGTCGTCCGCGCGGCGCGGGACCCTGACCAGGCCGGCTACCGGGCCTTGCGCAGAGACGCGACGCCGGTGGCGAATGCCTGACCCGCGCGGGTCGAGCTGTTGACGCGCCAATCGGTTTGCTTGCGGAGGTCGAACCAGATCAGCGATGTGACCTGCCGGTGACGACTGAGGTCCGCGAACATGGCCGTGATCCAACGGGCCTTGTTCCCGCCCTTCTCGGCACTCGAGACCTCGCTGATCTGGATCGGCTTCCGGGGTGCAAGTCGGTGCAGGGTCGCAAGCGTCGTGTCGAACAGGCTCGAGAAGCTCCGCCAGCCGGTCCAGGGCAGAGCGGTGCCGCCGTTGAACCCGGACAGCCCGAGGACGTCGACGTAGCGGTCGCCCGGGTACTGACTGAGATTGATCGGGATGGCAATCCGCGATACGGGGCTCCACACCCATTTCACATTGGCGACGTGTTCGGCGGCGAAGATCGCGTGGACGTGGCGCCAGGCCTGCACGTATTGGCCGGCGCGGTTGCCGTTCACGCCCTCACACCACGGATACCACGAGCCGTTCATCTCCTGGGCGAAACGCAGCAGCACCGGGCCGCCGTACGCGCGCAGGCCGACGGCCCAGCTGCGGATGTAGGCGTCGTGGCGTCCGTCGATGATCGAGCTGAGCGAGTACTGGGGCTGCGGCGTGCGCAGGCCCCGGGCGTAGTTCCAGGGCTCCCAGGAGATCTCCGGGATGGCGCCGCGGCGGGCGACGGCCCGTAGCTGGGCGGGCTCGAGCTTGGCGTGCGCCCAGTCGGCGAACCACATGATGATCCCCACGTCGGAGCCGGTTGCACGCTCGAAGCTGGTCACCTGGTCGAGATCGGCCGGGACCCAGGCGGTGGTCGAGTTCGCCGCCAGCGCCGCGGTGGTCACCCCGATCGCGAGTCGGGTCGCGGCCTGGTTCACGGGCGCTGCCGGCCGGACCGGCGCGGCTCCGCGGGAGAGCGGAGCGAAGATGAACCCGGGGGCGGTCATAGCGGCGATCACGATCGCCGCCGTCGCTGCGGTGGCTGCGATGTTCCCCATGGAGCTGCGCAGGACACTCGCCCTCAGGCCCCGGGGATGTTCGTGGATGTGCAGCGCGATGATCGCGATCGCGGCGGTCATGTAGAGGCATACGTTGATCAGCGCCAGCGTGTAGTAGCCCCGGGCCTGCCCGGCGTCGAGACCGAGTAGCGCGGGCGTCGCCGAGACCAGCGCGAGCACCAGATACGGCGCGACGACCCGCAGCGGTAACGGGATCGGCCCGGTGCGCCCCTTCGGCGTGACCTTGAAGTTGAAATCGCGGCGCGCGATCCGGCCGGCGATCGCCTGCGCGCAGCCGAACAGCGCCCACGGCCAGCGGACGATCTGGAACAGCGCGATCTCCCAGGACAGCGCCTTGGCCGCCCGGGGCCGGAGCCACTTCAGGCCCCGCAACCACATCACGGTCGCCAGCATCACCAGCGTGGGCGGCCCGAAGTGGAGGTAGAAGCCGCCCAGCGAGACGCGCACGAATGGGGTCCGGGTGGCGATGGCGACGACCGGAACCAGCACCGAGGCCAGCATCAGCGTCGCGAACAGCGGGTACCACCACTGGCAGAACTCGAGCCGGATCTTGGCTCTCCGGCTGAGCCCGCGGCGGTACTGGCTCCCCACTCCCAGCAGCACGTTCATCATGCTGCGCGACCATTGGAACTCCTGGGTGACACAGTCGGTCACGGTCTCGGGGCCGTCGCCGTGGGCCTCGGCATCGACGGCGAAGACCCCCTGCCAGCGGTATGAGCTCATCATCAGCGTGGTCGTGAAGTCCTCGGCCAACTCGGGTCCGAGGCCGCCGATCTCCCGCAGCGCCTCCGTGCGCACCGCGTAGTGGGAGCCGATGCAGCTGGGCGCGAAGCCGCCGCTGTGGCCGGCCTGAGTGGGTCCGTGGAGGACGGCCTCGGTGTACAGGCGCCCGCGGGCCGACCACGACCGGGCGGCGTTGCGGTCGCAGATGCTGGGGGCGGCGACGTAGCCCACCATCGGATCCCGGAACGGGATCACCATGTGGCTCAGGTAGTCCGGCTCGGGGACGTGATCGGCGTCGAGCTGGGCCACCACGTCGTAGTGGTCGTAGCCCCACATGTCGTAGAAGAAGGCGAGGTTGCCCTCCTTGCATCGTGTGCGTCGCGGCCATGTCGGCTGGTGGTAGGCGGCCACTCCCTCCCGCGTGGAGACCCGCACACCGTGCGCGGCGCACCAGGAGAGCGTCTCGGGCTGCGGGCTCTCATCGGCCAGCCACGTGTCATAGGCGAAGGGAAAGTCCTGGGCGAGCATCGCCGAGATCGTCTCGCGGACGACCGCCCACGGCTCGCTCGGCGCCTTGGTGACGATGATCGCGGTCCGGACCTCCGGCACCGTGAGGGCGGGGTTCGGCCGCTTCATGCGCCAGATCCAGAAGAAGAACCACAGCGGCAGGGCCAGCATCTCGACCCCGAGCAGAGCGATGTTGATCCCCAGGGTCACCGGCGAGGTCCAGTGGGCCGGCTGCAGGAACCAGGTCCAGGCCCAGATCGTCAGGGCCCCCCAGCTCACCATCAGGGCGATGAGGGTCAGCCGCTGCGGGCGTGTCAGCGCATCGACAAGCCCCCGGTTGTGCCGGTGGCGTCGGCGCCCCTTGCGTCGCTCCCACGACGACTTTCGCGAAGGCTCGACCTCCGGGGCGCCGGGAGTCGGGATCCGAGGGTCGAGGATCTCCGGGGCCGGCAGCGTCTCGACCGCGCCGGCGGCGGCAACGAACGCCGAGGAGCGGACCGGCGAGTCCTCGGGGTCGGGGAAGGCGAGGTCCACACCAGTGGCGTCGTCCCGGCCGTCGAGGCGCTGAGCTCACCCGAAGCCACCTGGACGGATGTTGGCACGCGACCCGCCTGTCCACCGCTCATCCGTACGTCTATGCGGTCCGGCGTGGGTCTCCGAGCGCCGCCTGTTGACCGATCCCTGGAATACCGTGCGCCGCCTGATGCCCCTACTGTCCATCTTCGGCGTCATCGCGGTGCTGTTCGGACTCGTGGGGCCGTCGACTGCCGGCGCACGAGCTCCGCACCGGGCGACCGCAGCGCGCCGGACACATCACAAGGCCCATGCGAAGACCCACCGCGCCCACCGCGCCCGTCGCGCCCATCGCGCCCATCGCGCCCTCCACACCAAGCGAACGCAGCCGGTGGCGATGATCACGTCCGGCGCAAGCGGACCCCTTCGCTTCGGTGTCTATCCGTGGGGCGCCGTCGGCACGGTGAACGCGGCCGATCCGGCCCTCGCCGACGATCCCGCCAAGGCGCTGGCCGCCGTCGAGACGCTGAAGGGTGGCCGGTCATTGACGATGCACATCTACGGCCAATACACCGGGGTCGACTCGCACGAGGCCGACACGCTCGTCAGCGACGCCACGTGGTGGTCGGACAACGGGCTTCGGGTCGAGATGGTGCTCCGCTACCGCCCGGCGCGCCCGGACCTGGACGCCGGTTACGTCCCCTGGGTGCGGTCCGTCGCGACGCGGCTCGCCGCGCTGCCGGGGCTGCTCGCTCTGCAGATCGGCAACGAGCCGAACAACACGCAGTCCGCCGCGGCGGGCGACGGCGCCTACCCGGGCGTGGTGAGCGCGATCGCCAACGGCATCCCCGCCGCTCGCGGCGCGCTGGTGGCGGCCGGGCGCTCCGACGTCAAGGTCGGCTTCAACTGGGCCGCCGGCAGCTCCCCGTGCACCACCGAGCCGATCTGGTCTCAGCTCCGCGCCGCGGGCGGCCAGGCCTTCACCGCAGCCGTCGGCTGGGTCGGAATCGATGTCTACCCCGGCACGTGGTCAGCGCCCTCGCAGAGCGTGGTCCCCACGGCGAGCCTGATCAATGCCACCGTGACCGACAGCCTGCGCTGCCTGCGGACCCGGCACATGGTCGCCGCCGGTCTCTCGGGCGCGGTGACGATCACCGTGGCCGAGACCGGGTATCCGACCGACCCCGCGCGCTCCGAGGCCACACAGGCCGCGGTCCTGAAGGACACCATCGCCTCGGTCGAGAGCGCTCGTCGCACGTACGGCGTGACGGACCTGCGCTGGTTCTGCCTGCGCGACGCCAACACGGCCAGCGGGCAGCTCGAGAACGGCTACGGCCTGCTCCACGACGACTATTCCCCCAAGCCCGCCTTCTCGGCCTACCAGCAGATCATCGCCGCCGAAGGGGCATGAGGGAGTCGGACACGACCGGGCCGAGCCTGGCAGGATGCCGGGCACGTATGGAGCAGCGGACGATTCCCCGCATGGGTCGCGACGTGAGCGTCGTGGGCCTGGGCACATGGCAGCTCGGCGCCGACTGGGGGGCGGTGGAGGCTGCTGATGCCCGCGGGACGCTCGAGACCGCGGCGGACGCCGGGATCACCTTCTTCGACACCGCCGATGTGTACGGCGACGGGCGCAGCGAACAGTTCTGCGGTGAGCTGCACCGCGCCCACCCGGACGTCCTGATCGCCACGAAGATGGGCCGGCGCGTCGAGCAGCTGGCCGAGAACTACGACCGCGAGCGCTTCCGAGCCTGGAACGACCGTTCGCGGGAGAACCTGGGAGTCGCGTCGCTCGACCTCGTGCAGCTGCACTGCCCGCCGGACGGTGTGTTCGAGGACGATGACGTGTTCGCGGCGCTCGACGCGATGGTGGCCGACGCGCGGATTCGCGCCTACGGCGTCTCCGTGGAGACGTGCTCACAGGCGCTGAGGGCGATCGCGCGACCGAATGTCTCGACGGTGCAGATCATCCTCAACTGCTTCCGCCTCAAGCCGCTCGAGCAGGTGCTCCCGGCAGCGCAGGCCGCTGGGGTGGGCGTGATCGCGCGGGTGCCGCTGGCCTCGGGGCTGCTGTCCGGGCGCTACGACGAGGACACCGTCTTCGCGCCCGAGGATCACCGCAGCTACAACCGCGGCGGCGAGGCCTTCGACGTCGGGGAGACGTTCGCCGGCGTTCCCTACGAGGTCGGCCTCCGGGCCGCCCGCGAGCTCGCGCGGTTGGTGGATCCCGGTACGTCCCTGGCCCAGTTCGCGTTGCGCTGGGTGATCGACCAGCCGGGCGTCAGCACGGTGATCCCCGGAGCCCGCAACCCCGAGCAGGTGCGCGGAAACGTTGCCAGCGCGTCACTTCCTCCCCTGCGTGAGGAGCAGCTGGCCGGCGTCGAAGAGGTCTACGACCGCCTGATCCGTCCGCACGTGCACGATCGCTGGTAGCAGCGGCGGTGTCACGGCGTCCGGTGCCCCGTTGGGGGCGGTGGCGCTAGCGTGACGCGTCAACCGAGACCCGATCAGAAGGAGCCCAGGTGTCCGCGATCATGATCACACCATCCAGGTCCCGCGCGTGGTGGCGCCGACTGGCCATGATGCTGGTCGCGGGTGTCGGCTCGCTCGTGCTCGCCGGGGTCGCGCACGCGCACGCGCGCGTCAGTCCGCCGGTGTCGCTGACCAACGAGCTCCAGCTCTACAGCCTTGCCGTCCCGACCGAGAAGGACAACCTGACCACGACCAAGGTGGTGCTGACCGTTCCCGCGGGCTTCGGGATCGATTCGTTCGTGCCCCCGCCGCCCGGCTGGCGCCAGGTCGTGCAGCAGACGGGCTCGGGCGACAGTGCCGTCGTCACCAAGGTGACGTGGACGGGCGGCCGGACGCCGACCGGGGAGGATTCGCTGTTCCAGTTCCTCGCTCAGCCCGCGTCGAGCAAGACGTACACGTTCGGCGTGCAGCAGACGTACTCGGACGGGTCGATCGTGAACTGGTCCGGCCCGGAGTCATCCGATGCGCCGGCGCCGACGATCGAGGCCAAGAGCTCACTCGGCGGCGGCAGCGGCGTGTCCGCCCTGACCATCGTCGCGCTCGTCATCGGACTGCTCGGACTCGGCGCCGGTGCGTTCGCGCTCATCTCCCGCGGCGGCGAGGGCTCTCGGCCGCTCGTCTGACGATCGCGGCGGGCGTCCAGCTATGCACATCGATCCGTTCATCGTCCTGGGGAGCGCCATCATCGGCTTGCTCGTGGGCATGACCGGCGCGGGCGGCGGCGCGCTGATGACGCCGATGCTGATCCTGCTGTTCGGGGTGACGCCGTCAACGGCGATCTCGAGCGACCTCGTCGCCGCGGTCGTGATGCGCCCGATCGGAGCCGCGGTGCACCTGCGGGCCGGGACGGTGAACCTGCGGCTCGTGCGATGGATGGTTCTCGGGTCGGTGCCGTGCGCATTCCTGGGCGCCTACCTGCTGCACGTGATGGGTGGCGGCAAGGCCGCGCAGCAGAACATCGAGGAGGCCCTGGGGGCGGCGCTGCTCGTCGGGGCCGGCGCGATGGTCCTGCGCTTCGTGCTCGACCGCCGCGGCGGGAGCACCCGGTCCCAGGTCGTCCACGAGCTGGTCCCGCGGCCGGTGGCCACGGTGGCGATCGGAGCGCTCGGCGGTCTGATCGTCGGGATGACGTCGGTCGGCTCAGGGTCGTTGATGATCGTGATGCTCCTGTTCCTGTATCCGCTGATCGGAGCCAATCAGCTCGTGGGGACCGATCTCACGCAGGCCGTCCCGCTGACCGTGGCCGCCGCGCTCGGCGCGCTCGCCTTCGGACACATCGAGTTCAGTGTCACGGCCTCGCTGATCCTCGGCAGCGTGCCGGCGGTGTTCGTCGGGTCGATGCTGTCCTCGACGATCCCGGATCGCTACATCCGGCCGGTGATCGCGTTCGTGATCTTCGCCTCGGGGCTGAAATACGTCGGCGTCGGGACGACTGCGCTGGGCTGGATCCTGTGCGCGACGCTGCTCGCCGCCGCGACGTTCTGGTTGCTGTACGCCCGTCCATTGGGACGCCGGGACGCCGCGGCGACCCAGGAGGCCTTCGCGCCGGAGCTCGCCCCGGATCCTGCCGACCACTCCCTGTCGTAGGTCTCGCCGCACAGGGCCGGGGTGGTCTGACCGGATCTCGGTGGACGCGTGCCCGGAGGGGGGTGCTGTAGCGAAATCTCCGTCAGGCGGCGAGGTCTCGGGGTTCGAGCGTGACGTTGTGACCGAGCGCTTGGAGTTGCCGGACGAGGCGCGTGGTCTGGCGGTCGGGGTTCTGGCGGGTGAAGTAGTCGCCGCCGAGGTCGTTGTATAGCTCGCCGGTCTGGAGCATGTGCCAGGCGGCGGTCAGGATCGAGTGTCCGACGGCGGTGACGGCTTTGGAGTGCCCGCGGCGGCCGCGTAGCCGCTGGTATTGGGCCGCGAGATAGGAGTTCTTGGTTCTGGTCGCGGCGTTCGCGGCCTCGGTCAGGCCCGACCTGAGCCACTTGTTGCCCTTGCCGGTCTTTCCTGAGCGGCGTTTGCCGGCGGATTCGTCGTTGCCGGGGCACACCTTCGCCCACGAAGCGAGATGTTTCGGGGTCGGGAAGGCGCTCATGTCGACGCCGATCTCGGCGATCAGCACCTCGGCGGTGCGTTGCTTGACGCCGGGGATCGTCATCAGTAGGTCACGCTGGCGGGCGAAAGGGCGGATTCGCTCCTCGATCTCCTCCGACAGTCGACCGATCGCCTCATCCAGGAAGTCGATGTGCGCGAGGATCTGCCCGACGATTATTGCGTGCTCGTCCTCGAAGCGCCCCTCGAGCGCTTCGAGGAGCGCGGGGATCTTCTTGCGCAACTGCCCGCGGGCGAGATCCGCAAGCACCGTGGGGTCGGTCGTGCCGGCCACCAGCGCATCGAGCATGTCCCGTCCGGACTTGCCCATGATGTCGCTCGCGACGCAGCCGAGCTTGATCCCTGTGTCCTCGAGGATCTTGTGCAGCCTCGCGGTCTCGCGCGAGCGGTCGTTGACCTGCGTCTTGCGATACCGCGTGAGGTTGCGGAGCGTGCGGATCGGCTTCGGCGGCACGAAGCTCGCCTTCAACAACCCAGCTTCCAGCAGCTGGCAGAGCCACTGCGCGTCCTTGACGTCGGTCTTGCGGCCGGGGACCGCCTTGACGTGTCTCGCGTTGACGAGCAGCAGCTCGAAGCGATCCTCCAGGATCGCCCAGACGGGCCGCCAGTACACGCCGGTCGCTTCCATCGCGACCTGCGTGACGCCGAGCGCCTCCAACCAATCGCGCAGCGCCAGCAAGCCGTGCACCGTCGTCGCGAACTCCGCGACGTGCTCGGTCAGCTCGCGCTCCTGCCACACCCGTACGCACGCCATCACGGTCGCCTTGTGCACATCGAGCGCGCCCGGGCGCTCAACGATCCGTTCCATCTGAGGTCCTCCTTCGGTCACATCAACAACGATCGCCGCCCGCAGGAGCCCCGCGTTATCAAGCGATGCTGTAGCGCGTGCTCAAGGCAACAGTCCGGGGTTCCGGCCAAGGCTCCCACGCCAGACTTATCTACAGGCTCACAGGCACCAAGCAAAAGTCGGCGTCGACGCACGGCACTCCGAAACCTCAACCACCACCGAGCACGACACCAGAGCTGCAACGCCGATTTCATCCCCCCGCAGGTGGCGAAGCCCCGCCATCACGACTTATCTCGACAAACTGCCGCGAGCCGAGGGTCCTTGGGCGGGTAAGCGCCTGTGAGGCGCTTAGGCGCGCAACGTCGATTTCGTGGCGCCGGTTTGCCGACATAAGCACCATCGGAATCCGGAGCGTGGGGGCGGTCGGCAGGAAGGACCTGTCACCGCAGCGGCAGGCCCGCCCGGGCTCATGCGTGTCCGAACGTGACCTCGGGGAGGACGCGGTGTGCCCAGCGCGGGAGGTACCAGGCCCATTTGCCCATCACGCGGAGCAGGACGGGGAGCAGCAGCAGCCGGATCAGCATGGCGTCGAGGAGGACGGCGACGCCGAGGATGATTCCCATCTCCTTGGGGGGGAGGGGTCCGGAGAGGGCGAAGGTGAGGAATACGGCGACCATGACGGCGCCGGCGGCGAAGATCACGCGTCCGGAGTGGGCGAGACCGCCGATCATCGCTTCTTTGGGGTCGTGGGTGCGGTCCCAGTGCTCCTTGGCGCTGGAGAGCAGGAACACGGTGTAGTCCATGGATATGGCGAAGATCATCGCGAAGAAGAAGACGGGTCCCCAGGCGTCGAGGAAGCCCTGGGGTTGGAAGCCGAGCAGTGAGTGGAGGGCTCCGTCCTGGAAGACGAGTTTGGCGACGCCGAATGCCGCGCCGACGGCGAGGAGGTTGGTCAGGACGCCGACGGCGGCGAGCAGGGGTGCTTGGAGTGCGATCAGCAAGAGCAGGAATCCGAGTGTGAGGACGACGCCGATGACGAGCGGCGTCTTGGCGGAGAGTGCGGCTTGGAGGTCGTGGTTCTCGGCTACGGCGCCGCCGATCTCCGAGCCGGTCGGCAGCTCGCCTCGGAGGCGGTCGATCGTCTGGCCGACGGTTGGGTTGGACGGGTCCTGCCTGGGGATGGCGGTGAGGAGCGCATAACCGCCCGCGGTGTGGGTCGGGAGCACGGCGGCGATGCCGGGGTCGCGGGTGGCGATGAGCGCCGTCCGGGTCGCTTGCGCGGCGGGGGTGACGATCTGCATCGGTCCCGTGGCTCCGGGGCCGAACCCGGTTTGCGCCTGGTTGTAGCCGATGCGCGAGGAATCGCCGGCGGGAACGACCTTGATCGATGGCATCGCGGTGTTGAGCTGAACGACTGGGATCGCCAGGCCGATCAGGATCGCGAGCGCGAGCGCGCCGTAGACCAGCGGCCGCTTCCACAGGCGCTCACCCCAGGCGGCGAACCGGGCCGAGCGGTGCTCCCCCGAGTGCGCCCACGGCAGCGCGAGCTTGTCCACGCGCGGGCCGAGTTTGGCCAGCACAGCCGGGAGCAGCGTCAGCGTCGCGGCGAGCACGAACAGGACCGCGAGCATGATCCCGAGGCTCATCGACCGGAAGGCCGGGCTGGGGACGAGCATCACGGCACTGAGCGAGATCAGCACCGTCACGCCGGAGAAGAGGACGGCCTTGCCGGCGGTGTCCATCGTCACGGCTGTCGCTTCCTCGGCCGAGCGCTCGGAGCCGAAGAACGCGCCCCGGAAGCGGGAGACCACGAACAGGGCGTAGTCGATCCCGAGCGCGAGCGCGAACATCAGCGCGAAGTTCATCGCCCAGATCGAGACCGGCATGATCTTGGTGGCCAGGAACAGCGATCCGGCCGCCGCCATCAGACCGACCATGGTCAGCATCAGCGGGAGGCCGGCGGCGACGAGTGAGCCGAACGCGAGCAGCAGGATCAACAGCGTCACCGGCCACGAGATCACCTCGGACTTCAGCATCGCCGAGCGGTTGGCCGCGTTGAAGTCAGACCACATCCCGGACGCGCCGGTGAGATGCACCTGCACGCCCGCCGTCGACAGCGCGGACAGCGTGCCCTTCAACCGGTCCGCCGCCACGACCATCGCGTTCGCGTCACGGGCAGCTCCGGCCTGCACGATGGCGGTGTGACCGTCGCGTGAGATCGACACGCCCTCCGTGGGCCCGATGACGGCGCTGACCGCGCGGTCGGCGCGCAGGGTTCCCTCGACCCGAGCCACGACCGCGGCGAAGGCCGGGTCGGTCGCGGTGCGGGTGGGCGAGTAGACGACGGTCATCAGTCCGTAGCTCGAGAGGCCGTTGAAGTGCTTGTCGATCAGCTGTCGAGCCTGCACCGATTGCGAGCCGGTGGTCTCCCAACCGGCGCCGGACAGCGCCGTCTCGACCCGGGGCGCGAAGAACCCGAGCACGACCGCGATCAGCAGCCAGACGATCAGCACGACACGGACGTGGGTTGCGGTGTAGCGGCCGAGACGGCCGACGGGACCGAGCTTGCTCATGTGATCTCCGATTGCGGGGCGGTGCGTGATCTACACAACTGTACGCTTGTATATCTGAGGTACCGTAGCTCGTTGTCCTCGGACTGTCAACTCCACGTCGGTACAGTTGTGTTGGTGGGATCGCAGCGTGTCCTCGGGGACCGGCGCATCAGAGGAGCAGAGGCAGTTCCTCGTGCGCCATTCATCTGGCGTCGAGATGGTAAATGTACGTACATTCGGATAATCTGACCTCCGGTGTCCTCGCTGGACAGATCAGCGCCGGCCGTGGACCGGCGCAGCCCGCTACCCCTGTGGGCGCAGGTGTTGGGCGACCTCTCGGAACGGCTCGCCGCGGGCGAGTTCGATGAGCGGTTCCCGACCGATCAGGATCTCGTCGACGCGTACGGCGTCTCACGGCAGACGGTGCGCGAGGCGGTGCGGCGCTTGGTCGAGGAAGGCCTCCTCCGGCGCGAGCGCGGCCGCGGAACACGCGTGCGGAGCATCGCGTTCGAGCACACGGCCGGGACGCTGGAGGGGCTCTTCCATCAGGTGGAGGCGCAGGGGGTCACGCAGACGAGCGTGGTCCGGATTCGCGAAGAGACGACGGACGCCGGGATCGCCCTGCGCCTGAGCCTGCCCGCCCGGGCGCGCCTGGTCCACATCGAGCGGCTGCGCCTGGCCGACGATGAGCCGCTGGCGCTCGATCGCAGCTGGTTGCCGGCGCGTGTGGCCGGCCGCCTGCTCGAGGCGCCGCTCACCCACGCCGGCCTGTACGACGAGCTCGCCCGCCTGTGTGACGTCAGGATCGACGAGGGCGTCGAGCGCATCCGGCCGGTGATCCCGACCGGAGCGGAGCGGCGGGCGTTGACGATCTCCTCCGACGTTGCCGCTTTTGCGATCGAGCGGCTCGTCTCCAGCCGCGGGGCGCCGGTCGAATGGCGCCAGAGCCTGGTGCGGGGGGATCGCTACAGCTTCGTGGTGGAGCTGTCGCCGACCCGCGTCAAGCAGTCGCCGCTGCCGTGGGCCTATGAGACCGCGCCGTGAGCACGGGGCGGCATTTCTCGCACCAGCCCAACGTGCCCGGACGCGGCATCGTCGCCGGCTACAGCCCGAGCTTCTGGGTCCTGGTGGTGGCGATCGGCGTTGCCGCGGGGCTGGGTGGGGCCGTCCTCACCCTGCTGTGGGAGGCCGTTCAGCACCTGTCGTGGGACTACCGCTCGGGCAGCTTCCTCGACGCGGTGATGAGCGCGAGCGCCGCCCGCCACGTGGTCGTGCTGCTGGCGGCGGGCGCGGTCGCCGGCGTCGGCGGGTTGCTGATCCGGCGGGTCCGGGGCGCGGGCGCGGGGGACATCTCCGAGGCGCTGTGGCTGGGGGGTGGCCGCCTCTCCTTCTGGAAGAGCCAGGCCCGCGGCGTGCTCTCGATCGTGATCGTGGGGATGGGCGCGTCCCTCGGACGCGAGGGAGCTCCCCAACTGACCGGCGCGGCCGTGGCCAACGTCCTCGCCGATTGGGCCAAGTTGCCGCCGTGGCAGCGCCGCATGCTGATCGCGTGTGGCGCCGGAGCGGGCATGGCGGCCGTGTACAACGTGCCGCTGGGCGGAGCTCTCTTCGCCGTCGAGGTGCTACTCGGCACCTTGAGCCTGCCGGTTGTCCTGCCGGCGGTGGCGATGAGCGCGATCGCGACGGCGGTGGCCTGGGTGGCCCTCCCGGACCGTGCGTCGTACCAGGTCCCGGCCTTCAGCCTGACCGCGTCACAGCTCGTGTGGGCCGCGATCATCGGGCCGATCGCCGGCCTGGCCGCCGTCGCGTGGGTGCGCGCCGTCGCGGCCGCGAACCTGCGCAAGCCCGGTCGCCGCGGCCGGGTGGCGGCGCCGATCGTCATCTTCACCGCGCTCGGTGTCGCGTCGATCGCCTACCCGCAGGTGCTCGGCAACGGCAAGGACCTCGTCGAGCAGGCGCTGACCAACCAGCTCGCGGTCGGGTTGCTCGCGGCGCTGCTCGTGCTCAAGCCGTTGGCCACCGCCGCGTGCCTGGGCAGCGGCGCACCCGGCGGGCTGTTCACCCCCACGCTGGCCGTCGGCGTGCTGTTCGGAGACCTGCTCGGACACGCCTGGACGGCGATCTGGCCCGGCACCGCGCCCGGCAGCTTCGCGATCATCGGCGGGGCGGCCGTCCTCGCTGCCTCGATGCAGGGCCCACTGGCGGCGGTCGTGATCCTGCTCGAGCTCACCCACACCGCCGACAACCTGATCGTGCCGATCCTCGTCGCCGTCGCCGAGGCGACGATCGTCGCCCGGCTGCTCGGCGCCCCCTCGATCTACTCCGTCCGTCTCAACGACGACGCCCAACGAGCCGCGGTCGCGATCGGACCACTCGATCCCCAGCCGCCCCAGCCACCCCAGCCGCCCCAGCCACCCCCGGGTGCGTAGTCTGATGGGTCGTGAGCACGGAGAGCGATCGCAGCGAGTCGGTAGCGGCACCGGCTGAGCCCCCGAACGGCGCGCCGGTCGCGCCCCAAGAGCCGGCCGCGCCGGAGGCTGACGGCACCCTGTCGGCGCGACTGCGCCGGTACGTTCGCGCCGTCCGCGAGGGCGACGAGAAGATGGTCGAGGACACGGTCCTGCGACTCAGCCGGTCACACCGGTGGCTGGCTCCGCTGGCCTTCGTCGTGGGTGGGTTCGCGATGTTGTTCACGGGTCTCAAGCTGCTGTTCTCGAACTGGCGCCTGACCCTGATTCAGGTCCTGCCGGCGATGTGGATCTGGCTCGTCACCTACGACCTCAAGGTGCACGTGCTCCACGGCAAGACCTTCCACGTGCTGCGCGGCCCGATCCTGCTCCCGATCCTGATCGTCATCGCGGGGATCACCGCGGCGAGCTTCTTCCTCAACGCCGTGTTCGGATTCGCGATCGTTCAACCCGGCATTCCGAAGGTCGTCCCCAAGGTCCGGCCCGCGGTTGAGGAGGCCCGCAACCACCTCGGCGTGATCCTCGGCTCGGGTGCTGTCGTGGGCACGCTGCTGTGGTTCGCGACGATGGTCGTGACCCGCTGGGGCCGGCCGTGGTTCGGGATCTCGATGAGCATCGTGCTCGCGATCATGATGATCTCCTACGTCGCGATCCCCTCCAGGTTGATCGGAGCCAAGCCCACCGGCTCCAGACGGGACAAGCTCGCGGCCGGCGCCGTCGGCGGGGCGCTCGGCGCAGTCGTCTGCACGCCGCCCTACGTGCTCAGCCGGATCGGCATCCTGATGCTCGGCTCGAAGACTCTGTTCATCCCCGGCATCATCGTCGTGTCGCTGGGCGCCACGCTCCAGGCCGGAGCGACCGGTGCGGTCAAGACGATCAAGATGAGCGCCAAGCTGCTCGCGACCGACCCCCACCAGGCCCCGGTTCCCGATGAACCGCCGAGCGATCCCGGCCAGCCGACGCCGGCGTCTACGCGCTGAGCAGCTCGATGATGCCGCGGATCACGAGCAGCGCACCGAGGATCGCGGTCCCGTAGACCGCGATCTTTCGTCCGTTGCGCGCGAACCAGCGCTTGGTGCGGTCGATCGCGGTGGGCGTCCAATCGGGCGCCACGGTGAAGGAGATCAGCGGCAGCTCGAGCGGCAGCAGCATGATCAGGTTGACCATGATCACCAGCAGCACCTCGTCGATGCTGCTCACCTTCATCTTGACGATGTTGTCCATCGCTGCGATGTAGGAGCCGCCGGGAAGGGTCAGGAGGGCGCCGACGGCGAACGTGATCTTCGGATCGCCCTTGCTGAGCTCTCGCTGCCAGCGTGGCGGTCCCTTGTCCTCCTTGGGGGCCTTCTTGGCCGCCTGCCGCTGCTTGCGGCGATCGTTCCAGCCAGTGGCGAGCGCCCACGAGATGATGAGCAGAATTGCCCCGAGCGCGAGATCGACAGCCGGAGCGATGGTGTTCTGTGTCGTGCTCACCGCGCCCGAGTCCGAGGCCGCGAACACGATGATCAAACCGAGCGTGAGGCTCGTCATCCAGGCACCGAGGAGATAGCCGAGCATCAGCTTCCTGGGACTCGGGAGCAGCAGCATCACCGTCGTCGCGCCGACCAGCACCGGGTTGAACATCGCGGTGAGCGAGAAGAGGATTACGTTCCCCATAAGTGCAGCATGATCGAATTCGTCCCAGCGTGCCAGCTCGGCACGGGAACTAGGGCACGTGACCGACCCCGAGGATGTGGGCCACGCGGACGGTGGCCGGTCCTGACCTCAAAGCGCCGGGGGCCAACTGCCGGGCCGTCGTGGGCGGGCTCAGATGCCGGCCCGGCCGAGCACCTCGCCGGCGTCATCGCCGGAGAGGCCCGCGCACTCGAGCGCGTGCAGTCGCGTCGGGCCGACGCCGCGTCCGAGCAACGGCCGTCCGGCGGCCGGCGCGTATACGGACACCGACCACTCGCCACGACTGCCGTCGCCGGTCACGCGGCGTCCATCCGACAGGGTGACCGCGAAATCGCGCAGCGGCCCGCGCGTGCCGATCACGACGTCTCGGGGAAGGTCTCGGACGGTTCCGGGCATGATCTCCGCGATGGTAGACCGCCTGTGCGCGGGCCGAATCTGAGAGTTCTGCGGACTGCGATCCGTAGTCTCCCGCGAGACCGTTCGGTCCGCTGCAGGCGTAGCCGGACCGCTCGCACGGCGGCTGGCGCTGTGTCACGCTTTGCGCGTGGACGACATCGTGCTCCGCTACCGACGCGCCTCCGAGGCGAATGACATCGACGGCCTGATGGCGACGCTCGCGGCCGACGTGGAGCTGGTCTCGCCGATCTCCGGGCGGATGGTGTTCCGAGGCAAGGACGACCTGCGGATCCTGTTGAGCGCGGTGTACGGGGGAATGACCGGGCTTCGCTGGCACCAGGAGCTGGGCGAAGGGTCCGTCCGGGTCATCGTCGGCGAGGGCAAGATCGGGCCGCTGAGGCTGGGCGACGCCATGGTGCTCGAGCTGTCCGACGGGCTGATCACCAGGATCAGGCCACACCTTCGCCCGTGGCTGGCCCTCACCGTGCTGGCCCTTGTGCTCGGGCCCAAGGTCGGCCGACATCCGGGCGTCGTGCGGCGCGCGCTCACGCGCGCCTAACGCGGCCGAGAGCCCCCCTGCCTCAGGCCGCGGCCGGGCGGCCGCGACGGAGTCGCTTGACATGGTGCCCCGGGTAAGCATAGGCTTACCGTTAGTTATGGCTTACCGGCGGGAGCGCCCCCGCGGGAGCGCCCCGCCCTCACCGGCGGGAGCGTCCCAGGTGAGGTTCCCACGAGCAACAGCAGAGGAGGTCACATGAGCACCCAGGCAGCCGACACGTCGGTGCGGACGTCGATCACCGTCGAGGCGCCGATCGACCGCGCATTCACGATGTTCACGGATGGGATCGGGACCTGGTGGCCGCCCGAGAACCACATCCTCGAGGCAGAGCTGGCCGAGATGGTGTTCGAGCCCCGCGTGGGCGGCCACATCTACGACCGCGGCGTCGACGGCAGCGAGTCACGCTGGGCGCGGGTGCTCGCCTACGACCCGCCGGGCCGCGTCGTGTTCAGCTGGGACATCAATCCACGATGGCAGATCGAGGCGGACCCGGCGAAGACCAGCGAGGTCGAGGTGCGCTTCACCGCTGAGGGTCCCGAGCGGACCCGTGTCGAGCTCGAGCACCGCCACCTCGATCGCCACGGCGAGGGCTGGGAACAGATGCGTGACGCCGTCGGATCGCCGAACGGCTGGAGCCTGCAACCGTTCGCGGATGCCCTGCACGCGGTCTGAGCCCGCGGCTCAACCAGAGGCCGGGTCCGCCAGCAGCCCGGCGAGGATCGCGCGCAGACCGGCGTCGTAGCTGTCCTCGGCGCGGGCGGAGGCCCATAGCGGCGCCACCGCTGCGAGCGTCGGAAGCTCCTCCGGATCGACGTGCGTGAGCACCTCGACCACGAACGGCGCTCGCCCCAGCGTCGCCACCTGGTCGAGTCCCCGCCGGATCATCAGCTCGCCGACGGTGAACTGCCACACGGCGCGGTAGGCACGCGTCGCGGCGACCGGGGTCAGGCCGCAGGCGATGAATCCGGCCAGAATCTCCTCCATCAGCCACAGGATCGAGGGCGCGATCAGGTCGCCGCCCGCGAGGACATCGACGATCCACTGGTGCTCCGCGAGGCCGTCCCGCATCGTCCGGCACGCTGCGTGCAGCCGGGCCCGCGGCTCTCCGGGCAGCACGGGTGGGGGGAGCTCGGCCGCGAGGCGGTCGAGCAGCAAGACGAGCAGCTCGTCCTTGTCACGCACGTGCCGGTAGATCGACATGGGCGAGCTGTCGAGCTCGTCGGCGACGCGGCGCATGGTGAGGGCCTCGATGCCGTCACGCGCGACCACGTCGCCGGCGGCGGAGACGATGGCCGCGCGTGAGAGCCGCGGTGGCCGGCCGGGACGGCCGCTCACCCCGCCTCGAGGCCGGGGCGGTAAGTGCCGAAATTCCACACGTTCCCCTCCGGGTCGCGGGCGGCGTAGTCCCGCGAGCCGTAGTCGGTGTCGTGCGGTTCAACGATGATCTCGGCCCCGGCCGCCTGGGCGCGCGCGCAGTGGGCGTTGGGGTCCTCGATCGCGACGTACATCGAGCCCTGGCCCGCCCGCCGGCCGTGGGTGTCCTCGCGGTCGGAGCCGAGCATCAGGATGCTCGGCCCGAAGCTCAGCTGCGCATGGGCGATGGTGCCGTCCTCACCGGGGTAGACGACGTGCTCCTCGAAGCCGAACGCGGCCTTCAGGAACTCGATCGCCGCGGGGGCGTCCCGGTAGCGGATCGTCGGATACAGAGTTGGAGCCTCGATCGACATGACTAACCTCCCAGCGGGGATTTGCGTACTCGTACGCAAAGTATCTCTGCGGTCCCCACAGGTCAAGCGAACGGGTTTCCCCGCCGTGCCGGCCCTGACCGCGGCGCGGACGCCGGCAGCGCGAGCGCCTACCCTGGGGGGCATGGCCCGACCGGATCGTCCTCGGGTGGCTGGTCTGCGCCCGCTGCCGCTCACACGCCCCCGCGTCCTGCTGGCGATCCTCGCCGCGGCCGGTGCGTTCCTGGTGATCGGCGCCGGCGCCGGCGCGCCCGGCTCTCCCGCCGCCGCCCAGCGGGCGGCGCCGCGGGCGCTCGCCGGCCACCGGCCGAACATCGTGTTCGTCCTCACCGACGATCTCTCGATGAACCTGCTGCGCTACATGCCCCGGGTGCAGGCGATGGAACGGGACGGCCTGACGCTCAGGGACTACTTCGTCTCGGACTCGCTCTGCTGTCCCTCGCGCTCGTCGATCTTCACCGGGGATCTGCCGCACGACACCCACGTGTTCAGCAACTTCGGTCCAGACGGCGGGTTCAACGCCTTTCACACGCGCGGCGAGGAGCGGCACACGTTCGCGGTCGCGCTCCGGCAGGCGGGCTACGCCACGGCGATGATGGGCAAGTACCTGAACGGCTACCTGTCGGTCCCGGGGTCGGTCGGCGACGGTGCTCCCGCCGTCGTCTCCCCGACCTACGTCCCTCCGGGCTGGAGCGAGTGGGACGTCGCGGGCTTCGGCTACCCCGAGTTCAACTACACGCTGAACGAGAACGGGACGCTGCACGGCTACGGCAATCAGCCCTCGGACTACCTGACCGACGTGATAGCGGGCAAGGGCGTCGATTTCATCGATCGCTCGGCCCGAGCCGGCCGCCCGTTCTTCCTCGAGCTGGCCACGTTCGCGCCACACGCGCCATACACGCCCGCGCCCCGCGATGCCGCCGCGTTCCCCGGGTTGGCAGCGCCGCGCCCTCCGAGCTTCGATGTGCTGCCGGCCCACGCCCCTCGATGGCTGGCCATCCACCACCCGCTGTCAGCGGCGCAGATCGGCCAGATCGACTCCGCCTTCGGGCAGCGCGTGCGGGCGGTGCAGGCGGTGGACCGCCTGATCGGCCGAGTCGAACAGGCGCTGGCGGCCGACCACGTGGCCGCGAACACCTACGTGGTGTTCAGCTCCGACAACGGCCTGCACACGGGTGAGTACCGGCTGATGCCGGGGAAGATGACCGCCTTCGACACCGACATCCACGTACCGCTCGTGGTCGTCGGCCCCGATGTCGCCGCGGGCACCACGAGCACCGCAATGGCGGAGAACATCGACCTCGCCAAGACGTTCAGCGCGATCGGCGGCACATCGCTGCCCGGCGACGGCCGCAGCCTCCTGCCGCTGATCGGCGGCAGCAGACCCGCCGACTGGCGCAACGCGATCCTGGTCGAGCACCACGGCCCGGACCGATCCGGCTCGGATCCCGACTATCAGCAGCCCGCGGCCGGCGATCCGAGATCGTATGAGGCGATGCGCACCCACCGCTACCTGTACGTCGAATACAACAGCGGCGAGCGCGAGTTCTACGACCTCCGGGTCGACCCGTTCGAGCTGAACAACCTCGCGGGGACCCTCACGGCACAGGAGCGCGTGGTCCTCCACAACGCGCTGCATGCGATGGAGGCGTGCCACGGTGGCCCGGCGTGCTGGAGCGCGATGCACGTCGCCCCGCTGCACTGAGCCGCCGCGCCGGCGTCACGTCGTGGCCACGAACTCGCGAGCCGCGCGCCCCGAGGCGACACGGGCCGCGGCGGCCCGCAGGGCCTCGAGCCGGGCGCGGCGATCCTCGCCGGACGCCCGCAGGCGCCGTGCGGCGCTCTCATGACGCTCGGCGGCACGGGTGTGCTCGCATCGCGGGCAGCCGCAGATGACGGATGGATCCTCGGCGGCGCGGCAGTCAGGAGTGGGCATGCCCGATAGTGGAGCACGGGGCGCTCGCCGCCGTGTGGCGTGACTGTGAACCTGCAGAAGTTCCCACCGGCCGCCCAGCAGCTTCGAGGTCAGATCGGCGGCCCACGTTCCGCCGCGCCATAAAAAGCCATAAAGGCAGTCGAGTTTGTGTATTTAGTAGGGTCGATCTCCCCGTTTACCACCGAGGAAGGCCCATGAGCGAGCAATTGCGACCCGAGACCATGGCGCTGCACGGCGGCCAGGCAGCCCGACCGCGCCACGAACGCGCGCGCGGTTCCGATCTACCAGACGACGTCGTACGTCTTCGACGACACCCAGCACGCGGCGGACCTGTTCGCGCTCGCGGTGCCCGGCAACATCTACTCGCGCATCATGAACCCGACCTGGGGCGTGCTCGAGGAGCGTCTGGCGGCGCTCGAGGGCGGCATCGGCGGGCTGGTGACCGCGTCCGGCCAGGCGGCTGTGACCTATTCGGTGCTCAACGTCACGCGGGCGGGCGACAACATCATCTCGGTCTCCCAGCTCTACGGCGGCACCTACAACCTGTTCGCGCACACGCTGCCCGCAGTACGGGATCGAGGTGCGCTGGGCCGACGCGGACGACCCCGAGCGCGGTCGCCCGGCTCGCCGACGAGCGGACCCGGCTCGTCTTCGGCGAGACGATCGGCAACCCGCAGCTCAACGTGCTCGACGTCCCGGCGTGGGCCGAGGCGGCGCACGCCGCGGGCTGCCGCTGATCCTCGACAACACCGTCCCGACGCCGATCGGCGCGCGCGTGTTCGAGCAGGGCGCCGACGTCGCCGTGCACTCGCTGACCAAGTTCATCGGCGGCCACGGCACCTCGATCGGCGGCGCGATCGTCGACGCCGGCAGCTTCGACTGGCCCGCCCACGCCGAGCGCTTCCCCGGGCTCACCACAGCCCGACCCCTCCTACCACGGCGTCGTGTGGAGCGACGCCCTCGGCCCGGCCGCGTACATCGGGCGCGCGCGCACGGTGCTGCTGCGCAACACCGGCGCGGCGCTGTCGCCGTTCAACGCCTTCCTGTTCCTGCAGGGGATCGAGACGCTGCCGCTGCGGATGGAGCGTCACAACGCCAACGCGCTCGCCGTCGCCGAGCATCTGCAGAGCACGACGCCGAGTCGCGTGGGTGTACTACCCGGGGCTCGAGTCGAGCCCGTATCACGAGGTCGCCGACCGTGTCCTGCGCGGCGGCTATGGGGCGCTCGTCACGTTCGGCGTCCAGGGCGGCGCCGAGGCCGGCAAGGGCGTTCATCGAGAACCTCAAGCTGTTCAGCCACCTGGCGAACATCGGCGATGCCAAGTCGCTGGCGATCCACAACGCCTCGACGACCCACTCCCAGCTCAACGAGGAGGAGCTCGCGGCGGCCGGCGTCACCCAGGAGACCGTGCGGCTGTCGGTCGGCATCGAGCACATCGACGACATCATCGAGGACCTCGACCAGGCGCTCGCCGCGACGCGGTCGCTGATCATCGGCATGAGCGCGGGCGGCGTCGGCCGCGTGCAGACGCAGCGGGTCGTCCTGTTCGACGAGGCCGACCCGCTGGAGCTGCGAGTCCGGCGCGACGCTCGCGCCGGTCGAGGTCGCCTACGAGACCTACGGGACGCTCGACGCCGAGCGCGGGCAACGCGGTGTTCGTCTGCCACGCGCTCACCGGCGACGCCCACGCCGCCGGCCACCACGGCGACCCCGCCCGGCGCGGCTGGTGGGACACGATCATCGGCCCGGGCCGCCCGCTCGACACCGACCGCTTCTTCGTCGTCTGCGCCGAACCTGCTCGGCGGCTGCCGCGGCACGACCGGGCCGTCGTGCGTCGACCCGCGCACCGGCCGCGCCGTACGGCCTGCGCTTCCCGCTGCTCAGCGTCGCGCGACCTCGTCACCGTGCACCGGGCGCTGCTCGCGCATCTCGGCATCCAGCGCCTGCACGCGCGCGATCGGCGGCTCGCTCGGCGGCATGCAGGCGCTGCAGTGGGCGCTCGACCATCCCGAGCGAGGTCGAGCGCGCCGTGCTCGTCTGCGCCAGCGCGCGGCTGAACGCCCAGAACATCGCGCTTCTCGGCGGTCGCCCGCGCCGCGATCATGAGCGACCCCGACTTCCAGGGCGGCGACTACCTCGACGGCACCGGCGCCGACCCGACCGTCGGGCTGTCGCGTCGCGCGCATGCTCGGCGCACATCACCTACCTGTCCGAGCGAGTCGATGCAGCCGCAAGTTCGGCCGCCGGCGCGCGCAGCGACGGCCGGCGCGCCGATGACGCTGTCGAGCGACTTCGAGGTCGAGCACTACCTCGACCACCAGGGCGACAGCTTCCTCGAGCGCTTCGACGCGCTCAGCTACCTGTACCTGACGCGCGCTGATGGACTACTTCGAGCCGTTCGCGCCGAGCCGCGCCTCGATCTCGGCTCGGGTGAGCACCCGCTTCCTAGCGATCTCCTTCGACAGCGACTGGCGCTTCGGGTCAGCGAGCACTCGCGCCACATCGTCGACGTGCTCGGCGGAAGCCGGCGTCGACGTCGATCACGTCGAGATCAGCTCACCGTGGGGTCACGACTGCTTCCTGCTCGATCTGCCCGACTATCACCGGGTGGTCACCGAGGCGCTGACGCTCCCGGTCGGCTCCCAGGTGCGCTGAGCCATGAGCTCGTTCGACGGCGTGCGGTCGTATGTCGTGTGTGCGACGCCGCGCTGCGGGAGCACCCTGCTGTGCGAGCTGCTCAAGAGCACCGGCGTCGCGGGTCGCCCCGAGGAGTACTTCGAGGCGCGGTACGCGACGGGTCTGCCTCCTCACCCGGGCGACTACCTGGCCGGGCTGCCGCGTACCGGGGCGGGAATCAGAGACGACGCCACGCCGCCCCGCGCGCCCGAGTACTCCTCGCTGCGCGGACTCGAAAGCTACCGGCGAGCACCTGGAGCGGACCTTCCGGCTCGGGAGCACCGACAACGGCGTGTTCGCCGCCAAGCTGATGTGGCGCCACCTGCCGGATCTGCGGGCGCTCGCCGGGGACCTTCCCGAGTACGCCGGCCTGGATCTGCACGAGCTGCTGACGATGCTGTTGCGCGACCCACGCTACGTGTGGATGACTCGGCGCGACAAGGTGCGCCAGGCCGTGAGCCTGTGGCGGGCCCTGCAGACGCGCAACTGGCGTCTCGCGCACCCGCGCCAGGAGCACTCAGCGACGAGCCTGCGCTACAGCTTCGCCGGCATCGAGCATCTGGTCCGCTCGCTGACCGCGGAGGACGAGTCGTGGGGTGCCTACTTCGCACGTCACGGGCTGGATCCGGTCACGGTCGTCTACGAGGACGACCTCGAGCCGGACCGCAACGGCACCGTCGAGACGGTGCTCGCCCATCTCGGCGTCGCAGCACCGTCGGGATGGGAGGCGCCCGAGCCGATGCACCGCCAGGCCGACCAGCTCAGCGAGGACTGGGTCACGGCCTACCACCGCGATCTCGGCGACCGCGATGCCGGGCGCAGTCCGGTCGCGTCTGACAGCGACTGAAGGCGTCTACGCTCACTCCGGTGCCCTGCAACATCCTCTACCTCCATTCGCACGACACGGGCCGCTACGTCCAGCCCTACGGACACGCGATCCCGACCCCGAACATCCAGTGGCTGGCCGACCAGGGGGTCATGTTCCGCAACGCGTTCTGCGCCGCGCCGTCCTGCTCGGGCAGCCGAGCAGCGCTGCTCACCGGTGAGTACTGCCACACCAACGGCATGATGGGCCTGGCCCACCGCGGTTTCGCGCTCTACGACTACGACCACCAGCTCGTTCGGGTGCTGCGAGCGGCGGGGTACCACACCGAGCTGATCGGCGAGCAGCACATCTCCGTCGACCCGGACATGCTCGGCTACGACGTTGTCCACCAGATCGAGGACACGCGCGTGCACTCGGTCGGTCCCGCGGCGATCGAGGCGCTGAAAGGCGGGATCCCCGAGCCGTTCTTCATGTCGGTGGGGTTCTTCGAGACCCACCGGAGCTTCTTCGCGCCGAGCTCGGTGCGCGACCGGGTGTATTCGCTGCCGCCGCCCTTCCTCCCCGACACGCCGGAGATCCGCGAGGACGTCGCCGCCTACAAGGCCAGTGCGCGCTCACTCGACCACGGCGTCGGGTCGGTCCTGAACGCACTGCACGAGAACGGGCTCGACCAGCGCACGCTGGTCATCTGCACGACCGATCACGGCCTCGCGTTCCCCACCGCCAAGGCCAGCCTGCTCGATCGCGGGATCGGCGTGATGCTGATCCTGCGCGGCCCGGGGTTCACCGGCGGCCGCGCCCTCGACGAGCTCGTGTCCCACATCGACGTGTTCCCGACCGTCTGCGAGCTGGCCGACATCGACCCCCCGCCGTGGCTCGTCGGTCGATCGCTCGTTCCCCTGGCGGCCGGAGTGGAGGAGCCGGGGATCCGCGCGGAGGTCTTCTCCGAGCTCACCTACCACGCGGCGTACGAGCCGCAACGCGCGATCCGCACCGATCGCTACAAGTACATCCGCAGGTTCGACGACTACGCCTACCCGGTCCTGCCCAACTGCGACGACAGCCCGAGCAAGGACGCCTACCTGGCCCGCGGGTGGGCGGAGCGTCCGGTGAGCCGTGAAGCCCTGCATGATCTGTTCTTCAACCCCGGCGAGGGCCGCAACCTGATCGATCACCCGGAGTACGCCGCCATCCTCGCCGACCTCCGGGCGCGGCTCGTGCGCTGGATGGAGGAGACCGACGACCCCCTGCTCGCCGGCCCTGTGCCGGCGCCGCCGGGCGCGATGATCAACGCCCAGGACCAGCGCTCGGCGGCTGACCCCACGCTCGTCGCCGGCTCGTCGGAGTGACCCGATCCGGCTGTCCTCGGGGCAGGTGAGCGTCGTGAGACGCTGAGGCGCTCAGCGTCTCGGCCTGTGCTGGGGAAGGAGGGCGGCTCCCGTGAGGCCCGGGCCAACCGGGCCCCTGTCCGAGGAGGGCGGTCCGGTGTGGCCCGGGTCGACTGGGCCCCATCCAGAGGAGGGCGGTGCTGTAGCGAAATCTCCGTCAGGCGGCGAGGTCTCGGGGTTCGAGCGTGACGTTGTGACCGAGCGCTTGGAGTTGCCGGACGAGGCGCGTGGTCTGGCGGTCGGGGTTCTGGCGGGTGAAGTAGTCGCCGCCGAGGTCGTTGTATAGCTCGCCGGTCTGGAGCATGTGCCAGGCGGCGGTCAGGATCGAGTGTCCGACGGCGGTGACGGCTTTGGAGTGCCCGCGGCGGCCGCGTAGCCGCTGGTATTGGGCCGCGAGATAGGAGTTCTTGGTTCTGGTCGCGGCGTTCGCGGCCTCGGTCAGGCCCGACCTGAGCCACTTGTTGCCCTTGCCGGTCTTTCCTGAGCGGCGTTTGCCGGCGGATTCGTCGTTGCCGGGGCACACCTTCGCCCACGAAGCGAGATGTTTCGGGGTCGGGAAGGCGCTCATGTCGACGCCGATCTCGGCGATCAGCACCTCGGCGGTGCGTTGCTTGACGCCGGGGATCGTCATCAGTAGGTCACGCTGGCGGGCGAAAGGGCGGATTCGCTCCTCGATCTCCTCCGACAGTCGACCGATCGCCTCATCCAGGAAGTCGATGTGCGCGAGGATCTGCCCGACGATTATTGCGTGCTCGTCCTCGAAGCGCCCCTCGAGCGCTTCGAGGAGCGCGGGGATCTTCTTGCGCAACTGCCCGCGGGCGAGATCCGCAAGCACCGTGGGGTCGGTCGTGCCGGCCACCAGCGCATCGAGCATGTCCCGTCCGGACTTGCCCATGATGTCGCTCGCGACGCAGCCGAGCTTGATCCCTGTGTCCTCGAGGATCTTGTGCAGCCTCGCGGTCTCGCGCGAGCGGTCGTTGACCTGCGTCTTGCGATACCGCGTGAGGTTGCGGAGCGTGCGGATCGGCTTCGGCGGCACGAAGCTCGCCTTCAACAACCCAGCTTCCAGCAGCTGGCAGAGCCACTGCGCGTCCTTGACGTCGGTCTTGCGGCCGGGGACCGCCTTGACGTGTCTCGCGTTGACGAGCAGCAGCTCGAAGCGATCCTCCAGGATCGCCCAGACGGGCCGCCAGTACACGCCGGTCGCTTCCATCGCGACCTGCGTGACGCCGAGCGCCTCCAACCAATCGCGCAGCGCCAGCAAGCCGTGCACCGTCGTCGCGAACTCCGCGACGTGCTCGGTCAGCTCGCGCTCCTGCCACACCCGTACGCACGCCATCACGGTCGCCTTGTGCACATCGAGCGCGCCCGGGCGCTCAACGATCCGTTCCATCTGAGGTCCTCCTTCGGTCACATCAACAACGATCGCCGCCCGCAGGAGCCCCGCGTTATCAAGCGATGCTGTAGCGCGTGCTCAAGGCAACAGTCCGGGGTTCCGGCCAAGGCTCCCACGCCAGACTTATCTACAGGCTCACAGGCACCAAGCAAAAGTCGGCGTCGACGCACGGCACTCCGAAACCTCAACCACCACCGAGCACGACACCAGAGCTGCAACGCCGATTTCATCCCCCCGCAGGTGGCGAAGCCCCGCCATCACGACTTATCTCGACAAACTGCACCCGTGCCGATGGTCCTTGGGCAGGTAAGCGCCGGTCAGGCGCTTAGGCGCAAAGTCCATTTCGCGGCGCCGGTTTGGCGACATATGCACGCTTGGAATCCGGTGCAGCGGGCCGGTCGTCCTCGGAAACGCCCACATACGCCGGCCTCGCCGCGGAATCGCTCATCGCGACGCGGACGGGGATCCACCGTTCGGTTGATGCCGGGAGCCAACCGGTCGGGCGCCCCGATCCAGCCGGTCCGTCGATGTGCGTCTGCAATCGCGGTGGGAGTCTCGTATCGGGCGCCGGCCGGCGTCCCGGACCCGACAGGGGGAGCCCCGTGGCAGTCATCGAGGTGGAGGATCTGAGAAAGCAATACGGCCCCACGGTCGCCGTCGACGGCGTCTCATTCGCGGTCGACGAAGGCGAGGTGTTCGGGATCCTCGGGCCCAACGGCGCGGGAAAGTCGACGACCGTCGAGATCATCGACGGGTTGCGCGCGGCCGACGGCGGCCGCGTCAGCGTGCTGGGCCGCGACCCACAGCGCGACCGCGAGGCGGTGCGCGAGGTGGTCGGCGTCCAGCTGCAGGAGAGCGCGCTGCCGGACAAGCTGAAGGTCGGCGAGGCCATGGAGCTGTTCAGCTCGTTCTACCGCCAACCGGCCGACGCGGCGGCTCTGCTCGAGCTGCTCGGCCTGCAGGACAAGCGCGGGACGCGCTACCGGAATCTGTCCGGAGGGCAGAAACAGCGCCTTTCGATCGCGCTGGCGCTGATCGGCCGGCCGCGTGTCGCCGTGCTCGACGAGCTGACCACGGGTCTGGATCCGCAGGCCCGGCGCGATACATGGGCCCTGATCGAGGATGTCCGCGAGCAGGGGGTGACGATCCTGCTCGTGACCCACTTCATGGAGGAGGCCGAACGGCTCTGCGATCGCGTGGCGCTGTTCGATGCCGGCCGCATCGTGGCCATCGACACGCCCGCGGCGCTGGCCGACAGCGTGGCCGATGAGCAGCGGATCAGCTTCCGGCTCGCGGTCCCGTTCGACGAGCGGCTGCTTCGCGTGCTGCCCGAGGTGAGCAGCCTGCGCCGTCGCGGCGAGGAGTTCGTCGTCGCGGGCACGGGCAACGTGCTCGGCGCGGTCAGCGCTGTCCTGGCCCTCCACGGTGTCGCCGCCGAGCGTCTGCGCGTCCAGCAGTCGAGTCTCGAGGACGCGTTCGTCGCCCTCACCGGGCAGGGGGCGTGAGTGATGTTGGTGCAGACGCGAGCCCAACCCGTCGCTGCCCGACGGCGGTCCTCGCCACTGGCCCAGCTCGCGCTCAGCGAGGCGAGGCTGTTCCTGCGTGAGCCACTGGCCGTCTTCTGGGGCGTGCTGTTCCCGGTCGTGCTGCTGATCGTGCTCGGCGGTCTCACCTCGGCCAAGCCCACCCGCCAGCTCGGCGGGATGGCGTTCATCAACGCCTATGAGCCGGTTCTGATGGTGTTCACGCTGGCGGTGCTCGCGCTCAGCGCGCTACCGCCGGTCCTCGCGGGCTACCGCGAGCGGGGCTACCTGCGACGCCTGGCCACCACGCCGGTTGGTCCGTTGCGGCTGCTGGCCGCGCAGCTGGCGATCAGCGTCGTCGTCTACGCGTGCTCGCTGGTCCTTATCGCCGCTGTCGGGCGGATCGCGTATGGGGTCAGGCTGCCGGCTCAGGGAGCCGGTTTCGCCGTCGCGCTCGCGCTCGGCACGGTGGCCACGCTGGCGCTGGGCGCGCTCCTGGCCGCGATCGCGCCCGGCGGTCGCGGTGCCAACGCGATCGGCGCGCTCGTCACGTTCCCGATGATGTTCTTCGCCGGGCTCTGGGTGCCTCGCGCCGCGATGTCACCATGGCTACGCCACGTCAGCGATTTCACGCCGCTGGGCGCTACCGTGGGTGCGATTCAGGATTCGATGCGCGGCGTCTGGCCACACCTCTCCCACCTGGCGGTGCTCGCCGCCTACGCGCTGGTGCTGACCATCGCCGCCGTGAGGTTGTTCCGTTGGGATCAGTGAGACCGCTGAATGAGAGTTGGATCGAGCGCCCATGGCTCGAGATCGGGGGGGACGCCGAGATGCCGGTGCTCGGCGCCCTCCCCTACGTGCTGCTCGTGGTCGCGAGCGTTCTCGACGTCAGCGTGCGCGGCGGGCTCACGAGCGCGGCCCTGGTCGACCTCGCGCTGGCCGCCACCACGGCGGCGTGGATGCTGTGGTTCGGAACCCTGCATCCCGAGTGGTACCAGCGGCGCGGACGGATGACGGTCTTCTTCACCGGCCTCGTCGCCCTCGGCGCGGCGCTGGTGATTCGCGCGCCCGTGTTCGGGTTCTACACGTTCACGGGGTACCTGTGGGTGTTCCGCGCTCTGCACGGACGCTGGCGGCTGCTCGGACTGGCGGCGATCGCCGCCCTGTCGTCGCTCTCGCAGGACGGCGGAGTGCAGGGGACCAGCGCGAGCGATCTGCTCCAGTTCGCCGTCATCTTCGCCATCAACCTCGGCGTCGCCCTGGTGATCGCGTGGGCGGCCTCCGAGAGCCAGCTCCACAAGCAACGCCGCGAGCAGCTGATCACCGAGCTGACCGCCGCCAACGGCAAGCTCGAGGCCTCGCTGCGCGAGAACGCCGAGCTGCACTCGCAACTGCTCGTCCAGGCGCGCGAGGCCGGCGTTCTCGAGGAGCGCCAGCGGATGGCGCGAGAGATCCACGACACGCTGGCCCAGGGGCTGACCGGGATCATCACCCAGCTCCAAGCCGCCGACCACGTCGGCCTCGAGGCCGTCGAGCGCCGGCGACACCTCGACGCCGCCGCCGGCCTCGCGCGCGAGAGCCTGATCGAGGCACGCCGGTCGGTCGCGGCGATGCGTCCCGAGCCGCTCGAGGCCGCGCGGCTGCCCGAGGCGCTCGGGGACGTCGCCGAGCGCTGGTCGGGCCTGCACGGCGTTCGCGCGCTCGTGACTTCGACGTGCTCGCCGAGGCCGCCGACGGCTCGGAGGCGGTCGCACGGGCGCGGGCGCTCGCTCCCGATGTGATCCTGATGGACCTCCGGATGCCGAAGATGGACGGCGTCACCGCGATCAAGCAACTGGCCGAGCTCGGCGTGACGGCGCGCGTGCTCGTGCTGACCAGGTACGACACCGACAACGACGTCCTGCCGGCGATCGAGGCCGGCGCCACCGGCTATCTCCTCAAGGACGCTCCGCGCACCGAGTTACTCCGTGCCGTGCGGGCCGCGGCGCGTGGCGACTCCGTGCTCTCGCCGCCCGTCGCGACGCGACTGCTCGGACAGGTCCGCGCTCCCGCCCAGGAGCCGCTCAGCCAGCGCGAGTTCGAGGTTCTGGAACTGGTCTCGCGCGGCGCGACCAACCGGCAGGCGGCGGCGAAGCTGTTCATCAGCGAGGCGACCGTCAAGACCCACCTGCTGCACATCTACGCCAAGCTCGGCGTCAACGACCGCGCCGCCGCGGTGACCGAGGCGTTCGACCGCGGACTGCTCACGCCCGGCACGCGACCCTGAGCGCCGCGTCTGCGAAGGTTCGCAGCGGATGGCGGAGCACCTCGTCGACACGACCTGGCTGCGGGGACGGCTCGCGAACCCCGGCGTGCGGGTGGTCGACTGTCGCTGGCGGCTCGGGCAGCCCGACGCCGGCCGCGCCCTGTATGAGGAAGGCCACATCCCGGGGGCGACCTTCCTCGACGTCGATGCGGATCTGGCCGGCGCACCGGGCCCGGACGGGCGCCATCCCCTTCCGGATCCGGCCGCGTTCGCCGCGGCGCTCACGCGGGTCGGGATCGGCCCGAACACCTCCGTGATCGCCTACGACGATGCCGCGCTCGGTGGCGCGGCCCGGCTGTGGTGGCTGCTGCGCGCCGTGGGCCATGCGGCGGTCTGCGTGCTCGACGGCGGACTGTCGGCGTGGCTGGAAGCCGGCGGCGAGCTCGAGCGTGGTCCGGCGCCGGCGGCGCAACCGGGCGCACTGCCGTTTCCGGCCCGGCCGCCGCTCCCGGCGAGCACCGCCACGGCGGAGGATCTGCTCGGCGAAGGCTCCCGCGCCCGGCCGCGGCTGCTCGACGCGCGGGCCGGCGATCGCTTTCGCGGCGAGCACGAGCCGATCGACCCGGTGGCGGGACACATCCCCGGCGCACTCAATCTGCCCTTCACGTCGTTGCTGGCGCCCGACGGCCGGTTCCGCGCCGAGGCGGATCTCCGCGCCGCGTTTGCCGCCGCCGGCGTCGACGACGGGCGCGACGTGGTCGCGTACTGCGGCAGCGGGGTCAGCGCGTGCACGCTCCTGCTCGCGGCTGCCGTGGTGGGCATCGACGGCGCGCGGCTCTACCCGGGGTCGTGGAGCGAGTGGGCCGCGCGCGGTCTGCCCGCGGAGCGCGGCTGACCAGGCGGGCGCCCGCCCGCTCCGTCACCCGATCTGCGTGATGTCCTGGCCTCCGAGATCGCCTACCTTCGGAGCACCGACTCCGAACAGCGAGATGGAGACATGTCAGACGAGCAGACTGCCGTGCTCGTCGCGGGCTACCAGGACATCAACACGGCGAGCGACGGATTTCGAGACACTCGTCGCGCAGGTCAAGGACAAGCAGGTCGAGATCGACGGCGTCATCCTCGTCACCCACGACGATCGACGGCGAGGTGTCGGTCCGGCAGACCGGGGATCACCTCGGGCGCAAGGGCGCCGGGTGGGGCGGCGGGGTCGGGGTCGGCCGTCGGCCTGTTCGCGCCGCCGCTGCTGGCCTCGGTGGCCGTCGGGGCGGTGGCCGGCGGCCGTGGTCGGGCAAGTTCGTCGAGAACCATCGCCGAGACGGATCCACGACAAGATCGGCGAGAACCTGCCGCCCGGCTCGGCGGGGATCATCGCGGTGTTCGACGACGACGCAGCGGCTGCGGTGTCGAGCAGGCGCTCAGCGGCTGCCCGCTGCGCTCGCTCGTGCAGAGCGACAAGTCGGGCGTGGCCGCGCTCAAGGAATCCCTGGCCGAGGCGATGGGCAAGTTCGAGCCCGATCGCACGGTGCTCCCGATCCCCGATCGGAGCGTTCGGCGGGACGCCGGGCGCACGTCGATCAGTCTGTGGCCGACTGGACGATCGTCCCGGGTCCGGCGGCGCCCGACGGGGCGCCGAACGTGCTGATCTGCCTCATCGACGACGCCGGCTTCGGCCAGCCCGGACACATTCGGCGGCGCGATCCGCACCCCGAACATGACACGGGTCCAGCAGGCGGGCGTGACCTACAACCGCTTCCACGTCACCGCCCTGTGCTCGCCGACCCGGGCGGCGCTGCTGACCGGCCGCAACCACCACCGCGTCGGCTTCGGCTCGATCGCCGAGTATCCGGGGCCGTTCCCCGGCTACACGGCTGCGCGCCCGCGCAGCTGCACGGCGCTGCCGCGGATCCTGCAGGAGAACGGCTACGTCACCGGCGGGTTCGGCAAGTGGCACCTGACCCCGGACAATGTCCAGGGCCCGGCCGGGCCGTTCGACCACTGGCCGCAGTCGTGGGGGTTCGATCACTGCTGGGGGTTCCTGAGCGGCGCGGCGGGCCAGTACGACCCGATCATCACCCAGGACAACTCGTGCCCGCGGGTTCCCGCAGGGCAAGGACGGCAAGCCGTACTACTTCCCGGATGACCTGACCGACCAGGCGGTGCAGTGGCTGCACGCGGTCCGCGCCCAGGACGCGCAGAAGCCCTGGTTCATGTACTACTCGACCGGTTGCGCCCATGCGCCTCACCACGTGGCCAGGGAATGGGCGGACAGGTACAAGGGCAGGTTCGACCGGCGGCTGGGATGAGTACCGCAGCGAGATGTTCGAGCGCCAGAAGACGCTCGGAGTCATCCCGCATGACTCCGAGCTGACCGAGCGGCCGGATCTGTTCCCGGCCTGGGACTCGCTCTCGCGACACGGAGAAGAAGCTGTACATCACGGCAGATGGAGGTGTTCGCAGGCTTCCAGGAGAACGCCGATTGGAACATCGGCCGCCTGCTCGACTCGATCGAGGCGATGGGCGATCTCGAGAACACGCTGATCGTCTACATCTGGGGCGACAACGGCGCCAGCATGGAGGGCACGATCACCGGCTCGTTCAACGAGATGACCTTCCTCAACGGTGTCGATCTCGACGCCGACCAGCAGACTCAAGCTGATCGACCAGTACGGCGGGATCGAGGCGCTCGGCGGCGATCACACCGCGCCGCACGTACGCGGCCGCCTGGGCCCACGCCGGGAACACGCCCTTCCAGTGGGGCAAGCAGATGTCCAGCCATCTCGGCGGAACCCGCAACCCGATGGTCGTCTCCTGGCCGCGCCGGATCGACGCCGATGACGACCTGCGCAGCCAGTTCACGCACTGCATCGACATCGCCCCGACGATCCTGGAAGCGGCCGGCATCCCCGAGCCGACGCACGTCGACGGGATCGAGCAGGAGCCGATGGACGGCACCAGCTTCGTGCCCACGCTCGGCGATCCGGACGCCGAGGACCGCCACACGGTCCAGTACTTCGAGTTCGCTCGGCGCGCGCGCGATCTACAAGGACGGCTGGTGGGCGTGCGCCGGCTGGACAAAGCGCCTTGGGACTTCTCGCCGGCGACGATGAAGCCGCTTCGCGCCGGGCGTGTATGACCCCGAGCAGGACGCCTGGGAGCTGTACTACCTGCCGGACGACTTCTCCCAGGCCAACGACCTCGCCTCCGAGCATCCCGACAAGCTGCGCGAGCTGAAGGAGCTGTGCTGGCAGGAGGCCGAGCGCAACCGCGTGCTGCCGCTGATCGGGAGCTTGTCGATCTTCTTCGGCCTGCTCCCGCCGCTGCCGACGATCACGCGGTTCACGTTCAATGGGGACGTCCAGAACGTGCAGCGGGGCATGGTCCCGCGGCATGGCCGGCCGCTCGTACGCGATCGAGGCCGAGCTCGAGATTCCCGACGGCGGCGCCGAAGGAGTGATCGTCGCCAACGCCGACTTCATCGGCGGCTTCGCCCTCTGGGTCGACGGCGAGCGAAAGCTCCACCACACCTACTCGTTCCTCGGCGTCGAGACCTACAAGCAGATGTCGAGCGAGCCCCTGCCCACGGGTGCAGGTCGCCGTGAAGATGCTGTTCGAGGCCGACGAGAACACGCCGGGCACCGGCGGCGCAGTCACGCTTTGGGCCGACGACCAGCCAGATCGGCGAGGGGACGATGCCGCGGACGGTGCCGATCGGTTTCACCTCCTACGCCGGAATGGACATCAGCCGCGACAACGGGCTCGTGGTCGACCTCGACTACGAGGACAAGGCACCGTACATGTTCACCGGCACGGTCAAGCAGGTCGTGTTCGATCTCAAGCCCGCGATTCACGAGCACGAGCAGGCGCTGCACCAGCATGCCAGCCACAACGCCGTCGCGCAGGGAATCGGCGCCTGAGCGTGAGGCAGGGCTAACCCGAGCTCGGTCCCGGGGGACTACCGGGGCGCGCCGGCGCTACCCCGACGGTTACCTGCTGAAGGAGCGGGTCGGCGAGGTCCGGACGTTCCTCGACGCGATCGTGCGGCGGCCGGCCCGACGGCCGACCGGCCTGCCCCCGGATCAGGTGGTGGGGCTGCCCCCCGGTATCGGCTCGAGGACCACATGCCGCCACGTCGGCGCGCCGCCTGACCCGGCGTCGAGCCGCAGGACCCGATCATCGAACAGGCTGCAGACATCGAGCGAGGCGCACTCACAGGCGCTGGTCATCTCGAGCCACCGCCGCACGGCGGTGGCCCGGTGGATCAACTCGTCGATGTCGGGCAGCTTGCGCGCGGCGAGGCGACGCAGCTGCTGATGGGCGGTGCCGGATTCGGTCCCGAGCAGCTCGCGTATCTCATCGAGGCTGAAGCCGACGCGCTGGGCGACATCGATGATTCCGAGGCGACGCACGATGTCCGGCGAATAGCGCCGCATGCCGGAGACCCGCTCTGGCGCCGGCAGCACGCCGATCGACTCGTAGTACCGGATCCGCGAGGCGCGCATGCCGACCTCACGAGCGAGCTCGCCGATCGTCAGGGTTGGAGGTTCGTCGGCCATCCTCTGCGCGAGCTTGACTTCAAGCCAGGTTGAAGGATGACACTTCACGGAGTGAACGCAACCGAGTCGCCGCCTCCGATCCGATGCTCACTCACCGCGGCCGGGGGCGAGGAGCGCGAGCGCGAGTGGCGACGGCTGTTCGCCCGCGCCCTGATCGCCCGCACCCGCATACCGGGCGGCGTTCGGATCGAGCTGCACGCGTTGCCCGGTGTCCGCGACGATGTTGCCCGACTGATCGCCGCCGAGCACGAGTGCTGTCCGTTCATGACGTTGAGCATCGGCACGAACGAGGAGGCGGTCCTGGTCCTGACCGCGACCGGTCCCGAGGATGCCGCTGCGTTTCTCGAGCCGTGGTTCGGCGCCCGTCCCCCAGTAGGAGAGAGTGAGAGATGGCCTATGTGATCGCCGAGCCGTGCATCGGGACCAAGGACCACTCGTGCGTCGAGGTCTGTCCCGTGGACTGCATCCATCCCACCCAGGACGAACCGGGGTTCGACGACGCACCGCAGCTGTACATCGATCCGGAGGAGTGCATCGACTGCGACGCCTGCGTCGAGGCGTGTCCCGTGGACGCCTGCTTCGCCGAGGACCAGTTGCCGGAGGAGTGGCAGAAGTACACGCAGATCAACCTCGACTACTACCGGCAGACGTCCTAGTGGTGTTTGACACAATCTGGCCAGGCCCCAGATGCACGCGCATCTTCCGCATCCGCACCGCCGAGACACTGTCGATACGCCGCCCCTGTCGCTCGGGCTGCGCGCTCGCCAAGCTGAGCCGTCCGCCGCCCTGGCACAGTCCGAGCCTGCCCATCCGGACCTCGCAAGTCCGTTCCGCGGGCGCCGAGCTGCGCTCGTTGCGCAGCTCGTTGCTGGCCTGCCAGCGCCCATCACTGCGCGCCGCAGCCCTCACGTCGTGCCTGATCAGTCGAGCTCAAGGGCTCGGCGTCCGCAGCCGCGTCCGGACCGACGGTCGCCCAACTCGCCTCGGCGGCGGCGGTCGCGCTCGCCGCCGCCGACGGATCGATCCCGTCCGCGCCGCTCTAGTGGTCTAGCGTCCGTCACGGCCTTCGCACCGGATCCGTTCACCTGATCCGGGCGATGCGCGCCGCGCGTTCCCCGGCAAGCTCGGCAACGTGCGTGTCGCCCGGCCCCGATCGGTGACGAGCTCGGGAGTCCTCGGGCGGCTGGACCGCTGGCAGGCCGGCCGTGCGGTCCTCGGCGTCCCGTTCGCCGTGGTCAAGAAGTTCGTCGACGACGACGCCGCGGGGCTCGGGGTCCGGGTCGCCTACTGGGGCTTCTTCTCGGTCTTCTCGCTGCTGCTGGCCTTCGTCTCGATTCTCGGGTTCGCGTTCCAGGGCGATCCGTCCTTCCAACGGCAGGTGCTCGACTCCACGTTGGGGCTGATGCCCGTGATCGGCCCTCAGATCAGCGGCAACGTCGGCTCGCTCACCGGCAGCGGCGTGGCGCTGGCCGTCGGGCTCGCGGGAGCACTGTGGACCGGCCTCGGGGTGACGGTGGCGATGGGTGTGGCGCTTGATCGCATCTGGGCCGTGGAGCGCGTCGATCGGTCCGGGTTCGTGAGAGCCCGGCTCCGCGGCCTGCTCGTGCTCGCCTCCATCGGCGTGTTCACGGTCGCGTCGACCGCGGGGGTCGGTCTGGCCACTGGGTTGAGCGGCTCGACCCCGGCCCGGCTCCTGAGCTTCGTGGCGGCGGCGGGAATCGACCTCGTCGTCTTTCTCGCCTCCTTCCGCCTGCTCACGGCGGCGCCGGTCACGACCCGAGAGGTCCTGCCGGGGGCCGCGGTGGCGGCGGCCTGCTGGCTTGTGCTGCAGGCCGTCGGTGGCATCTACGTGACCCAGATCCTGAAGGGCAGCAGTCAGACCTACGGCGGGTTCGCCGCCGTCATCGGACTCCTGGCCTGGCTGCTGATCGCGGCCGAGATCACGCTGATGGCGGCTGAGCTCAACGTCGTGCTGGCGCGGAGGCTGTGGCCGCGGTCGCTCGGCGGCGAGCTGCGTGCCGCCGATGAGCGGACAATGCGGGAGGCGGCGCAGTCCGAGCGCCGTGACCGGCGGCAGCGCATCACGGTGACATTCGCGGAGGAGGGGCAGGCCGGAGCGACCGGCGAGGATCGCGCCGGGCCCGCCTGAGTGCAGCCGAGGACCTACACGCCCACCGGTACCGATGTCGACGGTGCCCTGGGCCGGAACGGTCGCAGCTCCGCTCCGCCGGGCCCGACCACGACGCACGTGGATTCGGGTACTTCGTTCCAGACGCCGGCCACGTCGCCCAGCGGCTCTGAGACGATAAGACGCGCATCGTCGGAGAACTTCGTAAGCTCCTCGCGCTCCGGTTGCAGCTTGCGGAGCGTGGGAACGTCTGTGGTGTAGAAGAGCGAGCGCGACTTCCGCTCACTCGAGTAGCGGACCGCCCAGATGGTCTCGCCGTCGGTGGTGGCGACCGTCCCCTGGAACGGGTGGGGGACGCCGTGACGGGTGGCGACGTCCTCGACGAAGCCGATCGCGCGCTCGAGCGCGGCCGGCGGGTCATCCTCGAGGCCGAACGTGAGTGCGAGGTAGAAGAGCAGCTCGGTGTCGGCCTGGCCCTGGATGTGCGGATAGAGCGCAGGATCGACGGCGAGGACGAGGTCGCGCTTGATCGTGGCGAGCTCGTTGATGTACCCGTTGTGCATGAACAGCCGGCGGCCGTGGCGGAACGGGTGGCAGTTGGTCTGCTGCACGGCACTGCCGATCGCGGCGCGGATGTGGGTGAAGAAGAGCGGTGAGCTGATATGGCCGGCGAGCTCGCGCAAGTTCTGATCGTTCCAGGCCGGTTCGGTGCTGCGATACACGCCGGGCGTCTCGGGAGCGCCGTACCAGCCGACGCCGAACCCGTCGCCGTTCGTGGGCTCGGCCCCGAGCCGCGAGTGCAGACTTTGGTCGACCAGCGAGTTGGTTCCCCCGTACAGCACCTCCTGCATCAGGATGGGGGCACCGGAATAGGCAAGCCAGCGGCACATGAGCCGCTCCTTTCTGTCGTGTGGCGATGCGCGTCGAGGTGCAGGCGGTGGCCGGCGATCCCGGTGATGTGCCCGGCGACGGGCCCACTGCGAACGTATCCAGTGTCAGGCGCTCCCGCCCAAAGCACAAGCGTGGCTGCACCACAACTCTGTGACCAGGTGGTGAACGCGACCAAGGCGCGACCGACGCCGCCGCGTACCATCGCCTCATGGTGAGCGAGGAGAGCCGGCGGGCGGTGCTCGTGACGGGAGCATCGCGGGGGATCGGTGCGGCGGTGGCGCGCGCGTTCGCCGCCGGCGGTGACCGTGTCGCCGTGCACTATGGCCGCAATGTGAACGGGGCCGAGCGGGTTGCGGCATCGCTGGCGGGGACGGGTCACGTGGTCGTGGGCGCCGACCTCGCCGATCCGGCGGCCGTGCGCCGGATGGTCGATGCGGCCGCCGAGGGCCTCGGCGGCCTGACCGTGCTCGTGAACAACGCGGGCGTGTTCGAGCCGCACCCGATCATCGAGACCGGCTACGAGGAGTGGCAGCGCGCGTGGCACGACACGCTCGCCGTCAACCTCGTGGGCGCCGCCAACGTGACCTGGTGTGCCGTCCGGCACATGGTCAGCGCCGGCGGCGGCCACATCGTCAACGTGTCCTCGCGCGGGGCCTTCCGCGGTGAGCCCGCCCAGCCCGCCTACGGCGCCAGCAAGGCCGCGATAATCGCCTTCGGCCAGTCGCTGGCGCGGGCGCTCGGACCTCACGGCATCGCCGTCAGTGCGGTCGCACCGGGCATGACCGAGACGGACATGGCCGCCGAGGCACTCGCGGGCGAGCGGGGGGAGAGGCGGCGGGCGGAGAGCCCGCTCGGGCGGGTGGCCACGCCCGAGGAGGTCGCTGCGGCCGTGCTGTACCTCGCCTCGCCGGCGGCGACGATGGCCAGCGGTTCGGTGATCGACATCAACGGCGCATCGCACCTGCGGATGTAGTGTTTCGTCGCGCCTTGCCGCGGTGTGCTGCCCCGCCCGTCCAGACGTGTCATCGTGTCGCCCGATGAGCACGCACATCTGCCAGCGCATCGGTCATGGCGGTGCGAGCGCACTGGCACCGGGCAATACGCTGCCGTCGTTCGACGCCGCGCTCGAGGTCGGAATCGACATCGTGGAGTTCGATGTCCGCGCCTGGCGCGGTGAGCTGGTGCTCGCCCATACGATGCTCGATGCGCGGCGCGGCAACTGCGTGCGTCTCCACGACGCGCTGGATCACCTCGGCGGCGCCCGGTTCGCCGGCGTCGACCTGAACGTGGACGTCAAGCACACCGGCTTCGAGGCGGCGCTGCTCGACGGACTGCGGCGGGCACGCCTGCTCGAACGCACACTGCTGTCCTCGCAGGTGCCCGCCGTGCTCGACCGCATGCGCGAGCTCGAGCCGCGCGTGCGCACCGCGATCTCGATCGGCGGCCGCGTCGCCCGCCTCAGCCGGCGATGGGGCGATTGGCGCACGCACGTGCTCGATGGACTGGCCTCGCGGCGCTGGGATGCCCTGATGGCCCAGCACCGCCTGATCGACAGAGCGCTGCTCGACGCGGTCATCGGCCGCGATGCTCTGCTCTATGCCTGGACCGTCAACGAGCGCGCGGCGATCCAGTCGCTCCGTGGGCTCGGGGTCCACGGGATCACGACCGCCGACCCGCGACTGTTCGCGCCGGCCTGACGGGCTGCGCGTGGCCGTGCGCGTCACCGCGACTGCATATTCGCCCGTGTGACCGCCTTTGTGACCGCAGGAGCCGGGTTCCTGCTCGCCGTGCTGTGGTTCGACCTGATGTTCGACGTGCAGGTGCTCGGACACCGTGCCGGTGAGCTCCCCGAGCGCACCCTGGCCTCGATCTCCGGCTACTACGGCCGGGTCACGACGGCGGCGCGGCCGATGAACCGGCTGATCGCGATCGTGATGCTCGCGACGCTCGCGGCCATCGGGATCCAGCTGGCGCGCGGCGACGCGCCGCGCTGGGTCGGGTGGGCATCGCTGATCCTGGCCGCATCAGCGATCCTGCTGGCCGGGATTCACACAGTGCCGAGCGCTGTGCGCCTCGGGGCGCGGCGCGACAGCGCCGGCAATCAGACCCGGCTCGCCCGCGCGATCCTCCGTGATCATGTCGTGTGCGCGGCGGCGATCGCGTCGGTGCTGGTGATCCAGCTCGCCTGGGGGACCTGACCGGCCGTCTCACGCCTGCGCCGACGGCAGGATGTTCTGGTTGAGATGGAACAGATTCGTGGGGTCGAAGCGATCCTTCAGCTCCACGAGGCGGGCGTAGGTGGCGGGGCCGTAGGCGCTCCGCACCCGTTCCTCGCCGGCGTCCGAGGTGAAGTTGAGATACGCGCCGGCGGTCACGTGCGGGGCCATGGCGTCGGCCAGCCCGCGAGCCCACCCGATGTGGGCATCCGCAGCCTCCTGGCCCGGCTCCATCCACATCGACAACGCGTGGTAGCACCAGGGAGCATCGCGATGTCCCAGGGCGGTGGCCTCCGGGTCCACGCGGCTGATCGCCCCACCCATCGGCTCCAGCAGCAGCTGGACGAGCGGGCCGGGTCGGGCGGCGCCGTGGCCGATCAGGACCGCAATCGCCTCATCGCTCAGCTCGGGGAGGAACTCGGCCTTCATGTAGGCGCTGATCCCGGGCGGGCCACCGGCATCGAGCATGCCCTGGAGCGCCGCGTACGGCATCGGCCCGACCATGTCCATCACCGGCTGAGCCACCTCGCGGATGGGGGCGAGGACGCGCTCGCCCTCGTCCAGGTCACCGGTCCAGCACACGACCAGGCCGAACACCGGAGCGAAGTGCATCTCGGCGGGCACGAACGGCTCGGGCGGTGCGCTGATGAAAGCGGCGCCCAGGCCCAGGTCGTCCGGTGCGCCGGCCATGTACTCGCGCAGGAAACGCAGCGTGTCGCCGGCGCGTTCGGGCAGGGACACCAACATCCCGCCGTAGATGATCGGTCCGATCTGATGCAGTCGATACGTGAAGGAGGTGACGATCCCGAAGTTGCCCCCGCCGCCTCGCAGACCCCAGAACAGGTCCGGATTCTCCTCAGCGCTCGCGCTCAGCAGCCGGCCGTCCGCGGTCACGATCTCGGCCGAGATCAGGTTGTCGGGCGTCAGGCCGCAGCGCCGCTCGATCCAGCCGCTGCCGCTTCCCAGCGTCAGGCCGGCGATCCCCGTGGTCGAGAAGCGGCCGCCCGTGACGGCCAAGCCGTGCTCCTGTGTGGCGTGGTCGAACTCGCCCCAGGTGAGGCCCGCCTCGGCGCGGGCGGTCCGTGTCCCGGGATCGACCTCGATCGCCTTCATCGGCGAGAGATCGATCACGAGCGCGTCGTCCCAGGTGCCGTACCCCTGCGCCGAATGCCCACCGGAACGCACGGCCACACTCAGACCGTTCTCGCGGCCGAAGTTGACCGCTGCCTGAACATCGGCGGTGCCGGCGCACCGCGCGACCAGCGCGGGCCGGCGGTCGAAATGCCCGTTCCAGACCTTTCTCGCCTCGTCGTATCCATCATCACTCTCGCGCACCAGCCGGCCGTCGAACGACGCGGCAAGCTCGTCGATGGCTGACGCCGAGATCACAGACGTACTCATGACCACCCCCGGATGGGTCTGAAGTCACCGCTGGTAGGGCAACTCTGCTGAACCGTTGCGCGCGCTCTCCGGCCGCGCAGGCTGACTCTCGCTGACCCTCGCTGTGCTGTCAAGCGGCGGCAGCGGGCGCGCTCGCGCTACGGGTTGGCCGTCTCGTCGGCCACCGTGATGCCGGCACGCTCGCGCTGGGCGCGTGCGATACGACCACCTGCGGCGCCGAGGAACATCCCGATGATCGCCGTCAGCACCGCCAACAGCGGCGGGAAGCTGCCGAGCGAGACCTTGGCCGTGGTGCCCACGAGCTGGTGAGTGACGAGCAGCGCGGTCCCGTAGATCGCTCCGCCGAAGAAGCCCCGATCGGCGCCGCCCCAGCCGTCGAGATGCTCGAACCCGGCGATGAACGCTCCCACCCCGGCCAAGATCGCCACGACCCAGTAGGCCGCGCTCGAGACGCCGACGAGGACCCCGGCCAGCACGCCGACCGCGGCAGGCACCACACCACCGAGGATCACCTGGACGACGCGAGACCGATCACGGAACAGGACTGGTGTGAACATGCGCTTCCTCTCTCTCGCGGCACAGCCTACTCGCGACCGCCCACGTCCGGGAAGATGTCGCGATGGATCCGGCCCGCACGCTGCTGTTCCTACCCGGCACGGTGGGCGCGGCCGCCTTCTGGCGACCGGTGGCCGATCGCCTCCCGGTGGGCTGGAGGCAGACGCTGCTCAGCTGGCCCGGCGCCGGTGACGAGCCCCCCGATGCGCGTGTCCGCGGTTTTGCCGATCTGATCGAGTTCGCCGCCGGCGAGCTCGCCGGTCACACCGATGTGGTCGCCCAGTCAATGGGCGGAGTGGTCGCGATCGGCCTGGCGCTGAGACACCCGGCGTCGATCCGGCGTCTGGTCCTGGTCGCGACGTCCGGGGGGCTCGACATGAACCGGCTCGGGGTGACGGACTGGCGCTCCGAGTACCGGGCTCGGTTCCCACGGGCGGCGCCGTGGGTCTGGGATGAGCGACCCGACTACGGCGCCGCGATCGCCACCGTGACCGCTCCGGCGCTGCTGATCTGGGGCGACGCCGATCCGATCAGCCCCGTGGCCGTCGGTCGCCGGCTCGCCGACTTGCTGCCGGACAGCGCTCTCCACGTCATACCCGGCACCCACGATCTCGCCTGCGAGAACCCTGATGCGGTGGCGGGGCTGATCGCCGCGCATCTGGCCTGAGCAAGGACCGCGCCGTCGCTCGCGGCGGCGCGGGGGCGGCGGCGCCCCGTGTCAGGGCCCCGCGCTGAGCGTGGCGACGCCGGGCACGTCACCGGCCTGCCAGAGTCGCCCGCGCGCTCCGGGCAGGTGCTTGAGGTAGCGATCGAGGAAGGCGACGGTCGTGCGCGAGATGACGGCAAGTTGGGGCTGCTGGTGCGTATAGGGGCCGAGGTGGGGCGCCCCGAGCAGGCTGAGCAGGAACTTCGGTGCGCGCGCGGCGGCGAAGAAGTCATATGTGTTCTGCGGCAGGTTGATCACGTCGGAGGTCCCCTGCGACGCGAGCAGGGGCGGATTCGGGCCCCGGAAGTAGGTGCCCCCCAGGACCTCCGCTCCGGACATGATCACCGCGGCGTCGACGCGTCGGTCGACGTATCGGCTGTCATACGCGGTCGCGAGGGCGGTGACACCGCCGTCGGACTGGCCCGAGACGGCGATCTCGTGGGAGTCGATCAGCCGGCCGAGGGTCCCGTTCGCGGCAGCGCTCGCGGCCAGCATCCGCGTGATCACGAAGCTCATGTCGGCCGGCTGGTTGACGATGTCGGACTCGTCGGCGCCGCCCGGAGCGTTTCCATTCCCGAGCGGGAAGACCGGTGCGGCGACCACATAGCCGGCGCTCGCCCAGGACTGCAGCAGGCGGGCATAGATCGCCGGCGTGACGTTGAATCCGTGGCCGAACACGATCAGCGGGAACGGACCCGATGAGCGCGCCGGCCGGGCGCCGGCGACGTCGACGCTCGACGCGCTGCCCACGGCGGGGTAGCGGATCACGGTCACCAGCGACCGCGCCTGCGGCGGCGCTCCGGGGAACCGAACCCGCCGGCTGTGGTCGGTGAAGCGCACGACGAGCTCGCCGACCGCGAATGGCTTATGCACCCGATACGTCAGATTCCCGGCCGAGATCCCGTCGCTGGCCAGCGCGATCCCGCACGCCAGCAGCAGCGCGGCCGCGGTGAGACGAGCGCGCCGTGGCGCCCGTTTGATCACGGTGGAGAACCCCACGACACCACATGATGGCGGCCGGGGCCGGCTTTCCCTGCACGTGGGCGCCCGTTGTCGCGCCGGGCCCGGTGTGCGATGATCGCGGCCGTGACGGCGGCGGGCGGCCACGATCCAGGCTGAACGCGGGCATCGCTACCACCACATGAGGTCGTCTCGAGGCCCGGGGCTATGACTGATCGTCGTTGGTCAATGCCGCTGGACGGACCGGTTGCGCTGCTCGAGGAGCCGCTACGAGGTGCTCGAGCTCTTGGGCTCGGGCGGCGAGGCGCGCGTGGTCAGGGCGCTCGATCACCAGCACGAGCGCCTGGTGGCGCTCAAGATGAGGCCGGTCGGCACCGGATCAGGGCCGCGATGACCTGCTCCGCGAGGCGCGGGTCCTGCTCGGGTTGACGCCGCACCCGTCGCTGCCGCTGCGTGCGCGATGACTTCTTCGAGGGCGACCAGTACGTGATCGTGCATGGACTGGGTCGACGGCACCGATCTCGGCGCGGCTGCTCCGGGCCAAGGGCACGCCCGGGCTCGCCGTCTCGAGCGTCCTGGCCTACCTGGCCGAAGCGGCCGAGGCGCTGACGTTCCTGCACACCCACGACCCGCCGATCATCCACGGCGACGTCAAGCCGGCCAATCTGATCCTGACGCGCGGCGGTCGCGTGAAGCTGGTCGACTTCGGGCTCTCCTCGACGCTCGGGCGCGGAAGGCCGGCGACGCGGCACGGCCGGCTACCGGGCTCCGGAGCTGGACGCCGGCGCGGCGCCCTCGCGCGCGAGCGACGTGTACGCGCTGGCGGCCACCGCCTGTGCGCTGCTCACGCGGCGCCCCGCCCGCCGGCGGCGCCACCGACCGCGCTCGAGGGGCTCGGCGGCGCGCAGGCGGCTCGCCTCGCAGGCGGCGATCGGGGCTGGGCTTGCCGCCGATCCCGCTCGCCGCCCGGCCACGCCAGGCGAGCTGGTCGAGCGCATGCGCTCGGGCTGGGCCTCGACGCTCCCGACCGGGGTGCATGACCTTCTGCATGTCGGACATCGAGGGCTCGACGCGGCTGTGGGAGAGCCAGCCGACGGCGATGGCGGAGGCGCTCGTCCGCCACGACGAGCTGATCGCCGGGATCGTGGAAGACGCACGGCGGCCGCTTCCTCGAAGTCGATGGGCGAGGGCGACTCCACGGTCTCGGTGTTCGAATCGGCCGCCGGCGCGGTGCGGGCGGCGATCGACGCGACGCCGAGCTCTCGCCGACGAGACGTGGCCCGACGGCGCCCCGATCCGGGCTCGCTTCGGGCTGCACACGGGCGAGGCTGCAGCGGCGTCGGCGGCGTGCTATTACGGCACGACCGTCAATCTCGCCGCGCGCGTACGCGGCGAGGCGGCCGGGGGCGAGATCCTGCTCTCGGAGACCACGGCGGCGCTGGTCGAGCGCCGACCTCCCGCCGGGGTACGCGATCGTCGATCTCGGCGCCGCACCGCCTCAAGGGCATCCAGAGGCCGGAGGCGATCAAGGCGATCACCGGTCCGGGTCTGACGACGGCAGCCGGCGGCCGCCGACTGCCCGTATCGCGGCCTGCTCGCATTCGAACCGCGCGGATCGCCACCTCTTCTTCGGCCGCGAGGAGGTGGTGGGCGACGTGCTGGCGCGGATCGCCCCGGGTCGGCTGCTCGCGGTGGTCGGCGCGTCGGGGAGCGGCAAGTCCTCGCTGCTGCGCGCCGGCGTGCTCGCCGCGGTCCAGGCGGGCGAGGTGGCGGGCGCGCGGTCGGCTCGCCTGATCACGCCGGGCGCCCAGCCGCCGCTCGACCTCGACGGCGACGACGGCGAGCTGCTGGTCGTCGACCAGTTCGAGGAGCTCTACACGCAGTGCCACGACGCCGAGCGCCGGGCAGCGATTCATCGCGCGCGCTGCTCTCGCAGCCCGGGCCCGGTGGTGATCGGCGTCAGGGCCGACTTCTACGGCGAGATGAGCGCGGACGCCGAGCTCGCCGGCGCGGTCGCGCACAACCAGGTGCTGCTCGGGCCCGATGCGCGACGACGATCTGCGCCGCGCCATCGCCGAGCCGGCCCGGCTCGCCGGGCTTCGGCTCGAGCCCGGCCTCGTCGACCTGGTGCTCGCGCGACGTCGCCGGGGAACCCGGCGCCCTGCCGCTGATGTCCCATGCGCTGCGCGAGACCTGGGAGCGCCGCGACGGCAGAACGCTCACGGTCGAGGCGTATCAGGAGAGCGGCGGCGTCAGCTCGGCCGTCGCCCAGACCGCCGACGCGGTGGTCGACGCGACTCCGGAGTCCGACCGGCCGCTTCTGCGCAACGTGTTCCTGCGCCTGACCGAGATCGGCGATGACGTAGAGGACACCCGTCGCCGGGTGCGCGATCGAGGAGCTCGTCCCCCAGGGCGCCTCGGGTGACGCGGTGCAGGACCCTGCTCGAGCGGCTCTCGGACGCTCGGCTGGTGACCCTCGATGACGGCACGGCCGAGGTCGCGCACGAGGTGCTGATCCGCCGCTGGCCGACGCTGCGCCGCTGGCTCGAGGAGGACCGCGAGGGGATCCGCCTGCATCGGCGGCTCAGCGACGCCGCCCGGCTCTGGGACGCCGCCGGCCGAGAGCCGGCCGATCTCTACCGCGGCACGCGATTGGATGCCGCGCGTCGAGTGGGCGAGAGCGAACGGCGCGCTGCTCAACGAGACCGAGCGGGACTTCCTGACCGCGAGCGTCGACGAGTCGGCGCGCATCGCAGCGCCGCCAGCTGAAGGCCAACCGCCGGCTCCGCCGCGCGCTGACGGGAGCCGCGGCGTCTCCTCGTCGCCGCGCTGGCGCTGCTCGTGTTCGCGCTCGTCGAGCCGGCACGACGCCGTCCGGAGCGGAGGCGATCAGCACGGTCCCAGGCGCTCGCCACCGAGGCGGAGAGCCAGGTCGGGCGCGACCCGCAACGCGCGCTGCTGCTGGCGCGGGTCGCGCTGCACGATCGCCCCGACGCCTGACGCGGAGCTCGCGGCATCGGAAGCGCTTGACGCGAACACCGTCCGCTCCCAGCTTCCCTCGTTCGGACCGCAAGGCTGTCATGACGTCGAATTTCCTGTTCCTGTTCGACCGCGGACGGATCGCGGCCGACAACACCTGCGACGGGCACGTCGTCTTCGCCGACCTCGCCGCCAGGCGCGATCATCAGGCGCGTGCGCGTCGGGCCGAGCTCGACCGACATGGTCCTCGGGCCCGACCGGGCGGACGCTGATCGTCGCCACCGGACGCAACCTGGTCAGTGTCGACGTGCGCTCGCGGGCGTGTCAGCCGCATCTTCACCGCCCCGTTCCCGATCACGCACGTCGCCGGTCCGCCCGGCGGGTCCCTCGCGATCGCCGACGCTGACACGGTCGGGCTCGTCGACCTCGCTCGGCACCGGCTGCGCGTGATCGCGTCACGGCGACGCCAGCGACAACGTCATCAACGGCATGATGGTGGCATCACACGACGAGTCTGCTGATCGCCACCACGGGCAGACCCGGGGTCACGGGGACCTGTACCCGGGCGTGACGCGAGCTCGACGTGGTCACCGGAAGCGAAACAGACCGCTTTCTCTGGCCACGGGGACGCGGCTCGCCGCAGTCAACTTCCTCAGCGTCTCGCCGGACGAGCGGACCTGGTTCATCACCGGCTCCGAGATCAACGCCAGCAACAGCAACGCCGTCGCGACGACCTGGGCGGTCGACGCCCGCACGCGGCGGGTGCGGTGGATCGGCGCACGGACCGCGCGGCGCGACCGCCAGTCCGGTCCAGGCCTCGCCCGGACAGCCGCTCGTCGCCGTCGGCTACAGCCAGGAGCCGCCGACGTGCTCGACGCCGCGACGGGCCGACTCGTCGTGCGGGAAGCCAGCAGCAGCAGCATCGTCGCCGGCGACTTGGCGATTCCCGCCGGGCGACGGATCGCTCGTGACGGTCTCGCTGGATGGGGTGCTCCGGACCTGGGCCACGCGGGGCAGCGAGCAGCTGCGCCTGCAGGCCCCGCCCGACCCCGCGGTCGACTTCACTCCTGACGGCCGCGGCGCTGGTGCTGGTCGGCAATCGCGGCGAGATCGTCGACCGGCGCACCGGCCGGGTCGTGCGACGGTTCCCCGGGTTCCCCGCCGCGCAGCGTGTTCAACACGTGCAACTCCGCGTGCTTCGCGGCCACTCCGCAGCTGGCGCTGGCTCAGCTACCTCGATCCGGCTCGCGTCCGCAGATCCGTGAGATCGACGGGCGAACCGGGCGCCGCGTCGCCACCGTGACCGTCCCGCGCCTCGACGCACAGGGCGTCGCGCCCGACGGCCGGATCGTCGTCGCCTACGTCGACGGCGGACCGGCTCTTCGCCAGGTCGATCGACCCGCGCTCGGGCCGTGCTCGGGCTCTGCAGTCCGGCCAGAGCAGCGCCGGTTGCGCGGCGACCACGCCGTCCTTCACGCCGGACGGCCGGTGATGGCGATCGTCGACGGCTGCATCCACGTCGTCGTCTGGGACCTCCGCACCGGACGGGTGAAGCGCACGATCGTGCCTGCCGCGACCGGGCGAGCGGCATCGAGGAGCGCACCTGTCGCCAGACGGCCGCTACGTCCTCGTGGCCGTGCTGGGCGGGGCTTCGTGCGCGTCGACCTCGCCACCGGGAGTCGGCGTCGAGCGTCCCGGGGCGCAGACGGAGGGCAACGTGCTCGCGATCTCGCCCGACGGATCGCTTCTACGCGATCGGCCGCCAGGACGGCACGGTCGACGACTACGACGCCCGATCGTTGCAGCTCGTGCGTCATCACACGCTCGCCAACGCGATCCAGACGCTCGTCTTCTCGCCCGACAGCCGCGAGCTCGCGGTCGAGGACGCCGGACAACGTCGTGTGGGTCTGGGACACGTGCGCGGTGTGCGAGAACCCGACGCGCTGTCCGAGCTGGCCGCGCGCGAGAGCGTTCGTGATCTGACGCCCGGCGAGCGCGCTACTTTCAACGTCGGCTAGCCACGCCGCCATGCGAAAGGACCTTGGATGACATCGCCGTCGCGTCACGTCGCCTCACTGCTCACGGCAGAGCCTCTGCACGACAGCGAGCTCGGACGTGTCACCCCTGTAACCGGCGACACGCTGCCGATCCTCCACCGGCTCTCGATCAAGCGTCTCGTGCTCGAGCCGGGGGCGATGCGCGAGCCGCATTGGCACGCGAACGCCAATGAGCTGACGTACTGCATCGGCGGCGAGGTGCTCGTGGCCGTGCTCGACAACGCGGACGCGTTCTCGGCCTTCACGATCGGTCCCGGGCAGATGTTCCACGCCGGGTCCGGCTCGCTGCACTACATCGAGAACATCGGCCCCGGCCAGGCCGAGCTGATCGTCGTCTTCAGCCACGAGCGACCGAGGGACTTCTCGCTTCACGCCGCCTTTGGCGCGATGACCGATGCCGTGCTCGGCAACACCTACGACCTCCCGGCATCCGCCTTCGCGCCGCTCACGCGGGACACCACCTCGCCGTATCTGGTGCGGACCGAGGGAGAGGCGATCGTGCCCGCGCACGCCGGCTTCCTCGACCCGCACAAGTTCGATGTCGAGGCTCAGAGCCCGCCGGTCGTGTACCCATTCGGATCGGCCCGACTCGCCCGCGTCCAATTCTGGCCGGCGCTCCAGAACCTGTCCATGTACTCGCTGCGCATCACCGCTCAGGGCATGCGCGAGCCACACTGGCACCCGGAGACCGCCGAGATGGGCTACGTCCATGCCGGCCACGCCCGGATGACGATCCTCGACCCGGACGGGACCACCGACACCTACGAGCTGCAACCGAACGATGTCTACTTCGTCCCGCGGGCATATCCGCACCAGATCGAGGTGCTGGGCGGTGAGCCGATGCACTTCCTCGTCTTCTTCGATCAGCCGACACCCGGCGACATCGGCTACCGAGCGTCGGCCTCGGCCCTCTCGCGGCGCGCACTGGCCGCGACGTTCGGGATCAGCGAGACGGAGCTGCCGGACTTGCCGCTCACCCCGATCGACCCGCTGATCGTGGGGAGGCTCAACCCCATCGATCCGCTGACATGACGCCGTGTCACGCTGCTCGCAGCGTGAGATTGGTGTGCGTCCCGGCCGCATCTCTCAGCACGAGCGTCAGCATCAGGCGCGGGGCGCGGTGGCGGCGGGCCTTGGTCCTGAGGCCGCGGCTCTCGGTCAGCGTCGGAGTCCGGATCGTCACCGTGATACCGCCCACGGGTCGCGACAAGGTGATCACGAGGCGGCCGTGGCGCAGCGCGATCGACTTGACTCGCGCACCCTTCACGGCCAGACCGCGGAACGTGAGGCGCCGGTGTGCGCGCTGTGCGTGGAAGCTCAGTCCCGAGGGCAGCTGAACCGTGAACGAGCTGAGCTTGGGCGCGTTCGCTCCGGCCGACAGCTTGAAGCTCAGGGCCGGCGCGCCGTGCGCGAGGCCCACCAGCACCGTCGAGCTGACCCGCGGTCGTCCCGGCTTCCGGCCCTTGGCAGCGGGACCCGTGGCGGGCGAGCTCCCGCCCCCGGTGACCGGCGGCGAACCGGAGGACGGAGGACCCGAGGATGGCGAACCAGAGGACGGCGGGCATCCCGACACGATGAACGGTGAGGACGCGACGGCGGTGCGGTCCCCGTTCTGGGAGGTGAGCGTGCTCGTCGCGACTCCGGACGCCTGGGCGCATGAGGCGGTGAAGGCCGAATTGGCGCCACCCGTGAGGGTCACCTGGAGGTCGGTCAGCGGGATGTCGGGCACGTTCTGGAACGTCGTCGTGTTCGTCGCGAGCGCGACGGTCCCGTTGAGCGTGAGCGCGAACGGCGCTCCGAACACGAGCGTGATGGCGGGTGAGGCCAGCGTGCCGGTCAGGTAGGCCCGGCCCGTGAGCGTGGACGGGTACAGAGGCGACGCTGCGCGGGCCGTGCCGATCGTCTTGCACGTCCCGGACGACGGGTTGGCGCAGAGGATGCCGCCGTTCAGGACGGCGACGACGTTGGGGGTGAAGACAGCCGGGGGCAACGTCAGCGCCACGGTGCGGCTGGTCGCCTGAACGGGTGTCGTCGGCTGCGTGATGTCGGTGGTGATCTGGACCCCGGTGTCGGCGCTGTCCCTGACCGCCGTCACGTGGAAGGCCGGCGAGTAGGCAAGCCCGGAGCAGCCGGTCACGTGCAGGGGCGCGCTCGCGGAGCGTTGCGCCGAGTCGTTGTAGGAGTCGGCGCTCACCGCTACGCTCGCCGCGGTCGCCGGGCAGCCAGTCGGCAGTCTCAGGCCGCTGAACGTGCTCTGGAGCGCGTCCACCGAGATCGGCACGCCGAGGTAGGTGTTGGGAACTGCGCTGAAGGCGATGTCGAGCCCAACTCCGGCGGGATTGCTGCCCGAGCGCACGGTGATCTCGCCCGGAGTCCCGAGCTGCGACCCGAGGACGACGAGCGCGAGGCCGCCGAGGTCGCCGGACTTGGGCGGGGCGACGAGGTCGAACTCCACCGGGAGCGACACGGGGAGAATCGACAGGCCCGAGGCCGTCACGGTGCCGCTTCCCACCTGGCAGGCGCTGGTGGGAGCACTGGCCCGAAGACACGCCCCACCGTCGATCGAGGCGTCGGCGAGCAGCCCCGGCGGTAGGACGAGGGTCAAATCCTTTGGTGAGTCCCCGAGGCTGGGGGCGAACGTGAGATCCATACCCAGTGGGATCGTCGAACCGGCCTGCGTTCCGTGGCTCTGATCGAGCGTGACGGTCGGCGAGATCGTCGCCATCGCCGCCGGGGCGAGTGCGGCCATCGCGATCCACGCGCCCAGGCCGACGAGCATCCGTCGCGCAACTCCCTGCATGTTGTCCCTTCCTCCCGTTGCTTCCCTGACGTCGGGCAGATTACCTCGAGGCGGCGGCTTCCCGTCGCGGTTCCCGTGGCCGGATCGTGTCTGCGGCGGAGCGCTGCAGGTCGGACTCGATCTCTTCCAGGCTGCGACCCTTGGTTTCGGTGACGAAGGCCTTCACGAACAGCAGCGCCAATATGCCCAGACCCGCGTAGCCGAGGAACACCGGCCCGGGTCCGAGGCTCGACAGCAGCGTCGGGAAGGTCTGCGAGACGAGGAAGTTTGCGGCCCAGTTGAAGAACACCGCGACACCCATCGCCGTGCCACGCACGCTGAGCGGCAGAACCTCGGGGATCATCACCCACACCACGGGGCCCCATGTGGCCGCGAACGACGCGATGAACGTCCCCAGGCAGACGAGGGTGATGATCGCCGCCGGGTCGCCGGGATGATGCGGCGTGGCCAGGGCGGAGAGCGAGATCCCGAGTACGAGCAGGCTGCCGACCATGCCGGCCCCGCCGGCGTAGAGCAGCGGCTTGCGTCCGACCCGGTCGATGATTCGGATGGCGAGCACCGTCATGCCCACGTTGACGACGCCGATGATCAGGTTGGCGTAGATCGCACTCGTCTTGGCGAATCCGACATTGGTCAGCGTCGTGGGGGCGTAGTAGATGATCGTGTTGATGCCGACAAGCTGCTGGAAGATCGCCAGTCCGGTGGCGACGAGCAGCGCCGGCCGCACCCACTTGGCCTCCCACAGCCCGCGCAGCCCGGTGGCGCCCTCCTCGTGCTCCTCCACCTCGCGGATCTCCTCGATGCGCTCCTCGGGCGGCTCGTCGCCGGGCAGGTCCTCGAGCACGTCCCGCGCCGTCTCCTCCTCGCCGGTGTGCACGAGGTAGCGCGGCGTCTCGGGCATGAACAGCATGCCGACAGGAGGATCGCCGACGGCACCGCCGCGAGACCGAGCATCAGCCGCCAGTTACCCGAGGAGGCGAGGATCGCGTTGACGATGAAGGCGGCGAGGATGCCGCTCACGACCATCAGCTGGTTGAGCGAGGACACCGCGCCGCGCACGTCGGTCGGGGCGATCTCAGACAGATACAGCGGCACCACCAGCGCCGCCGAGCCGACACCCAAGCCGATCACGATGCGCGCCGCGATCAGGACCGCAACCGTGGGGGCGAACGCGGCCAGAAGCGATCCCGCCGTGAACACGACGGCGGCGATGATGATGAGCCGCCGGCGGCCGAGGCGGTCGGACAGCCGACCGGCCAGGGCCGCGCCGATCATGGCGCCGAGCAGCAGGCCGGCGACGATCGCCCCCTGCAGGAATGGGCCGAGCTTGAAGGTGTTCGGGATGAACAGGAGCGCGCCGGAGATGACACCGGTGTCGTAGCCGAACAGCAGGCCACCCAGCGCGCCGAAGAAGTAGACCATCCGGCCACTCGGACGCAACGCTTCCATTGGTTCCCTCCCTCGCTCAGGGCGACCGTCGCCCGTGTCACGTAAGAGCCTTTCCGCGACCGGCGCTTCGGAAACGTGCGGCCGCCGCTCCCAATGGAGGAAGATCCGGCGATGAGCTCGGCGCCGCTGACCGTGGCCGACCTGGACATCGAGCGGCTCGGCTCGGGGCCGGCGGTCGTGCTCGTGCACGGAAGCATCGTGGACGCGCGCCGGACATGGCGCAAGCAGGTTGAGCTGGCGGGCCGGTGGAGTCTGTGTCTTCCGAATCGTCCCGGGTTCGCCGACAGCCGTGCGCTGACGCGCGGCGACTTCGACCTCGAGGCCCCGTTGATCGCGGAGCTGCTCGGAGATGGCGCGCATCTCGTGGGCCACTCGTACGGCGCGATCATCGCCCTGCTGGCGGCGGCGATGCGACCCGGGGCGGTCCGTTCCTTGATCGTCTCCGAGCCGGGCCTGCTCCGGCTCGCCGCTTGCGACGCGAGCGCCGATGCCATGATCGACCGAGGTGAGCAGCTCTATCGTGTCGCGCCGACGCTCCCGCCGGCCCAGTTCCTGCGCCTCTTCCGCGCCGGGCTGAACTCGGCCCACGAGACGCCCGAGCAGCTGCCGGCGTGGCTCGAGCGCGGGGCTCGGCACGCGGCACGCGAGCGTCCGCCGTGGGAGGCCGACGTCCCGCTCGACGTGCTGGCGGCGGCGCCGTTCCCGAAGCTCGTGATCTCCGGCGGTCACTCCTGCGTGTTCGAGTCCGTCTGCGACACGCTCGCGGAACGGATCGGTGCCGCGCGGACGATCGTCTCCGGCCGCGGCCACACGATCCCGTCCATCGGTGATGCGTACAACGCGCGCGTGCGCGCGTTCCTCAACCGGGTGGAGGCGGCCGTCCCACACGCCGGTCACTGACCTCGGGCGCAGCCGGCTTGGTGGCGCGGATGATCGCGGAGGTGGCGTGGGTGTGAACGGCGTGAGTGGGGCGGATCTCGATGTCCCGGAACCCGGCGGTCTCGAGCGCGGCGCGGAACTCGATCTCGGTGAGCGCGCCGGCGACGCACCCGGTCCAGGCCGCCATATCGGCCCTGGTCTGCGCGTCCATGTCAGGGCCGGCGATCACGTCTGAGACCGCGAACCGGCCGCCCGGCCGCAGAACGCGGGCGGCCTCGGTCAGACCGCCGTCTTGTCGCCCGAGAGGTTGATCACGCAGTTGGAGATGACCACGTCGACGCTCGCGTCCGGGAGTGGCATCTCCTCAAGGTAGCCCTTGATGAACTCGACGTTGTCAACGCCGGCCGCGGCGGCGTTGGCCTGTGCGAGCGCAAGCATCTCGTCGGTCATGTCGAGCCCGATCGCCCGGCCCGTCGGTCCGACGCGGCGAGCGGAGATCAGAACATCGGCACCGGCGCCCGAGCCGAGGTCGAGGACCGTCTCGCCCTCCCGCAGCTCGGCGACCGCGGTCGGAACGCCGCAGCCCAAGGACGCGCTCAGGGCGGCGGCCGGCACCTCGGAGCGGCTCACGTCGTCATACAGCGAGCCGCCGAAGACGCCCGCCTCATCGGCGGGGGAGCATGTGACCGGCGCAGACGAGCCGCAGCAGCCGCCCGGTTGCGTCTGGTCGCCTCGCCCGGGCTTCGGCCGCCTTGGCGGCGTTCGCGTAGCGGGCGCGGACTGCATCTCGGATATCGGTCAGCTCAGCCATTGTGAGAGCTCCTGAAGCGCGTCGGGGATGACGTAGTAATAGGCCCACAGCCCGTCTCGCTCCGAGCCGACGATTCCGGCCTCGCGCAGCACCTTGAGGTGATGGGAGACGGTGGGCTGCGAGAGGTCGAACAGTGGCACCAGCTCGCACACGCAGACCTTCCCGGCGTGCTTGCGCAGCACGTCGACGAGCTGGAGCCGTACCGGGTCGCCCACCGCCTTGGCGATCGCCGCCATGCGGGCCGCTTGCTCGCGCTCGACGTCCGGGTACACGACCGGCTGGCAGCACGCGGCACCGGCCGCACGCTTGGTCTTCGGGGTCAGCTCCAGATCGACGGTCATCTATTTACATATATCGATTGAAGAGATGATTGTCAATGCGTAGACTCCGGTGACCCGATGGATCAGACTCTCCCGTTGTGGCGGCGCGCCGCCGCCGAAGGCCTCGCCGCGTTCGCGCTCGTGTTCGCCGGATGCGGCGCGATCATCGCCAACCAGCAGTACCACGGCGCCCTCGGCACGGTGGGGATCGGTGTCGTCTTCGGGCTCATCATCATGGTGATGGTCTACGCGACCGGCCACCTCTCGGGAGCGCACATCAATCCGTCGGTCACGATCGCATTCACCCTCACGCGGCATTTCTCGCCCCGGGATGCGGTGGCCTACGTCGCTGCTCAGTTCGCGGGGGCGAGCGCCGCCGCGCTCGTGCTGGTCGGAGTGTGGCCGAGCAAGCCGGCCAGTCTCGGGGCGACGGTGCCGACGGTGGCAGCGGGGAGCGCGTTTCTGTACGAGGCGATCCTCACCGCACTGCTGATGTTCGTGATCATGGCCGTGGCCACCGACACGCGGGCGGTGGGTGCCGCGGCGGCGATCGCGATCGGTGGCGTGATCGGGCTCGATGCGCTGTTCGGCGGCCCCGTGACGGGGGCGTCGATGAACCCGGCGCGCTCGTTCGGCCCCGCCCTGGTGTCGGGCACCTGGACGGACTTCTGGGTGTACCTCGCCGGACCGATCATCGGCGCCGCGGTCGGTGCGTTCGCGTATCAGCTCGTGCGCGGGCAACCCTCACCACGGTCGCGGTCGGCGGAATCGGACGAGGCTGTCGGGTTTAGGGGGTGCTGTCTGGCGGGTTTAAGAAGATTCCGGGATGGGTCAGAACTTCGTTGCGTGTGATCGCGGGCAGGTGTTGTTGATGCCGCCGTCGTTGACGGATTGGGTGCCGGATGATCACCTCGTGTGGACGGTGCTCGGGGCTGTCGAGCAGATGGATCTGGCCGGCTTCTATGGGGCGTATCGCGCGAACGGGCAGGGTCGCGCGGCGTATGACCCGGCGATGATGGTGGCGCTGCTTCTGTATGCGTACTCGCGTGGGAATCGGTCCTCGCGGGGGATCGAGCGGGCGTGCCGGGAGGATGTGGCGTTCAAGGTGATCACGGCGATGGAGGTGCCTGATCACTCGACGATCGCGGAGTTCCGCCGCCGGCACCAGACCGCGATCGGCGAGTTGTTCGTCGCGGTGCTCGGCGCTGTGTCGGCGAGGCGGGGCTGGTGCCGGTTGGGGTGATCGCGATCGACGGCACCAAGATGCAGCGCGAACGCGTCGCGGGATCGCAACCGCTCGCTATGAGTCGATCGTCGACCGAGATCCTCGCAGGAGGCCGAGCGGATCGATCGTGAGGAGGACGAGCGTTACGGGGACGCGCGCGGTGATGAGCTGCCCGAGCAGTTTCGCACGCGGAGAGGGCGTCGGGCGGCGCTGGCGGCGGCGCGGGCAGCGGCTTGAGCGTGAGCGCGCCGCCGCCGACAGGAGGCGGGTGAGGAGGTGATCGCGAAGGTCGAGGTGGACCTCGATCGTGATCGGTTCGCAGGTCAAGCCGGAGGGCCGTCGAGGCGTGGCTGCGTGAAGGCCGGCGAGAGCTCGAAGCGCGGCGCGAAGCAGCAGCCGTGGCCGGTGCCGCGCTCTCGCCGGGAGCGGCTTGCTGGAAGCGAAGCGCCGGATGGATGAAGAGCTCGCGGTCGAGCACGCCGCGAACCGGGCCTATGAGCACTACCGCGCGACCGCGGCCGCAGCGACGGGCGGCGGCTTAGCAACTGCAACCGCCGAAGCCGTATTCGCCGCCGTTGGTGCCCGAGGGCAAGATCAACGTGACCGATCCTGACTCGCGGGAGATGCGCACGCAGGGGCAGCCGAACATCCAGGGCTACAACGCGCAGGCCGTCGGTGACCGAGCAGCAGATCATCATCGCGGCGGAGATCACGACCCAGTCACCGGACTTCGGGCATCTCGAACCGATGGTCAAGAGAGAAGGGGGGACGGCGGTGCGCGTCCTGTTCGTCTGCCTGCATAACGCCGGCCGCTCGCAGATGAGCGAGGCGCTGTTCACGCGCGCGGCCGAGGGCCGTCACGAGGCCCGCTCGGCCGGCACGATGCCTGCGGACCGCGTTCACCCGGAGGTTCAGGCGGCGATGCAGGAGCTCGGCATCGACCTGTCGGACCGAACGCCGCAGCTCCTCACCCGCGAGCTCGCCGGGTGGGCCGACATCCTGGTCACGATGGGCTGCGGCGACCAATGTCCGTACATCCCGGGCAAGCGCTATATCGATTGGGAGCTCCCCGATCCGGCCGGCCGTCCGCTCACCGAGGTCCGCGGCACTCGCGCCGAAATCGAGCGGCGCGTGCATGACCTGATCGGCGAGCTCACAGCTTGACCGCCAGCAGCCCGACGGCGAGCAGGACGACGGCCATCCACAGTGTCGAAAGGGCCCCCTCGAGCGGTGCGGCCAGGTGTGCCTTCGTCAGCGCGACGGACGTCCCGTCGGTGAGCCGCTGCTCGCCGGTGACGGCCACGGTCCGGCGCCGCAACTCGCGCACCGGCGTGCTCAGCCGGCGCTGGGCCGCGCTCAGCAGGCAGCAGCCGGCGGCCACCAGCACGCCGGCCGGGCGAATGGCCAGCGTTTGGGCGAAGTAGCCGGTGAAGGCCGGAAAGCCACCCCAGGCCACCGCGAACCAGAAGTCGGTGTGGACACGCCCACCGGCGAGCTCCAGGTTGTACGCCACGACGAGCAGCGCTCCGATCAGCACCAGCGGCGCGAGCAGCGGAGAGACGGCGATCGCGCCGGCGACACCGATTCCCACCGCACCCGCCAGCGCCAGGACGGCCAGCACGATCAGCGTACGACGGCGCAGGGCGGTCTGGAGCGGACGCCCGTTGAGCTCGTCGAGCGCGTGGGCGCTGATCCCGACCGCGAGGAAGAACGCGGCCAGCGTCGCGACGAGCCGCCCGGCGTGCAAGGTCGGCGCGGCGGCCGCGCCGAGCACGACGTAGCTGAGGTGCCAGGCGGTGTACGGCGGATGCAGGAGCGTCACGAGGTCACGCCAGCCACCGCCGGCCAGCGCGTAGAACGCGGGCCGCTCGAGCCTACGCTGATCGACTTCCATCCCGCACACCCCACATCACGATGCCCGCGCCGAAGCTCATCCGGCGCAGGCGGACATCGCGGATGCCGGCTGCGTGCCAGAGCCCGACGAGGTCCGGTTCCTGCGCGTCGAGCGCGGCGATGCTCGGCCCGAGAAAGCGCCCGACCTCCAGCCATGCCGGCGAGACGAGCCGGCCGATCTGCGGCAGGCCCACGCGCGTGTAGACGCGCCACAGGGCTCGCAGCCACGGGGTGCGCGGCACGCCGAACTCGACCATGCCGATCCGGCCGCCCGGCTTGACCACGCGCGCCAGCTCGCGCATCGTCGCCCGCCGGTCGTCGACGTAGCGCAGCAGATAGGTGAAGGTGAGTCCGTCGAACTCGGCGGCGGCGAACGGCAGCCGCTCAGCCTCGCCGCGCACGAAGCTGATCCGTGCCGCCAGCTCGGGGTCCCGGTCCACGCGGGCTCGAGCCGCGCCCAGCATCGCCTCGCTCTGGTCGAGCGCGACCACCGAGCAGCCCGACCGGCGCGCCAGTGCCGTCGCCACCATCCCGGTGCCGGTGGCCACGTCGAGCAGCCGCGCACCGGGTTGCGGGTCGACTGCGCGGACGAGCGCCCGCCGCCAGAGCGGATCCTGACCGAAGCTGAGCAGCGCGCCCATCCGGTCGTAGTGGCGCGGCAGGCCGTGAAACAGCGCCAGCGCGTGGCGCTTGCGGGGGGACGGTGTGTCGGCGATCGCCATGCGGTGATTGTGACGGTGGGCGCAACATCGCCGCAGCCGCCCGGTCAACCCTGCGGACGGGCGCCCCCCGGCTGCTCGCTCGCCCCTCCGATCAGGGCCGCCCGCCGGGCCTCGGCGACCGCCTGCAGACGCTCGCGCAGGCCACCCAGGGTTGCCACCGACAGCAGCGCCGCGAGCGCGGGCAGCCAGAAGCTGAACACACGGAAGGCCACGGCCGCCAACAGCGCGCTGCTCAGCGGCACTCCGGCGAGCACGAAGCCGCCGGTGAGCGCGGCGTCGACGCTGCCCGCGCCGCCGACCGGGAGCGGAAGGCCCGTGGCGACGTAGCCCGTCGTATAGCCGAGGATCAGCGGCGCGAGGCCGACGCTGGCCCCGAACGCGCGCAGGGCCGCCCACGCACACAGCAGCTCACCGGCCCAGAAAACAGCGGCACCGCCGATCGCGTGGCGGCGCTGCGCGGGTGGTCCGCGCACGACCTGCCGGATGTAGACGAGCCCGGCGACGGCAACCGCGAGGGCGCGCCGCAGCGCTCCCCCGGCGCCCAGCGTGAACCGCTCCCGGCGACCCGGGGTGCTCACCGCCACTCCACCGGCGAAGCAGAGCCCCGTGACGAGCATCCACGCCACGGGCACGACCGGGGTGACGTGATACCCGACGCCGGCCAGCACTGCGACGCCGGCCGCGCAGGTTGCCAGGGTCAGCACGGCCCAGCGCAGGGTCTCCAGGCCGATCACCCGCGCGCTCGCCTTCCCGGCCGGCTCGCCCGCCTCGCGCAGCGCCCAGAAGTCGACCGCCAGGCCGCCGATCGTGGTCGCGATGCTGAACGCGCCGAAGGAGAGGCCGACCACGCGGAGCACGATCGTCGCGCTGAGCCGTGGACCACCCGAGACCGCCGCCATCGCCTGGTAGGAGGCGACAAACCCGCCGTAGGCGATCGTCTCGCCGACGGCGCAGAGCACGAGCCAGCCCGGAGTGGCCGTGCGGAGCTGCCTGAGCAGCTCCGCGCTGCGCACCGCCTGGCCGATCAGCAGCACGGCCGCAGCCGTGGCCACGACCCCGAGCCCGACCAGCAGCAGCACCCGTCTGCGTTCGGCGCTCACGACGGTGCGTCGGCGGTTCGCGTCTGCGGCGCCAGAGCTCTGATCACGGCGTCCGCAACGCCGAAGCTCCGCACCCGGAACGACGGGCGCACACAGACCGTCATCCCCCACCGCACCGCTGCTGCAGATCGATCACCAGAGAAGCATGGCGAACCGCTGTGACCGGCAGCCCGGCGTCATCGCTGTCCGCGGCCTCCCGCAGGGGCGAAATGCGTCGGTTCCGACGGGTGCCCTGACTCAGAAGTCGCCGAGCCCGAGGCGTCTCGCCTCAGCGCCCGCTTCGCCGCGGGTGCGCACGCCGAGCTTGCGCAGGATCGCCGAGACGTGGTGATCGACGGTCTTCGCCGAGACGACCAGGCGCTCGGCGATCTCGCGCGTTGCGCAGGCCCTCGGCGAGCAGCGCGAGCACCTCGAGCTCGCGGGCGGTCAGGCCGGCCGGGTTCTCACGCGTGCTGCGGGCGCGGCCCGCGCGGCACGCCGCGGACGCCGCGCTCGCGCAGGCGGCGGGCGACGATCGCGGCCGCGGGCCGCGCGCCGAGCTGCTGCAGCTCGTCGATCGCCTGGCGCACGGCGGCGTCGTCGCCGCTGTCGGCCAGCGCGAGCGCCGCCTCGTAGGGGCAGCCGATCGTGCGCCACTGCTCCGCCGCTCGCGGCCCAGTCGCCCGCGATCGACAGCCTGTACGGCTCCGCGAGCAGTCGCCGGGCAGCTCGTCGCTGGATGCCGGCCTGCCAGCGCCAGTAGGCGAGCTCGCCGGCGACCCAGGGCGCGCGGCGGCTCGAGCGCGAGCGACGAGCGCCGCGTCGGTCACCCGCTGACGGCGGCGCCGTCTTCGCGCCAGCCACGCCGCCTCGGCCCTGCGCGGCGGCGACGGGCACGATGCGCTCGAGCTCCCCGGTCGGCCGCGCGAGCGCGTCGCGCCTCGCTCGAGCGGCGTCGGATGCCTCCGCGTCGCCGCGCCGCGCCCGCAGCAGGCCGAGCGTGGTCAGCGCCCAGCGTCGCGCGCCACCGGGGGCGCTGCGCGGATCGCGGAGGACGAGCGCCGCCGAGTCGGCCGCCGCATCCCAGCGGCCGCGGGCGAGCTCGAGCCGGCCCGCAACGCGAGCAGGTACAGCGCCCAGGTGTCGAGGCCACGCTCGCGTGCAGTACTCGAGCCCGGCGTCCACGTAGCCGCCGGCCGAGCGTCGAAGCTGCGCTGCCGCAGCGGCCACAGCGCGAGCTCGAGAAAGGCCCGGCCGGCGTATTCCTCCAGCCCGTTGTCTCGCGCCAGCTCGAGCGCGCGCTCGAGCGTCAGCCGGCCGTCGTCCGGGGCCGGCGTGGAACTCGGCGGCGCCGATGTTCGTGAGCGCGTAGACGACCGCCTCGGCGTCGTCGAGCCGCTCGGCCAGCGCGAGCGCGCGCGTGCCCCATCCGCTGCGGCGTCGGCGTCCTCGACCACCATGCGTCGCTGCGAGACGTTGCCGTAGGCCATCGCGAGCTCGTGCCCGGCGGCACCTGCTCGAGCAGCTCGACCGCCTCGAGCAGCACCGGCTCGGCCTCCGCGGTCCGGCCGGCGAAGAACAGCAGCCGCGAGAGCGACCGCAGCGCGTCGCCCTCGCCGCGCCGGTCGCCGAGCGCGCCGATGGCAGTCGAGCGCTTCCCGCTGGGCGTCGATCGCCGCGTCGAACTGGGCGGTCATGTAGCACTCCTCGGCGCGACGCTCGCAGCAGCTCGGCGCGCCGTCGCGGCGGCAGCCCGTCGGCGAATCGAAGCGCGCGCGCGTACTGCGCCGGCGGCCTCGCGGTGCGCGCCGGACGCGGCAGCGCGCTCGGCGGCCGCGCGGCGCCCAGCGCAGCACGCCCTCGGCGTCGCCGGCGGCCTCGGCGTGATGGGCCAGCCGCGCGACGTCGGCGTCGCCGTCGCGGCGCGGCCAGCGCGGCGAGCGCGGCGCGGTGCAGCGCGACCCTGCGGTCGGGGGGATCGCCTCCTCGATCGCCAGCCGCGCCAGCTCGTGCCGGAACGCGACGTGCGCCGGTCCGCGAGCTGAGCATGCCCGAGGCCAGGCACTCCTCGACGTGATCGGCGAGCTCGCCGGCCAGCGCCTCCAGCAGCCACAGCTCGACCTCGCCCGGGGACGACCGCGACCGCCTCGAGCAGCCGCCGCGCCGGCGCCGACAAGCGCGCCGCGCGCGCGAGGACCGCGTCGCGCACCGTCTCGGGGATCTGCTCGCCGCCCGCCGGCGAGACCTCGGTGACGAAGAACGGATTGCCGCCGGTGCGGCGATACAGCTCCTCGCGCGTCGACGCCGTGCGATCGCGGCGAGCTCGGCGACCGCCGGCTCGCGAGAGCGGCTCGACCTTGAGCCGGCCGGGCCGCCGCACGAGCTCGCCGAGCACGATGCGGAGCTGCTGGGCGCGGTCGAGCTCGTCGTCGCGGTAGCTCGCCAGCACGAGCGCGGGCGGCCGAGCCGATCCGCGCCGCCAGCAGCGTCAGCACGTCGAGCGTCGCCTCGTCGGCCCAGTGCACGTCCTCGAGCACCAGCACCGTCGGGCCGCGGCGGCGCAGCTCCCGCAGCAGCGCCGCCGCCACCTCGTGCGGCCTCGCCGCTCGGCGCGACGAGCTCGGCCAGCTCGCCGCCCGTCGCCTCGCGCGACGTCGAGCAGCGGCCCCAGCGGGCGGGGCGTCCGCAGCGGCTCGCAGCCGCCCCACAGGACCCGCACCGTCCACGTCCTGCTTCGGTCGCAGAAGCGCGCGCAGGAGCGCCGTCTTGCCGACGCCGGCCTCACCCCCGACCAGCACGAGCCGGCCCTCGCGAGCAGGACCGCACCTCCGCGAGGCAGGCCGCGAGCGTCGCGATGCTCTCATCGCGCTCGAGCGAGAGCTCCGCGCCCAGCTCGCTCGACGACGGTCATGCTCCTGCTTGCCACTGGCGCATCACACGCGTCCCCGACGTCGCGCGACGGGCCGGCCGGCGGATCAGCCGCTCCGCCGGCCGGCCGGTGCCTCAGCCCATCGCCGTGCTGCTGCGACCGGCGGCGGCGCACGACGCCGGCGTGCTCCGGCGCCGGCACCGACCAGCAGCACGCGCGCCCGCCGCGCCGATGCCCGCGTCGCCCCACTGAAATCCGGCCTCCGCGTTCACCGCGGCGGGTCGAGCGGCGGCCTACGCTCGCGCGGCTGCCGGCGGCGCTCGCCCGGATCGGCAGCGGCGGATTGAATTCAAACTTCGCCTGTGCGGCACGCCGGAGCGATCGCCGCGCCGGTCACGACGGCGCCGGTCAGCCGACCGCCTGATTGCTCTGTGCTTCGACATGTCGTCTCCTCGCTTCACGAGTAGAAGTAGGGATCGAGCACGCTCACCCGGGTGATCTCGTCCACCGGCATCTCGTTGCGTGCCGCCGTCTTGCGGATCGCCTCAGGCGTGGGCGCGTCGTAGACGCAGAACGTCCGCGTCTTGTCGTCGCTGACGTACGAGCAGATCCACGTCACGCCCTCCTCGGCGTTTCGCTCCACGACGGTGCGGCAGGTCTCCCTGCCGCCGTTGGCGACGGGAATGTGCAGGCCCTCGGGAAAGGTGCGCTGCACCACGTATCTCGGCATGTGAGTCCTCCTGTCCGGTCGGCCGTATGGCATGACCAGAAGCTACGAGCGGTTGCGGGCACCGGCATCGGGAGGACCCCCTATGTTGGACGCCGGCGGTGCCCATCTTGGCCCAGCGGCCGGCGCGCCGCCGTGGGTGTGAGGCCGCCCGGGCCTACGCTGACGGGCCGGCTTCGGTCGGCCGGCCGCCGATCGCGTCGAAGAAGCGAGCGTGAAAGCGCGCTCCGAAGCGGTCGGGCGGGTATCGCCTCGCCGCGCGCGCGAGCTTGTGCTCGTCGTAGCGCCACCGCGCCCAGGGCGACTGCGGCTTGGCGAGGCGGAACGTGGCCCAGAGCCCGAACAGGGGAATGAAGACGGCCACGACGCCGAGCAGGATGCGGCCCTTGAGGAACGAGATCGATGCGAGCACGAACGCCTGCGCGACGGCGAACACGACGAGGCCGGCTGAGATCGGGCCGTGGAGCCCGAACGGCTCGGCTCCGATCGCGGCGAGCAGCATGAACGCCGCGACAAGGATCACCGCGTCGAGCGAGCTGCGTCCCTCTTTGGCCCAGTAGACGTCCTCGAGGCGAACCCAGAGCGCGAACTCGTCAACGGTGAGCCCGCCTCCGATCCCGAACGCGAGAGCGGCGATCTGGTGAAACGGTGCCCCCACCTCGGCCGCGAAGCCGACGAAACCGGCGAGCAGCATCAGGACGATGCCGATGACGAGGTGGTGCAGATGCAGCCCGGACGACGTCTCGATGTTGCCCGGCCACCAGGACACCTGGGCGCGGATCATCCGGGTGCTCGTGCGGATGAACAGGAAGGAGAGGACGAATCCCAGCAGCACGAGGAATGCGGCGCCGCGCCCGGGGTGGGTCGAGGCGCTGAAGGGATCGACGAACTCGATCTTCATCGTGCCTACGGCTCCTCGAGCGGCGCCTGGGTGTCCTCGCTGCGGGCGAGCTCCCACCGGCGCCACGGCCACAGGCCGTCGATCTCCACCTCCAGAGAGAAGCTGAGCATGATCCGGATCACCACCACGATGCCGAGCACGCCGACGCTCTCGAGCGTGGTGTCGACGATGATCGTCCGGACGATGTCAGCGACGATCAGAACCTCGAGGCCGAGCAGGATGCAGCGGCCCAGGTTCCGGCGCAGCTGATCGTAGGACTCCCGGGACGTCTTGGCCTGCAGCGCCGCGACGATGAACACGATGAAGGCCCAGAGTCCGCCGAGCACCATGATCCCGGCGCCGATCGCCTCGACAACCCTGACGACTTCCCCGATCACATGGTCATAGCCCATGGACGCCCACCGTACTCGCTCCCTCGGTCTGAGCGGACCGCCCTGACGACGACCGGCACCGCTCTGCGTGCAGCGCTGGCATGACCTGACAGGCTGTGGCGACCGCGTTGACGCGGTGTGTTGAGTCGCCCAAACCCGAAGGAGCAGGCAATGAAGCTGAGCGCACGAAATCAACTCGCCGGGACCGTCGTGTCGATCACGCACGGCGAGGCGATCGCCAACGTCGAGCTCAACGTCGCCGGCCAGCGTCTGGTCGCGTCGATCACGGTCGAGGCGGTGGAGCAGCTCGGCCTCGAGCCGGGCACGGAGATCGTGGCCGTGATCAAGGCATCCGACGTGATGGTTGCGGTCGACTGACGTTTCACGACTGGTGGGGACAGGCGCCCGATGCGCCATATTCCGGCCGTGCATAAGTAGGCAAGGTGCGTCGCCGGCGGGCCGGCGGTTTGACGACTTGTGCACCTCTCGCCCGTGGCCGGGGTCTCAGTGCATCCTATATCTCATAAAGTTCTAAACTTCTAAATCTCTATGTGGTCTTCACGGGCGAATCAGCCCCCGATCTACGCGCTCAAGGCCGACTTCTTCCGTGTTCTGGGTCACCCGGCGCGAGTCCGGCTGCTGCAGCTGCTGCGCGACGGCGAGCGGTCGGTCGGCGCTCTCCAGGATGCACTCGAGCTCGACTCGAGTGGCACCTCGCAGCATCTGGCCGCGTTGCGCAAGCAGGGCCTGGTGGTCGGCCGCAAGGAGGGCACGAGCGTCTACTACCGGGTCAAGGACCCACGCACGCTCGAGTTGCTCGAGCTCGCGAAGCTGATCATCTCCTCCACCCTCAAAGAGAACAGCGCCCTGCTCGACGACCTCGCGGTGGAGGACTTCGGGCCAGGGCGAGATCGCGGCCGCTAGTCGTGGGCGTACTCAGCGCCGGCGCGATCGCGGGCTGCGCGACGCTTGCTCTTGGTGGACTGCTCGCGGCCTGGCCGGGCCGGCTTCGCGCCGGCGTCGTGGTCCAGGCGGCGGCGATGCTGGTTCTGGGCGTGGTGGGAATCGCCGTGCTGACCGGCGGCCAGGCTCTCGGTTCGCCGTTCCGCAGCTCGATCGGCCCCGCACTGGGTCTCGATCAGATGAGCGGGTTCTTCCTGGCCGTTCTGGCCGTGACGGCCGTGCCCACGCTGCTGTTCGCCCGTGATTACCTGCCCGGGAGCGCGGGGGAGCGAGGGGTGGGCGCCCTCACCGCCGGGTTCCTGCTGGCCCTCATCGGGGTGCTCGTGGCCCGCGATGTGACGACGTTCCTGGCCTTCTGGGAGTTGATGACCCTGCTTCCCGCGGCAGCCATCCTGGTCGCCAAACGCAATCCGAGCGTGCGCGGCGCGGTGTACGCGTATCTGGCCATCACCCACCTCGGTGGCGCCGGCGTCTGGATCGCACTGCTCGTGCTCCAGCATCACGGAGCCATCGGTGACCCATCGGCGCTCGCCGCGGCGGGCACGGGTACCCAGACGCTCGTGGCGATCGCCGCGCTGATCGGGTTCGGCACCAAGGCCGGGTTCATCCCATTGCACTCGTGGCTGCCGCGGGCGCACCCGGTCGCGCCGGCTCATCTGTCGGCACTGATGTCGGGGACGATGATCAAGGTCGCCATCTACGGGTTGATCAGAGTCGAGTTCCAGTGGCTGGGGGCGACGCCGCGATGGCTCGGGGTCGCGCTGCTGGTCATCGGTCTGGTCTCGGCCGTGGGGGGCGTTCTTTGGGCCCTCGTGCAACACGACCTGAAGCGCCTGCTCGCCTATCACTCGATCGAGAACGTCGGCATCATCGCTCTCGGCCTGGGCGCGTCGCTGCTGTTCGCGGACGCGGGCGCGCACCAGTGGGCGGCCATCGCGTTCGCGGCCGCGCTGCTTCACGTGGCCAACCACGCGATCTTCAAGACGCTCCTGTTCCTCGGCGCCGGCGCGTTCGAGCGCGCGGTCGGCAGTCTCGACCTCGACCATCTCGGTGGGCTCCTGCGCCGCATGCCGTGGACCGGTGGCGCGTTCCTGGTCGGCGCCATGGCGATCGCCGGGTTGCCGCCCCTGAACGGCTTCGCCTCGGAGTGGCTGACGCTCCAGTCGCTGCTGCACGCCGCGTTCGATCGGCCGGTGGCGGTGGCGCTCGTGGCCGGGACAGCACTGGCCGGGCTGGCGGCGACGGCGGCACTGGCGCTGCTCTGCTTCGTCAAGGTGGTCGGCCTGGTGCTGCTCGGAGCGCCGCGGCGCGCGCAGTGCGCCGATGCGAAGGATCCGGCGTTCGGCATGCGCGCCGGGATGGCCCTCCTGGCAGCTGCTGTGCGTCCTTTTGGGCCTGGTGCCGGGACTGATCGTGCCCACCCTCGCGGGTCTGGCCCCCGGCGCCGCCGGCGCTGGACTGTCTCGTCAACCCGGCCTGTTCGTGCCCGGCACCGGCGCCTACCCGGCGCTGGCGATCGCGGTCGCTCTCGCCGTTGCGACGGCGGGACTGATGCGGCTGCGCGGTTCACGGCGCGCGGTGGCGGCCCCGGCGTGGGCCTGTGGGCAGAAGGTCGTGCCGGAGCTCAGCTGGACCTCGGCGGCGTTCACGAAGCCGTTGCGGCTCGTACTCGACTGGGTCCTGCGCCCCCACCGTGTGCTCGAGGTCGTGCGCGGCGGCGGGATGGTGCAGAAGATCACCTATTCCGGCCACGTCCCCTCGCTCGTCGACACGCTGCTGTACGAGCCCACGATCCGTGCTGGGCTGCGCGCTGCCGCGGTGGCCCGGCGCCTGCAGACGGGGAACGTGCGCACCTATGCCGCATACCTGCTCGGCCTCGTGCTCGTGGGGCTCGTGTGTGCGCGGACGGGAATCTTTGGATGAGCGCGCTCGCCGCGATCCTGCCGTTCCTCGGCGTCGTGCTGGCGCCGCTGCTGCCCGGCTCGATCCAAGCGCTCAAGGCACGACTGCAGGGGCGCCGTGGGCCATCGCCGTGGCAGCCCTACCGGACCCTGCGGCGGCTGTGGGGCAAGAGCGCCGTAGACCCCGAGGGAACAGGCGTCGTCTACCGGCTCGCCCCGCCGGTGGTCGCCGCCTGCCTGCTCGCCGCGCTGGCGATCATGCCGATCGCCGGCCGCGCCGGCGACTTCGGCCTCGGTCACGACGCGCTCGTCCTTGTCGGCATGCTCGCGCTGGCGCGGTTCGCACTCGCCGCAGCGGCGTGGGACACGGGCAGCGGGTTCGCGCTCATGGGCGCCGCCCGCGATCTGATGATCGCCGTGTTCGGAGAGGCACTGCTCGTCCTCGCACTGCTCGTGGCCGCGCTGCCCGCGCACAGCACCGATCTGCGGGCGATGAGCGCAGCCGCCTCCGGCGGAGCCATCTGGAGCGGACCGGCGCACTGGTGCGGCGCGATCGCCTTTGCGCTCGTGATCCTGGTCGAGACGGGCCGGCAGCCGATCGACAACCCCGATACCCATCTCGAGTTGACGATGATCCACGAGGGCCCGCTGCTCGAGTACGCGGGCCGTGACCTCGCGTTCATTCAATGGGCAGCGGCAGCGCGCCATTGGGTGCTGCTGGTGCTGGGTGCGGAGCTGTTCCTGCCCCACGGGCGTGCGTTCAGCGCCGGGCGTCGGGCTTCTCATCGTAGGTGTCGTGGCGCTGTGCGCCGCACTGGCGGTGATCGAGACCGCGCAGGCGAAGATGCGGCTCCTCCGTGTGCCGGCGCTGCTCGGCTTCGGGTGTGTGATCGCGCTGGCGGGCGCGGGCCTGTGGGTTGGCGGGGTGGGCGCATGAACTCGGCCCTGGTCACGGTGATCCTTCTCCTCGGCCTCGCGGTGATCGTCGTCAGGCGGCGCTCGGTGGCGATCGCGCTCGTCGCGGCCCAGTCGCTCGCGCTCGGCATCGGTGCCCTCAGTCTCGCTGGTGGCCGCTCGGGCGACTACCTGGTCGCGAGCCTTGTGCTGCTCAGCAAGGCGCTCGTGCTCCCGTTGTTGCTCTACGCGCTGATCCGCCGCACCCCTGAGCCTCGGCTCGTCGTCGCCGCCAACGGCCCGCTCGTGCGGTTGGCCGGTGCCGGCGCCGTCGCGCTGTGCGCGGGCTTGCTGATGCCGCCACTGGGTCTCGGCAACACCCACACCGAGCGTGCGGCGGTCGCGCTCGTGCTGATCGGGATCGCCATCGTCGTGGCTCGACGCCCGCTGCTGTTCCAGTTGCTCGGGCTGATCGTGGCCGAGAACGGCCTCGCGCTGCTCGCCGTTTCCGTGCCCGGGGGGCTCTCCTACGTCGTCGAGATCGGAGCGCTGTTCGACCTGGCGCTGGTCGTGACCGTCGCGGCCGCGTTCGCGCATCGAATCCACGCCGAGCTCGGGACCGGCGACACCGAGCGGTTGGGAGGCCTCCGTGACTGAGCTCGTGCCGGTCCTGGTCGTGCTCGTCCCGACGATCCCGCTGGTGGGCGCAGCGCTCGCGCTGCTGGCGCGCACCGCCCGACAGGCCGATCGCGTGGCCATGGTCGCGGCGGTGGCGACGGCGCTCGCCGCGCTGACCCTCGCGTGTACGGCACTCGCCCGCGGCGGCCGGCCGGCACTGCACGGGCACTGGTACCTCCTTGACGGCGCCGGCGGGCTGCTGGTCGCGGTGATCGCCATTGTCGGACTGTGCAGTGCGCTCGTGTCACCGTCGTACCTCCGCGTCACCGGCCGAAGCTGGACGACCGCCGCCCGTTCGCGCAGTCTGTACTACGCCGCCCTGTTCGTGTTCTGGGCGGCTCTGCTCGCGGTGCCCGTGGCCGGAAACCTCGCCGTGGTGTGGCTGATCGTCGAGGCGACAACGGCCGCCTCGGCGCTGCTGGTCGCATTCACCGGCCGGCGTGGCGCGCTCGATGCGGGCTGGAAGTACCTCGTGTTGACCACGCTCGGGCTGTCGGTCGCGCTGCTCGGGATCATCGTGTTGGCCATCGGCCAGGCCAACGCCGGGCATCACGACCTGCAGGCGCTCGATTGGCACGCGCTGCGACTGGCCGCTCAGACCCTGCCCAAGGCCCCGACGCTGATCGCCTTCGTGCTGCTGCTGGTCGGGCTCGCGGCCAAGATCGGGTGGGCTCCGGTCCACAACTGGCTGCCCGATGCTCACAGCGAGGCGCCGGCGCCGATCAGCGCCCTGCTATCGGCGGCGCTGCTGCCGACCGTGCTGCTGATCGCCTGGCGCGTGAAGCAGATTCTCGAGCCCTCCGTCGGTGCGGGCACCACCCGCGCCGTCTTCATCGCCTTCGGCCTCACGTCGATGTTCGTCGCCGTCCCATTTCTGTGGCAGTCGCTGCCGTGGAAGCGGCTGCTGGCGTACTCGAGCCTCGAGCACATGGGGGTGATCGCGCTCGGGATCGGCTTCGGCACGCCGCTGGCGATCGCCGGTGTCGTGATCCACGTCGCCGGCCACGCGATGGCGAAAGCGCTCGGCTTCTACGCCGCGCTGCCGCTGCTGCGGATCGATTCCGAGGCCGGGCGGCGGGCTCCCGCGGGTGTCGCAGGTGAGAGCCCGACGACCGCGGCCGCGATGGGCATCAGCCTCGCCGCACTGGCGGGTCTGCCGCCGTCACCGCTGTTTCTGTCCGAGCTGCTGATCGTGCTCGGCGGCCTCGCCGCCGGCCAGCTCGTCGTCACCGCGGTGGCCGTGGTCGCCCTCGCGCTCGGGTTCCTCGGACTCCTCCATGCGCTGATCGAGGGGGTCATCGGCGACACGCCGGCCCATCGCCGGCGCCGCCCTGAACGCGGGCAGCGCGCGACCGTGGCACTCACGGCGATCTTGAGCAGCGGGTTACTGGCCCTGTTTGCCATCGGCGTGCTGCTCGTCAACTCGAGCTTCGTCGAGACGCTGACGCGAGGAGCGCTGTGACCGCGGTCGACCACATCGAGCCGCGCGAGTGGCGTCGGTCCGTCGCGCAGGCCCTGGTCGACGGTGAGCGCTTCGGCGGAGCCTGGGCCCGGGCCCGAGACGGTGGGTTGAGCTGGTCGGCGCTGATCGTCTCGCCCCAGGGAGAGCGGGTGATCCGGACCGAGGCCGTGGGCGGAGTCGTCGAGAGCATCGTCGAGCTCGTCGAAGCCGCGGGTTGGGACGAGCGCGAGGCGCACGATCTGTACGGACTCGAGTTCGACGGGCACGAGCCGATGCGCGCGCTGGCATCACATCCGGAGGACCCCGCCGCCTGGATGACACCGGTGACCGGCGACGGCGTGCATCAGATCGCCGTCGGGCCGATCCACGCCGGCGTGATCGAATCCGGTCACTTCCGTTTCCACGTGGTCGGCGAGCGGATCCTCGCGATGGACCCGCGCCTCTTCTACAAGCACCGCGGGCTCGAGCGCGCGGCCGAGGGTCAGGACTGGGACGCAGTGCTGAGCTATGTCCAGCGCGCATGCGCAGCATGCGCCGTGGCGAACACACTCGCCTACGCGGCCGCGGTCGAGGACGGCATCGGCCTGGCGCCCGACCGTGATCTGCGGATCGCGCGGACCGTGCTGCTCGAGCTCGAGCGCATCTACAACCACCTGCATGACATCGGCGCGATCTGCGCCGGGGTCGGGTTCGCACCCGGCACGATGGCCTTCGCTGCGCTCAAGGATCGCTCCCAGCAGATCAACGCCCAGGCGTTCGGGCATCGCTTCCTGTTCGGCACCGTCGCCGTCGGCCGTGGTGCGGTGGATTTGGACGCGCCGGCGCTCGGTGCGATGCGAGTCGAGCTGCGGGATCTGCGCACGGACGCCCGCGCGGCCTGGCGTGAGCTCGAATTCGCCGGATCCTTCCAGGCCAGGCTCGGGGGCGTCGGAGTGCTCGGCGCGGGCGACGCCGTGCGACTCGGTGCCGTGGGGCCGGCGGCTCGGGCCGCGGGGATCCGCGAGGACGTGCGGAGCCGCAGTCCACGCCTCGGCTACGAGGCCTTCGCTCCCGCGGCGCCGGCCACAGCGGCCGGCGACGTTGCCGCGCGGCTCGGAATGCGGGCGACCGAGCTCGAGGCGAGCTTCGAACTGCTCGATGGGCTGCTGGACGCGCCGCTCGCGCCCGGGTCGGTCGGGCGGCTCGAGGACCGGGGGACGGTGGGCATCGGCCGCGTCGAGAGTGCTCGCGGGGCGACGGCGTGTGCCGTGGAGCTGGACGGTGAAACGGTGACGCGAGTGCACCTGCGGACCGGCTCCTACGCCAACTGGCCGGCGCTGGCCTGGGCCACGGCCGGCAACCTCGTCCCCGATTTCCCGCTGATCAACAAGAGCTTCGAGCTCTGCTACGCCTGCGTGGACCGCTGATGTTCGTCCTCCTGCGCCAGCTGGCGACGATCCGCCGGAGCGCCGGCCTCACTCGCGAGGGCTCACGCTGGTTGGCGATCCGCCACGTCGATGCCGGCTCGTGCAACGGCTGCGAGCACGAGCTCGGCGCCGTCACCAATCCGCTCCACGACCTCCAGCGCCACGGCCTCGACATCGTCGCCTCGCCTCGGCACGCCGACATCCTGCTCATCACGGGGCCGGTGACGACCCGGATGGCCGCTCCGCTGCGGACCGCCTACGCGGCGATGCCCGAGCCGCGTCTGGTCGCCGCACTCGGCAACTGCGCGCTCGGCTGCAACCTGCTCGGGGACGCCGCCGAGCTTGTCGGCGCCGTGGCGGACGTGCTCCCGGTCGACATCCGAATCCCGGGCTGCCCGCCGACGCCGGACGCGATCGCCGAGCACCTGCTCGCAGCGATCTCACGCGGGCGCTGAGCTCACGCCGGGGGTTCGGGCAGCCCGAGCAACTGGAAGACCGCGAAGGCGAGCAGCAGCCCCCCGATGCCGATCAGGCCGAGGCGGGCTGAGCGGATCCGGAAGTGGCCGCTGATGCCGACCAGGAACAGCACGGTGGCCAGGAAGACCGTGTCGCGGATGTACTTGTCGGCGGTGGCGCCCGCCGAGGCGCCCTCGGCGAAGGCGGTATCTGCCTTGGCGTCGAGGACCGTCGCGGTCACCTCCTGCGGGATGACGTACTGCTTCATGTACGCCGGACCGGGAGGAGCGTTGGGGTTGTGGGCCGGGTCGGTGGCCAGCCACGCGTTGAACGCCGGACGGTATCCGGGCCGGAGTCGCCTCAGCGCCAACCGCTCCGCGTTGGCGTTTCCGGCCGTGAAGGCGGTGAACCAGGCGTTGAACGACGCGGAGTCGAGCGTGCGGGTCACGATCCCCTCGATGTCGGCGCGGTTGGCCCTCGTCCGCTCCGCCGAGGCCTTGGCGAGCGTGACCGAGGACTCGGTGCCCCACTTGGCCGCCGCGTAGCCGGAATAGGCGGCGAGGACGGCGACCAGCGAGAGCAGGATGGCCTCGAGGATCGAGAGCCAGCGATCCTGGCGGTGCGCTTCCTCTTCGTGCTTCTCCTCCTCGACGAGCTTCTTGTGCTCGGCGATCTCCTTGCCGACCTCGGCCGGGGAGAGACCCTCGGGCATGCCTCAGCCCTCCGGTGTGCGTGATCTCGCCATGCGTCGCGGCACGGTAGGTAGCCCCTCACGTCCGCGCATCCCCCAAAGCGGGTGACGTCGGGCCGGGGAGGACCATGATCTATACCCAACTAAAATCATTGACAAACTCGTGTCGGTGATAGAGTGCCGCGCAAATCTGATCGAGATTGTGGAGTATGGCCCGGGGGCGGACCTCCCGCCTGGTGGGCCTGCACCAGGAAAGGAACTGCATTGAGGTCGAGCACGAGGACACTCATCGGAGTGCTGGGGGCCACCACCGCCCTCGCCGCTCCCGCCGTCGCCCTGCCGGGCGCGGCGTTGGCCAAGGCCCCCTTGATCGGCTCGGGGTCCAGCGTGGCGCAGCCGTATCTGCTGGCTCTGTTCAAGGGCTACAAGAAGGTGCATTCGAACATCAACTTCGTCTACACGGCGGACGGCGGCAACGCGGGCGTCAAGGACGTCCAGCAGCACGTCAGCCAGTTCGCGGTGCAGACACGCCCGCAGCTGCCGACGGACCTGCACACCCGCTACATCAAGCTGTTCCTCGACGGGCTGTGCATCGGCGTGAACCCGGCCAACTCGCTGCGCGGGCTGAGCATCAGCCAGACCAAGGACATCTTCACCGACGTGGTGACGAGCTGGAGCCTGGTGGGGGGGAGCAACCTCCACACGACCATCGCCCCGATCGGGCGCAACTCGGCGGCGGGCACGTACACGTTCTTCCAGCAGGCCGTGCTCGGTGGCCAGACGCAGGCCTCGAACGTCAACCCACTCACGTCGGACGGCCTGGTCGCGACCGCGATCAAGAACGACCCGAACGCCATCGGCTACGTCGGACTCGCCCACTCCAAGCCGGGGAGCGGCGTCAAGCGGCTGAAGTTGAACGGCGTGGCCTGCGACGCGGCCCACATCAAGAGCGAGAAGTATCCGCTGTTCCGCTACATCTGGGCCGTGCTGCCGAGCAAGAAGCCGAACACGGACGTCGAGAAGTTCTTCGACTGGGTGCGGACGAGCAAGGCCGCCGGCAAGATCATCGCCGCCGCCGGCGCGGTGCCGGCGTTCAACAAGCGGTAGGCAGTCCGTTGGGGCCGAGCGGTGGATGACGACCTCCTCGTCGAGGAAGGATCAGGCTGGAGTCAGGATCAGCGCGCCGAGTACCTGCTCGGCGCGCTGGTCTGTGTCGTCGTGGCGCTGCTGCTGGCGATGTTCCTGTTCGTGTTCCGCGAGGCGTGGCCCTCGTTTGCCCATAACGGGCTGGGCTGGTTCGGCCCCGGGGGCAACGTCGACAACGAGATCCAGGCCATCTTCACCTCGGGCGATCTGGGCGGCAAGCCCGTCTACGCCTTCCACGCCTGGCCGCTGCTGTGGAGCACGGTGCTGATCACGGGTGCGGCGGTGGTGATCGCGTTCGTGTGCTCGTTGTTCATCGCCGTGTTCATCGTCGAATTCGCGCCCGACTGGCTGCGCCGCGTGCTCGAGCCGGTCGTTCGTCTGCTGGCGAGCGTCCCGTCGGTGATCTACGGGCTGCTCGGCGTGCTGATCCTGGTTCCGCTGATCGGCAACCATCTGATCAGCCAGAGCAGCAAGCAGTCGGTGGCATTCGTCATCTCGCTGAGCGGCTACAGCCTGCTGGCGGCGGTCCTGATTCTGACCGTGATGATCGCGCCGATCATGATCGCCATCTTCTCCGACGGGTTGCGGGCCGTCCCACGCGGATGGATCGAGGGCTCGCTGGCGCTCGGGGTCAATCGCTGGCGGACCTTCTGGCAGGTCGCCGTCAGGACGGCCCGCCCGGTGCTCGTCGCGGGCACGGTTCTGGCGACGGCGCGGGCGCTGGGGGAGGCCGTGATGCTGAGCATGGTGTCCGGGTCGGTCGGGTTCGCGCCGAATCCCGCCGACGGGTTGATCTTCTTCGTGGAGCCGTCGCGACCGCTTGCGGCCACGATCATCAGGAACACCGAGGAGCTGAGCTCGCCGCCGATGAAGCACACGCTCTACGCGATCGCGGCCGTGTTGCTGTTCTCCGCCGCGATGCTGTCGTTCATCGGCTGGGCGGTCAAACAGTCGATGAAGCGCTACGGGGTCGTGGCATGAGCGTCACTCCCACCCTCGCCCCCGCGGCACCTCCGCCCGTGGCGCGGCGGCGGGCCGAGTCAAGCGCGTCGTGGCGCCTCAGCGACCGCCTCGGGCTCGCCTTCGCCTGGTTCCTCGGGCTCCTGTTCTGCGCCATCGCCGTGGCCATCGTGCTCTACCTCCTGGTCCAGGGGATCAAGTACGTGCGGCCGTCGCTGTTCGTGACCAGTCCGACCGCCGGCTTCACGCAGAACGACACCGGCGGCTTTCTCGATCCGCTGATCGGGACGCTCGTCGTGGCGCTGCTGGCCATGCTGATCGCATTGCCGGTGGGCATCTCGATCGCGGTGTGGCTGAGCGAATACGGGCGGCCGCGGGTGCTGGCGCGCGTGGCTGAGTCCACGGTCGAGATGCTGGCCGGCGCGCCGTCCGTCGTCCTGGCCCTGTTCGGGACGCTCCTGTTCGAGAGTCCGGCACTGGGCTTCCTCAGCCGAAGCTCCGGCGGGGTCGTGTTCGGACGCTCGTTCTTCGCCGCCGCGGCGATGCTCTCCCTGGTCGCGCTGCCGATCGTCGTCGCCAGCGTCCGCGAAGGGCTCCAGGCCATCCCGGCTCACGTGCGTGAGGCGTCCTACGCCGTGGGCAAGACCAAGTACGCGACCACCCGCCGGGTGCTCCTGCCGGCCGCGCGCCCGTCCGTCCTCACCGGCGCGATGCTGGGCGTCGGACGGGTGATCGGCGACACGGCGATCATCGTCATCCTGCTCGGAGCGACGCTGACGCTTGACAGCGCGCGGGATCCACCCCGATCCTCGGCACGCTTCGCGGCACCGGGAGCACCCTCACCAGCTACATCTTCGACAATGCCCCCACGGGCGAGCAGAACCAGCCCAACAAGGCCTACGCGGCGGCATTCGTGCTCCTGATGATCGTGCTGCTGCTCAACCTCGGCGTCGATGTCGCCAGTCGCCGCGCCCGGAGGCTCCGATGGAGCTGAGAAAGCCACCCCCCGGTGCGCCGGCTGACGGGAATCGAGGTTCCCGCGTCGAACGGCAACGGGAATCACACGTCCCCGGGCTTCGTCACCGCGCGCAGGCGCGTCGCCCCGGCGTCGCTGGCGATCGACCGGATGCAGGTGGAGGGGCTGTCGGTCGCCTACGGTGGCAAACCGGCCGTCAAGTCGGTCTCGCTGCCGATTCGGCAGGGCGAGGTGCTGGGCCTGATCGGGCCGTCGGGATGTGGCAAGACGACGCTCCTACGCTCGCTCAACCGTCTCACCGAGTTGACCCGCACGGCCAGCTTCAGCGGCCGGATCAGCCTCGACGGCGTCGACATCGCCGGCATGGAGCCGACCGCACTCCGGCGCCGCGTGACGATGGTCTTCCAGCAGCCGAACCCATTTCCGATGAGCGTGTTCGACAACGTGGCCTACGTGCTGCGCGAACAGGCATCGCGGCGGCCGAGACGGAAGGCCGTGCGCGGCGCCGTGCTCGAGGCCCTCAACCGGGCCGGTCTGCTCGACGAGGTGGCCGACAACCTCGACCATCCCGCGCTGCGACTCTCGGGAGGGCAGCAGCAGCGGCTCTGCATCGCCCGGGCGCTCGCGGCCAATCCGGAGGTGCTGCTGCTCGACGAACCCTGCTCGGCGCTCGATCCTCAGTCCACGCGTGTGATCGAGGAGTTGATCGTGAAGCTCCGCGAGGACGTGGCGATCGTGATCGTGACCCACAATCTCCAGCAGGCCTACCGGATCGCGGATCACGTCGCCTTCATGTACCTCGGTGAGCTGGTCGAGTACGCGCAGTGCGCAGACGATCTTCACCGCCCCGCGCGAGCAGCGGACCAAGGAGTACGTGAGCGGTGCGTTCGGGTAGGCCACAGATCGGCGCTCTGGCCGCGGTGCTCGGGCTCGCAGCCCTGGTGTCGGGCTGCGCCACCACCCAGCAGAAGAACGCGCGCGCGCAGGTGATCGCGGACCGGACCCTGGCGAGCCGAGACGCCGTTCACGTGACGCGCGTGAACCCGAACGTCCGCGTTGCCGCTCTGGCCCTCGTCGCGAGCGCGCACGGCACCGCCGTTGTCGTTCGGGTGCACAACACCTCGGCTCACCCGCTGACCGATCTGCCGATCTCCGTGGGCACGCTGAGCCGGCGTGGGCAGCGGGTGTATCTCAATCGTCAGGCGAACATCGACTATTTCGACACCCACGTGCCGGCGGTGCCGGCGAGGTCAACCGCCACGTGGGTGTTCACCAGCCGCCGACATGTGGCCCGCGCCTCGGCGCTCTTCGCCGACGTGGGAGTCGCTCACTCTCCGCCCCCGGCGGCGGTGTCGACGCTGCCGGCGATCGCGGTCACGCGGGCGCCCGAGTCCGTGGCCGCCGGGTTGCGCGGGGTGTTCCGAGTGGCGGTCGCCAACACCTCCGATGTTCCGCAATCCGGACTGCAGGTGTACGCCGTGGCGGTCCGGGGTGGTCGTTACGTCGGTGCCGGACGCATGGGCATGAACCTCGCCGGAGGCGAGCGCAGGACCCTCGAGCTCACCCTGCTCGGCAACCCGTCCCGGGCGAGCGTCAGCCTCGACGCCCTGCCCACGATCTTCAAATAGGAGGCCCGGCATGGACACGATGCGAACAGACACCGTCGCGCCCTCGGTCCCGAGCGTGCGCGCGGTCGCTGCGTGCCGCGGCTCCACGGGACGAGGAGTTCGGTGCCTGCGATCACTGCGGCGCTCTCGTCGATGAGCGACAGCGCTACTGCGTGTCCTGCGGTGCGCGGCGCACGCACATCTACGACCCGGCGGCGCGGTTCATGGCCAGGTCCACGAGCCGCTCGCGCGCAGCGGCGCGCGCCGCCCCGCGCCCTGCCGGCGCCCGGCGGCGGTTCACGCCCGGGCTGGGGACGGCCGCGGTCCTGGTCGCGATCCCGCTCGCCGTCGGCCTCGGTGTGCTCGTCGGGCGCTCTCCCAGCGGCGGCGACGACAAGCTTCTGGCCGCGCTGCGCGCCCAGAAGCCGCTGGTCGTGACGACGGCCGGACGAGCGTCCGCGACAGCTCCAGTCGCCGCGGCCGCGTCGACGAGGTCGTCGACGGCGCCGCTCAGCAGCGACTTCTCGCTCCAGAGCGGGTACGCAGTCGAATTGCAGATCCTGCCCGCCAAGGGCACCGATCAGGGGTCGGTGAGCCGAGCCGAGGCGCATCTCCGCGCCCAGGGCGCCCCCGCTCTCGGGCTGATCGCGCCGGCCGAGTTCCGCATCACGCCGAGCCCGCCCCGAGGCGCGTACGTGATCTATTCCGGCCAGTACAAGACGAGCGCCGCCGCCGACCGGGCACTCGCCAAGCTGACGCCTCGGTTCCGGAACGCGAAGGTGATCTCCGTGCACTCGGTGGCCGGGAGCGGCTCGGGCGGCAAGGTGCTCAACACGACCGCCTACGGCAGCGCCACGCAGGTGACGGGCTACAAGCCCAGCGCCGCCGCGATCGCGACCAGCCGACAGGCGATCGACAAGACCGCGCACGAGATCGGCAACAACTACGTGCAAGCGCAGAAGGGCCTGCCGGACCAGACGGTGCTGCCATGAGACCGTGGTCGCGTCAATCCGGGACCACGTCGACCCCGGCACCGGTGACCGATCCGGAGCTCACCGCCCAACGGGATCGGCTCACCGAGCGCTTCGCCATCATGCAGTCCGAGCTCGGCGGCCTGTTCTATGAGATGGCGATCCGTGATGCGATCAGCATGGAGGTGCTGATTCCCAAGGCGGCCGAGCTCCAGCGGGTCGAGGCCGAGCTCGGCCAGGTCGAGCATCTGATCGAACGCGACGACGGGGGCGTCGGGGGCCACTGCCCCGCCTGTGGGGCGGTGTACGCCCGTGGAGCGGCGTTCTGCGCCCAGTGCGCCCAGCCCCTCACCGCGCCGTGATCCGATCGCTGCGTGCGGTCCGTCTGAGCCGGTCGCAGCTCGCGGCGGTCGCGGTCTCCTCTGCGGTCGCGACGGCGCTGATCATCGCCTCGGCGATGGGGCGCACCGGCGCGGAGTCCGCGGCGCTCGCCGCGCTCCACCGGAGGGCCGTCGTCCGCGAGATCCCAACGCGTGCGCCGGCGGCGGTCAGCGCGACCGCTACCACCGGCACCGGCGCCCCGGCGTCGACCCCAACGCAGAACGCGTCCGCGACACCGGCATCGGACTCGAGCGCAACGTCCGGCGCGTCGAGCTCGTCGCCGGTGATGACGGCATCGGACAGCACCGCCGGGGGCGGCGGCACCGTCACCCCGGGCACAACGACCACGACGCCCCCGGCCACGCCGGCCGCTCCGAAGCCCTCAAAGGTCAAGCACGTGTTCGTGATCACCGTCCCGAGCACCGATTATCAGGCCACCTTCGGCCAAGCCTCCGTAGCGACCTACCTCAATCGCACGCTGCGGCCCCTCGGCACACTCCTGTCCGGGTACGACACGCTCGGCGGCACCGGGTTGCCCGACGGGATCGCGATGACGAGCGGACAGGCCCCCAACGCCGACACCGAGCGCGGCTGCGCCACCTACGCCGAGTTCGCCACGACTGCGCATCCGGCCGCCGACGGCCAGGTTCCGGGCACCGGCTGCGTGTATCCGAACACGATGCTGACGATCGGCGACCAGGTGACCAGCTCGGCGCTCCGGTGGAAGGCCTACATCGAGGCGATGGGCAGCGCGCCGTGCCGCCACCCGAACTCGAACACGCCCGATCCGACCCAACTCGCCGCGCCCGCCGACCAGTACTCGACTCCTCACAACCCGTTCGTCTACTACCACTCGCTGCTCGATCTCGGCGACTGCATGAGCAATGACGTCGCTCTGGACCAACTGCCGGCCGATCTCAAGCATGCCGCCACTACGCCCAGCTACTCCTACCTCGCGCCGGGCCTGTGCGAGGACGTCACGGCGCTCACGTGTCCCGACGGCCGGCCCGGCGGGCTCCGCGCGAGTGACACCTTCCTGGCTCAGTGGGTGCCTTTGATCCTTCGGTCCGCAGCGTACCGCCGCGACGGTGCGCTGATCATCGCGTTCACGGCGCCCGGGGCGCCGTCGTCAGCTCCTGGCCGGCCGGTCCAGATCGGAGCGCTGGTCGTGTCTCGCTTTGCCAAGGCCGGCGCGACGAGCCGAGCCGCGTACACCCCGTATTCGGTGCTCCGCTCGGTGGAGGACCTGCTCGGCTTCACGCCGCTCGCTCACGCCGCTCACGCCGCCTCGTTCGCTGCGTCGGTGCTCCCGGCCGCGGTGCGCTGAGGGCGGTATCCGGGGCGGCACGCCGTCCCGTCTCGACCCCGTACGCTGCCCGCATGCGTCGCTACGGCAAGCGCCGGGACCTGATCGTGCACGAGCAGGAGCCGTTCAACGCCGAGACCGGACTCGCCGCTCTGGCCGAGGGCCCGCTCACCGCCACGGACGCGTTCTACGTACGCGGCCACGGCGCCGTGCCCGAGATCGACCCGTCCGCGTGGCGGCTGCGCGTGCACGGGGTCGTCGAGCGGGAGCTGCACCTGTCGCTGGAGACTCTGCGCGAGGTGCTGCCGGAGCGCGAGGTCACCGCGACGCTGCAGTGCGCGGGTAACCGGCGGGCGGGACTCGTGGCGATCCGCGACATTCCCGGCGAGGCGCCGTGGGGCCCCGGCGCGACGGGCACGGCGACCTGGACGGGCGTCGCGTTGGCCGATGTGCTCGCGCTCGCCAGGCCGAGGCCCGATGCCGCCCACGTCGGCTTCGACGGCGCCGATCTCTGCCCCGAGGCCAAGCCCGCGCAGCGCTTTGGCGGCTCGATCCCGTTCGACAAGGCGTGTCGTCGCGAGGTCCTCCTCGCCTGGGCGATGAATGGGGAGCCGCTCCCGGCCGTGCACGGCGCGCCGCTGCGCGTGGTCGTGCCCGGCTACATCGGCGCGCGGAGCGTCAAGTGGCTCGAGCGGATCGAGGTCCGAACCCGCCCGTGGCAGGGGTACTTCCAGCATGTCGTCTACCGCCTGTTGCCGGAGGACGGGGTGCCGGCGCCAGGCGCGGGGATGTCGCTCGGCTTGGTCGCGCTCAACTCCGACGTGCTGTCGCCGGCGGAAGGTGAGACCGTCGCCGCCGGGCCGGTCGTGGTCAGCGGCTATGCGTTCGCCGGCGGGGATCGTCATGTCGCGCGGGTCGACGTCTCGATTGACGGCGGAGTCAGCTGGAGACAGGCGGACCTGCTCGAGGATCTCGGACGGTGGGCGTGGCGACACTGGCGCATCAGCGTGGACCTGCCGCTCGGAGAGCAGGAGATCCTCGTCCGGGCCTGGGACTCCTCGGCCGCGACCCAGCCGGAGGACGAGGCGGCGCTATGGAACCCGAAGGGCTACGTGAACAACGCCCGCCCCCGGATCCGCGTGCACGCCGTATGAGCTGAGAGCGTTCTTCAGGCAAAGTCGTGACTGCGCCGGCGCCCGGTGGAGGGTTTGTAGCCGGAATGCTGTATATCGGCGGGTATGAAAACTCTTATCTCGCGTCGGGCGCCGTGGACCGTGGTGCTGGCGTCGCTGGTGCTCGCCCTGGGCCTCTCGCCGGCGTCCGCCCGTGCGCCGGTCGCCCCGGCCGGGGCCTCGGTCCACTCCTCGCCGGACCTCACGGACTGGACGACCTGGGGATTTGACCTGGCTCGCTCGGGCTACAACCCCGACGAGACGGTGTTGCGACCCAGCACCGTCAAGCGGATGCGGCGCAGCTGGGCGTTCAACGCGGGAGCGATCATCGACACGCAGCCCACGGTCGCCACCAGGGTGAAGATCACCGTTCGGAGGCGGCACACGTCGGCCAACCTCGTGTTCGTCGGCAGCGAGCACGGCGGATTCTTCGCCGTCAACGCCGCCAACGGCGTCGCGGTCTGGCGGCGGCATGGCCACAGCGGCCCCCTCCGGTCGCTCGGCGATCGCGTGACCGGCTGTAGCGACATTCCGGACAGGACGTTCGGCGTGACCTCGACCCCGGTGATCGATCGGGCCTCGAACACGGTGTACGTCGCCGGCGGGGACGGCAAGCTCTATGCGCTCGACATGTCGACCGGGGCGACGAAGCGGGGCTGGCCGGTCAGGATCACGTCGGACCCCGTGCACGAGCACATATGGGGCGCGTTGACGCTCGTCAGTGGCGACGTCTACGTCCCGATCGCCTCGATGTGCGATATCAGGCCCTACCACGGACGACTCGTGAAGGTGCGGGTCAAGACGCCCAGAGTCCTCTCCACGTGGAGCCCGATTCCGGGATTTCGCTCCGGCGGAGGGATCTGGACCTGGGGAGGAGTGGCGGCGGATCGCAGAGCGGGGCGCATCTTCACCGCCACCGGGAACGTGTTCGACTCGCCCACCGAGCACGGTTGGCTCGCCGAGCACGTCGTCGCGCTCAATTTGAACCTCAGGGTCCTGGCCAGCAACTTTCCGGCTCAGCTCGGCGGCGACGATGATCTCAGCTCCACGCCGATGCTCTACCGGGCCCCGGGCTGTCCGGGCCAGCTTGCCGTGATGCAGAAGCACGGCGACCTCTACGTCTATGACCAGAACTCCATCGGTTCGGGACCGGTCCAGACACTTCAGGTCGACGGTAACCACGCGTTCATCGGCGGACTCGCCTACGACCCGCACACGCGCACGGTCTATCTGGCCCACGGCTACGACGCCGCGGTCGGCCGGTCCCGACACGGCCTGCTGGCGCTCAGAGTGGGCAGGGGATGCAAGCTGTCGCTGGCCTGGCAGAGGTCCTCCGGGCACGTGGGAGTCGCCTCCGCCGCGACCGTCGCCGGCGGCGTCGTCTACTACGGGGACGGCACGGGGGACCGGCTGCTCGCCTACGACGCGGCAACCGGCAAGCCGCTGTGGAACAGCGGCAGCACGATCAAGGGACCGCTGTTCGACGCGCCGACGATCGTCAACGGCGCGGTCTACACCGGCTCGTGGGATCGCCGGCTCTACGCCTTCGCGAAGCGGTGACTGTGGGCGACCGGCACACGGGGCCGGTCGCCCCACGTAGCTCTACTGCGCCCTCACCACTCCGTTTCGTGGGTGCCGCTGACGCGGCGTAGTGGTTACAGGCCTGCCTCCGCCTTGACCTGACCGGAAGCGACGGCAGCGCTCAGCGCTCGGTAGTCCTGTTCGTTCTGCTCGGCGTAGGCCTTGGAGAACTCCACGATGGCGCGATCGAAGCTGTCGCTGTTGCCGAGGTAGGAGGCGAGCGCGATCCGGTCGCCGCTGCGCGCATGCGCGCGGGCGAGCGTCCAGCCGCACAGCTTGCCGTAGGTGGCCAGGCCCTTGGGGACCATCTGCTCGATCTCCGCCGAGCCCTTCCAGTCCTTGAGCTGGCGGCCGTAGAAGTCACGGGCCTTACCGTCGAGCCCGGATTTGACATGCAGCCAGCCGAGGAAGATGTCCGAGCTGGCCTGCATCAGCCGCTGCCCGACCACCACGCGCTGGCCGTGGTTGGCGAACTCGCTCGGCCCGACGAACTCCTCGAGCACGGACGCCTCGGCCTCCTTCATCTGCAGGAACAGCGGGTCCTGCCCGTCACGGCCGAGCAGCAGCGCGATCCACGCGCGCGTGCCGACGCTGCCGACGCCGACCACCTTGCGGGCGAAGTCGGTCAGCTCGAACTGCTCGAGCAGCACCCGGCGGTCGAACTCGAGCGAGTCTCGATACTCGCGCATCATCTGGTGAAGCCAATCGAACAGCTGGTCGCGATCCTCCCCGTGGGCGAGCTGGTCGATCGGCACGATCAGCGGCGATTCATCCACGATCCGCGGCTGACCGTCGATCACGTGCGTGAGCTTGGAGAACGCCGTCATGCTGTCCTTCGTGCGCGCCTTCGCCAGGTTCTTCTCCGTGCGCTTGACCAGCTTGGGCTTGAACTGCGTCGCGTACTCCTGCACCAGCTCCTCGATGTCGAGGTGCGCGTACCAGACCTCGAGGTTGTTCTTCCCGGCGAACTCGGCCATCGCGGTCCGGTACCGGGCGACGGTGTCGAGCACGATCTGGTCCTGCTCCTTGGGCCGGAAGTCGTTGGAGCGCGCGGCGATCAGCATGCTCACGGCCAGGCGCTTGACGTCCCACTCCCACGGGCCCGGCAGCGTCTCGTCGAAGTCGTTGACATCGAACACGAGCTTGCGCTCGGGCGAGGCGAACACACCGAAGTTCGACAGGTGCGCATCGCCGCAGCACTGCACGGTCAGCCCGGAGCGGGGTGTCCCGGCGAGATCCTGGGCCATGATCAGAGCGGCCCCGCGATAGAACGTGAACGGCGAGACGAGCATCCGGCCGTAGCGGATCGGCACCAGCTCGGGCACCCGCGTCTTCGCCTGGCGCTGTAGCAACGCGACCGGGTCGGGGCGATCGGCCATCGGCTCGAACACCCCATGATTGGCGCGCGGTACCTCTTTGCGCGCCGCCTTCCCCCGCGCGACGCGCTCCGCCACCGACAGGTGCGGAACCGCGGGCGACGCGCCCGCATCCGCCGCCGCGCGGGTGCGCTTCACGGCCGTGGCCTTGCTCCTGGTGCTCCGCGTGGTCGTCGCCATGGTCATCACCTTCCCTCGCTCGGTCTCAGAATCAACTCATCCAGCGTCCCACAGCCACCGAGAATTCACGATGGTGTGGGCACCACTCTCCGCGTAGTGCTCGTGGGTCGAGATGGGCTCCACGCAGATCGTCACCGCGATGCCGTCCCGGACGTGACGATCGCGTCCCGCACGTAGGCGCTGAGGGCGATGCGGCCGAGGCGAACGACGGTCGGCTCGGCGGACACCCGGTCGCGGAACGCGAGATCCAGGATCCGGTCGCCGAGCTCGACCACGAGCAGCAGGACCGCGGGGTCGGTTTCGGCGGGGATGAGCCGCATGGCAATGAGCGCGGTGCGCATGCGCTCGGCCAGGACGCGGTTGCGCTCGCGGACGTGGTGAACGACGGTGGTGGAGCTGCGGCCGCTGAGCCAGAGCCGGGCCGAGCTCGGGTGCTCCTCGTAGTAGGCGATGTGGAGGTCGAGCTCGCGGTTGATCAGGTCCTCGGGCGAAGTGATCTGCCAAGCGCTCTCGGCGGCCAGCACCCGCGCGTCGAGATCGGCGACGTGGCGCTCGAGCAGCCGATCGAGGATCTCCTCGCGATCGGCGAAGAAGCGGTACAGGGATGGGTAGGCGACTCCGGCGCGGTCGGCGATCGCGCGGGTGCCGGCGGCCTCGACGCCGGCCTCGTCGATCAGCGCGGCCGCGGCATCGAGGATCCGCGTCACCGTCAGTCGGCTGCGGTCCTGCACGGGTTCGCGGCGCCGGCGGGCTGCGGTGGATGTCGAGGCGGGTGACGTCATCAGCGAGGTTGACAAGGGTGAGGTGCGCCATCATATTATAACGCGACTCGCGTTTGTATCAGCGCCACCCACCACAGAGGACACCCGCACCATGAGCACCACTGTTCCGCCGCTCGATCTCTCCGGCCTGGACGTCAGCGACCTCGGCCTGTGGCGAGACGGTCCGCCCCACGAGGTCTTCGCGACGTTGCGGCGCGAGCCGCTGCATTTCAGCCCTCTCGCCGACTTCCCCGAGGAGCGGGGCTTCTGGTCGGTCGTGGGCTACGAGGACATAGCGACGGCTGGTCGCGACTACAAGACCTTCTCCTCGGACCGCAGCATCATCCTCGTCGACAAGCTCGCGCCGGAAGGCCAGCCGGACCCGATCGACCTCAGCGCGAACATGATGATCAGCCAGGATCCGCCCCGCCACGATCGGCTCAAGGCCCTCGTCCAGCGCGCGTTCACGCCCAAGCGCGCGATCGAGCACACCGATCGGATGCGGGACATCATCAACCTCGTCTACGACCGCGCGCTCGCGGCGCACCCCGACGGCCGCATCGACCTCGTCCAGGACGTCGGCGTCTACGTCCCGTCGATGGTGATCGGCGACATGCTCGGCGTCCCGCGCGCCGACGCCGAGCAGCTCGTGTCATGGACCAACCGCACGACCGCCTTCGAGGACCCTCGGATCGTGCCCGACCTCGGCGAGCTGTGGCGCGCGCTCGAGGAGTTCATCCCCTACGTCAACGCCATGCTCGAGGACCGCAAGCGGAATCCCACCGACGATCTCACGACCGCGATCATCCACGCTGAGGTCGACGGCGAGCACCTCTCACACGAAGAGGCATTGATGTTCTTCTTCCTGCTGATGGTCGCCGGCAACGACTCCACTCGCGCGGTGTTCACCAGCGGCGTCAAGAACCTGCTCGAGGATTCCGAACAGATGCAGCTGGTCCGCTCGGGCGCGGTGCCGCTCGATCAGGTCGTCGAGGAGTTCGTCCGCTACAACCCGGCCTTCTCCTACATGCGGCGCACGGCGACCACCGATACCGACCTCGGGGGACGGCGCGTACGGGCCGGCGACAAGCTCGCGCTGTGGTACGTCTCGGGCAACCGGGACGAGACGGTGTTCGACGATCCGCACCGCTTCGACGTCCGCCGGGAGCCCAACCAGCACCAGGGGTTCGGAGGCGGCGGACGCCACTTCTGCCTCGGCGCCGGTCTCGCTCGTCTCGAGCTCAAGCTGTGGATCGAGGAGACGCTGCGGCGCTTCCCGGCGATCGATCTCGCCGGCGATTGCGAGCGGGTCAGCTCCACCTTCCTCAACCAGTACATGCACATTCCGGTATCGGTCGGGGAGTGAATCGCAGCACGGCTCCGCCGTTTCCCGCGGCCACTCGTGCCGCCAGGTGAGTGATCGGACAGAGGGCGCACGCGCGCGGCCCCGGCGCACGAATATGCTCGTGCAGAAGTCCGGAACGAGCCCGAGGAGACGAGATGAAAGCCACCGCACCTGCGACCAGCACGCCACTTCGCTCGCGTCCGGCCTGGCGGGCCCTGGAGAGGCACTACGCGCAGATCGCGGGTCTGCACCTGCGCGACATGTTCGCGGGCGACCCGGGCCGCGGGGTGCGACTCGTCGCCGAGGGCGGGGGGCTCTACCTCGACTACTCGAAGAACCGGATCACCGACGAGACGATCGCGCTCCTGGTGGCGCTGGCCGAGGAGTGCGGTTTGCGCGAGCGGACCGAGGCGATGTTCCGGGGCGAGCGGATCAACGCGACCGAAACCCGCTCCGTGCTGCACGTCGCGCTCCGGATGCCGAAGGGCGAGTCGCTCCTCGTCGACGGCGTCGACGTCGTCGCCGAGGTGCACGACGTGCTCGACCGCATGTCGGCGTTCGCCGATCGTGTCCGTGCCGGCGACTGGAAGGGCCACACCGGTAAGCGGATCCGCAACGTGGTCAACATCGGCATCGGCGGCTCGGACCTGGGCCCGGTGATGGCGTACGAGGCCCTGCGCCACTACACGCAGCGCGACCTCGTCTTCCGGTTCGTCTCCAACGTCGACTCCACCGACTTCGCCGAAGCGACGCGCGACCTCGATCCCGAGGAGACGCTCTTCATCGTCTCCTCGAAGACGTTCACCACGCTCGAGACGATGACCAACGCGCGGACCGCCCGCGACTGGACTCTGGCCGCGATCGGCGACGAATCCGCGATCGCCAAGCACTTCGTCGCCGTCTCCACGAACGCGGAGGCGGTGTCCGAGTTCGGCATCGACACCGACATCATGTTCGGCTTCTGGGACTGGGTCGGCGGTCGTTACTCGATGGATTCGGCGATCGGACTCTCGACGATGATCGCCGTGGGCCCCGATGCCTTCAGTGAGCTGCTCGCCGGATTCCACGAGATGGACGTCCACTTCCGGACGACGCCGTTGGAGCGGAACCTGCCCGTCCTGATGGGACTGCTCGACGTCTGGTACGGCGACTTCTTCGGCGCGCAGACCGTCGCCGTCCTGCCCTACAGCCAGTATCTGAAGCGGTTCCCCGCGTATCTGCAGCAGCTGACGATGGAGTCCAACGGCAAGCACGTCACGCTGGACGGACGCCCGGTCGACTACCAGACCGGCGCCGTGTTCTGGGGCGAGCCGGGCACGAACGGCCAGCACAGCTTCTACCAGCTGATCCATCAGGGCACCGAGCTGATCCCGGCCGACCTGATCGGCTTCGGCAAGGACCTGAACCCGATCCGCGACCACCACGACCTGCTGATGTCGAACGTGTTCGCACAGGCGGAGGCGCTGGCATTCGGCAAGACCGAGGAGGAGGTCCGGGCCGAGGGTACGCCCGAGGCCGTCGTTCCCCACCGGGTGTTCGAGGGGAACCGCCCGACCAACACGATCCTGACCGAGGAGCTGACGCCGCGCACCCTCGGCGCCCTCGTCGCGCTCTACGAACACAGCGTGTTCACGCAGGGCACGGTCTGGGATATCAACTCCTTCGACCAGTGGGGCGTCGAGCTCGGGAAGGTGCTCGCGCAGCGGATCATCCCCGAGCTCGAGTCCGCCGATGAGCCCGATCTGCGACATGACAGCTCGACCAATGCGTTGATTCGGCGCTATCGGGCGATGCGATGACCACCATGACAAGGAGCTGAGCATGGCCACGAATACCCCAATGCAACTCGGAATGGTCGGTCTCGGCCGAATGGGCGCCGGCCTCGTGCGGCGGCTGATGGGCGATGGACATCGATGCGTGGGCTACGACGTCTCCCCGGACGCGGTCAGGGCGCTCGAGGCCGACGGCGCGGTCGGCGCGTCCTCGATGGCCGACTTCGCCGCCAAGCTCGAGCCGCCGCGAACGGTGTGGGTGATGGTTCCCGCCGGTGAGATCACCGACAAGACGATCGCCTCGCTCGCCGAGGTCCTCGAGCCGGGCGACACGATCATCGACGGCGGCAACACCTACTACCACGACGACCTCCGGCACGCAGCCACACTCGGCCAGAAGGGCATCCATCACGTCGATGTCGGGACGAGCGGCGGCGTCTGGGGCTTCGAGCGTGGGTTCTGTCTGATGATCGGCGGAGAGCAGGGCGTCGTCGATCGGTTGAGCCCGATCTTCGCCTCCATCGCCCCCGGCGTCGACTCCGCACCCCGGACGCCGGGACGGACCGGTGAGCCCGCGCCGGCCGAGCAGGGGTACTACCACTGCGGGCCCAGCGGTGCCGGCCACTTCGTGAAGATGATCCACAACGGCATCGAGTACGGGCTGATGGCCGCGTACGCCGAGGGCCTGAACATCATCAAGAACGCGGACGTCGGCCTGCGCCAGATGGAGATGGATGCCGAGACGGCGCCGCTCGAGCATCCCGAGTACTACCGCTACGACATCGATACGACCGAGGTGGCCGAGGTGTGGAGACGGGGGAGCGTCGTCGGCTCGTGGCTGCTCGACCTGACCGCCGCTGCCCTGCAGGCCTCACCGACGCTGGAAGAGTTCACCGGCAGGGTGTCGGACTCGGGAGAAGGACGCTGGACGTCGAAGGCGGCGATCGACGTGGGCGTGCCCGCCCCGACGCTGACGACCGCGCTGTACTCGCGCTTCGCGTCCAGAGGCCTCGACCAGTTCGCCAACAAGCTCCTGTCCGCGATGCGCAAGGAGTTCGGCGGACACGCGGAGAAGTCGGACTGACGACCGGCGCGCGACGGCTCAGCCGCCCAGCGCGTCCAGATACCCGCGGACGGCATCGGGATCGCCTCCGTCGTGACGGAGCCCGACGTACCGGTCCGGTCGAATGGCCAAGATCGTGACCCCCTCGATGGCCAGCTGGCCGGCGACCGAGGCATCGATGTGCCCGATCCGCCCAGCCGCTTCCTCCGTGCCGAGGCCGAGGACGGCACCGACCACGGGCGAGCCGGCGTGCGCGGTCTCCAGGGCGCCGGTCAGAGCGAGCACCTCGCCCGCGGCAGCCGCTGGACCGCCGAGGACGAGCAGTGTGTGCCCATCGCGGTGGGTGAGCTCGTGCAGCGCGCACGGCGCCCCGCCCGCGGGGCGGACGGGCGACGCGTCGGGGAGACGATCGCCAGGCCCGAGACCGTCGGTCGCTTCGCCGGCCACGATCCTCGAGCCGGCGTAGGAGCGGTCGAGCTCGGCGGCCGCGACGGCTTCATGGTGGGCCGAATCGGGGTCGGCGAAGGTCGCCCGCATCGCCGCGTCGCGCTCCGCCCGCTCGCCCAGCGCGGTCATGGCCTGGGCGACCTCCACGTCGGCGCCGGACGACACGACCCGCACGGCCACCGGGCGACGTTCGGACTCGTAGCTGTCGAGCAGCTCCGGCCCGCCGACCCCCTGACAGACGAGGGCGAGCTTCCAGCCGAGATTGAAGGCGTCCTGCAGGCCGGTGTTCATCCCATGGCCCTCCGCCGGCGAGCACACGTGGGCCGCGTCGCCGGCGAGCAGAACGCGACCGGATCGGTAGCGCTCGGCGACACGGCAGTGGCAGCGAAATCGGGCCGGGTTCTCGATCCCGGCGAAGCTGACGTCCGGTTTGTATCTGTGGATGACCTGCGCCGCATCGGATTCGAGGTCGCTCGTGTCCGAGCTCGGGCGCATGTACACGCGCCAGCGGCGACCGGGCAGCGGGGTCAGAATGACCGGCCGGGCATCCAGATAGGCGGCGACCACGTCGAACTCCTCATCCCATCCCTCGAGCGTGGCGTCGAACACCGCCCACGGCGCAGCCACGTCGGTTCCGGGAAAGTCGATGCCGAGCAGCTCGCGCACGGCGCTGTGGAACCCGTCGCAGGCCACCACCCACGAGGCGAGCACCTCACTGCGCTCGCCACCCTGCTCGAGAGTCGCCCGGACGCCGTCAGGCCGGGGCTCGAGGCCGATGAGGCGGGTGGAGCGCGTCACGGCGCCGCCGAGCCGCTCGAGAAAGGAGGTCAGGACCGATTCGGTCACCTCCTCGGAGATGCCCAGGTCGAAGTTGTAGCGACTGTCCGCCAACGCGAGGTTCAGCTCCCCGAGCGTCTCGCCGTCGGATCGGAACCGGGCCGCCCGTGTCCTGACGCCCTCCTCGAGGAAACGGTCGGCCAGCCCCAAGGCCTCGAAGATCTCCATCGAACGCGGGTGCACGACCGTCGCCCGGTCCCAACCGCGCGGCGCATCGAGCGCATCGATCAACAAGGTGTCGACGCCGCGGCGCTCCAACTCCACTGTCAGCAGCAGCCCGGTGGGACCCGCACCGACCACCAGCACCTGCGGGCTCGGGTTCACGTTCGCTCCTCGTTGGCTCGTTGTACGCGTCACGCAGACGCGCCCGGTCACGCGACTCTACGGCGCGCGCCCGGGGCGGAGCCTCGCGGCCCGCACCGCGTCGGCGAGCTCGGCCACGCCGGCGCGGATCGTGGGCTCGCTCATCTGTGCGTAGCCGAGCACGAGCGCCGGCGGCCGGCCGCCGTGGTCGGGTCGGAAGTCGCTCATCGTCTCGAGCTCCACACGGCGGCGCCGGGCCTCATCGCAGATGGCCCGTTCGTCATCGCCGTCGAGCAGTCCGACGGTCACGTGGAGTCCGGCCGCGATGCCGCTGACGGTCACCTCCGGGAGCGCCTCGCTCAGCGCGTCGACGAGTGCGTCGCGCCGGGCGCGGTAGCGGGCCCGCATGCGGCGCAGGTGACGGTCGAGCTCCCCCCGAGTGAGAAAGTCGGCGAACGCGTGTTGCTCGATGCGGGCGCTCCCGCGGTCGGCGAGGGTCTTCTCGAGGCGGACGGCCGGTACGAGGGCGGGGAGACGACCAGCCACCCGAGCCGAAGCGCCGGGGCCAGCGTCTTGCTCGCCGAGCCCGCGTACACGACGCGATCGGGGTCGAGCCCTTGCAGCGCGCCGACGGCCACGCGGTCGTAGCGGTACTCCGCGTCGTAGTCGTCCTCGATCGCGATCGCGTGCCGCTCGCGCAGCCAGGCCAGCAGATCGGTGCGGCGCGGGCCCGTGAGCACGACGCCGGTGGGGTGCTGGTGCGCCGGCGTCAGCACGACCGCGTCGGTATCGGCTCGCCGGAGCTCGTCGACCCGTGTTCCGGCGTCATCGACCCCGATCGACACCGGCTCGAGGCCGGCGCGGGTGGCGATCAGCCGGTCCTCGGGGTTGCTGGGGTCCTCCAATGCGATCCGCTTCGCGCCGGCACCGGCGAGCGCGCGGCAGACCAGTCCCAGGCCCTGCGTGTAGCCGTTGGTGACGACGATGTGCTCGGGATCGGCGAGGACCCCGCGCACACGACCGAGATAGTCGGCCAGCGCGAAGCGCAGCGCCTCGACCCCGAGGGGATCGCCGTAGCCGAGGTCGGCGTCGGTGACCGTCGCGAGCGCCTCGCGCAGCGAACGCAGCCATGCCGCCCGCGGGAACGTCGACACGTCCGGCATGCTGGGACGGAAGTCGAACCGCGGTCGCGGCGGTGGGGAAGCTCTCACCGCGACCGCATCGGGCACGTGCGCCACCGCGGCCGAAACGCGCGGGCGGGCGCCTTGGCGCAGGCTGAGGTACCCCTCGGCGGCGAGCTGCGCGTAGGCGTCCACCGCGACGCGCCGCGAGACGCCGAGCTGACGGGCGAGATCCCGCGTCGACGGGACCCGCGAGCCCGGCCTCAGGGCGCCGCCCCGGATCGCTCGCCGAAGCTGATCCTCGATCTGCGCTCCGAGCGTCCGGGAACCGTCACGGCACACGGAAAGCAGCAGCTCCATCGGCTGACTGGTCTCGTCCAAGGTGCATATTCTGGATCTTTTCAGTGCACCAGTCAAAACCTAGCCTTGGCGCATGCACTCGATCGCGTCATCCGCCGGCGCGCGACGCCTGTTCGCCGCCTCGATCATCGCTCGCGTGCCGGAGGCGATGCTCGGCATCGCCCTCGTGGTTCACGCGCAGCACATGACGGGCTCGTTCGCGGCCGCCGGCGTCGTCACGGGCGTCTATGCGATCGCGCTCGGCGTGGGCGCCCCGCTGCTCGGAGGGCTCGTCGACCGCCGCGGACAGACCACGGTGCTGCTCCTCAGCGCCGGCGTCGCCGCGGCGCAGCTGGTCACGCTCGGAGCGTTGCCGGCCGGGACCCCGCTCGCCGTTCTCGTCGCGCTCGCCGCCGGCATCGGGTTCGCCACGCCGCCGGTCGGGGCCTGCCTGCGAACCCAGCTTCCCTCGCTCCTGCCCGACTCCCTCTCCGTCCGCAGCGCCTACGCGTTCGAAGCGTCGGTCGTCGAGCTGACGTGGATCGCCGGGCCGCCGCTCGCGCTCGGCGTCGGCGCGCTGTGGTCCACCGGCGCGGCACTCGCCGTCGGCGGCCTCGTCCTGCTGGGCGGGACCGCCCTGTTCGCCGCCCAACCCGGCTCACGGGGATGGCGCCCGGCGCCGGCGGGGACGCGGCCCCGCGGAGGGTCGCTGCGCTCTCCGGCCATCCGGACGCTGGTGATGGTCCTCCTCGCCGTCGGCGTCGTGCTCGGTGCCGTCGAGGTCGCGGTCACGGCGGCCGCGAAGACGCTCGAGAGCACCACTGCGGCGGCCCCGCTCCTCGCTCTCTGGGGCGCCGGATCGTTCGCGGGCGGCCTGCTGATCGCCCGTCTCGGCGGCGGAGCACGCACGGCCGCCGGGCTTGCCCTCGTGCTCGGCGCGCTGACCGCCGGACACCTGGCGCTGATCCCGGCAGCCGGAAGCGTCCCTGCGCTCGGAGCCGTGCTGCTCCTGGCCGGAGCGGCGATTGCCCCGGCCGAGGCCGCCGTGTTCGCAATGGTCGATGACACCGCTCCAGCCGGGGCCGTGACCGAAGCGTTCGCCTGGCTCGCCACCGCGGAGGCGGTCGGCGGTGCGATCGGCGCCGCCGTCGGCGGCATCCTCGTCGACCGCGCGGGCCCCACGGCCGCATTCGCGTTCGCGGGGGGCGCCGGCGCGCTCGCGGTGCTCGCGACCACGCTGCGCGCGCGCACGCTCTCATCACGGCCGGCGCCCACGCTCGAGACTCCCGATAGCCTCCCCTCATGGGGATAGCCCGAGTCGTCGTGATGGGACGCAGGACGATGCCGTTGGTTGCCACCGCGCTGGCCTCCGTGGTCTGCTGGACGGGGCTCGCGGCGCCGGTGGCCGAGGCAGGCACTCCGCGGACTGCTCCCGCGAACGCCGACGGACTCGGCATCCGCACCGGGAAGATCAAGCACGTGTGGCTGATCATCCTCGAGAACAAGTCCTACGACGCCACGTTCACGGGCCTGAACAACAACACGTATCTGTGGCGAACGCTGCCCGCTCAAGGTGTGCTCCTGAAGAACTACTACGGGACCGGGCACTTCAGCTTCGACAACTACATCTCGCTGGCCAGCGGCCAGGCCACGCAGGCCGATACGCAGGTCGATTGCCCCTACTACGACCACTTCTCGGGCCACGTGGACACCTCGGGCTCGCTGCGGCGCAACCCCAACTACGGCCAGATGACGTCCGCGCAGGGCCCCAACGCCGCCGCCGGATCGAACGGCTGCGTCTATCCCTCGAGCGTGAAGACGCTCTTCGACCAGCTCGACGCGGCGCGCGTGAGCTGGAAGGGATACGCCCAGGACCTCGGCTATCCCGACCCGACTCCGCCTGTGCACTCCGCCGGAGTCCGCTACTGCGGTGCCCCATATTCGTCTCCTGGGCCGACCGGCAACACCGCCCAGCCCAATCCGGCCGTCGCGAGCGCGACCGACCAGTACCTGCCCAAGCACTTCCCGTTCCCCTGGTTCGAGTCGCTGCTCAACTCCGGCCGCTGCGACCATGCCCATATCGCCAGCCTGTTCGACCCGAGTCGCGGCCTGGCGCACGACCTGGCGCGGAAGGCGAGGACGCCCGCCTTCAGTTGGATCACGCCGAACATGTGCAGCGACGCTCACGACGCGGTGTGTCACGGGAACAACCTGTCCGGTGGCTTCTCCGGGCCCGACACGCCGCGGGCTCCGCGAAACTACACCGGCGGTCTGTACGCCGCCGATCTGTTCCTCCGCCACGTCGTCCCGGAGATCGAGCGGTCGGCGGCGTTCCGTGACGGCGGCCTGATCGATATCACCTTCGACGAGGCCTTCCCACCGTTCACCTACACCGGCAACAGCTTTGCGAACTCAAAGATCGTGCCACCGAATGCGGCCACGTCGATCGCGAATGATTCGGCCGGCGAGACGCTGTTCGGTCATGCCGTGCACTTCGAGCCGACGGGACCCAATACGCCACTGGCCAAGAACGCGCTCGGCCAGGAGCTCTATCCCGGCCCCGGGTACAACGCCTTCGTGGACCGCCCCGGCAGCTGTGTTGCGCAGACGGTGCCGCGCAAGCCCGCGGGCACATGTCTGCTCGGCGGCGGCGCCAACGTCCCCGGGCCGCGCACCGACGCCGGCGCCGTGGCGCCGCTCGGCAGCTCGACGATCTCGGACAACGCGATCGTGGTGACGGATACGGGGCGGGGCGTCAGCGGCGCCGGCATCCCGCCCGGCGCGTTCGTGGGCAAGGTGACCAACACGCCGGTCACGGCGACAGCGCCCAGCCAGAGCGGCGGGTTCGTCGTCGCCGGCTCGTTCGCGCTCGTGAACGGGTCCGGTCGGGCGCTCGTCACGACCGGCGCCGTGAGCGGGATCATGGTCGGGCCGCGCACACCGGCGACCGATCCGCTGTTCAACGCCGGCCAGCCGACGACCGGCGGCGGCGACACCGGCAGCGTCCTGATCAGCCCGTACATCAGGCCGGGGAGTGTCAGCAGGCGCTTCTACAACCACTACAGCTGGCTGCGCACGATGGAGGACCTGTTCGGCGTCGCGGCCCGCTCGCGCGGCCTCGATGGACACGGCCACCTCGGCTATGCCGCCCAGCGCGGCCTGGCTCCGTTCGGCCCCGATGTGTTCAACAACCCGCTCCGACGGATCACACCCGCCCGTTGGTCACCCGATGTCGGCGGGATCGTGCCGGCCAGCCCGGCGCGCCCGCGACTCGCGATCGAAGGTGACACCGTGTCGGTGTCACTCGCGCACGGTCGCGTGCTCGCGACGGCCGTCGGTCCCGCCGTGCCGCAGTCCGGCCTGCTGGGTGCGTCGGCGAGTACCCCATGCACCTTCACGATCACGCTCACCGCGACATCCGGCGCAGTGCCGCTCCGCGGCCCGGCGCTCACGATCGTGGACGAGCAGGGGGTCACCCACCACCCGTCGGTATCGGCCGCGGACGGCGGGGCCCTGCCGAGCCGCGTGAGTCCCGGCCGCTCGGTCGTGTTGACGGTCAAGACCGTGCTCCCGGTCGGCGGCGGCCGGATCTCGTGGGCGCCGGCCGGCGCAACGCCGGTCGTGTCCTGGGATTTCGACGTCGAGCTCGACTGAGCCGGCCGCCCCCCGGGCTGCCCCGCCCGAGCTCCTCTCGCCGGGAGATCGAGCACGGCCTCCAGTCCGAACGGCTCGCGCTCCCGCTAGACCCTATGGCGTGGGCCGCCCGTTGCACGGGTTGCCTGCCGGGCTGATTGGCCGGACGCTCCTCGCGGGGGTTTGTCTGGCTGGAGTAATGGGCTCCGGCTGACCCCAAGACTTGATTGAGGAGGTCCGGCCATGCCCGGAACGATGACGTTTGTCGGGATGGATGTCCACGCCCGGTCGATTCATGCCGCGGCGATCGATGTGATGAGCGGCGAGCTGAGCAGGGTGCGTTTCACCGGCGGTCAGCTGGACACGCCGATCGCGTGGCTGCAGTCGCTGCGTGGACCGGTATGGGCGTGCTATGAGGCCGGCCCGACCGGGTTCGGCTTGTATCGGGCGGCGGTCGCAGCGGGTGTCCGGATGGATGTGATCGCCCCGGGGAAGACGCCACGCGGGCGCTCTGACCGGGTCAAGACCGATCGCAAGGACGCCGAGCTGCTCGCCCGGTGTCTGATCGCCGGGTCGCTGACCGCGATCCCCGTTCCGTCGGTGGCGGTCGAGGCCGCCAGAGAGCTGGTCCGTGCGCACGACATGTGCCGTCGCGATTTGATGAACGCGCGTCACCGAGTGTCGAAGATGCTGTTGCGCCACGGACGGGTGTACCCGAAGCCGTCCTCGACCTGGAGCCGCGATCATCGCCTCTGGCTCTCCCGTCAGCAGTTCCCCGACCCGATCAGCGAGCTGACCTACGCTGATCTGCTCGCCGCGGTCGACGGGCTGACCGCTCGCAAGCAGGCGCTCGCCGAGCGGATCTCGCGGCTGGCGACCGACGAGCAGTGGTGGCCGACCGTCGCCCGGCTGCGGTGCTTCCGCGGCGTCGACACGCTGACCGCACTGACGATCCATCTCGAGCTCGGCGCTGACTGGGAGCGGTTCGAGAAGCCGCACCGTCTCGGGTCGTGGCTGGGGCTGACCCCGTCACGGTCGCAGTCCGGCGAGTCCGACCGTCAGGGAGCGATCACGAAGACCGGCTCGACACTCGCCAGACGATTGCTGGTCGAGTCCGCGTGGCAATACGCCCGCGAACCGCGGATCGGCGCCACGCTCGCCAACCGCCAACAGGGACAGCCCGATCACATCCTGCAGATCTCCAACCGAGCCCAGCAACGGATCCACCGCGTCTACACCCGGATGCGCTCCCGCGGCAAGCCGCACAACGTGACCGTCGTCGCATGCGCCCGCGAGCTCGCCTGCTTCCTCTGGGCCGCCGCGACCGCACCCTAACCCTTCCTCACAGCCACCCGTTCGGGAGGCCGGGGCGCCGGGCCGCGACGCGGCCGGCACGCGCGAACCTACTATGAGCAGCCCCTCACCGGGCCACGCTCGCTCCTAGACCAGCGCACGCCGGCAGCAGGAACAAGGCCCTGGGGTACACAAAATCCCCGCATCATCAGACTGGCAACGCCGACAACGTGCCCGACGCCCCGCCCTCCTGAACAACCAACGCCACGTCCACCGACCCTGTCAGCGGACGCGATCACCTGCGGCCACTTAACAAAACGAGCGCCATATCAGTAGTGGAGGCACACCACTAGATGGTTGATTCTGGGGGGGGCGTGTGCGCGTTTCCGGGGACGGCCGAGCCTCGAATGGCGGCCGACCTCTTGACCGGCTGCTGATCATCGGTTCGCCACGGCCGGCGATCTCGGTGCTCGACCGGCCGGGGAAGCGAGTGACAGGTCTTTCCCGTCAACCCGCCCCGATGCACCGGATTCCAAAGGTGCTTAAATCGCCAAACCAGCGCCGCGAAACCGACGTTGCGCGCCTAAGCGCCTCACCGGCGCTTACCTGCCCAAGAACCCATCAGGTCGGGTCAATTTGTCGAGATAAGCACCGCCGCCCTCGGAGCTGCCCAGTCGACCGGGGCGCTCACCTGCCCCAAGAAAGGCCCGATCGCGTCACCCGTACCGCTGCTAGCTAGCTAGATGCCGAGGATCTGCTTCTTCTTCGCCTCGAACTCCTCCTCGGTGATCAGCCCCTGCCCCTTCAGCGCTGCATACTTCTGGATCTGCGCAGCATCGTCGTCGGCCGGTGGCGCCGGGGCGGGCGCCTGCTGCGAGGGGCGGGCCTGCTGCGCCTCGAGGTCGGCGATCTGCTGGTCCTGTGCCGCTTCCTGCTGTGCGGCGGCCTGGCCGCGTTGGGCACTCTTGGCACCCATGTGGGCCGCTCCGCCCACGACGACCGCGGTCCCGAGCAATCCCGGGCCCCGGCGTCCATGCCTCTCGTCCTCTCATGATCCTCCTGTTCGGGTTAGGCGCCGCTCTCGGTCAGCGCCCATTCGCGCGCTGCCTGGACGACGTCGTGCGGAACACGCTCGAACGCAACCAGGACTCCGCCGGCGTCACGCATCTTCTGGGCGACTGCGCGAGCCCACACGTTCTCCCAGACCAGGAGCGCCGCCGAGGAGTTGGGCTCGAGCTCCTGTCCGATCGCCTCGAGCTCCTCCTCGTTGACGAGCCCCTGGACGTCGAGATTGAGCGCGTCGAGCTTGGCCTGAACGTCGGGCGCGAGCTGGGTGACCTCGACCGCCAAGACGTCGCCGTTCTCGTCCTTGCTGACGAAAGCCGCGTCGATCAGGCGAATGGTGCCCGCCTCGACGAGGTCGGCCAGCGCCGGCGCGATATCGCCGTCGAAGTCGTTGCCCGGAAACGCGATCACCGCGTAATCCACGGGTCCGATGTCATCCATCCCGGTCTCCATTTCCTGGTGTGAGTTGTGCAATGCGAGGCAGCCATAACCCGTGCCTCCCGGCGCCGGCTGCCGCCCCGACGTGGCGGCAGCCGTGAATGGACTCGACTCTCAGGCGGCTGTGCCCGCGCCGGCCGGCGGCTGGAGGGCCTCCTGCAGCTTCTTGGTGTCCTCGTCCGAGAGGGAGGTCTTGATGACGGTGCCGCCGTACTGCTCCAGGGCGGCAACGGCCTTGTCCGGGGTCGCCTTCTCGATGATCATGAACAGCGCCGACGTGCCGGGCTTCACCTGATCGCGGACCTGATCCTGGAATTGCTTGTCGATGCCCTTTTCGCCGAGGTGTCCGAACAGCGCGCCCAACCCGGCGCCCACCGCCCAGCCGGCGAAGGGGATGAAGAAGAGCAGGCCGAACAGCAGGCCCCAGAAGCCGCCCCAGACCGCGCCGCCGGCGGTCGACGTGCCGCTGTGGCTGGTGTGGACGTGGTACTTGCCATCCGTGTCACGGCGGATCGCCGCGACCTCGTCGGCCTGGATGATGAGGTCGGCCTCCAGCTGCCCGACCGTCTGGCGGGCCTCCTCAGCGGTGCCCTCGTCGGGATAGCCGATTGCTACGAGCGTGGCCATTGGCCGCTCCTTTGGTCGAGTTGTCGCCCGTTCCAGAGCTGTGGCCACGGGCCGTTCCGTGGGCCAGCTCGAGAAGGGTGGTTGCCGTCAGCATCTCATCCCAGGTGAGAGGCCGGGTCATCACCCGAAAGGGATGACCAATGGACCGTAGTTCGGTCGATCGGACCGATCCGTGGTTTTCGGCCGCCGGTTCGGCTACGCGGGGACTTCGGACAGGCGCTCGTGCACGAGGCTGACGACCATCGCCCCCTCGCCGACCGCGGTGGCGCAGCGTTTGGTCGAGCCCGATCGCACGTCGCCGGCGGCGTAGATCCCGGGCACGCTTGTCTCGAGCGGCCGCGTCATCCCGGCCTCGGCACCGGTCAGCACAAAGCCCTTCTCGTCGCGAGCGACGGCGTCGCCGAGCCAGTCGGTGCAGGGCGCGGCGCCGAGAAACAGGAACAGATACGAGAAGGACAGCCGCTCGCCGTCGCGCAGCGTGACCGCCTCGAGCTCGCCGTCGGCGCCGTGCAGCGCGGACACCTCGCTGCGGTCCCGGACCGCGACGCCATAGCGCTCGAGCTCGAGCACGAGGTAGTCGGACATCGTCTCGCGCAGGTCGGCCCGGCGATGCAGCAGCGTCACGAGCGCGCCGCCGCGGGCCAGCCAGACCGCGGCCTGCGCCGCCGAGTTGCCGCCGCCGACGACACCGACGCGGGTCGCGCCGCACCGCTCTGCCTCGGGCGGCCCGGCCGCGTAGAACACGCTCACGCCCTCGTACTCCTCGAGTCCGGGGACGGGGAGCCGGCGATAGTCGGCACCGGTGGCCAGCACGACGGCGCGGGCCGCGACCAGGTGGTCGTCCTCCAAGCGCACCACGTGGCGGTCCAGCCCGGGTTCCAGCGCGACGGCTCGGTACGGCGTTGCGGTGCGGGCGTTGAACTTGCGCGCCTGGGTGACCGCGCGGCTGGTCAGCTCGGAGCCGCTGATCCCGGCCGGGAACCCGAGGTAGTTCTCGATCCGGCGCGATGTGCCGGCCTGCCCGCCGAGTGCCGTGCCCTCGACGACGAGCGTCTGGAGACCTTCGGATGCCCCGTAGACCGCGGCTCCCAGCCCGGCCGGCCCACCCCCGATCACGACCAGGTCGACCTCCTCCCGCGGGGCCAGCTCGAGCCCGATCCCGAGCGCACGCGAGACCTCACCGCTGGACGGGTTGCGCAGCTCGATCCCACCGGGGAGGCGCACGAGCGGCACGTCCCCGGGACCGAGCCCGTCGATCACCGCCACGTCGGCGGGATCCTGGGTGCGTTCGGGGTCGTGCCAGATGTGCGGCAGCCGGTTGCGCCGGGCGTACTCGATGATTCGCCGTGTCGGCTCCGACGAGCGCGGACCGAAGACCTCCATCCCGACGTCCTGCTGTTGGAGCGCTTCGCGTCGCGACATGAAGGCCGACAGCAGCAGGTCGCCCAATGGGCCGTCCTCGAACAGCAACGGGCGCAGTTCGTCGCGGTCGACCGCGATGTACCGCATCGGCTGCGTGACCACCGCCGTCAGGTACACGGTCTGGCCCGAGAGGAGGTTCATCTCGCCGAGGAATCCCGACCCGCGGTGCCGCACGATCTCGTGCCCGGCCGCGTTCAGGATCGCGGCCTCGCCCTCGAGAATCGCGATGAACGGGTAGCGCGCGTCACCGACCCGGAACAGGACGTCACCGACGCCGGCGGTGCGCTCTTCGCCGTGCGCGGCCAGCGTTGCAAGCTGCGACGGCGAGAGCGCCGGGCTCGACGGTGGACGGATCATCGGCCAAGGGTACCCAGCGCCGCGCTCCGGCCCACAGGCCACGCTCCGTCCGGACCACGACAGGCCCGCCGGCGGCGGCTCAGAGCAGGTTCAGCTCGCCGGCCCGCGTGACGGCGTCCTCCCGTCCTCGCGCGCGGCCTCGGTCGATCGAGTGGTGTGTGTCTTGACGGTGTTGATCGAGATCGACAGCTCGTCGGCGATCGCCCGCTGGGACCTGGGGGTGCGGAGCAATTGCAGAACCGCGAGCTCTGTCTCGGTGAGCGCGGTCGAGCCACCATCGCGGCGGCGCTGGCGGGAGAGTGAGATCCGCCGCTGGACATCGTGCAGCAGGGACGCGAGGATGCCGGCGTCGTCGAACGAGACGAGCAGCGTCTCGGCCTCGTCGACCAGGGCGAGGGCGCCGGCGAGATCACCGGCGGCCTGCTTGACGGGCGCGGTCACGATCAGCCGTATGCCCGCCCGGCCGCCACGCGCCGCCCCGCAGAACTGCAGCCTCAGGTCGAGTTGTGTCCGCGCGCTCTCGAGCCGGCCCGCGGCAGTGAGGGCGCGCCCGAGCGCCACGTGTGAGAGTCCCGCCACCTGGTTGTCGGCCAGCCCGGCGGCCGTCGCGTAGGCGAGTGCGCGGGCGGCCGCGTGCTCACCCTTACTCGGCCATCACCTTCATCGAGCGCGATCAGCGCCGCCGTCGTCACCGCGGTGATGAACCCGTAGGGTCGCCGTTGCGCGTCGGGATCGCGCAGTGCCTCGCTCACCGCGTATCGTCGCCTTGGCGGGCTCGCCCGAGAGGTAGAGCAGAAAGCCGAGGTTGGCCAATGACGATGACGCGGAACACGCCGTGGGTTTCGGACTCCACCCGCGCGGTCTGCGCGGCCGCTGCCGCTGCGACACGGACGTTGCGATAGCCGAATGCCGAGCGCAGCAGGCTCACGGCGGCGCGCAGCGACGTCGTGCCCGCGAGCAGAATCGGGGGGCAGCGCAGCGGGCGGGAGGCCTCGTTCGGCCAGCTCGAGCCAGCGCTTGAACTCGAGCTCGTTGCCCCCGGAGACGCCGCTCAGGAATGCGCCGATGAGCCCGAGCTCCGGATAGTGGTCAAGCTCACCGGGCGGGAACGCCTCGATCCATCTTCGTGATCGTGGCCTCCTGGCCCCATCGTCCGATCTCGAGCCAGTACGCGGAGATGAGCTCCGCGGCGCCCGCGTGGTCGCCGGCCGCTGCGGCATGCACGATCGCTTCGGAGATCAGGCCGCGGTCCCGATACCAGGCGCTTGCGCGTGCGTGGAGGCCCAGAGCTCAGATCGGCGTGCCGGCGCGCGAGTTCGCTCCGGAGCATCTGTGCGAAGAGGTGGTGGTAGCGATACCACGTCCGAGTGTCATCCAGCGGCACGAGGAACAGGTTCGAGCGCTCGATCGCCTCGAGCATCCCGGCCGCCGGATGCCCGATGATCGCCTCGCACAGAGAGGTACACAGCCGTTCGACGATCGAGGTACTGAGCAGGAACTCGGGACGTGCCGCTCGAGCTTGCCGGGACCACCTCAGCGGAGGTAGTCCACGAGATGGCGGTTGTCGCCCGCGAACCGCTCGACGTCGGCCTCAGGACCGCCGCGGCCGCGGAGCCACAAAGCAGCGAGGTACAGCCCGGCGCCCCAGCCCTCGGTACGTGCCGCAAGACTGCCTACGGCATCGTCGTCGAGCCTCAGGCCCTCGGCGGCGACGAGCAGCTCTGCGGCCTCGGGCGCGGTAAAGCGCAGATCCGCGGTCCGGATCTCCGCGAGCTGGCCGGCGGCGCGGAGTGATCCCAGAGCGATGGGCGGGTCGGCGCGCGTGCAGATGATCACGTGCAGTGACGGGGGCGCGTGGTCGAGCAGGAACTGCATGAATGAAGTCCTTCAAACTGATCGGCGTGCTGTTGGGCGCGTTGGTCATGGCCGGCGCCCTCGCCGGCTCGGCGCTCGCGGGCGCCGCCAAGACGGGCAAGACGGCGGTTCGGACCGTCGTCCATTTCCCGGTCAACGGTCCGGGCGGGGAGGCCTCCGGGAAGTGCTTCTGGGGAACGTCCTACACGCAGGAGACCCGCAACATCATCTGGCCGGACTCCCACACTGACTATCCGGTCTCGATCGATACGATCCCGGCCGGCGGTAGGATCGTGCTTGCACGGACAGTTCCCGCAGGCGCGGTTCTTCTCGCTCACGACGTCCTCGATGCTCGGGCGTTATCCGCGGCCATCTATACGACGTCGGCGATCAAGCCCGACCCTGGCTCGACCAACCCGTTCCTGCCCGGCGCCAATCGCAATGCGACCCACCGCTCCTACACGGTCACCGTTCTCGACCAGCCCGATCCGGGCCCCGGCCACGAGGCAGCCGAACGTCCTCTACGGTGGCGTCGCCGGCCAGGCCCCGGGCGCCGGGCCGCTGCTGATCGTCGAGCGCGTGTATCTCCCCGACCGCGGGCGCGACTTCTCGGGTGGCGTCGGCGAGCCCGCCGCGAGTTATGTCACGGCGGGCGGAACGGTCTGCACCGGGCAATCCGCGTGCACAGCACTGTCGACCAAGGCCGGCGCGTTCAATCTGATCGATCGTGAACACAGATCCTGTTCCCTCACTCGCCAAGATGAACGGCCTGCTGGCGCTCAGCTCGTCTGCAGAGCACCCCGCGGTCAAGCAGGCCGGTCTGGTTCAAGTACTTCACGCCCTCGTGGCTCCTGGCCCCGTTCTATGCCGGCACGTCGCAGGCGAGCCAGATCTCGAGTCTGTCGCTGACTGGGACCGGACTCGGTGCGAACCCGGCGAACGGCTATGTGTTCACCTGGCTGGATCGGACCTTCGGGCCGGACCACAACGGTCACAACATCGCCGTGCTCCGCGGAAAGCTGCCGACGACACCGGCAACGTACGCGGGTGAGTCGCGAGATGCAGAAGGGCACGCAGCTGCGCTACTGGTCGATGTGCAACAACGAGGGACTGACCAGCGGCAAGACGACCGGACCGTGCCTCGCCGACGAGGAAGTTCCGATCAATGCCCGGCGCGAGTTCACGATCGTTGTCAGCCTGCCGCGGGATCGCCCGAGCAACGCGACCGACAAGTGCGGCGTGGCCTGGATGAACTGGGGCACGACCGGCGACGGCTACACCCGACCGCGCTCAAGACCCTGATGCTGATGCGGAACCTGACCACCACGGCGCACCCGGCGTTCGCGCAGGCGGTGCAGAACGTCGCCACCCCGGCGAGCATCAAGCACACGATGGGCGCCTATCTGCCCACCGTCACCTACACCGACGCCAAGCAGTTCCAGCACACCGGCTGCAACGAGCGACCTGAGCCTGTGGGAGGACGGCCCTCCACCACGAGCTGTTCGCGATGCTCCGACGGGAGCATCCAGTTCACGAAGCCAACGTCGGCGCGTGCTCGGGCGGCTCGAATAGCAAGGCATCGCCTACCGCACCACGGTAGGGTTTTGGAGGGCCGATGGCTCGCGCGGACTTCGACATGAGGAAGAGGGTGAGTTGATGGCGGACGGCGTGCTGGGACCGATCGACTACCTGGCGGTCGAGTGGCCCGACAGGCATGTAACGGGCGAAGGGTTTCGGCTACTTATGGATCTGGTCGACCGGGGGTATCGTCCGCGTGCTCGACATCCTGTTCATCGGCAAGGACGCCGACGGGAACGTGTCGAAGGTCGGGGTGGCTGAGGTGGAGCATTCCGATGCGCTCGATGAGCGGCTGTGGGGCTTGTCGTCGGGCCTGCTTGACCAATCGGATATCGATCAGGTCGCGGCGGCGATCGAGCCGGGCAGCCTGGCGGGGATCCTGGTGTATGAAAACGTTTGGGCGGTGCCGATGTGGACGGCGATCGACAACAGCAGCGCGCGGCTGGTCGGCGCCGGGCGGATTCCGGCCGGCGACCTGATCGCGGAGTTGGATGCGACCGACCCGCTGCCGGAAAGGACACGTAAAATGGGATTGTTGAAGACGGGCTTGAAGGCGGCGGTGGCGGTGAAGACTGCCGACGTCATCCATCGAGCGGATTCTCGACCGCCAGCAGGAGCACGCGGTCGCCCAGGGCTACCCAGCTCCGGCGGCGGCGGTGGCTCAACCCGGCGCCGGCCGCGGCGACTGCCCGCGGTGCCCGGTCCGGGGTCGCCGGACATGGGGGACAAGCTCACGCAGCTCAAGCAGCTCGGTGAGCTGCGCGACTCCGGCGTGTTGACCGACGCGGAGTTCGAGACCCAGAAGGCACAGCTCCTGAGCGCCTGATTGGTTCAGATCTGTCCCAAACGATCGAGTGAGCGAGGCGGTACGTGACCGTCGCTGAGACCGATGGCCTTGAGCGGATCGAGCACATCGTCGTGCTGATGTTGGAGAATCGCTCCTTCGACCACATGCTCGGTTACCTCTCGCTCGAGGGTGACCGCGAGGAGATTGATGGTCTTCGGCCAGGGATGGCTAACGACCTCGGCGGCCGGCGCTACCCGATCCACCATCTCGGCGCGACGTACTTCCCCAACGAGCGCTGGGATCCCGAGCACACGGCGGCGGCGGTCGATCGGCAGATCAACGGCGGCGCGATGGATGGGTTCACCGCGAGCTATGCGGAGACGCTTGCCGCTCGCGGGGTCGAGGATGCCGACCCGGGCGTCGTGATGGGCTACTACAACGCCTCCGACCTGCCCGTGTTCGACCACTTCGCAGAGCAGTTCTGTGTCTGTGACCGCTGGTACAGCTCGGTCGCGGGAGCGACCTGGCCGAACCGCATGTACGCGATCGCCGGGACGGCCGGCGGGAGCCGCGACGACCCCAAGGTGCCGATCTACCACCAGCACTCATTCGTCCGCTACCTGGATGCCGCCGGGATCTCGTGGCGCTGGTATTCCCACGACGTCGCGACGCTCCGCCTCGCCGATGCCAAGTATCGCGTCGGGCACCGCGAGCACTTTGCCTACGTACAGAAGCTCAAGCTGGTGTTCAAAACCCGCGGCCGGGGTCTGCTGTACCTCAACGAGGACGCTGCGAGCTTCCTCGAGGACGCCGCTTACGGTCAGTTGCCGGCTGTCTCGTGGATCGATCCGAATTTCAAGGACTTCAACCTGATCGGGTCTCCTCCAAACGACGACCACCCGCCATCAGATGTCACTCACGGGCAAGAGCTCGCGCTGCTCATCTACAACGCGCTCGCCACCGGTCCAGCGTGGGAAAAGACCCTGCTGCTGGTCTTCTACGACGAGCACGGGGGGTTCTTTGACCACGTCGCGCCGCCCGAGCACCCGCCCGATGACGAGCCCACGACATTCACGCGCTACGGGGTGCGTGTGCCGGCGTTGGTGATCTCGCCATGGGTGAAGCCAGGCTCGGTCTCCCACACCCTGTTTGACCACGCCAGCATCCCTAAGACGATCCTGCGCCGTTTCTGTCCGGCCGCGCTCGAGGCACGGTCGCACCCGAACGGTGTCGCGCTTCGGCGCGCGAAAACCCATCCGGGCTCTATCAGCAGTCGCATCGCCGGCGCAGCTGACCTCGGCCAGCTCCTGACCCTCAACGAGCCGCGGCCGGCGCCGGACCGCACCCACCTGGTGGACTGGTTCGCGAACGAGCAAGCCACACGCGCCAGACGGTTACTCGAGGACCCAGCCGGGGTGCTGCGCAAGGCAACGGCACACAGCCTGACCGATCTCCAATCCGGGCTCCTAGCCGCGCACCGGCACCTCCACGACCACGGGCACCCCCTCGACCACCCATAGCACCACGAGCGCGAAACCGACCCGGGGATAACCGCCCAGTAAATGGACTGAACTGCCCCGTGTTGGGGCACCTGACGGGTTTCGTCGACAGACGGCGGCACTCAAGCGGATCGACGGTCGTGCGCTCGCTCTCGCGCAGCGCTCAAGCTGACAACGTCACGCGTAGATGAGAAAGGCGGCGACCCCGTGTGCCCGAAGAATGCTTAGCGATCGGCGGAGCGCTCGGGGTCCTGCTGGCCGGCGACGCGGCGACGATGCGCCCGTTCGTCGTTGCCCGCTGCGCGATGATGCGATGACCCGCTGTATGGCCGGATCTGTCCCGTCGGTGGTCCCCACGATGCGGCGAGACGATCCACGTTCTGCCGCGGTGGCTTAGCCTTCCCTGATTTGAGCGCGCGGGCTGTGACGTGCGGGCAAGCTGCCCCCGAGCCGCGCCGAACGCCAAATATCCAAGAGACGCAATGACAACAGCCTCACCAGCGCACAGGCCGGTCGTCGCGGCCACTGCACTGATGACTCTGCTGATGCTCGTCTGCACCGCGTGCGGCGCGGCACCGCATCCGACAGCGCCTGTCCGCTCGTGCAATGGGTCGTCAACGTTGTGCTCCCGGCCGCTCAACGAAGTGATCTTCCCCGGTACCCACAACTCGTTCGCCGCATCGAACGAGCCTGGCTGGTATTTCGCCAACCAGACATACCCGATTGCCCGGCAGCTCCACGACGGCATCCGGGCACTTCTGATCGATATCCACTACGGCGTTTATGACGCGGCCACGGGACGCGTTCGGACCGACCTCACTGCAGAGGGATCCGATCGCAACAAAGTTGCCGAACAGTTGCCGGCAAGCGCCCTCCGCGTCGCGGATCGAGTGGCTGGCGGTATCGGCCTTGGCACACTGAAGGGAAAGCCGAAGCCCTACCTCTGTCATACCCTCTGCGAGCTCGGCGCGGAGCCACTGGGCGATGAACTGAAAACGATCGCCACTTTCCTCCGCGAACATCCCGACCAGGTCCTGATCATGATCGTCGAGGACTACGTTCCGCCCTCGACGATCAAGCAGGCCTTCGCCACCGCCGGGCTCACGCGCTACGTCATGACTTTGCCAGCGCACGCGCCGCTACCGACCCTTGGCGAACTGATCACCAGCGGCCGCCGGCTGCTCGTCTTCGCGGAGGTAAACGGGGCCTCGCCGGCCTGGTACATGCCCGCGTTCTCGTTCATCCAGGACACGCCGCTCGGCGCCCTACACCCCGGTCAGCTCAGCTGCGCTCGCTACCGAGGTACGAAAGACAGCCCGCTGTTGCTGCTCAACCACTGGATCCCACCCTTCCCTCCCAGCCCCACGATCAACGCACAGATCGGTCGAGCGCCTTTCCTGCGCGCCCGCATCTTGCGATGCATCCGCGAGCGGCACACTCCCGGAGCGCTCGTGGCCGTCGACTTCTACCAGCGCACCGCCGTGATCAAAGTCGCACAAGAGCTCAACTCCACGCACTGAGCGCAGGCAACGGTCTGCGTGCCACGTCCGTCGAGACCACTCCTTCGCCGGTTGAGATTTGACCCCTCTGGACGGGGGCGGGGGCGTCCGCGGTGATGTTGACCCTGGCGCACTCGGCCGGATCTCAATCGTGCCTTCGAGCAGGGGGCCACGGGCTTCTACGGATCATGCGCGTCCGGTGCCTGCCGATACCCAAGGTGCCTGGGCTCGCCGTCAAGGAGCGATGACTCATGGTTGATCGTGAGGTGCCGACAAGTGCCCGCAGGCCACACAGCGTCGAGCGCACGCCCCCACTGGCGACGGCGCGCGCTACGCGCGCTTGGCGCAGTCATCGGGCTTCTGGCCGTTGGTCCTGCGTGGTCTGGTATGCGGTTCTGACCAGTAACGGGGGGCTGCCGGCCAGGGCCGCGTCCCCTTTCTACACCGTCACCTCACCTCTGCCGGCCGGGCATCCGGGAGCGATTCTCCGCACCCAGCCCATCGTCGGCGGGGTGCCGGCCGGCGCACGAGCGTGGAGAGTTCTCTACATCTCCACCGCCTTTGACACGAATAGGCCGATCGCCGTCAGCGCCGCGGTGTTCGCGCCCGGCGGCGGACCGATCCGTGCCGGCGGCCGAGCGGTGATCGCGTGGGCGCATCCGACCACGGGAATCACAAGCACGTGCGCCCCCTCGCTGCTCGCAGGCGGGGGCGCGAGCACGATTCCAGGACTTCAGTCCTTTCTGCAAGACGGTTATGTGGTGGTCGCCACGGACTACCCCGGCCTTGGTACCCAAGGTCCGAGCCCCTACCTCGTTGGCTCAAGCGAGGCGCGAGCGGTCCTCGACAGCGTACGCGCCGCCAGGCAAATACCTGGGGCAAACGCAGGCGGCGATTTCATCGTGTGGGGGCACTCCCAGGGTGGCCAGGCGGCGCTGTTCACCGGCCAACTGGTGCGGTCCTACGCGCCAGAGTTGAAGTTGCAAGGCGTGGCGGTTGCCGCTCCCGCGACAGACCTCGCTCGCCTGCTGAGCCTCGACCTGCCAACAATCGCGGGCAAGGTCCTGGGCTCGATGGCGCTCGAATCCTGGTCGAAGGTATACCCCGGCGTGAGGCTTCGCCAGCTGATGTCCTCGCGGACAATCCCACTCGTCGAGGACATCGGTAGGCGCTGCCTTCAGAACAAGTCAAGCGCTCTGGCCGCGCTCCCCGCTGCCGCGATGCTTCGACTGACCGGATCGCTCAGCGCAACGCCACTGCTCTCTCACCCGGCCTGGGCGAGCATTCTCAAACAGAACACCCCGGTCGCCGCTGCCGCCGACGAGGTCCCGCTGTTGATCACCCAGGGCACCGCCGACCCCATCGTCAGACCGCAGATCACCGCAGCATTCGCCCAGGCGTTATGCCGCCGCCACCTCAACGTGGAGTACCAGCTGCTCAAGAACGTCGGGCACAATGCGGCCGGCTTCGACTCGGCACCCGCCGTCGTGCTGTGGGCCCAAGACCGCTTCAACCGAGTCGCCGCCCCGTCGAACTGCGCACCGTGATCAGCGACAAGCCCTCTGGTCAGCTCTGGCTTGCCGCCGACGCTCGCCCGGGCGACGAGACGTAACGGTCGATCGCGTCGCACGCGCTGTCCTGGACCTCTGGGTCGCCGAGCCTGGGGTTGATCGTCGCCTGGTCGACGACCGGTCCGGTCAGACGCCCCGTGGCGCTGGCCCAGAAGCGCCCGTCGCCATAGGCGGGATCGAGTAGCCCCGCTGCGAGCCGCTCGGTGCCATCGGCAAGGGAGTGACTGCGCCCCAGAAGCGCCATCACGCGTGGCGCGAGCACACGCACCGGCACGGGCAGGTCGCGCCCGCCGAGCTCGAAGCGGCTCACGGGCTCGTCCGGCGCCTGCGCGACGCGCTGCGGGAGAATCTCCGCCCCTGAAGTCCGACGCGACCAGCGTCAGGGAGCACCGGGTCGGGTCGGGACCTGAGGTGCTCGCCGACCCGGCCCGTTGCCTGCTACATCGCGATCGCCTCGTAGACGTCGACCGCGCCGCCGATCTCGAGCACCGGGCAGCCCTTCGCGAGCTCGACCGCCGAATCGAGGCTGTCGGCCGACACGATCGAGTAGCCGGTGAGGCCACGCGAGCCGCCATCGCTGACCGAGCCGCCCGGGCCGACCGTCCTGGCGCTCCCGGTCGCGGCGCCGCCGTCGACGACGGCCGACCCGAGCTCTCCGAACCATTGGCCCCACTTGGCCATCTGAGCATTGCGCTCGGCCTCGTCGTCGGCCACGCCATGGCCGCCGGTGTAGGCAAACACGTAATTGGTCATGCCCATCTCCCTTTCGGTCGCGGCCGGCGCTGGATGCCGGCCCTCTGCTCTGATGACGAACAGCCGGCGCGCAGACGGACACAGCGATCGAGAAGCCGGCGAGGTGCCGCCCGCTTCCGTCCCGCGGCTTCCTACTCCTGGCCGCTGGCGAGGCGCAGACGGCCGCTCCACTGCACCGAGTCGAACCGGGACGGCTCGCTCTCGGCGATGAATCGTTGGAGCACGGCGATGAAGCGGGCGGGAGCCTCGAGTTGCGGCAGATGCCCGACGTCGTCGAAGATCTCGAGCCGGCTGCCGGGGATCGCCTCGTGCGCGTTCCTGCCGTGCTGGACGGGGATGATCGGATCCCGCGCACCCCAGACGATGAGGACGGGCACGCCCTCACCGAGATAGAGCCGGTCGCCGGCATTGACGCGCTGGCCCCTGGTACCGACGACTCCGCGCAGCGTGGCGAGGAAGGCTGTGCGCCGCTCGCGGTCGACGAGCGAGGCGTAGCCGCGGGCGACCTCGGCGACGTCCGCGTTCGGCCTCAGCCCGAGGAACGACAGGCCGCGCCCAACCTTGGTCCCGACGTTGCTCCCGAGCGCCGCGGTCGCGGCGATGAACAGATCCGCGCCCGGCAGCGCGGCGGCGCGGAGGATCGGGCTCACCTCGGGACCGAGCCCGCCGCTCGACACGAGCACCAGGCGCTCGGTCATCTCGGGGAACTGGTAGGAGAACTGCATCGCGACACCGCCGCCGAGCGAATGCCCGACAAGCGTGGCGCGCTGGTGGCCGAGCGCGACGAGGAGGTCGCGCAGCCCGGCCGCGAGAGCCCCGAGTGAGTAGTCCCCGGCGCCGGGTCCCGAGCCGCCGTGCCCGGGGAGGTCTGGCGCGAGCACGGTGTGCTCACGCGCCAGTGGCTCGATCACGGTCTGCCAGTTCTCCAGGGTGCCGGCGATCCCGTGGATCAGCAGCAGCACCGGACCGCTTCCCGCTTGCACGTAGCTCAGCGGCCGGCCGTGGAGGGTGATCGTTCTGGGCTCGATCGTGCTCACGGCGAGCGCCCCGCCGAGATCCACGCGCGCGGATCTGCCTCGAGCGCCATGCCCATGCTGACGCTGGCCTGTGCTGGGGGCATGGATCCATTGTCCGAGCCCGTCGTCCGTCGATCATCCGCGCTCAGCCGCGTGGCGGGCGGGGGAAAGTACGGATCGCTGACCTGGCGGCCGGAGCTCATCCGCCGGTGGGCCGAGTCTGGTCGCCGTGTTCCGCCGGTCGGCGGCGCTGATCGCTCCGCACGATCAAGACGCTGCACGGCGCGCGGTGGGAGACCTTGTCGGGCGGGCTGCCGGAAAAGGACTGCGAGCTTCCATCCGGCTCCTCGCTTCCGACGATCACGAGGTCGCCCTCGTGCTCCTTGGCGACGGCGATGAGCGCCTTCGACAGATCACCTCTGCGCGCATGCGTGACGGCTTTCAGTTCTGTGGAGCCTGCGGCTCGCCTGGCCGTCGTCACCAGCTCCTCCGCATCGGAAAGCGTCTCGTCTGTGGCGTCGGCACTCACCACGTGGAGCTCGGCTGTGAGCGCGACGGTCAGCTGCAGCGCGACAGTCAGCGCGCGTCGACTCTCCTCCGATCCGTCGACGCCGACCACGATCACGCGGATCGGGCGACCAGGTCGCAGGGCCCGCGGCGCCGAGACGCTGACTCCGGCGGCCACGCGGTGCGCAAGCGTTTGCGCCGGAACCAGGCTGCCCGCGGCCGCCGCACGCAGGGCGTTGCCCAGCCGCGCGCCCATTCCGCGTTTTGGAGGCAGTTCGATGACCAGCTCGACCTCGCCCGTCTCCCAGCGGCGCCGGGCGTCGCCGAGGCCCTCGAGGAGCCGGATCGACGCTCGGTTCTCGCCCTGGACCAGGGCGCTGAACCGGCGCACGCCCTCGCGGCGAGCGCGATAGGTCAGCCGGTCGAGCAGCGCGCGACCCAAGCCGCGGCCTTGCCAGTCATCGGCCACTGTCACGGCGACCTCGGCGAGCTCGGGATCGTCCCTCGAGCGGATGTAACGCGCCACGCCGAGCCCCACCCCCGTCGCGGGGTCGATGGCGACAATCGCCTCGTGGTCCTTGTGGTCGACATCGACGAGGTAGTCCAGCTCGGCCTCGGACAGCATGTTCTTGGTCGTCAGGAACCGCCGGTAGCGAGATTGCTCGCTCAGGCGGGCAAAGCTCGCGGCGAGAAGTTCCCTGTCGCCCGGCGCGATCGGACGCAGGGTCGCCCGCGCACCGTCGCGAAGAGTGATCGTCGTGCGCTCTCGGCGTGGGCCCCGCGAAGGAGCGGAGCCCGTATGGAGACTGTCCTCAGCGCGAATAGAGCGCCTCGAAGGTGTCCGCGTATCGCGCATAGACGACGTTGCGCTTGACCTTCATCGTCGGCGTCAGCTCGCCCGTCTCCTGCGTGAAGTCGTGGTCGAGGATCGCGAAGCGCTTGATCTGTTCGACCTGTGCGTACTGCGAGTTGGCGCCATCGAGCGCCTCCTGCACGAGGGCGACCGCGTCGGGGTGGGCTGCGAGCTCGCCGAGGTCGTCCGGGAGCCGGCGCTCGCGCGCCCAGGGGAGGATCGCTTCGGGGTCGAGCGTGATCAACGCGACGGGATAGGGCCGCCGGTCGCCGTACATCACCGCGTGGGAGATGAACGGCGATTGTCTGAGGTCGTTCTCGAGATTTGCCGGGGCCAGGTTCTTGCCGCCGGCCGTGATGATGATGTCCTTCTTGCGGCCGGTGATGGTGAGGAAGCCATCCTCGTCGAGCGACCCGAGATCGCCGGTGTACAGCCACCGCTCCGAGTCGAGGACCTCACGCGTGGCCGGCTCGTTGTCCCAATAGCCCGAGAAGACGTGTGGTCCGTGCATCAGGATCTCACCGTCCTCGGCAATCCGGACCTCCAGGCCCGGTAGTGCGCGCCCGACGGTCCCGAAGCGGAACGCCTCCTGGCGATTGACCGTTCCGATCGCCATCGTCTCGCTCATCCCGTAACCCTCCATCACCGGGACGCCGGCGGCGTAGAAGAACTCGAGGATCTCGGGCGCGATCGGCGCGGCCCCGGTCAGCGCCTCCCGCAGGTTGCCGCCGAACAGCGCCCGGACCTTGGAGAAGATCTGCTCGTCGGCGCGCTCGAACGGCTCACGCATCTCGTTCGGCACCGGCTCGCCTCGGGCCTCGAGCTCACGGACCTGGGCGCCCAGCGCCACGGCACGCACGACGTCGTCGTGCTGTTCGGGTGGGACCTGGGACATCGCGAGCGCGTAGAGCTTCTCGAAGATCCGCGGCACCGAGGGGAGGTAATCCGGGTGGACCTCCATCAGCTCGGGGATGATCTGCTTCGTGTCACCGCCGAAGTAGGCGATCGCCGCACCGACCTGGAAGGCGGCGAGCTGCACGATCTGAGCGAACACGTGCGCGAGCGGGAGATACAGATACGCGACCTCGCCCGGCCTCAGCGTCTCGATCTCGAGGACGATCGAACACAGCGACATCGCGTTACGGTGCGTGAGCACGCACCCCTTCGGCGGACCGGTCGTACCCGACGTGTAGATGATCAGAGCGACATCGTCCGGACTCACCGTTTCGCGGCGGCGCGTGAGCTCCTCGCGGTCGTCGGCCGACGCGACGAGATCTGTGAATGGGATCACGCCGTCGACGGCGTCGCGACTCTCGATCACGAACAGCGTGCGTAACGCCGGGAGCGCCTCGCGCACCGTGTCGATCTTGGCCAACTGGGCCGCGTCCTCGACGATTACCGCGACCGCCCCCGAGTTGCCGGCAACCCATGCGCACTCCTCCGGTGAGTTCGACGGGTAGATCGGCACGACCACGGCGCCCGTGGTCCACAGCGCGTACGCAGCCACCGACCACTCAGGACGCGTGTCGGCCAGGATGCACACCCGATCGCCGGGCTCGATCCCGTGCACGATGAAGCCTGTCGCCAGCCGCTCGATCTCCTGCGTGATTTCAGCGTACGACCGGTCGTGCCACACCCCGTCGCGTTTGACCCGCACTGCGCGTCGGCTGCCGTGCGCCGCGCCGGCAAAGGTCGGCAGTCCTGCCGCCGTGGGCGGTGCCAGTTCGATCTGGGCCATCAAACGCACTCCTCGCTCGCGTGCGGGCCGTCGGCCCGGCATCCCCGAGAGCATCGCAGGCCGCGCCACTCCGGGTCTCGATCGGCCACTCGGCGCGTGTGTCAGAAGACGGTGGCCCAGTCGTTTTGATGTGAGAGGACTCCGACCGTGTTGAGAGCGTCGCGGCGAGCTCAGGCGATTCCCGGTCCGCTGTAGGCGGGCGGGACCGTCGTGTTGGACCTGGCTGCGGCGATCTGCCCCAGGAGCGCCGTCGGGCTGGTCCCCCCGAGCACCGGCAGTCGCGGCAGGCTGAAGCGATTCTGTTGCGGACCGGCCCATCCCGGAATGACCGTCGTCGCGCCGGAGAAGCCGGCAGCGCTGAGCGCCGCGATCACGGTCGCGTCGTAGTGGCCCATCGGATAGCTGAACCAGTTCACGGGGACCCCGTAGCGGCCGCGAAGCGTCTGGCGGGCGGTTGCGACCTCGTTCCGGAGCTGGTCGGGATCGAGGGTGGTCAGGTCGGCGTGGCTGATCCCCTGCGTATCGAGCTCCCACCCCGCACTGATCAGGCCGCGAACCTGTGCGTCGGTCAGGCCTCCGTCCGATGGCGGCAGACCGTTCAGTTGCAGGTTCTCGACCCCGGCCCAGCCAAGCCGCTTGAGGACTGGCGCCGCATTCGTGTACTGCGACGCGTAGCCGCTGTCGAAGGTGATCACGATCGGTTTCCCGGGCCCGAGCGATACGCCTCGTGTCCAGGACGCCTCGAGTTGGTCGAGCGTCACCGCGTGCCAACCGTCGGCCTTCAGCGCCGCCATCTGGCTGGAGAACTCCGCGGCAGGCACATACAGATCCGCCGACGCGCCGCCCCCGGCCGGGGGCACGTTGATCACGTGATACATCAGGATCGGTACCGTCGCCGAGGCGGGACCGCCGCTCCCCGGGGACGCTGACGCGGCAGCGCCCGGATGAGCGGCCGACGCGGTGGAATCCTGCTTCGTGCCTCGCCGGCTCGCGCTGCGGGTGGATGTCAACACGACCGCCGAGACGATCGCGCCGGCCAACAGGAGCGACCCGACCGCCGCGACTCGCGCGCGCCTCACGTGCCGGCGGCGACCGTGCGCCTCCGCGGGGGGACGGGCCTGCGCATCACGGGAGCTCATCTCGCCGCGACGTTACACCGGCCGCGGGCATCAAGATGGACGGCGTCGCCGACGCGAGCGACCAAGGGGCGGGCCGTGACCAGCACAAGAATGACGTCGGGGCGGCCTTCGGAGCGTAAAGTGACCGACTCGCAGCCTGGAGGCCATCTCGATGAGCACTGACGCAGAAACAGCCGGCCCTGTCCTGACGATGCCCCACGCGCCGGAGGCGTTTCACCTCATGGCAAAGCCGACGGGGGCGATCTGCAACCTCGACTGCGAGTACTGCTTCTTCCTCTCCAAGGAGATGCTCTATCCCGGCAGCCGGTTTCGCATGGCCGAGGAGCTGCAGGAGACCTACATCCGCCAGCTCCTCGAGGGGCACGCACGCGCCCCCGAGGTCGTGGTCGCCTGGCAGGGCGGGGAGCCGACGATCATGGGCCTTGACTTCTTCCGCCGCTCGATCGAGCTGCAGCAGAGGTACGCCAAGCCGGGGCAGCGGATCCTCAACACGCTGCAGACCAATGGGACGCTGCTCGACGACGACTGGGGGGCGTTCCTGAAGGAGCAGGACTTCCTCGTCGGGATCTCGATCGACGGCCCGCGGGAGATCCATGACACCTACCGCGTCAGCAAAGGCGGTAAGCCCACATTCGACCGCGTGATCCGAGGCCTCGACGTGCTCAAGCGCCACGGCGTCGAGTGGAACGTCCTGACCACGCTTCACGACGCCAACGGCGATCAGGGCGCACGCGTGTACCGGTTCCTGCGCGACGATCTCGGCGCCGAGTACATCCAGTTCATCCCGATCATCGAGCGCGCGACGCCTGAGACGCTCGAGGTCGCCGACGCCGGCTGGGGCGGACACGTGAACGGGCGGCCGCTCTACACCCAGACCGGCGACCTGGTGACGCATCGCTCGATCGGTGCGGACCAGTACGGCCGGTTCATGATCGACGTGTTCGAGGAGTGGGTGAGACGCGACATCGGCCGGGTCTACGTCCAGATGTTCGACACGGCGCTCGCGAACTGGGTCGGCGAGCCGGCCGGGATGTGCGTCCACGCCGAGACGTGCGGGCTGCAGCTCGCGTTGGAGCACAACGGCGATCTGTACTGCTGTGATCACTTCGTCGAGCCTGACTACCTGCTCGGCAACATTGCCGAGACGCCGATGCAGCAGCTCATCGCATCCTCGAAGCAGACGGCGTTCGGCCAGGACAAGCGCGACACGCTGACCCGGTATTGCCTCGACTGCGACGTGCGCTTTGCCTGCAACGGCGGCTGCCCCAAGGACCGGTTCGCCACCTCGCCCTACGGCGAGAGCGGCCAGCACTACCTCTGCCCCAGCTACAAGAGCTTCTTCCACCACATCGATCGGCCGATGCGCACGATGGCCGACCTGCTCGCACACAACCGTGCTCCGGCCGAACTGATGCAGTCCTACGCCGCCGAGGACGCCCGACGCGGCCGTAACGAGCCGTGCACCTGCGGTAGCGGCCGCAAATGGAAGCACTGCCACGGCCGAGCCGGGTGAGCCCACGAGCCCTCGCCTCGCCGGTTGAACGCCGGCGCCCGTGGCGAGAAGGCTCGCTCAGCGGCGTCTGAGCCACTCGCCGAAGAGGGGGTCGAGCACGAATGGCCGATCCCGGTCGTCGCGTCGCGCATTGCGCTGGTCGGCGAGCAGGCGCTCGAGCGCGTCCTGCAGTGTGCTCCGAGCGATTCGGTGTTCGTCGGCGACGCGGGTGCCGGTGGGTGCCTGGCCGTCGGCAAGCGCGAGCAGCACGATTCGCTCGACCCGGCCGACCCCGTCCCAGACAGCCTGATGGGCATCACGGGTTTCGGCGAGCGCGAGGTCGATGGCGGCTGTCGTGAGGTCCTCGGGTTGGTCGGGCTGGTCGAGCAGGTTGTAGAGGTGGTGGGCGAGCAGGACCGTGCGTTGCGGGTGTCCGCCGGTGAACGCGAGCAGCTCGTCGACCGCTCCGCCGGCATCCAGACCGTCGGCTCTCAGCAGGAGTTCGATGTCGCGAGCGGCCTCGTCAACCGGGAGCGGCGGGAGCTCCAGCGGTCTCGCCTGGCCGTAGAACGGTCGTTCCCGCTCGGAGAACAGGGCTCGCATCAGGGACGGTTGACTGCCGGCGAAGACGTAGGCAGCGGCAGCGGCGTGATGTTGGATCACCGAACGAAACAGACCGTCGAGCGCGTCGTCGGCGACGAGCAGGTCCTGAAACTCGTCCAGACAGACGATCGTCACCCCGCCGTCGGCCTGGTGCAGCCCCAACGGCACGTCGAGAAGTTCGAGCAGAGCGGCGCGTGCCTCGTCGGGCCCCGGCCGCGCGGCACTCGGAGCGATCGACAGTTGCACGCCGGCGAGCTTGGCCGTCACGCCGAGCCGCGCTGCCCAGCGCCGAACGCTCCGCCGTGGATCGGTCGGGAGCACGCTGAAGCTCTCCGCCACGCGTGCGGCCACGTCCCCGACGTTTGCCACCTTTGACAGATCGATCCGCACCGCTCGATGCCCGACGGTTCGCATCGAGGCGATATGGGCGTCGAGAAGACTGGTCTTGCCGAACCGCCGTGGGGCCGCGAGTCGGATCGCCACGCGATCAGCGGCCGCGCGCTGCAGCGCGTCGAGCTCGAGCCGACGATCGATGAGCGCGTGCGGCTCAACGGGCCCCTGATAGCTGAACGGGTTCACCGTACATCATTGTACGGCTTTGCCGGACGGCCCGCGAGCCTGGATCGTCACCCGTCCTGGCAAAGGCGGACCGAGTCGTCCACTGCTGCGATTCTATGATCACGTCGAGGTCTCAGAGCGGTATTCCCTCGTCGACCACGAACATCTCGTCCCTAAATGCGATTTGATGAGCCCCCGCTGAACGACTTGATCAAGATCGGTGCTGCCGCAGCGGCGCTCGGCGTCAGTGTCGACACGCTGCGGCGCTGGGAGAAGGCGGGCAAGATCACATTCGAGCGGCGCGGCCAACGGCGCTTCATCTCGTCGCACGAGTTGGCACGGCAGCTCCGAGAGCGTGGCGCCACGGGACGGAGCAGCGCGCGAAACCGTCTCCAGGGGACGATCCTGGCGGTCAAGAAGGACGAGGTCATGGCCCAGATCGACCTGGCTTGCGGTCCGTACCGCATCGTCTCGCTGATGTCTCGCGAGGCCGCCGACGAGCTCGACCTCAAACCTGGCGATCAGGCCACGGCGGTCGTGAAGTCGACGACCGTCATCGTTGAAAACCACTGATCGGCGGGGTCGATGCGCGGGACCGTCGCCTCTGGAATCCTGCTCGCCGCGGTCGCGATCACGGGGTGTGGCAGCAGCTACACAAAGGCCGACTTCATCTCGCGGGCCGACGCGATCTGCGAGACCGCGTTTCGGCAGACGCACACGATCGCTCCACCGCCCGCCGGGGGCGCCGGAGCACAACAGCTGACGGCGCTGGCGAGCTACCTGCAGCAGGTGACGCCCGTCGTGGAGTCGGAAAGCGCGGCCCTGAGCAAGCTTCGTCGCCCGGCCGCCGATCGGGCGTTGCTCGAGCGTTACCTCGCGGCGCTGCGCGCGGCCCTCGCGCACTATCGGGAGCTCGGTCGGGCCGCCGCGGCGGGCGATGTGGGTGGGGTCGCGGCGGCCGAGTCCGCGCTTGCGGCGGGCGATGCGCAGGCCCTCGCCGCCCGCTACGGCCTGCGCTCGTGCGGCGCCGCCGGCGCGACCGTCGCGTAGGCGGCGGCCGCGTCCTTCATCCGCTGACCGACGTGGGCGTCGAGACCGGAGTGCGGAACCGAACCCCGCCGTCCACGCGGAGGCGGACACGCTCGCCGGTTCGCGGCCCGGGAATGGGCGCGACGGTGAAGAGACGGCCATGGTCGAGCTGGAGTTCGAGCCGGACGCCGTCCTCGAGTGGGATCGAGCGCGCGACCAACGCAAGGAGAGGCCCCTCAGCATCCAAGGAGACGTGAGTGGGCCTCGTGAGGACCGTCTCATCGCCTTCGGTCAGCGCGCCGTCGAAGCCGAGGAACCGTGCAACCGCCTCGGTGGGGGGGTGTTCGAGCAGCTCGCGCGGCGGCCCGGTGGCGGCGATCCGACCGTCGAGCAACACGAGCAGGCGGTCCGCGAGGGCCCATGCCTCGGCGCGGTCGTGGACGACGATGATCGTGGCGCGCGCAGCCGAGCGCAGCGCGCTCTCGGCGTCGCCGAGCAGCTCTGCGCGCGTCACCGCGTCGAGCCCGGCAAACGGCTCGTCGAGCAGCAGGACGTCGGGGCGGACAGCGAGCGCACGCGCGAGATGAACGCGGCGGCGCTCGCCGCCGGACAGGGTCGCGGCCGCGCGCTCGGACAAGTGATCAACGCCAAGCTCGGCCAGCGCAGCGCGGGCCCGGGTCGCCCTCTGGCTGCGCGGCACGCCCCACCAGGCGAGCGCCAGCTCGACGTTCTGCACAACGCTCCGGCGCGCGAGGTCGGGGGCTTGCAGCGCGACGGCCACACGCCCGTTGCGCTGCACGCGTCCCCGGGAGGCCGCGAGCATCCCGGCCAGAGCATCGAGCAGGGTGCTCTTCCCGGCCCCGTTGGGGCCGAGCAGCACGAGCATCTCTCCCGCTCGCAGCTCAAGATCCACGTCGCGGACGACATCGCGGCCATCGCGCTGCACGCTGAGCGCCGAGGCGCTGAGCAGAGTTGACGGTGCGTCAATGTCCGGTGTCATGACGGGGCGCGGACGCGGATGCGCGCAACTGCGCCCCGCTGCTGGAGCACGGTGAGCGCGCCGGCCAGCAGCAGGATCAGCCCGAGCAGCACGATCCCGATCGCCATGGCCTGGGCGAAATGGCCGGCATCGACCTGTTCGAGGGCGGCGCTTGCGAGTGTCTGGTCGGACCCCTCGATGTTCCCGCCGACGAGCACGACGGCGCCGACCTCCGAGAGCGCTGAGCCCAGCGCGGCGATGACCGCGGCCATCACGCCCACGCGCGCCTCCCGCAGGGCGAGCAGCCAGATGTGACTGGTGCCGGCTCCGAGCGCGCGAGCCTGTGCGATCAGGCCGGCGGGAACGGCCTGGACGGCAGCGGCGGTCAGGGCGACCACGATCGGGAACGCGAGCAGCGTCTGCGCGACGATCACGCCTTTGAGCGTGAAGAGGAGGTGAAGACCGCCGAGCGGCGCGTCGGGGAACATGAGCAGGGACAGCACGAGCCCGAGCATCACGGGCGGCAGGGCGAGTCCCGCATTGCCGAGGGTCAGGCCGACCCGTCGGCCGCGGAAGCGGCCCAGTCCCAGCGCGAGCCCAAGCGGGAGTCCGAGCAGCGACGCGACCGCCGTGGAGATCGCGGCGACGCGGATCGTCACCCAGGTCAGTTGGACGATGTACGAGTTCCCGTGCAGGATCAGCTGCACCCCCTGGCGCAACCCCTCCAGCAGGAAGTGCACTCAGCGACCTCCGGGCCGGGATGGCCCCTGCACGTACACGAGTCGCCCATCCTTGAGCCGGTACACGACACCGACCTGAGTTCCGCGCCCCACCGTTCTGGCGCCCGGTGTCGGCAGCGGCGCGACGGTCTGGCCCGGCGCGACGACGACGCTCTGAGTGGGGCTGGCGCGCAGACCGCTGCGCGTGATCGTCTTGGCCAGATGCAGCGAGGAGAGCGCGGCGAGCAGGAACGCCACCGCGAGCACGATCCCGAGGTCAAACAGGTTGACCAGGCCGTCCAGCGGGTCACCGGCTCGATCCTCCCGCCGGCGCGATCGGGGGGTGACGGTGATCACGCGTGCGCCTCGGTCACCGCTGCCGGCTCGCTGACCACGGCCGCGACGTACTCGAGATCGGACAGATCCTGGCCGTACATGCGATCCCGGGTCAGCGAGAGCCCGAACGCGACCGCCCCGACGAGCAGGCCGAGGACGGTGACGCTGAACGCGATACGCAGGTTCGATGTGAGCTGCGAGACGTTGCCGTTGGCGAGCCCGGTCAATGCCGGTGAGAGCGGGATCAGGGTGCCCATCAGGCCGAGCGCCGGTCCGGCCCGAACGAGCAGTCGCGTGCGCTCCAAGCGCCGTTGGGACGCGAAGTCGAAGTCGGCCAGCGCCTTGTTCAGTCGATTCTCAGCGCCAGGTTTGCCGGCATTGGCAACGATGAACGCGAGCGTGCCCGCCATCGCGGTGCTGCGCGCGATCCCCTGAACGGCGACCTCTGCTGCGGCGCGATCGTCGGCTGCGAGCGCCCGTGCGGCGTGATCGGTGGCCACATCCAGGGACGCGAACCGCCGCCGGCGGCGCGTCCGAAGCTCGACGGCGAACGTCCCGAGCTCGTAGATCACGGCTGCGAGCGACAGCAGCGCGAGAATCAGGACAGGGATCTCGAGGGCGCTGGCGACCCGGTAGATCGCCTCGTCGATGCCGTGGGTGCTGACGGCCGGGATCGGGAACACGGTGGGGAGCGTGCTTTCAGCCGAGTGCGACCGGAGTGGACGGGTGACGGCGCCAGCGCAGCTCACGTCGGGCTCCGCAGCCCAGGAGGATGATCACGATCGCGCCCGCAGCAATCGCGGTGAGTGGAGATGAGCCGCCTGGACGCGGAGACGGTGGCGCGGTCGGCGCGCCGGAGCTGCTGAGCTCCCGCGCCGCCGCCGCAGCCGAGATCGGTGTCACGTCGGAGACGAGCTGGCCGACCACAACCGAACCACGTGCGGATCCGGCGGCGGGTGGTTGATGGGCCAGGTGCCTCTGAGCCGGGATGCCGTGCGCTCCGGCAGCCGGAGGCTTCGATGACGTCGTCGTTGCTGGGGCCGTCGAGCTGGCCGTCGAGGTCTGCGCGTTGGAGTTGGCGCTGGTGCCGGTCGATCCGCTCGCGGTGCCGTTGTGCGCGTGCCCACCGGCGGAGCCGTGACTGGTGGCCCCGGGGGACGTGCTTCCCTGGGTCGGCGAGGAGGGAGTCTGTGCCGAGGCGCCGGAATTGCCTGCGGAGGGTGCACCGGCGTTGTGGCCGGAGCTCGCCGGCAGCCCCGACTGTGTGCTCCGGCGGCCGAGGGTGATGATCACAGGGCTCGAGAACCCGGCCGCGCCGCCGGGGCCTCCGCTCACCGTCACCACAACTGGGAAGGGACCGCCGCTGGTCGGGAACTGGTGGCTTCGTGTGCCGCTCGGACCCGAAAAGGTGGGGGAGCCATCACCGAAGTCCCAGCTGTAGACGAGTCCTGTCGCACCGGGGCTGCCCGTCGATGCGGTGAAGGTCACAGTGCCTCCCGGGGGGACGGTGGTGCTGTCGGGTGCAAGTGTGAGGGTGAGCGCGAGCACCGTTTGCGCGGTGGTGAGGTAGAACCTCAGAGGTGTTCCGCCCGAGCTCTGAATCGGCACCGAGCCGGCCGGCACGATCAATGAGTCCGTCGCGGTGCTCTGCGCGCCGTTGGCGGAGAAGAACGGTCCCTGCGCTCCGAACAGGTTGCCCTGTGGGCTGATCTGGGCACCCGCCGTTGTCGGGAAATACGACGTTGAGGGGAAGGTGCCCACGATCTCCGCCGCGGTCACCTGCGCCGGATCGACCGGCGGGCTCAGGCCCTCGAGCAGAGCCGCCGCGGTGGGCCCGACCGGATACGCGTCCCCGTTGACGTTCGTCACTCGGCCCGGTTGGAAGAGGCCGGAATTGGGCACGAACCGCGGCGGGGCACCAGGCGAGGCCGCATCGACCACGACGACCCCGCCACCGCTGGTCTGCAGCGCGGACGCCGTTGGTCCGAGCCAGGCGCTGGCCGCCGCGATGACCACAGCGCACAGGAGCCAACGCGGTCGGCGTCGCGGCCGCCGGGGGCGGAACAACGCCCGTCCCGGCCGCTCACCTGAGACGTCAGCTAATGAACGGCGAGCGCTTTGAGCCGCGAGAAACTCGCGCTCTGCCCGGCCGATACGTATTCGAGCTGCAGGACCCATCGGTATCCACGGCGGAGTCTCGCACGCACGGTGAACGTCGATGCGCCCTTGGCAACCGACGCGGTGCCGATCCGCGAGAACCCGACCGCGGCGCCGCGCGTCGCGTGCGAGCCGTTCAGTCCGACCGCCGACGTGGTCAGGCCCAGGACGACGAGCCGCCCCCGGTTTGCAGCGGCCGGGTTGATCGAGCCTGTCAGCGTGAGAGAGCCGTTGCTCGCCTTGAGCGTCTTGACCTTGAACGACGTCGGGGCCGTGGCCACGGTGATGTTCGCGGTCGCGCTGGTGCTCGCGACGATCACACCGGCGTCCTGGAAGCTCCCCTTGAGTTGCCACTGGCCCGTTGCCAGCTTCGTCGCGATCGCGAACGATCCCTGGGCTCCGGCCAGACCGGCGCTCGCCACGATCCTGAACGCGGTCCGCGACCCGCGCCGGCGTGCGAGGATCGTGACCTTGCCCTTGGCGTGCCCTGAGCTCGGAAGCACCGATCCGACGACCACGGCACCGCCCGGGCGTCGGGTTGACGGTGAGTCTCGAGACAGCGCTTCTCACGGTCAATCTCATCGCCGTGCCGGCGGCCGGCTGGAGCAGGTCACCGAACACCGGGTTGAGGGTGCTGTTCTCGATCTGGGTGATCTGCCCGGTCGAGACCTGGTAGGAGCCGCTCGCGAGGGGCGTGAAGGCGATCCGGTACTTCCCCGTTGAGTCGGTCCTACCGCTCGCCACGGGCACGCCGATCGGCAGGCCGCTCCCGACGCGGCTCACGGTCACCGTCTCTCCGGCGAGCGGCGGCGTTCCGGGAACCGCATTGGTCACCGTGCCCGTGATCGTGACCTTCCTACCCGCCGCGGCGAGCTTCGGGAGTCCCGTCGCGGTGAGGGTCGGTGATGCGTCGGCGATGAACGGCGGATCTCCACCGGCGCCGAGGTAGTTCTTCAACGCCGACTGGACGCCCGGCGAGGTGACGTAGTTCAGGAAGGCCTGCGCGGCGGGCAGATTGATCTGCACGTTCGCGTTCCCGGCGAACTTGGCCGGCCTGATCGCGTAGGCGTGGAACGAGTTGATGAGCAGATCCTGCCCGCCCTTGGCGGTGGTGCTGTTGCTGCGTGTGACGATCTTCATCGCGTGCAGCGCCGCCTGGTGGACGAGGTATTGGAAGGTCCCCCGGTCGGTGAGCACGTAGCAGTCGTTGCCGCCGCTGTGGCTCGCGTTCGTGAAGTTGCACGTATCGGCGGCGATCACGTTCGGTCCCTGGGTCAGCCCGGTCACGTGGTACCACGAGGGGTAGCTGATCGTCGACGGGCAGGCGCCCCCGGACGTGCTGGGCGATGACCCACCGCCATTGGCGGCACCGACCGTGCACAGCGTGAGGCTGCCGGGTCCGCTGGTCAGCGCCCAGATGTCGTGTTCCTCGACGGTCGTGCCCGGGGTACCGCCGCGGGAGACGAAGTCGGCCTTGCCGTTGGCCGCGGCTGCGGCGATGTCCTGGAAGGCGGTGACGATGTCATGAGGGGCGTTGGTCATCACGCCGGCCGGATCGCTCGGCGGGCCGAGCAGCACGTAGTCGCCGTAGAAGATCGCCCGCCCGAACCGCTCATCGGAGTAGCCGCCGGCCACGAACTGGTTCTCCAGCGATGCCGCGTGCACGACCAGAGCGCTCGCCGTCCCCGCCTCGGCATAGGTGATCGCGGCGCCGGTGCCCTTGCTCACGTAGTTCATCGTGTACTGCGGAAAAGCCCGCTCGAATCCCGGCTGTATCACGTTGGCGATCAGGCCCGAGTCCACCACGTCGCTGGTCCCCACGACCGTGAGCGTGGACGCGTTGTCGGCCTGCGCCACTGCTAGCGCCAGGAGGAGCCCGAGAGCGACGAGGAGCCCGAGCAGGGACCCCAGCGTTCGCCGGGGCGCGGCGATGCCGCCACGCCGGCCGTGTGAGGACGAGGAAGTGCGAGCGTGGTTCATGGCGGCGACTATATATACATATGCAGTGCCTAGGCAACCGCCGAGAGAGTGGGCGCGAGATGGGCCCGCAGGTGCTCGACGACTACCTCGAGACGACGTCCGTCGTCTCGGATCCGCCGCTACCTCGTTGGGACTGCTGCCCCGCGCAGCTGCTCGGTGAACGCCTCGGCGGTCATCACCTCGGAGAACATCGGGTAGTCGAAACGGATCGCGTTCTCGTGCTCCTCGGAGGAGGTTGCCGCGACGCAGTCAGCCAGCGTGATGACCTCGTAGCCCTTCTCGTAGCCGGTGCGCATGGTCGACTCGACGCAGCAGTTGGTCAGGAATCCACCCAGCGCGATCGTCGTGATCCCGCGGGCGCGCAGGATGAAGTCGAGGTTCGTGGTGGCGAACGTGTCCAAGCCGCGCTTGCCCTCCACCACGACGTCCCCCTCCAGAGGCGCGAGCGCGTCGACGATCTCGGCCCCCCACTCGCCCTTCACGAACGCAGTCGAGTCGACGACGCCCTTGAGAATGCCGTACGGATGCTGGGACAGCTCGCCGTAGCCCGGCGCGAACATGATCGGCGCATGGACGATCGTCGCTCCCGCGGCTCGCGCAGCCTCCACGAGCGCTGCGGGTGTTCTCGAGCATCCCGGTCTTGTCCATCACCTCCTCGACAGCGCCGTGGAGAGCACCACCGTCGGAGGTGAAATCGTTCTGATACTCGATCAGGACGACCGCAGTGCGGCTTGGATCAACAGGCACCAGACATCCCTTCGCTCGTTTTGCACGCTGAAGCAGACTCTAACCCTGCCCGGCGGCCACGATCGTGGACGGACGTAGCGACGCGGCGCCGGAACAGAAAAGCCCCGCAGTGCGGGGCCCTCCCAGTGCGCCCGAGAGGACTCGAACCTCCACGGACCATTCAGTCCACAAGGCCCTCAACCCGAGTGCGGCTTAGCGTGGATTTGGCGTCTCCGTCCTGCTGGCAAGATGGCGTCAACGCCTCATAACCGGCGGCCGGGACTACGATTACCGGAGCGTGGGACCAGGAAAACCGGAACGAGCCGGCAGCTAGGGGGACTGATGGGTATCTACGGCGAGCAAGTACTCCCGCGGATCATCAACGCGGCGTGCGGGATGAAGGCGGTGCAACCGCTACGGCGCCGGGTCTGCGAGGGTCTCGAGGGAGACGTCGTGGAAATCGGCTTCGGCTCAGGACTCAACGTGCCTTTCTATCCGGCCGCCGTCACCCGGGTTTCTGCAGTCGAGCCCGCAGACCTCGGATGGAAGCTGGCCGACCGGCGCCTCAGGGCAACCAGCGTCCCGGTAGCGCGGTCCGGGCTGGACGGTCAGTCACTGCCGTTCGAGAACGACAGTTACGACGCCGCCCTGTCCACCTGGACGCTGTGCACGGTTCCCGACGCCCTCGCCGCCCTGCGCGAGCTGCGACGGGTCCTCAAGCCCGGTGGGACCCTGCACTTCCTGGAGCACGGGTTGGCCCCGGACGAGCGGGTGCGCCGCTGGCAACACCGCCTTGACCCTCTGGAGAAGAGGCTCTTCGGCGGGTGCCACCTGACCCGGCCGATCGTCGAATTGCTGACGACGGCGGGCTTCACCATCACCGAACTCGACGTGTTCTACGAAAAGGGCGCTCCGAAGCCCATGGGCGCCGACTCCCTGGGTACCGCGCTGTCTCCCTAGTATGAGCCTCGACACCGTGCCGGGCTCGGAACGGCATCGCCGTCCCGTCACCTGAGAATGAATGTCCGGCGAATCCGCGCAGCTGCGCGACGGAGAACCCAAGCCACGAGGTCGCTGTAGACTCGCCGCAACCGCCCACCGGGATGGGGCCAATACGGGTACTGGCGGTCGGGGATTGTTCGAAGCCCCCGCATCTGCGGGGCATGGTACGGTGCCGGCGCCGGGCGGCCACTCGGTCACGGCGGACCAGATCAACCCAAGCAGAGCCAGGGGCAAGTGAGTTTTCACACGGGTGCCGCATGTCGTCTGACTTTCGGTTGCGCGGCCCTTCGGCAAGTGTCGCGTGCATTCACACAGTCGTTTTGACGTCGGAGAGCTGAGAGAGATATGTCGTTGTCAACTCGTATTGCCGTGATCGTCAGCAGCGTCCTTGGCCTGTTGGCGCTGCTCGCGTCAACGGCAGTCGGTCAGGCACTGCACAACGAGCCCGCGCTTCGGTCTGCGATCGCCGCCCAGATGGCACAAGGCCCACAAAACGAGGCGGCGTTGGTCGTCGACCTCGGCAACGGCCACGCCGTGTTCTCTGACCGCGCCGGCACTGCGCTTCCGACCGCTTCGCTGATGAAATTGTTCACCACCTCGACGGCCCTCATGCGCCTCGGCACCGGCTCCCGGCTGGCGACCCGCGTGTTCGCCACCGGAACGCGCCAGGGCAACACGTTGAACGGCAACCTGTATCTGCGCGGCGGTGGCGACTTCACGTTCGGACAAGCCTCATTCAGCCACGGCGCATACGGAGGCGGCGGCACGGTCCAGTCGCTTGCCGCGGCCATCCGCAACTCGGGGTTGCGCCGGATCCGCGGCTCGGTCTACGGCGACGCTTCGTTGTTCAGCGACGGCACCGGCACCTCGTTTGATCTCGTGCTCTGCCAACGGCCGCTGTTCGGGCCCGGCTGCCCCTACGGCCCCGCCGGTCGGCTCGAGCGCCTGCTGCCATGGGGCCCGCGAACGGCGATCAGCTTTGACCGGGGACTGGCGAACGCCACCAGCGCCCGACCCCAACAGCGACCGGTCCAGTTCGCGGCCCAAGCGCTGATCGACGGCCTCAAGGCCGATGGCGTGCGGGTGGACGGCGGCGCCGGCGCACGCGCCACCCCGACCCTGGCCACCCCGATCGCTCAGACGCAGTCGCCGCGGATGTCGCGGCTGGCGGCGCTGATCAACCGACCCTCGGACAACTACGCCGCCGACGTGCTGTTGCGCGACCTCGGCGCGCGCCTGGAGGGTCAGGGATCAGGCGCGGCCGGGGCGATCGCGGTCACCGACACGATGCGTCGCTTCGGTCTGCATCCGCAGATGGTGACCGGGTCAGGTGAGAGCGTGCGCGACCTCGACTCACCGCGCGATGTCGTCGGTCTGCTGCGCGTGATGCACCGGCGTCCGGAAGCCGCAGCGTTTGCACACTCGCTGTCGCAGGCCGGTCGCAACGGTTCGGATACTGGCTATGCCCACACGGCCGCGGACGGGCGCTGCGCGCTTAAGGGCGGCACCCACGTCGGCCTGAAACAGGCAGAGGACACCCTGAACCTGAGCGGGTACTGCCGCAGCATCGGCGGGCGACAGTTCGCGTTCGTCGTGATGATGACCGGAATCCATATGAAATTCGTGCCGCCCGACAAGATCGTCTCACCCGGGTACGCGCTCCAGCACCAGATCGTCGAGGACCTCGCGGACTACCGCGGCTGACCATCCGACGGACCGGCGCGCCGACACCCTGCCCGGATCTCTTGGCGAAACTGCGGGGTGCGGTTGCAATGTGCGCGGGTGCCGGTTCCGTTGGATTGGAGCCGACCGAACGGCAGGCAGATCGAGCTCGCCGTCATCCAGCACCTCGCCGGCCGACCGAACGCGCGCATCGGCTCAACGTTCATCACCCCGGTGGTCCGGGCGAAGGTGGCGTCGAGCCGGTGCGGACCTGTGTCCGGCTGGGACTGGGTATGAAAAAAGCCCCGCAGTGCGGGGCTTTCCCAGTGCGCCCGAGAGGACTCGAACCTCCACGGACCATTCAGTCCACAAGGCCCTCAACCTTGCGCGTCTACCAATTCCGCCACAGGCGCTTGGGGCGGCCAGTATAGCCACGGCGTGGCGGGTTGAGTCCGTCCTGCCGGAGCGGTACATTGCCGAACACATGTTCGACTAGGGCCCGCGGGGCCAACCGATCGAGGAGTGGACCGATGGACCTGACGAAGCGCCAGCAGGAGATATTCGACTTCATCAAACGCTATTCGGCGAAGTACGGCTATCCGCCGACGGTGCGGGACATCGGCAAGGCCGTGGGACTCGCGTCGTCGTCCACCGTCCATGCCCATCTGGCGAACCTGGAGCGGATCGGGCTGCTGCGCCGCGACCCGACCAAGCCACGGGCTATCGAGCTGCTCGATCGCGCCACCGCCGGCGTGAAGAGCTTCGTTCGCCCTGGCCTGCCGCTCGTGGGGCAGGTCGCCGCCGGCCAGCCCGTGCTCGCCGAGGAGAACATCGAGGACTACGTGCAGACGCCCGAGTGCGCCGGTGGCGGCGACGGCGAGTACGTCCTCCGCGTACGCGGGGAATCGATGAAGAACGTGGGCATCATGGACGGCGACCTGGTCGTCGTCAGGCCGCAGGAGACCGCGCGCGACAGCGAGATCGTGGTCGCTCTGGTCGGCGAGGAGGCAACCGTCAAACGCTTCTTCCAGGAGGCCGATCACGTCCGGCTCCAGCCCGAGAACGAGACGATGGAGCCGATTCGCAGCCGCGACGTCCGCGTGCTCGGGAAGGTGGTCGGCCTGATGCGGAGCATCTCGTGACCGGCGCGAGGCTCAACGCGCCCCTGATCCTCAGGCGGGATGAGTCGTGAGCACCTTGACCGCCGAGCGCACGTTGCGGTCGCGGGGCGGGGCGCCGGCGCGGCGGCACGACTGTGCCGTGGATTCGCCGTCGCTGCTCGATGGCGCGGGCGGTGGGCAGACGCTGGACGAAGTGCTGTCCGGTGCCTGGGAGGAGCTCACCGCCCAAACCGTCACGCGCTGCCCGATGTGCCTGGGTGACATGGAGCCGGAGTACGGTGCCCACTCACGTCCGGTGGGCGGGCGCTGCCGCAGCTGCGGCACGACGCTGACCTGACGCCGCCCCTAGCGGAGGTAGACGGCGAAGAAGTCGCGGTCGTCGACCGTCAGGTACCGCGCGGACGTCCGGGTCATGGCGGCGAGCAAATTGGCGTGACCGACTGCGCCCGGCCGGCGGTAGGTGATCAGGCTCGTCCAGTAGCTGTTGATGTCCAGCTCCATCGCCCGCACCGCGCCCGCGTGGATCAGGATGGTGGCGAGCGAGCCCACGGTCTGGTCGTTGGCGGCGGCGTAGATCAGGTTGCCGCGGCGGTCGACGCCGACTCCTGAGCGCCAGACCCGGACCGCGTTGCCAAGCGTGGCGCCCCATTCAGGGCCGTCGCTGAGGTTCGGGTTCGGACGGCCGCGGTTGACGATCAGCGGCAGGTTCTGGCGCGCGTAGACGACGGTGGCCGGGACGCGCTGGCCGCCGGTCCAGCCTCGCACGTCGATGCGGCCGTTCCGGTAGCGCACGATCGTGGCCAGGCCGTCCTTGAGCGGCGAGTACGTGTGGCCGCCGACCGCGAAGCCTCCGCCGGAGTCCTGCAGCTTGAAGCCGCTGTTGAAGGTCGCGACGAGACGGTCACGCACGCGTGCCGGGACCTCCTCGGGGCCGCGGGTCGGAAGCGAGACCGACGGCTCCTGACGGCCGGGGTAGAGCCAGGTGCTGGTCCGGTTGTGATTGATCCAGGCGACGCCGGCGACCAGGCGCGGGTAGTTGGGGTCGGGGCGGTAGCTGGTGACGAGGATCGGCGGGTTGGCCAACGCGGTTTCGAACGTGGCGCGCCACACGCCTTCGCCGGGCAGCGCGGGCCGGATCACCGGCGCGAGGTTGCGCGGGCGGTAGTGAAGGCGCCGATAGCGCGCGCCGGCCGCGCGCGCGGCGGCCTGACTGGGCAGCGCGTTGGGCTGACCGGGCAGCGCCTTCAAACCGGGTCCGCCGGTGGCCGGCGCGGTGAGCGAGTAGTAGATCGACTCGACCCTGTTGACGAGACCTCGGGCGCCGTTGTCGCGGAGCCATTCGACGGTCCGGATCGACACGCTCGAGTTGGACGGCATCGTCATCGCGTGGACCCACGACACGAGCACCGGCACCATGCAGATCACAGCCGCCGTGAGCGCGATGCGGCGGAACCGTCGCGCCCGCCCAGGCGGCTGCGACCGCGGCCCGCCGACGCGGCGGCGCGGGGAAGGTCCTACAGGCGTACCGTCGAAGGTCCTATGCTCAGGGGCAGAAAGGGCGATGGGCCGAGAGTCTGTCATCTGAAATGAAATCTAGGCTGAAGTAGTTCCTGAGAACCCTCACAGCTGATTCTGACGTTGCGTTCAGAAACCACGGATACCGTGCCCGCCATGCCACCTGCTCACGCAGGCGCTGACCGCTGGCTGGGGGAGCCGGCGAGCGAGCCGTTCATCCCCGGCGCCGTCGCTCGTCCGACTCGATCGCCGTTGCGCGCGCTGATCTCCGTCACGAGGCCCCGCCAGTGGGTCAAGAACGTGCTCGTCATCGCGGCCCCGGGCGCGGCCGGCGTGCTCACCCACGACGACGTCCCGCAGCGGGTGGCGGTCGCCTTCATCGCCTTCTGCCTGCTGTCCGCCGGCACGTACGTGATCAACGACGTGCGCGACCGCCACGAGGACCGGCTGCACCCGCGCAAGCGCTATCGGGCCGTCGCGGCGGGGGAGATCTCCCCGCGGGCCGGCGTGGCGCTCGGCCTGTCGCTGATGGCGTTCGGGCTCGGCCTGTGCCTGGCCGTCCGGCCGCTGCTGATGGCCGTCGGCGTCGGCTACCTCCTGGTCACGTTCAGCTACACCTTGCTGTGGCGCCGGATCGCGCTGCTCGACGTGGTCGCCATCGCCTGTGGCTTCGTCCTGCGCGCGGTGGCCGGCGGCGTTGCCGCGCCGGTCACGTTGTCGCGCTGGTTCATGCTCGTCATCACCTTCGCGGCCGTGTTCGTCGCCACCGGCAAGCGCCAAGCCGAATTGCGGCGCGGAGGCCAGGACTCCCACTCGACCCGGGGCGTCCTGCGCATGTACACCGCCGGCCGTCTGCGTATGCTGCTGGCGGCGAGCGGGATCGGTGCCTTCATCGCCTACTGCATGTGGGCGCTCGCGGTTCCGGACGTCAACGGCATCCCATGGCGGCCGCTGACCATCATCCCGTTCGCGGCCTGCATTGTTCGCTATGGCCTCGTGCTGCGCGCCGGCGCCGGTGAGGCGCCGGAGGAGGTGCTGCTCAGAGATCGCTGGTTGCAGCTCATCGGCGGCGCCTGGGTCGTGCTGTTCGTGCTGTCTGTTCATGCCTACTCGTGATGCCGCGGCGCCGGGGGCGCCGAGAGCGCGGACACCGCCGGTCACGTCCGAGCAGCGTATCCCCGAGGCCAGCCGGACTCGTCTGAGTGGCTGGGGCGGTGCGCTCGCGACGGAGTCGCTCGTGCTCCGCCCCGACGGCATCGAGCAGGCGCAGGCGGCGCTCGCCGCGCAGCCGCGGTCCGCGGACGCTGGTCGGGGTGTGATCCCGCGCGGCATGGGCCGAAGCTACGGGGACGCGGCCCAACTGACCGACGGACACGTCATCGACGCCACCGGGATGCGGGAGTTCACCCTCGACGGTGCCCGCGGTACGGTCACGGCGCAGGCCGGCGTGACGTTGGGTGAGCTGCTCGGTTCCCTGGTTCCCGCCGGCTGGATGCTCCCCGTCGTGCCGGGAACCCAGCACGTGAGTGTGGGCGGCGCGATCGCCAGTGACATCCATGGCAAGAACCACTCGACCGACGGCAGCTTCGGCCGCCACGTCGAGGCGCTCGGACTGCTGACGGCGTCGGGTGAGCTGCTCGAGCTCGAGCCGGGCGAGCCCGACGGACTGTTCGAGGCCACGGTCGGCGGGATGGGGCTGACCGGTCTGATCGCCTGGGCGCGGATCGCGCTCAAACCGATTCGGAGCGCGATGATGACGGTCGACTCCGACCGGGTTGCGCACATCGACGACGCGCTGGCCGTGCTCTCATCGCCCGCCGGCGGCACGTACCGGGTCGCGTGGCTCGATCTCGTCGCCTCCAGGGTCGGCCGCGGGATCGTCACCCGCGCGGAGCACATCCCGGACCCCGGCCTGTCGGCGGCGAGCAACGGTCCGCGCACAATCGCCGACGGCGAGCGCGCCACCGTCGCGACGAAGTTCACCGTCCCCGCGCGCTGGCCCGCCGGCCTGCTGCGCGCGAGCACCATCGGCCCGTTCAACGAGCTGCGCTATCGCAGCGTTCCGCGCCGCGAGCGGGGCAAGCTCGAGTCGATCGGCACGCACCTGTTCCCGCTCGATTCGCTCAACGCGTGGCCGCGTCTCTACGGTCCCGAGGGATTTCTCCAGTACCAGCTCGTCGTTCCGTACGGACGCGACGACGTGCTCCACTCCGCCATCGGCGGCCTGCGTCGCCGGCGCGTCCCGTGCTACCTGTGCGTGCTCAAGGACATGGGGGAGGCCGGCGGGGCGCCGCTCTCGTTCCCGATCTCGGGCTGGACGCTGACGCTCGACATCCCGTGGTCAGCCGACGGGCTGCGGCCGCTGCTGGATGAGTTCGATTGCCTGGTCGCGGCCGCCGGCGGCCGCGTGTACCTGTCCAAGGATGCCCGCATGCGGCCCGACGCGCTCGCGGCGATGTACCCGGAGCTCGATCGCTGGCGGGCGGCGCGGGATCGCGTCGATCCTGAACGGCGCTGGCGCTCGGACCTGGCGCTGCGGACGGGTCTGCTCCAGAGCGGCAGCCGATGAGCGCGACGAGCGCCAAGCGACTCCTGCTCGTGGGTGGAAGCTCCGAGATCGCGGTGGCCATCGGCCGCCGCCTCGCCGTCGACGGCCCGGTCCGGCCCTATCTGCTCGGACGCTCGCGTGAGCAGCTCGAGCGGGCGGCAGCGGAGCTCGTACAGGCCGGCTGCGAGCCCGCCGCGGTCGGTATCGTCGACGCGGCGGATCTGCCGGGCCACGCCGCCGCCGTCGAGCAGGCATTCACGAGCGCGGGCGGGTTCGACATCGTCGTGATCGCGATTGGCCTACTTGGTGGCCAGGAGGGGCTCGACTCCGATCCCGACATAGCCGCCGAGGTCATGCAGGTGAACTTCCTCGGTGCCGGCTCGCTGATGATGGACTGTCTGCGGGCCCTGCGCAGCCAGGGCAGCGGAACGCTGATCGTGCTCTCCAGCGTGGCCGCCGAGCGGGCCCGCGCCGGCAACGCCGTCTACGGGGCGGCCAAGGCCGGACTCGATGCATTGGCTCAGGGCCTGGCCGACGCGACCGCGGGCACCGGCGTGCGAGTGCTCGTCGTGCGCCCCGGCTTCGTGACGACGAAGATGACCGAGGGTCTCCCACCCGCGCCGATGGCGACCACGGCGGCCGCCGTGGCCGACGCGACCGTGCTCGCGCTTGACGGCAAGGCGCATACGATCTGGGTCCCCGGCCGGTTGCGCTATCTCTTCTCGGTGCTGCGGCATCTGCCTCGGCCCGTGTTCCGGAGGCTGCCGCTGTGAGGGCCCGTGCGCAGGTGATCGACCTCGCGATTGCGATCGCGCTCGCCGTGCTGCTGATCGTGCTCCTGCCCGGTCTCGGCGTGGTCGCGGTGATCGCTGTGTTCGTGCTGATCGTGGGCCTGCTCAGCTTCGGCATCGAGGCCCTGCGCCGGCGGCGCAGCCGGGTCCGCCGCGCCGGCCGGGCATCGCGCCGCCGCGGGCCTGGCCCCGGCGGCTATGCTTGACGGGCAGGCTGAGCAGTCGCGGAGGTGAGTTGACCTTCGAGGAAAGTCCGGACATCAAAGGGCGAGGTGGTCGGTAACGCCGACCCGGGGAAACCCGCGGGAAAGTGCCACAGAAATAACACCGCCTAAGCCTGGTGCCGCTGCAGCGCATCAGGCCGGTAAGGGTGAAATGGTGCGGTAAGAGCGCACCGGCGTCGCGGTGACGCGGCGGCCAGGCAAACCCCACCTGATGCTAGGCCAAGCAGGACCGTTCGTAGGTTGCCCGCCAAGGTCCGGGTAGGCCGCACAGATGGATGATTGCTCTCGACAAGATCCGGCTTATAGGTCTGCTACGGAAAAGCCCCGCTCCGGCGGGGCTTTTCTATGACCGGCGTCTGAATTTCGCCGGCGCCCGCTACGCTGGTTGCGCCGGCCGGCCCGTAGGACGAAATCAAAGAGAGGGAATTCTTGCGACGCTTTCTCGTGGCGGCCTGTGCCGCCACGTCCTTGGTCGTGCTTGCGCCGGCGGCGGCATCCGCCGCCGACTACGCCGGCACCGCCATGGACATCATCCCGTCGGGCCAGTTCGGCTCAGCGTCCTCCGCCGCCCGGCGCCACCACGCAAGCGCAGATGTATGACGCGCTGACGCCGCTGTTCAACCACGTCACCGACGCGCAGCTGCCACAGTTCTTCAAGCCCGAGCCGATCGGGACAGCGCACTCGGGCCCGCTGCACGACGAGCCGGTGCCGCATTCCGGCGTCACGATCGTGCGCGACGCCTATGACGTTCCTCACATCACCGGCGTCACCCGTGATGACCTCACATGGGGTGCCGGTTGGGTCATCGCCGAGGACCGCGGCCTCCTGTTGCAGCAGGCCAGGGACAACTCCTACGTTGCCGCGATCGACGCCCCGGGGCTGAACGCGGTCAACCTGATCTCCAGCCTCCAGAACTTCAAGCCGAGCGCCGCCACCGTGCAGGAGGTCTCCAAGCAGACCGCTGTCCTGCAGGCCGCGGGTGCGAACGGCCGTGGCGTCGTGCACGACATCGACGTCTATCTGCAGGGGATCAACGCGTACTTCGCCGCTCACGGCTCAACCGTGGCGCCGTTCACCCGCGCGGACATCTACGCCGTCAACGCGCTCAAGGACCAGTTCGTGGGTGAGGGCGGCGGCGATGAAGCCGTGCGCTCCGAGTTCCTGTCGTCGCTGGAGCGGCGCCTCGGCGCCAAGCGGGGCCGGCAGGTCTTCACCGACCTGCGTGAGGGCAACGACCCTGCGGCCCCTGCGAGCGTCCCGGGACGCGTCCAGCTGCAGGCGCCGCCGAAGAGCACGACCGGCAACGTCCTGCTCGACGCGGGCAGCCTGTCCCCGACGGCGACTCAGGCGCTGGCGGGCTCCCACGACGGCAGCGTTCACGCCAGCAATGCGCTGCTCGTCTCGGGCAGGCGTTCGGCCAACGGTCATCCGATCATGGTCGCCGGGCCCCAGATCGGCTACTACTACCCCGGGTTCACCCTCGAGATGGATCTCCATGGGCCGGGCATCGCGCAGCGCGGCGTCACATCGCTCCCGTTCCCGAGTTACATCTTCATCGGGCGCAGCCAGGACTCCGGCTGGTCGCTGACCTCGGCCGGGCTCGATCAGATCGACACCTACGTCGAGACGCTGTGCGGTGGAAGCCGGATCAAGTACCTCTACAACGGGCGCTGTCGCTCGATGCAGTTCTTCGACGCCGGCTCCCTCGCCGGTAAGGAGATCACGTACTACAAGACCGTCCATGGACCGGTGTTCGGGTACGCCCGCGTGCACGGCCGCCTGGTGGCGGTCACCCGCAAGCGGTCGAGCTACGGCAAGGACGCGCTCGACCTGCTCTTCTACCGCAAGCTCGCTGACGGTCAGGTGCACAACATCCACCAGTTCTTCCAGGCCGCCAACCTCACGCCGCAGACGTTCAACTCGTTCTACATGGACGACAAGGACATCGGCGTGTTCACCAGCGGCCTGGTCCCGATCCGGCCGTCCAATGTCGATCCCGGACTGCCGATCGACGGCCGCGGCCAGGAGGAGTGGCACGGGGACGTCTCGTTCAAGAACCATCCTCAGGGCATGAACCCGCCCAGCGGCGAGATCATCAACTGGAACAACCGGGCCGAGGCTCGGCTACCAGGCTCCGGACGACAACTGGTCACTCGGGCCGATGCAGCGCGTCCAACTGCTCATCGACAACCTCGGCAAGGGCAATCACCTGACTCCCGCCCGGCTGGTGGCGGCGATGAACGAGGCCGCCACCCAGGACGTGCGCGAGCGCACGATCGAGCCGGTGATCTCGCAGGTGCTGCGCTCCGGCAAGGCGCCGAACGCACGCGACGCGCGCATGCTCGCGCTCCTCGATGCCTGGTACCGCCACGGTGGCAGCCGGCTCGACAAGACCGACGCGTCGGGGATCGGCAAGATCACCGATCCGGGTGCGGCGATCATGGATACGGCGTGGCCGCTGCTGGCCGACGCCTGGGCGTCATCCGTACTCGACCCATCCCTGCGCGCGCAGCTGGCCTCGATCGTGAGCCCGTTCGACCTGCCTCCGAAGGGACAGGAATACGGCTGGCACATCTGGATGGGCAAGGATCTGCAGACGATCCTCGGCCGCCCGGTCAAGGGCAAGTTCGCCGTCCGCTACTGCGGCGGCGGAAGCCTCGCGCGCTGTCGCTCTGCGCTGTGGGCGGCCGTGGACAAAGCAGGCAATCAGCTGACCGCCTCGCAGGGGACGAACCCGGCCGCGTGGCGTTCGGACGCCACGCGCGAGCGGATCAAGTTCATCCCCGGGCTGCTTCCGTTCACGATGCGCTACGCGAACCGGCCCAGCGGCGACCAGCAGGTGCTCAGCTTCACCGGCCACGCGCCGGCTGACACCGGCCGCTAGCTAGCTAGGAGCCAGGGAAGGTTCCGTGCCGGCCCTCGCCGGCACGGAACCGTTCCAGGCCCGGCTGCACCTCTCGCAGCGAGCGCATTCCGTGCTCGAGCTCGAGGGCGAGCGCGGCGGGCTCATCGAGTCCGTCCTGCTCGAGCAGTGAGAGCCGGTCCTCGCGGAGGCAGGTCTGCGGGAAGCGGGCGAGCTCGTGGGCGAGCGCAACGGCGCCGGAGCGGGACTCGCCGTCGGCGACGATCCGGTTCACCAGTCCCATCGCGAGCGCCTCGCGGGCGCCGACCGCGCGTCCCGTCAAGACCAGATCCAACGCCCGGCTGGTGCCGATCAGACGCGGCAGACGCACGGTGCCGCCGTCGATCAGCGGCACCCCCCAGCGGCGGCAGAAGACGCCCAGCACGGCGCTCTCCTCGGCAACTCTGAGGTCGCACCACAGCGCAAGCTCCAAGCCGCCCGCGACGGCGTGCCCGGCGACGGCGGCGATGACGGGCTTCGAGAGCCGCATCCGGGTCGGGCCCATCGGACCGTCACCGCCGGCGGCCACACGGTTGCCCTGCTCGGTGCCGGCGGCCTTGAGATCGGCGCCGGCGCAGAACACGCCGCCCTCGCCGTGCAGCACCGCGACGGCGGCATCAGGGTCGGCGTCGAAGTCGCGAAACGCCTGCGCGAGCGCGGCCGCCGTCCGGCCGTCGACGGCGTTGCGAGCATGGGGACGATGGAGCAACACGGTCGTCACCGGGCCGTCGCGCTCGACGCGCACCGCTGCGGCGGGCGTGCCGGTCATCGCGCGCCCACCGCGCGGCCCACGAACGTCCGCAGGGCCTCGAGCATCTCCGCGACCGGGGGACGCGCGCCGGCGACAGGGAGAGGGGACCGACGAGCGCCTCACCGCACCCCCCGACCAGCGCGGCGGCGGTCATGCTCGCGTCCTGATCGGGGATCTCCCCGCCTTCGATCGCCTGGCCGATCGCGTGGGCGACCAGCTCGCTGTAGCGGCGGCGGTAGGCGAGGCGCTCGGCGTCGACGAGCGGGTCGACCGGCTCCGCGATCAGGGCCCAGGCGAGCCGAGGATTCCGCAGCGCCCGCTCGGCGAAGGTGCAGATGACCGTGGTCATCCGCTCGACGCCGTCGCCGAGGCCGGGAGCGCCGCCGCTGCGGACTGGCCCGCGCGCACCTCGCGATCGCAGACGGAGCGGAACAGCTCCACGAACAGCTCCTCCTTGGAGGCGAAGTGCCGGTACATCGTTCCGGCAGCGACGCCGGTGCGCTGCGAGATCGCCACGACCGACGCGGCGCCGTAGCCGCCCTCCTCGATCAGCTCCTGGGCGGAGCGCAGCAGCCGCTCGCGGGTGGTGGTGCCGACGGCGCTCACCGCATCAGCCCTTGAAGGTCGAGGCGCCGGCATCGCCGAACGGCGCGTCGCGCTCGCGCACGGCCTGCGCGGAACCCGGCCGCCGCCGCCCGCTGCTGGAACGCGTAGCCCTCGCGGGTATGGCGCGTGATGCCGTCGAACACGGTGCCGATGAGCTGCGTGCCGTGCAGGCCCTGCGAGTAGAGCGACTGGTTGACGAGCAGCTTCATCATCTGCAGCTGGTTGACGGCATCCGCGCGATCCGCTCGAGCACGGCCTCGGTGCGCTCGTCGAGCCGGTCGGGCTCGGGCGCCTCGATCGCCAGTCCCCACTCGAGCGCCTCGGCGCCGGACAGGCTGTCGCCGGTGAACAGCAGCCGCTTGGCGCGCTGAGCGCCGAGCCGGTAGGCCCACATCGAGGTCGTCGGCGAGCCCCACACGCGCGCGGGCGGGTAGCCGATCTTGGCGTCGGCGGCGATCAGCAGGAGGTCCGAGCACAGCGCCATGTCGGTTCCCCCGGCCACGCAGAACCCGTGCACCTTGCAGACGACCGGCTTGCCGCAGTTGAACAGCGACATGAAGGCGCGGACGTTGCGGCTCATCATCGCGTAGTCGACCATCGGATCCCAGGTCGTGCCCGGATCGTGGTTGGCGGCCATCACCAGCGGATCGAGCGGGGACCCGGGCGCCGGCGACATGTCCTCCTCGCCCGGCGTCGTGAGCCCCTCGGCGCTCTCGACGAGGTCATAGCCGCCGCAGAAACCCTTGCCGGCGCCCGAGAGCAGGATCACATGCACGTCCGGATCGAGGTCGGCGCGCTCGACGCACTGCTCGAGCTCGGTCACGAGCCGGCGGGTGATCCCGTTGCCGCGGTCGGGGCGGTTGAGCGTGATCCGGGCGATCCGATCGGACGACCGCGTAGGTGAGCGCCCGCAGCTCGCTCATGCCGGCAGCGCGCGGTCGATGATCGCCGCGGCATCGACCCCGGCCGGAAGCGTGCCGTACACGCGGCCGCCGCCCACCGAGCCGCGCGGCACAGAACCCGTCGGCGATCGCGTGCGGAGCGTGGCGCACGAGCAACGAGGCTTGCAGCGCGAGGCCGAGATCCTCGACCACGCGCCGCGCCCCGAACTGTCCGTCGTAGAGCCGCTGCTCGGGACTGCGGCCGTCGTCGGCGAACAACGACGCGGCGTCGCGCGCGGACGCGGGCGAGGTGCGCGTCGAGGTGGGGATCGGCGCCGGCCGACAGCTCGCACTCAGCGAGGAAGGCGGGCAGGCCGTCGGCTCCTTGATCATCGCCCGCAGGACGTCGAGCGCGGCGACGTTGCCCGAGCCCTCCCAGATCGAGGCCAGCGGCGCGTCGCGATAGAGCAACGGCATGCCCGAGTCCTCCACGTAGCCGTTGCCGCCCAGGCACTCGAGCGCCTCGCCGACCTGTCCGGGCGGCGCGCTTGCAGACCGCATACTTCATGACCGCCGTCGCGAACCGGCGCAGCGGCGCCTCGGAGGCGCCCTCGTCGTAGGCGCGGGCCACGCGCAGCGCCGCGGTCGTGGCCGCCTCGGACTCGAGCGCGAGGTCGGCGAGCACATTGCGCATCGCCGGCTGGTCGGCCAGCAGCGCGCCGAAGGCGGCGCGGTGGCGGGCGTGATGGATCGCCTCGAGCGTGCCCCGGCGCATCGCGGTCGCCGAGCCGAGCAGGCAGTCGAGCCGGGTGTGGTTGACCATCGCGATGATCGCCGGGACGCCGCGGCCCTCCTCACCCACGAGCTGGGCCTGCATGCCGCGGAACTCGACCTCGGAGGAGGCGAGCGAGCGCGTCCCGAGCTTGTCCTTGAGCCGCTGGAACTCCATGCCCTCGCCCCGTTGCACGAAGAAGCACGAGAGGCCGCCCGGGGCCTGGGCCAGGACCAGGAACACGTCGCAGGGCGGATAGGAGCAGAACCACTTGTGGCCGTGCAGCTCGTAGACGCCGTCCCCGAGCGGCTCAGCGCGGGTGATGTTGGCGCGCACGTCCGAGCCCCCCTGGCGCTCGGTCATCGCCATGCCGGCGAGGGCGCCGTGCTCGTAGTCAGGCCGGGTCAGCCGCGGCTCCCACTCGGCCGCGATCGCCGGAGCCGATTCACGCAGGGCGGGCACCACGGCGTGGGTCATCGAGACGGGACACATCACGCCGCCGTTGACGTGCGACCACAGCATGAACAGCGCCGCGCGCACCACGTGCGCGCCGTCGCGCTCCTCGCGCCAGGGCAGCGAGTGGATCTCCCGCTCCACGGCGCCGCGCAGCAACACGTGCCAGGACGGATCGAGTTCCACCTCATCGATCCGGTTGCCGTAGCGATCGTGGGTGCGCAGCACCGGCTCGTTGCGCTCGGCGCGGCGGGAATGCTCGAGCGTCTCAACGGTGCCCGCCTCGGCGCCGGCCTCGCGGGCGCGGTCCACGCCCCACGCGCCGCCCTCCCGCACGAGTCCCTCGCGCAGGGCGAGGTCGACCTCGAACAGATTGATCGGCTGCAGCGGCGGCGGCTGGTTGAGCACCTCGCGCGCCGGGTTTGCCTGCTGGACAGTCGCCATCGATCTCCTCCACGCGTTCGCGGGGACCCGGCGGTGCAGGTCGCAAGGGCCACGGGCCGCCGGCGTGAATTCAGATTCACGTCAGCGTAGTGAATCGGGATTCACGCTGCAAGTCTGGGGGGTGGAGTTTTGGGGGTGGCACGGAGGTGGAGGCGGGCCGGCACGGAGGGTGGAGGCGTGGCTGTGGCACGGAGGTGGAGGCGTGGGCGGCGGGCGTCGTGGTGACCGCGATGGCGGGCTGTGGCGTAACGGCGCCGGGGAAGGTGATCTGGTCCATCGGCGGCGACGGTGCGGAGGTTCGAGGCACCGGTCCCGCGGGGTGCTTATGTCGACAAACCGCCTGCATCTGAGGGACTTTGCGCGCCTAAGCACCGTGGAGGCGCTTAGGCTGGCCAAGGAGCGCTCCCGGGCGCCTGGTTTGTCGACATAAGCACCGCCGCTCCCGCCGGCCAGGCCCGGCCCGCCGCTCCCGCCCCCGCCCGGCGCCCGGCAGCACCCTTCCCAGCCGCCGTTCACCGCATCGGTTCACCACGCGCACGACGGCAGCCCAGTCCCCCGGCCGCGCCCAACCCAGCCCGGCAGCGCCCCACTCCTACGGCAGTGGCCCACCCGCCAGCGCCACCACCACGCCGATCACCGCCGCGCCGAGGAGCGCCGGCACGACCGGCGCGCGGAGCAGAAGCAGTGCCACGGCGGCGAGCCCGAGGAGGATGAACTGCCAGGTCTCGTGCAGGGCCCCCGCGAGTGGGATCGCCGCGCCGAGGATGGCGCCGATCGCCGCCGGGCCGGAGCCGTCGAGGAAGGCCCGCGCGCGGGTATCGGACCGCAGGCGCTCGAAGCGGGTCGCCCCGAGCAGGATGAAGGTGAACGAGGGCAGGAAGGCGACGACCGCGGCGAGCACGCCGCCGGCGATCCCGTGGGCGGCGTATCCGACCGCGGCCACGGTCGCGACCACGGGTCCCGGCGTGATCTGGCCGAGCGCGACGGCATTGAGGAACTGCGAGGCGGTCATCCAGTGGTAGACGTGGACGGCGTCCCCCTGCATCAGCGGGATGATCACGAAGCCGCCGCCGTAGGACAGCGCGCCGACCTTGAACGCGACCCAGGCCAGGGCGCCGAGACCGCCGGCGGTCACGAGCGCGAGCAGCGGTGCCACGATCACGCCGGCGTGCACGTGCGCCGCCTCGACCCGCGTGCGGACCCCGAGCTCGACGAGGCCACAGCCGATCAGAACCAGGACGAGGTATGGCCCGGCCAGCGCGGCCGACGCGCCGCCGAGCAGCGCATAGGCGATCCAGCGCAGCCGCCGGCCGCGCGCGGCGGCGACCCGCGTCCAGCTCGGGCCGAGCAGGCCGAGGCCTGCGTTGACGGCCACGGCGGCGACGGCCGCGCCGGCGCCGGCGCCGGCGCCGAGTGCCCACGTGGGCGGCGACTGGCCCAGGAACAGCACCGACAGGGCGAGGATCATCACGACCCCGGGCACGATGAAGCCGAGGCCGCCGACGATCGCGCCCATCGGACCCGCCACGCGCCCGGCGCAGAAGATCGCCAGCTGTGTGGAGGCCGGCCCCGGGAGGAGGCTGGTGGCCGAGATCGCATCCTCGAGCTCGGGTGTGGTGAGCCAGGCCCGGCGCTCCACCACCAGCGCGCGGAGCAGGACGATGTGGGCCGGCGGCCCGCCGAAGCCGGTCACCCCGATCCGGGTCCACTCGCGCGCGACTGTGCCCAATGACACCCGACGAGCGCCGTCGGGCACCGTGCTCACCGGACCGGTTGCGCGTCGCCGCCCACGCGCTGCAGGGCGTGATCGTCGAGCCGGAACATGCGCCATTCGTCGAGCGTCGTCGCGCCGAGTGCGGCGTAGAAGCGGAGAGCCGGCTCGTTCCAGTCCAGGGCGGACCACTCCAAGCGGGGGTAGTCGCGCTCGACGGCGATCCGCGCGACGTGAGTCAGCAGCGCCGAGCCGACCCCGCCCCGGCGGTGCTCGGGAGAGACGAACAGGTCCTCGAGCCACAGTCCCGGCCGGCAGCGCCAGGTCGAGAAGGTGGTGTAGAAGAGCGCGAAGCCGGCCGCCGCGCCGTCGATCTCTGCGATCACCGCCTCGGCCGCGGGGTCGGGACCGAAGAGCGACTGCTCGAGCATGGCCGCGGTGCCGAGCACCAGTTCCGGCGCACGCTCGTACGCGGCCAGGGCCTGAACCATCGAGTAGAGCAGGCCGACATCCTCCCGCGTGGCGTCGCGGATTGCGATCGGTGCGCTCAACCGGTCTGCGGCGGCTCGATCTCGCGCTTGAGGATCTTGCCCGTCGGGCCCTTGGGCAGCTCGTCCACGAACCAGATGTCGCGCGGGTACTTGTAGGCCGCGACCTGGCTCTTGACGAAGTCGCGCAGCTCCTCGGCGCTCGCCTCCGAGCCCTCCTTGAGCGTGATGGCCGCGCCGACCTCCTCGCCGAACTCGTCGTGCGGCAACCCGATGACCGCCGCTTCGCGCACCGCGGGGTGCTCGTAGAGGACCTCCTCGATCTCACGCGGATACACGTTGTAGCCGCCGCGGATGATCATGTCCTTCTTGCGGTCGACGATGAAGAAGTAGCCGTCCTCGTCGACCGTGGCCATGTCGCCGGTGTGGAACCAGCCGTCCTCGATCGCCTCGGCGGTGGCATCGGCGCGGTTCCAGTAGCCCTTCATCACGTTGTGGCCGCGGATCACGATCTCGCCGACCTCGCCCTGGGGCACCTCGTTGCCGTCCTCGTCGACGACCTTCATCTCGACGCCGGCGATCGGGGTGCCGATCGAGCCCGGCTTGCGCTCGCGGTCGGGATGGTTGAACGAGGCCACCGGCGAGGTCTCCGACAGGCCGTAGCCCTCGAGCACCTTGCAGTTGAACGCCTCCTCGAAGCCGCGCATCAGCTCGACCGGCATGCGCCGAGCCGCCGGAGACGCACACCTGCAGGCTCGAGGTGTCGTACGCTCGCGGTCGGGCAGGTGCAGCATCGCTCCGTACATCGTCGGCACGCCCTCGAACACCGTTCACCTGGTCGCGCTGGATGATCTCGAGCGCCTTGCGCGGATCGAAGCGCGGGATCAGCGTCAGCGTGCCGCCGCCGGCGATCGTCGCGTTCAACGCCGCAGGTCTGGCCGAACGAGTGGAACAGCGGCAGCGCGCCGAGCGTCACCGCCTCGGCGCCGAGGTCGAACAGCCCTGCGGCAGCCTCGGCAGTTGCGCGCGAGGTTGGCGTGGCGTGAGCTCGGCGCCCTTCGGCGTGCCGGTCGTGCCCGACGTGTACAGGATCACGGCGGTGTCGGAGTCGTCGGCGTCCGCGACCTCGGCGCCGCCTCGGCGTCGCCGAGCAGCTGCTCGAACTCGCCCGGGGTCGACGAGCATGCACTCGGCGCCGGCCTCCGCGGCGCCGGCTGCGGCGTCCTCGGCGAAGCCGTGCCAGGCGAACAGCAGCTTGGCGCCCGGAGTCGTCGCAGGTAGAACGCGACCTCGCGCTGCTTGAGCAGCACGTTCATCGGGACGACGATGCCGCCGGCGCGCAGCACGCCGTAGTAGCAGACGGCGAAGTAGGGGACGTTCGGGAGCATGATCCCGACGCGGTCGCCGGGGGCGAAGCCGCGCGCGCGCAGCAGGCCGGCGATGTGGGCGCGCGGCGCCGTCGAGCATCGCGTAGGTGACCTCGACGTCGTCGAGCTTGAGCGCCACGTGCTCGGGTGCGCGCCGCGGCGGAGTCGGTGAGGATGGTGGCGAGGTTCATGGTGCGGCGTAGCCTATCCGCGCGTCACGTGGCGGCGTCTCAGGCACCGTTTCAGAGAAGATGGGCGCGGCGCGAGATGGACCTGCTGCCGAAGACGATCACGCGACCGGTCGGGACGGCTCGGCGCCGCCGCCCAGAACGCGCTCGAGGTGGCGCGCTTCGGCGGCCTGGCGACCGACGAGGAGCCCTCGCCATACGTGGTCGTGAGCGAGCAGCGCGTCTACCGGCTGCGCCACTACTACCCGGGCACGCGAGCAGCCGGGGCCGCCGGTCCTGCTCGTGCCGCCGATGATGCTCGCGGCCGAGGTCTATGACGTCTCGCCCTAGACCAGCGCGGTGACGATCCTGCGCGAGCACGGCGTCGACCCGTGGGTGGTCGACTTCGGCGCGCCGGAGCGGGAGGAGGGCGGGCTCGAGCGCACGCTCGCCGACCACGTGCTCGCCGTCTCCGACGCGGTCGACCGCGTGCGCGCGGCCACCGGGCCAGCGACGTGCACCTCGGCGGCTACTCGCAGGGCGGGATGTTCTGCTACCAGACCGCCGCGTATCGGCGCAACGAGGGACTGAGCTCGCTGATCACGTTCGGCAGCCCCGTCGACACGCGCGTCGGGATGCCGTTCGGGATCCCGGAGCAGCTCGCCGCCGGCGCCGCGGGTGTGCTCGCCGACCGCGTGTTCGGCGGCTGGGCGCTGCCGGCCTGGGCGAGCCGGACCGGCTTCCGCCTGCTCGATCCGGTCAAGTCGCTGCGCAGCCGGATCGAGTTCATCCTCCAGCTCCACGATCGCGAGGCGCTGCTCCCGCGCGAGCGCCAGCGGCGCTTCCTCGAGGCCGACGGCTGGGTCGCCTGGCCGGGCCCGGCCATGGCCGACTTCATGCGCCAGTTCGTCGCCCACAACCGGATGCTCGAAGGCGGCTTCGTGATCGAGGACCGGCTGGTCACGCTCGCCGACATCGACAGCCCGATCCTGTCCGTGGTCGGGACGCGTCGACGAGATCGCCCCCGCGCCGGGCGTGCGCGCGATCCGTCAGGCCGCGCCCCGGGCCGAGGTCTACGAGCTGGCGCTCCGCGCCGGTCACTTCGGCCTCGTCGTCGGCTCGACCTCGAACCAGGTCACGTGGCCGACGGTCGCGGCCTGGGCGCGCTGGCGCGAGGGCGACGGCGGCGTGCCCGAGGAGATCACCCCCGTGCCCGACGAGACGGCGCTCGAGCTCGCCCCCGAGGTGCGCAACCGCGTCGGCTACGGGCTCGAGCTGGCCGCTGGCGGTGGGCGCCGGGATGGCGCGCTCGGTGCTCGGCACCGCGACACGGACCGCGCGCAGCGTGCGCGAGCTGACCCGCGAGGCGGCAGGAGCGCTGCCGCGGCTGGCCCGGCTGGAGCAGATCCAGCCGAGCACGCGGATCTCGATCGGCCTGCTGCGTCGAGGAGCAGGCGCGCAAGGCGCCCGACGACATCTTCTTCCTGTTCGAGGACCGTGCCTACACCGCGCGTGAGATCAACGAGCGGATCGACAACGTGGTCCGCGGTCTGATCGCGATCGGCGTGCGGCAGGGCGAGCACGTCGGCGTGATGATGGGCACGCGTCCGAGCGCGCTGGCGGTGGCGGTGGCGATCAGCCGCCTCGGCGCCGTCTCGGTGCTCCTGCGGCCGGACGGCGATCTCACGCGTGAGGCCGAGCTCGGGCAGGTCGAGCGGATCATCGCCGACCCCGAGCGGGCTCCGAGCGCCGCCGGCCTGGCGACGGTACACACGTTCGTGCTCGGCGGCGGCGCCGGCCCGCGCGAGTTCGGCGTGCCGCTGAGGACCGACATGGAGCAGATCGACCCGGACGCCGTGTCCCTGCCGGGGTGGTACCGGCCCAATCCGGGGCGCGCCAGTGACCTGGCGTTCGTCGTGTTCACCGGGGAGGGCGCGCGGACACGGATGAGCCGGATCAGCAACCGGCGCTGGGCGCTGTCGGCGTTCGGCACCGCGTCCTCGGCGGCACTCGGCTCGGCGGACACCGTCTACAGCGTCACGCCGCTGTATCACCCCTCGGGGCTGATGATGGCGATCGGCGGCGCGATCGCCGGCGGCGCCCGTCTGGCCATGGCCTCGACGTTCGATCCCTCCACGTTCTGGGAGGAGGCCCGCCGCTACGGCGTCACTGTCGCCTCGTACACGTGGACGCTGCTGCACGACCTGGCCGAGGCGCCGCCGCAACCGGGCGAGCGCCACCACCCGGTGCGGCTGTTCATCGGCTCGGGGATGCCGCGGGGCCTGTGGCGCCGGGTCCAGACGCGCTTCAAGCCGGCTCGCGTGCTCGAGTTCTACGCCTCGACCGAGGCGGGAGCGATCCTCGTCAACCTTCGCGGCGCCAAGCCAGGCTCGATGGGCCGTCCGCTGCCCGGGAGCGCCGAGGTGCGGATCGCCGCCTACGACATCGACGCATCGCACGGCTGGTGCCAGGCGACGACGGCTTCGCCCGGGAGTGCGGCATCGACGAGGTCGGGATGCTGCTCGCGCGCGTGCGCGCTCGAGCGACCCCGCGACGCACCACGCCGCTGCGAGGCGTGTTCTCCCGCGATGACGCGTGGCTCGCCACCGGGGACCTGTTCCGCCGCGACGCCGACGGCGACTTCTGGCGCGTGGACAACATCAACGACGTCATCCACACGGCCGAGGGGCCGCGTTCACGGGCCCGATCCGCGATGCCCTCGGCGACCTCCCGGCGATCGACCTGGCGGTGGCTTACGGCGTACTGCCGGCCGGCGGCGAGCACGAGGTCGCACTGTGCCGCGGTGACGTTGCGCCGTGGTGAGGAGCTCGACGGCAAGGAGGTCGCCCGCGCGCTTGACCTGATCGCGCTCACCGAGCGTCCCGCGATCGTCCACGTGGTCGACGAGATCCCCGTGACGACCTGGTATCGGCCGCTCACCGGACCCCTGCGCGAGGCCGGGATCCCCGAGCCGCGCGAGGGCCGGCAGGCGTGGGTTCGCTCCGGCACCACGTACCGGCCGCTCACCGAGGCCGAGCACCAGCGTCTCGCCGGTCAGCTCGCATGACCGCTCCTCGGCGCCACGGACTGGCCCGATTTGCGGGAACAACCGGAACCGGGGCGCTTTATCTCCGGCGATCAGCTGCCGATAAGGGGTTCAGGAAAGGGGAAACATGACCGCACGAGCGAAGGTACTCCAACAGCTGATTCGGGAGTCGCTGTACGTCATCGACGAGCGAGTGATCGCGGACGCGATCCTGCTCCGCATGCACGCGCGCGAGACTCTTCCCGAGCTCAGCCTGCGCAGTGACGCCCGCGGGCCTCAGATCCGCTCGTTCCGCCGTCACGACGGCGCGCACTCGTTCCGCCTCACCGGCGCGCCGCGGCGTCGTTCCGTCTCACACTGACGGGTCGGCCCGCAGCCGCCTGCAGGCGCTAGTCAGTATGGACGCATGAGGCTGGTCCTCGTGCGTCGCATCTTTCGCGGGTTGACAATGCGGAGTGTTGAGGGCCCGCAGGGCCAGAGCCGCATACGACCGTGGAGGACCAGCCATGCCTGACGTTACCCCGTGCCTGCATCCGGGTGAAGTTCGCCGGTGGATCTCGTTCGATCAGCACAAGTTCTCGATCGTCGCCGCCGTGCTGCCGCCGGACGGCGGCAAGCCGGAGGTCTGCCGGATCGAGACGACCGAGAAGGCGATCCGCCGGCTCATCGACAAGCAGGGCGGCCCGGCCGGCCTGTCGGTCTGCTATGAGGCGGGGCCCGGCGGGTTCGCGCTGTGGCGGCTGCTCACGAAGCTCGGCGTGGCGTGTGATGTCGTCGCGCCGTCGCTGATCCCGATCCGCGCAGGCGATCGCGTGAAGACTGACCGCCGCGACGCGAAGAAGCTCGTCTCCCTCTATCGGGCGGGGATGCTGCGGTTCGTGCACCCGCCGACGCCGGAGCTTGAGGGGCTCCGCGATCTGCTCAGGGCACGTGATGATCTCCGTGGCGTTCGGCTCGCGGCGCGCAACCGGGTGCTCAAGCAGCTGCTGCGCCACGGACGGATCTTCCGGGAAGGGAAGACGGCCTGGACGAAGCTGCACCGCCGCTGGCTCGCAACCCAGCGGCTCGACGATCCGCTTGCGCAGGAAGCGCTCGAGCAGCTGCTGATCCACGTCGACGGGATCGAGCGGCAGCTCGACACGCTCGACGCCAGGCTGGCGGAGATCGCAGGCGGCGAGCGGTGGGGCGCCCAGGTGGAGATCCTGACGCGCTTCCGCGGAATCGCGACCATCACCGCGCTCGGTTTGATCGCCGAGATCGGCGACTTCGCCCGGTTCTCGCACCCGCGCGAGCTCGCGTGCTGGCTGGGGATCACCCCGAGCGAGTACTCCTCCGGCGATCAGCAGCACCGCGGACACATCACCCTGTCCGGGAACAAACACGCCCGCCGGCTCCTGATCGAGGCCGCCTGGCACTACCGCCACGCCCCGCGGCTCCCGAAGAACGGTCCGCCACCGGACGAGCGCGCCTGGCAAGCCCAAGTCCGGCTGCATCACCGACACCGGCACCTCACCGATCACGGGAAACGCTCGACGGTCGCGAACGTCGCTGTCGCCCGCGAGCTCGTCGGGTTCCTGTGGGCCGCGATGACCAACCAGCCACTCCGCGCCACCCACGACCCTTCCGCCGTCAATCTTGACCAGCTCCAGGAGGCCACCGCCTAACAACCCCTGCCGGAGTCCGTTCCCCCTGTGGTGGGGCCGGGCGGCGCGGTGCGAACCCGCCCGGAGGATCCTCGCTGTGGTCTATGCGATTTCGACTCGCGACGCTAGTACGAGGCAGCTCACGACCGGACACTGTCCTGCGGTCCCGACCCGCGCATCTCAGAGTGACAGTCGTCGTTGCGCTCGCACCCGCCGCCCGGCCCCACCACGAACCACCATGACCACCAAACCCCCAGATCCCACCGTCCCCCTTGACACGCGCGTCCATCTCAGACCCTATGGCGTGGGCGGCCCGTTGCACGGGTTGCCTGCCGGGCTGATTGGCCGGACGCTCCTCGCGGGGGTTTGTCTGGCCGGAGAGTGGCTCCGGCTGACCCCAAGATGAGTTGAGGAGGTCCGGCCATGCCCGGAACGATGACTTATGTCGGGTTCGATGTCCACGCCCGGTCGTCTCATGCCGCCGTGATCGATGTGATGAGCGGGGAGTTCTCGCGGGTGCGGTTCGACCCCGGGATCGAGACCCCGGTCGATTGGCTGCGGACGCTGCCGGGGCCGGTGCGGGCGTGCTATGAGGCCGGGCCGACCGGGTACGGGCTGTATCGCGCGGCGGTCGCGGCGGGGATCGGGATGGAAGTGATCGCGCCCGGGTTGACGCCGCGGGGGCCGGGTGATCGGGTGAAGACCGATCGCAAGGATGCTGAGTTGCTCGCCCGCTGTTTGATGGCGGGGTCGCTGACGGCGGTGGTGGTTCCCTCCCCGGCGGTCGAGGCCGCCCGGGAAGTGGTTCGCGCGCATGACGCGTGCCGTCGGGATCTGATGAACGCGCGCCACCGCGTCTCCAAGATGCTGTTGCGCCACGGCCGGGTGTATCCGAACGACTCGGCCTGGACCAAGGAGCATCGCCGCTGGCTCGCTGCCCAGCAGTTCCCCGAGCCGATGTCAGCGTTCACCTACGCGGATCTGATCGCGACCGTCGACGGGCTGACCGCGCGCAAGAAGATGCTGGCCGAACGGATCTCCGTGCTCGCGACCGACCCGGCGTGGTGGCCGACGGTCGCGCGGCTCAGGGCGTTCCGTGGAGTGGACACGCTGACTGCGCTGGCGGTCCATCTCGAGCTCGGCGCTGACTGGCACCGGTTTCAGAAGCCCAGCCGCGTCGGGTCCTGGCTGGGGCTGACCCCATCGCGCCAGCAGTCCGGCGAATCGGACCGGCACGGCGCGATCACGAAGACCGGATCGATGCTCGCCCGCCGTCTGCTGGTCGAGTCCGCCTGGCAATACGCCCGTGAACCCCGCATCGGCGTCACGCTGAAGAACCGCCAGAACGGGCAGCCCGACCACGTCCTGCAGATCTCCAACCGCGCCCAACAGCGCCTGCATCACCTCTACACCTCGATGCGGGCGCGCGGCAAGCCGCACAACGTCACGATCGTCGCGGTCGCCCGCGAGCTGTCCTGCTTCCTCTGGGCCGCCGCCACCGCACCCTAACCACCAGCCTCCCTCCACACAGCAACACCCCGGCTCAGGAGGCCGGGACGCCGGGCCGACACAGCGGCCGGCACGCGCGATTGAGCTATGAGCAGCCGCAACCGGTCACGCTCGTTCCTAGACCAGCGCACCGCCGGCAGCAGCAACAGGGCCATGGGGTAACAACAAATCCCCGCATTTCAGACTGGCAACGCCGTCACCGAGCCCGACGTCCCGCCCTCCTGAGACAACCACAGCAACCACAACGCCCGCGACACCAGCTCACGGCGAAACCTTCACGTGGCCTCTTGACAAACCATCCGCCATATCAGCTCTCGCGCAACAGCGGGACGACGTCCTCGGCGAATCGACGGACCTGCGTATCGGGATCGCCGTCGCCCCAGAAGATGAAGTCCTGAAACCCGTAGTCCTCCTGCAGCCGGCGCAGATCGTCGACCCACTGCGCCGCCGGGCCGCGCAGGAAGCCACTGCTCTCGCCGTCGGTGATGGTGCCGTTGACGTTGGCGATCCGGCGGATCTGCGCCGGATCGCGTCCGGCCGAGCGCGCGGCTTCGTCGATCGCCCGCCGTCGCTCGGGGATGTCCTCGAGCGGCAGGCGGGGCACGCTCGGGAGCCAGCCGTCGGCCAGGCGCCCCGTCACGCGCATCATCCGCGGACCGTAGGCGCCGAGCCAGATCCCGATCGGATGGGCGGGCGGTGGGCCGGGCTTGACCCCGCGGATCTCGTAGTGCCCGCCGGCGAAGGAGACCGAGGGCTCGCCGCTCCACATCAGGCGGATGATCGCGATCGCCTCCTCCAGCGCGTCGACGGACTCCGCGCCACTGCGTCGCGGGCCGCCCATCGCCGCGATCCCGTCCCAGAACCCGCCGGCCCCCAGCCCGAGCTCGAAGCGCCCACCGGAGAGAACGTCGATCGTCGCCGCCGCCGTGGCGAGCACGGCCGGCGGGCGAAGGGGGAGGTTCGCCACGTCGGGCGTCAGTCGGATGCGATCGGTCCGGGCGGCGATGAACGCCAGCAGCGACCACGTGTCGAGGAAGCGCCTCTGGTAGGGGTGGTCCTGGATCCCGATCAGGTCGAGGCCGAGCTGCTCGGCCCTCACAGCGCGCTCGACGGTGCGCGCGGCGTCGTCGGCCTCCGGTACGAGGAAGACCCCGAACCGGGACTCGGTCATCGCGCCGCCCAGCGCTCGCGTGGGTTGTGCAGCGGTGTCAGGGTCGGCTCGATCTGGGCTCGCAGATGCTCGAACTGCGGAGTCAGCGACAGCTTCTCGCCGAGGTGCTCCAACGGCTCGTCGACGGTGAAGCCGGGACCCATCGTCGCGATCTCGAACAGCACGCCCGAGGGTTCGCGAAAGTAGACCGACTGGAAGTAGTGACGGTCGATGATCGGCGTCGGACGCGCGCGTCCCGAGGCGGCGACACGCTGCTGCCAGGACTCGATCTCCTCCGGCTCGGCGGCGAAGGCGACGTGATGCACGGTGCCCGCGCCCTGGAGCGGATGCGCCGCCGGCGGCGGGTCGTAGATGTAGAGGCCGCCGCGCTTCTCGCCGCGCACCTCGTGTCCGTCGCTCCCGCCCGCGGCGGCGCCGTCGGCGGGCTGGAATCCGAGCGTGTCCTCCAGCAGGGCGCGGCTGCGCTCGGGGTCGTCGGTGTATGCGCGCACCGCGTGAAATCCCTGCAGCGCGTGCTCGGCCGGGATCTCGGGATGGTGCGCGACGAGCGGCTGGTCACCGGTGTCGACGACCAGGAGCTCGTGCTCGAGCCCCTCGAAGTCGGCGAAGCGGAGGCTGTCGCCGTCACGGGTCGAGTCGTAGCCGGCATCGCGCAGCCGACGCTCCCAGAAGTCGAGCGCGGCGAGGGCGCCGACGCGCCACACGACGCGGTGAACCATGCCCCGGCCGGCGCGCCCGGGCGCCGCGCCGGGGTACTCGAAGAACGTGATGTCGGAGCCGGGATCGGCGTGCTCGTCGGCGTAGAAGAGGTGGTAGACCGAGGTGTGATCCTGGTTGACCGACTTCTTGACCAGGCGCAGCCCGAGCAGGTCGGCGTAGAAGTCGACGTTGCGCTGCGCATCGGCGGTGATCGCGGTGATGTGGTGGATACCTTCGAGCTTCATGGGAGCCTCCTGCGGGGTGTCGAGATGAAGCCTAGCAGGAGTTAGTTGTGCGATCAAGCATGTGGGTGTGGGATGTGGCGCATGGGGTGTGGGCGTGCGGCTGGGCGCGCCGGCACAGAAACCGGCCGCGCGGAGCGCGGCTGATCAGAAAAGGCGGCCGCGCTGACCGGGCGCTACCAGTAGACGCCCGGCGTGGCGCGCTTGAATGCGCGCTGCTCGGCGGTCTCGGGCTCCGCCGTGCCGGACTCGGGGAAGAGCTTGAAGGCCCGGTTGATGATCACGTCCTGGGCACCCGGGACGATCGCGTAGCCGAGCTGGCCCAGGTTGCCGAGCGCCGTCGAGACGCGCTTGGGGCGCTTGCGGATCGCCTCGCAGATCATGTCCGCCGCCTCGTCGGGGCTGAGGGCCGGGAAGCGGTCGTACATCTTGGTGGGGGCAATCATCGGCGTGCGCACGAGTGGCATGTACACGGTCGTGATGTGGACGCCGTCGCCGATGATCTCCGAGCCGATCGACCGCGAGAACGCGTCGAGCGCCGCCTTCGAGGCCAGGTAGGCGGCGAACCTCGGCGTGTTCGTCTGCAGGCCCATCGTCGAGACGTTGATGATGTGCCCCGTGCCGCGCTCGCGCATCACGGGCAGCAGATCGAGGATCAGCTTCACGGGCCCGAAGTAGTTGACCTGCATCGTGCGCTGGTAGTCGTGGAAGCGGTCGTAGGAGCGGCCGACCGAGCGCCGGATCGAGCGGCCCGCGTTGTTGACCAGGATGTCCACGGCGCCGTGCTGCTCGAGCACCTCCGCCGCCATGCGGTCGATGTCGTCGGGGTCGGTGAGGTCGCAGGCATGCACGTAGGCGACGCCCCCCAGCCGTTCGATCTCCGCCCTCGTCGCCTCGAGCTTCTCCCGTGTGCGCGCGACCAGGATCGCGGTCCCGCCGTGCTCGCCGATCTTGACCGCCGCCGCCTTGCCGATCCCCGACGAGGCGCCGGTGATCATCACAGTCCGGCCCTTGACGGCGTCGTGCAGCGAATGGGCGAGGACGCCGCCGGCGCCGGGGATCCGCTGGCCGAAGGCGCGCAGCGTCGTGAGCGAGCTGCGCGTGCCCTTGGCTGCGATCTCCGGCAGGTTGGGTGCCATCGCGCGGCACCGTAGCACTGCGGCCCGGATTCGGCGGCGGTCGGGAGCAGCGGGAGCGCGGTTCGCGATTGGGTGGCCGGGAGTGGGTCCGGCAGCGCTGCTCGCGATTGATCCGCCGGGGGGCTGGTGGGCTGCGGCGAGCGGAGCCGCCATTTCGTTGCCTCTCGCCGGCGGATCGAGCCGGCGTGGAACGAAAGGGCTGTGGTGCAGCCATTAAGTTGCCCGGCAGCCGTCCGTGTGGGCGAGGGGCTACGAAATGGCTGTTCAGGTGACCCCGAGCGGCACCGGACCGCTCTCAGCCGGGGCCGGGAACGCCGCAGAGATCGGCGAGCACCTGGCCGGCCGCGTGCACGGGCAGAGCCCACGTCTGCAGGCCGACGATGCCGTCGGCGGCGATCGCGCCCGAGTGCTGCGCCCCTTTCACGGCGGCGGTGGTGTTGGGGCCGTAGATTCCGTCGGTGGCCAGCACCGGGTTGGAGCTTGGCGCGAACGAGCCGCGTCCCTCGTTGAGGGCGGTCTGGAGCTTCTCGACGACCGGCCCGTGGGATCCATCGCTGAGCGTCGGCGGCTCCGGGCCGTCGCCGCCGAGCGCTCCCCACGTGATCGGTCCGACGATCCCGTCGACAGCGAGATGGTCCTCGCTCTGGAACTGCTCCACGGCAGTCTTGGTGACGGGACCGAAGCTGCCGTCGATCTGGTTGTAGCTCAGCGTCCGGCGGACGAGCAGATACTGAAGCCAGCTGACGGCGGGTCCGGTCGCGCCCTGCGAGATCGTGGCGGGAGTGGGCATTGGCAACTCCTCCTGGTGGCTGCGGTTCGCATCACCGTACCGCGCGGTGATGGTCAAGGCCAACCACGCCGCCGGCTCGCGTTCGGATGCTCTCGTCGCCGCCGCCACCGTCCGGAGCGCATGCGAACATGTGTTCGGTTCGATGGCCCTGATCGTCTGCATCCTGCTTCCCCGTTTCCAGCTCTCCGTCGCCGCGGAGGACCGGGCGGAGCTGTTGCGGGTGCCGGCGGCGCTGGCGCCGGAGCCGGGGGCTGCGCAGAAGGTGGGGGAGGTCTCGCTTGCGGCGGAGGCGTTCGGTGTCCACCCCGGGATGCGGATGGGGGAGGCGCTGGCGCGCTGTCCGCGGCTGACTCTCGTCCCACCTGACCCGGCCGGCGTCGCCGATCGCTGGGAGCGGCTGCTGGTGCACCTGGAATCGATCGGGGCGGCGGTGGAGCCGGAGCGGCCGGGGCTCGTCTGCTTCGACGCGCGCGGGTTGCTGCGGCTGCACGGCGGCCGGATGCTGGGGGAGGGCGATCAGCTCGGCCGGGTGCTGGCCGCGGCCCGGCGGGCGATCGGGATCCCCGCGCGACTGGGGGTCGCGCCGTCGCGCTTCGCGGCGGTGGCCGCCGCGACGCGGGCGACGGTGCGCCGGCCGGAGATCATCGCGGGTGGACGTACGCAGGCACGGGAGTTCCTGGCACCGATGCCGGTGGCCCTGCTGCGAGCCCGGCCGGAGCTGGCCGAGCTGCCCGAGGCGCTGGAGCGTCTGGGGGTGGACACGCTGGGCGCGCTGGTGGCGCTCGAGCCGGCCGCGCTGGCCGATCGCTTCGGGGGTGCGGGACTGCTCGCGCACGAGCTGGCCGGCGGGGGAGACGGGGCGTTGCGGCCGAGGACGGCAACCGAGTATCTGCGTGAGTCGCTCGACCTGCCCGAGGCGGCGTCGGGAGCGCAGCTCGAGCGGGGGCTCGGGCTGCTGATCGACCGGCTCCTGGCCCGGCGGGAGCGCCGGGGCAGGACGCTGCGGGCGGTCGTGCTCTCCGCGGTGCTGGTCGAGAGCGGGACGTGGCGCGAGCGGGCGGTGTTCCGCGAGGCACTCGCCGACCCGGTCCGGATGCGACTGGTGCTGGCCCCGCGGCTGGTGTTGATGCCCGCTCCGGCGGAGGTGCTGCGCCTGGCGGTCGAGCACTTCGGGCCACCGACGAGCGATCAGCGTGGGCTGCTGGACGATCCCGCCGCGGCCCGAGCGGGGCGGTTGCGCGAGGCGATCCGTCACACCCGCGCCGCGGCGGGCCCCGATTCGGCACTGCGCGTCCTGGAGATCGATCCCGACTCGCGCGTGCCCGAGCGCCGGGCCGTGCTGGCGCCGTTCGAGGGATGACCGGCCCGCGTCGTCTCGCGGTTCCGCGTCGCGCGGCGGTCGAGGCCGAGGAGGCCGAGGGACGTCCGCTCACCGTCGACGGCCTGGGAATCGATGCCGTGCGCGAGTCGTGGCTGATCGAGGATCGATGGTGGACCGAGCGGCCGCTCCGGCGGCGCTACTGGGAGCTCGTGAGCACTGGCGGGAGGAATCTGATCGTGTTCCACGATCTGAGCAGCGGGAGGTGGTGGCGCCAGCGGTGAGTGAGTCGGCTATGAACGTGAATCGGCCCGGAGCCGGCCGATTCACAGCGCGGTCGCGCCTCTAAACTCAGACGCGCAATGTCTTTTCCCCACACAGTCGATCCTGGTCCCGCCGCCGTCGGAACGTGGAGCGGCGGCCGCTTCATGCGCTTCGGCGAGCCGCTCGACGACGAGCGCTTCGCGCGGCTGATCACCCCCGACGACGCGATCAGGACCGTGATCACCGCGGACGTGTACGGGGCCGGTGACGCTGACAGCATGCTCGGGCGGGCCCTGGCCGGACAACCGCGAGACCAGATCTGCGTGGTCGGCGCCGTGGGGCACGACTTCTATGAGGGCGAGCGCGATGGAGCCAAGGGATTTCCTCGCTTCACCGACCCGGACCTCCGGGGGCCCGACGCCTACGCCGACTACCTGCGGATGGCGACCGAGCGCAGCCTCGAGCGCTGCGGCATCGACGCCTTCGACCTGCTGCTGCTCCACAACCCCGACCGGATCGGCTACACCAGCGAGATCGTCTGGGAGGGCATGGCGGCGCTGCGCGAGTCCGGGTTGACGCGCCTGATCGGCGTCGCCCCGGGCCCGGCCAACGGCTTCACCCTCGACCTGATCGACTGCCTCGAGCGCTTCGGCGCCCTGATCGACTGGGCGATGATCATCCTCAACCCACTCGAGCCGTGGCCCGGCGAGCTCTGCCTCGGCGCCGCCGCGGAGGCCGACGTCGAGGTGATCACGCGCGTGGTCGACTACGGGGGACTTTTCTTCGACGACGTGCGCCCCGGCCAGGAGCTCGTCCAGCACGATCACCGCAGCTTCCGCCCGCCAGGCTGGATCGAGGCGGGTCGAGCTCGGATGGAGGCCGATGCGGCCGATCGCCGAGCGGGCCGGGCTGACGATGCTGCAGCTGGCCTGCCAATGGAACCTGGCCCACGCTGCCGTCGGGTGCGTGGCGCCGACGCTGATCCAGGAGGCGGGCCCGAACGCGCGCCCGGTCGAGGAGAAGCGGGCCGAGCTCGCCGCGCTGCCGGCGGAGATCCGCCTCTCGATGCTGACCTCGACGAGATCCGCGCGCATCGGAGACAACACCGGCTCCATGGCGCTCAAGGGCGGCAGCCCGGAGCACGCGGGCGAGGACCGGCCCGATCGCTGGGAGCTGAACGACCGCCTGTGCGAGGTCGCTCGCCGCTGGCGGATCGAGCCCGACCGGGACCTGACCCAGGCGGTGCCTAGCACCGCCGGGCGCGCACGACAGGCGCCGTCCGCCGGGGCTACCGCAGCGGCCGGCCGTCCATGAAGATGGCCACGAACTGGTCATGATCGTACGGCGTGGATACGGCCATGAGCGCCCGCCGTGAACACCGAGCGCAGGAAGCCGCCGGTCGCCGCACGCGGTCGCCGACAGGTACAGGAAGATCGCCAGCTCGAGCGTCAGCACGACCACAGATCCACGCCGGCCGTGCCTGGGCCCGCCGCGGCGGGCCAGGCGCCCGGGCGTGCGGAGCTCGAGCACCAGGTCCCCGACGATGACGCCGATCGTGACCCCGAGCGGGTTGCCGAGGCCGTGATGATGCGGGCCAGCTTGACGAGCAGCAGCGGCAGGAAGATGAGCAGGACGACCAGCGCCATCAGCATGTCGACGGCCTCCGTGCCCCGGCGCCGGCGATCGCTCAAGGCTGCGGAACATCCGCCGCGCAGTCGGCGGCGCGTGCCAGCTGGGAGATCGAGAAGCCCCCGAACCTCGAGCCACTGGGCGCGCAGCCGGGATGAAGACAAGTACGACGGCGAAGCCGAGCCCGACCCAGGAAGATGCCGCGATGAGGACCGCGGCGATGAGCAGGGGGATGCGACCAGCGCCGTCCGCCAGAACCGGAGCCTATGGCGAGCCGCCGATCAGCCTCGGGCGCTCGGCCGCGCTGCTCCGCGCGGACCCACTCGCAGCCCGCCGAGAGATCCTCGACGCCCATCGCGGCGGCCACGTTGAGCCACATGCCGTAGCGGAAGAAGTCGTCGATGCGCTCCGGTCGGCGCCCGAGAGCCGCTCGACGTGGGCGACGAGGCGCGGCGTAGCAGCCGCGCACGCGGTCGCGGATCACCTCGTCGTCGCAGGCCGCGTAGGCCTGGTGCTGGAGCATCAGCTAGTCGCGGTCGGACTGCAGCAGCTCGACGTAGGCGTTGCCCCATCGCCGTCGAGCACGTCGACGTCGGGCGGCGCCGTCGCCGGGTCGAACTCGGCCGCGGCGCGCGTGAACGTCTCGGCGACCAGCTCGAAGCCGCGCTCGACGGCGGCCAGGAACAGCTCGCGCTTGCTGGCGAACAGGCTGAACACGTACGGCTGGGCGACGCCGACGCGCCGGGCGATCCGGTCGACCGGCGTGCCGTGCAGCCCGCCGTGCGCGAACTCGTGCACGGCCGCCTCGATCAGCGCGTCCCGGCGCTCGGCGGCCGGGACGCGCTGACGGGAGTGGCCGGCGGTCGGGTGTCGCCATGGTCGTCATCGTGCTCGCGATCCTACGGCACGCTCACGCGGCCGTGCTCGGCGAGCGCGCGGCGGCGGCCACGGGCGTCGGCCGCTCGCTCGCCCGGCGTGCGTCGCTGGCGGCGCCGGGTGCTGAACGGGCAGCACCGCGGCGACCAGCGCGCCGGCGCCGAGCACGCCGCGCCGACCCACATCGCCGGCACGAGCCCGTTGACGAAGGCCTGCGGCGAGGCGTAGCTGCCGTGGCTCGTGAACACCGTCGCGAGCACCGCGATCGCCGAGCACGCCGCCGAGCTCGCGGATCGCGTTCGTGGCGCCCGACGCCTGTCCGGCCTGGTCGGTGCGCACCGAGGAGAGCACCGCGTTGGCCGCGGGCGCGAACACGAGCGCCATCCCGGCGCCGGCGAGGACGAACGGGCGCGATCATGCTCGCGTAGCTCTGTGTCGACGCCGGTCGAGGGTCGCCAGCCAGCCGAGCGCGATCGCCTGCAGCGCCGAGCCCGGCGACCATGAACAGGCGGCTGCCGTAGCGCTCGGAGAAGAAGCCGGCGAGCGGGCGAGACGACCATCGTCGCGCCGGTCCAGACCAGCAGCTTCACGCCCGCCTGCAGCGGCGTGTTGTGGAGCACGTTCTGCAGGAACTGGCTGAGGAAGAAGATCGAGCCGAACATCCCGAAGTACATCGCCAGCGAGACGACGTTCGTGACCGCGAAGCTCGCGGCTGGCGAAGAAGCTCATCGGCAGCATCGGCTCGGCGGTGCGGAGCTCGTGGGCGATGAACGCGAGCACCAGCACCGACGCCGGCGCCGAGCGCGCAGCATGACCTCGGGCTCGTCCAGCCCAGCGACTGGGAGCGCACCAGGCCGAAGACGACACCGAACAGCCCGGTCGAGGCGAGCGCCAGCCCGCGGCAGGTCCAGGTGCCGCGACGGTCCGTGGCTCTCGGCCAGCCGCAGCGCGGCCAGCGGAACGAGCACGATCCCGATCGGCACGTTGATCCAGAAGATCCAGTGCCAGGAGCCGGCCTGCATGACGGCGCCGCCGACGAGCGGCCCGAGCGCGACGGCGATGCCGCTGATCCCCGACCAGACGCCGAGCGCGACGCCCGCGGCGCGCCGGCGGGAAGGCGTCGGCCAGCAGCGTCAGCGTCAGCGGCGTGGCGATCGCCGCGCCGACGCCCTGGCTGGCCCGCGCGGCGATCAGCAGCCCGATGCGTCGGGGCGCAGCGCGGCGGCGGCCGAGGAGGCGGTGAACAGGGCGATCCCGACGATGAACATGCGCTTGCGGCCGAAGCGGTCGCCGAGCGCGGCGCCGGTCAGCAGCAGCACGGCGTAGGCGAGCACGTAGGCGTTGACGGTCCACTCGAGCGCCTGGATCGAGGCGCCGAGATCGCGGTGGATGCTCGGCAGCGCGACGCTGACGACCAGGTTGTCGAGGACGACCATGAACAGCCCGACCGAGACGATCGCGAGTGTCCAGCCCCTGTTGCGCGAGTCCGACATGATCACCTCCAGACAAATTAGTGAGCACTAACTTCGACAGAGATTAGCAGTCACTAATAATCTGTCAAGTCCCGATCTGGGCGATGTGCGGACGCGGGTGTCCATCCGGGCCAAATGCGAACATTGTTCGTAGTGGCCTACGTAGAGCTCCATTGCCATTCGGCCTTCTCGTTCCTGGACGGCGCGTCGCTGCCCGACGAGCTCGTTCCGGCCGCGCTGGAGCTGGGCTACGGCGCGGTTGCCCTGACCGACCACAACTCCGTCTCGGGCTCGATGGAGTTCGCGGTCACGGCGCGTGCGCTCGGCCTGCGGGCGATCCACGGGGCCGAGGTCGATCTCGATGACGGCCGCCACCTGACGCTGCTGGTCGAGGACGCGCGCGGTTGGTCCAACCTCTGCCGCATCCTCGTCCGCGCGCACGCGCACACGCGCGAAGGCGACGGGGTCCGCCGTCGCAGGCCAGCGTCCCGATCGGCGACGTGCTCGAGCACGCCGAGGGGCTGGTCTGCCTCAGCGGGTGCGCGCTGCGCGGCGTGCACGACGAGCCGACCCTGCGCCGCCTGCTGGAGGCGTTCGGCCCCGATCGGCTGCGGATCGAGCTCCAGCGTCCCTTCCTGAGCGACGATCGGGCCCGCAACCGCAGGCTGGCCGAGCTGGCTCGGCGGCTCGGCGTGCCCGTGCGTCGCGACCGGCAACGTGCACGCGCATGCACGCTCACGCGCGCCGCTCCAGGACGCGCTCGTCGCGATACGCACTGCATACGACGCTTGATGCCTCCGAACCCCAGCGGCGTGGGAACTTCAGCCACGTGCTCGCATCGCCGGCGGCGATGGCGGCGCGGTTTCCCGGAATACCCGGATGCGGTGGCCGAGACCGAGAGGCTGGCGGACCGGCTGCGGTTCGAGCTCGGCACGGACCTCGGCTATCGGTATCCCGGCTCCGAGGACGACGAGGCGATGCGCAAGCTCACCGAGCTGTGCCGGGCGCGGTTCGGCTGCGCTACGGCGCGACGGCGACGACGTCGCGGCGGCGATCCGTGAGCGCGCGGCCGGGCGCCTGGAGCAGGAGCTGCGGATCATCGAGTCGCTGGGGCTGCCCGGTTTCTTCCTGCTGCACCACGACATGCTCGAGCTGGCCCGGGAGGTCGCGTTCGAGGTGCGCGGGCCGGACACCGCCCGGTCGCTGCTGCCGCCGGGCCGGGGCCGGGGCTCGAGCGTCTCCTCGATCGTCTGTTACCTGACCGGGCTCTCGCATGTGGACCCGATCGCCAACGAGCTGTTGATCGGGCGCTTCCTGAACGAGGAGCTGACCTCGCTGCCCGACATCGACCTCGACTTCCCCCGTGACATCCGGGAGGTGCCTGATCCCCCGGGTTCACGAGCGCTATGGCCAGGATCGCTCGGCGCTGGTGGCGGCCTTCCCCACCTATCGGGCCCGCGGCGCGATCCGCGAGCTGGGCAAGGCGCTCGGCCTGCCTCCCGGCGAGATCGAGCGGGTGGCGCGCGGCAGCGAGGGCTTCGATGCGCGCGAGGTGAGCACGGACATCGCGAACGCGTTCGGGCTCAAGCCGCGCGACGCGGCGGCGATCGGGCCGCCGGGGCTCCACCGGCCGCTGGGCGTGGCTCGCCCGGCTGGCCGCCGAGGCCCACGGGCTCCCGCGCCACCTCTCCCAGCACTCGGGCGGGATGATCGTCTCCACGCGGCCGCTGATCGACTGCTGCCCGATCGTGCCGGCGGCGATGGAGGGCCGTCAGATCGTCCAGTGGGACAAGGACTCGTGTGCGGATGCGGGCTTTCTCAAGATCGACCTGCTGGGCCTGGGCATGCTCTCGGCGGTCGAGCGCTGCGGTCGAGTTGATCGCCCAGACGCGGGGCGAGCGGATCGACCTCTCCCGGATCCCCTACGACGACCCGGCGACGTACGAGTGCATCCAGAACGCGGACACGACCGGGGTCTTCCAGATCGAGAGCCGGGCGCAGATGCAGTCGCTGCGCCGCACCCGACCGGAGAACCTCCAGGACATCACGATCCAGGTCGCGATCGTCCGGCCCGGGGCCGATCCAGGGCGGGGCGGTCAATCCCTACATCGAGCGCCGTCAGCGCATGCGCGTCGATCCCGAGCTACGAGGTTCCCTACGACCATCCGTCGCTGGAGCCGGTGCTGCGGCGAGACGCTCGGGACGATCATCTTCCAGGACCAGGTGCTCGAGGTGGCGATCGCGTTCGCCGGCTTCACCCCCGGCGAGGCCGAGGGACTGCGGCGGGCGATGAGCCGCAAGCGCTCCGATGCGGCGATCCAGGCCTATCACGACCACTTCATCGCGGGAGCCCAGCGCGAGCACGAGGTGGACGAAGCGCTGGCCGAGCGGGTCTTCGCGATGGTCCGGGGGTTCTCGGGCTTCGGCTTTCCCAAGGCCCACGGCGCCGCGTTCGGCCTGCTCGCCTACCAGTCGACCTGGCTGCGGGTCCACTACTCGCCCCGAGTTCCTGTGCTCGCTGCTCAACGAGCAGCCGATGGGCTTCTACCCGCCCGATGCGCTCGTGCACGAGGCCCAACGGCGCGGGATCGAGGTGCTGGCGCCCGACGTCAACGAAAGCGAAGCCGAGTGCGACATGGAGCTTGGGGACGGCGACGGTCGCGTTCGGCATCGGGCTGGGCTACGTGCGCGGCGTGCGCGCCTCAGAAGTGAGCGAGCTGGTCAGCTCGCGCCGGGCCGGCGGTCGCTTCCGCAACCTCTCCGACCTCGCCTCGAGAGCAGGCGCGAGCGCTGGCTCGCTCGAGCTGCTGGCCTGGTCGGGCGCATGCGACTCGCTGGCGCGCGGGGGAGCGCGGGCGGGGTGGCGCCGCGGGCGGGGGTCTCGGCGCGGCGGGCGAGTGCGCCGCTGTGGCAGCTTGGCTCGGCTGCCCTTGGCAGCTGGGCGTCGCCACGCCGCCGAATCGTTCCCGGCGGCACGCAGCTCGCGCTCCCGCTCGATCTGCCGGCGCCGCCCGTGCTGCGCGAGCTCACGCCGTGGGACTCGCTGCTCGCCGACTACAGGACGACCGGACTGACGGCGTACGAGCATCCGCTGGCGTTGCTGCGCGAGCGGCTGCCGGCGGACGCGGTCACGAGCCTGGATCTGGAGACGCTTGTCCATGGCACGCGGGTGCAGGTCGGCGGGCTCGTCGTGGCGCGGCAGCGACCCGGTACGGCCAATGGGATCGTGTTCGTCCTGCTCGAGGACGAGCACGGGACGATCAATCTGATCGTGCCCCCGGCCGTCTACGAGCGCCACCGCCTGGTGGTCAGGACCGAGCCGCTGATGCTGGTGGAGGGCAAGCTCGAGCGATTCGCGGCCGCCGGCGGGGCGATCAACGTGCTCGTCGACCGGATCTCGTCGATCGCCGCACCAGATCAGCTGCCGGCCGAGGTCAAGGACTTCTCGATGCTCGACGAGCAAGCGAGCGGCGCCGGAGCCGAGGAGCAGGCAGGCCGCGACGGGAAGAACCGAGGCGGAGGACTTCCGTGCCGTCGCCCCGGCGGTGATGAGCTTCGGATCCGGGCGGCGGCGCTAGCCGGCGCCGACCGGATCGCGCGCCTGACTACCCATTCCGCGGCGTGGCACGGTAAGGTGCCCGCGCACCGTGCTCGCAGTCGTCCTCTTTCTCGGTTTCTGGGTGGTTCTCGCCATCGCCCTGTTCTTCGTGGCCGTGCGCGGCGGTCCGGGAGGTGCCCGGGACACGCTGCAGACGCAGTCGCGCGGGGGACGGCGGGCCGGACACGCTGTCGTTCGCCTTCATCTTCATCGCCTTCGGGGTTGTGATCCCCGCCGTCACCCTGGCCGGGAATCACCGCCAACTCGAACAAGCAGTACGCCGGTGTGAAACTGAACGCTCCCGAGAGGGACGGACGTGAGCTGTTCGGCGAGCACTGCGGCGTCTGCCACACCCTGGCCGCCGCCAACGCGGTCGGCAAGGTCGGCCCCGACCTCGATATGCTCCAGCCGCCCAGATCGCTCGTGCTCCACACGATCAACTACGGCTGCGTGCAGAACGCGCCGAAGCCAACGCCCGCAGACCTGCCTGGGATACGGCACCATGCCCCCGGCGTCGTTGCAGGGGCAGGACGCGCGCGAGGTCGCGACCTTCGTCGCGCAGCGTCGCCGGCAAGATAGCGCCGCGGCCGCCCATGGGGCGGTTTCGCCGGCCGCGAGGCCGTCGCCGCGGCGCGCCGGCCGTCGCCCGGGCTCGTGACGGCCACCACGCTTTCCGTCCTGACCGCTGGTAGCATGCCGCTCCCGTACCGCTGAATTCTCGCGCGAGAGGTCCAATCGGCGAACGCGAGGAAGCGGGGGACCCACTTTGTTGGGGCTAATCGTGCCTATGCATGTAGCGCCGCTCTTTCGGCGCGAGCCCGTCAGCTAACCCCGCAAGCCCGAGAAAGAGGACGAGAGATGCCAGAAGCTCGCGTTGCCGCGCGCCGCGATGAGGCACCGTATGAACGGCCGGTCCGGCTGCGCTGACCCCTGTTCGGGCTGCGGCCCCGGTGCGCGCTGCCGATCCTGTGCGGGCTGCGGCCCCGGTGCGCGCTGCCGATACTGTGCGGTCGCGCCCTGCCGACGCGGGCCGGTCGCGCTCTGCCGAAGCGGGGACGTCGCGCTTTATCGACGCGGGGCGGTCGCGCCCCGTCGAGCCGATCACGAGACCCGCGCCGGGGCGTGCGTTCTCCGACGAGCGGGTCGTGACCGAGCGTCGGACCGTGACGATCCGGGGCCACGGTGCCGATCGGCATCGTCCGCCGGCCGGGCAGGGATCGGCTCGCCGCCGTCCGTCGCGCAGCGTGCACGAGCGCGCCGGAGCGACCCCGACCGGATCGCCATGTGGGCGGTCCTGCTCGGCGTCATCCTCGTGCTCGCCGCTGCGACGAGCTCCCACGCCGCGGTGATCACGCGCGCGACCGTTCCCGCCGTCGCGCAGAGCGGACAGCTTCGCCCGCACACGGCTCCGCTGCGCGCGCGCGCCTGACGCCGCTCATCGCCGGCTCGCCGGTTGGCAGCGGCGCGACGCGGCCTGGCCCGGAGGCGACGTTGGCCGGACAACGCTCCGCCGCACGAGGCGCCGGAGCAGCCCGCGCGAGTCCGTCTGCGACCGAGCCCGAGCGGACCGACTTACGCGTCTGAGGAACAGTTCTCATCCGGCGTTTACCGCCCTGCGTATAAGGAAAGGGGACGCTGAAGGGCGCATAAGAAGAGTTGAAGGACTGCCCCGCCCCCCTTGTCCGACCCGCAGTCGCCAGCTAAACTAACCATCAGTAAGCAAGTCTCGAAAGTAAAGGGCAGCGACCCCATGCGCTGTCCCATCCTTTGACCCCGGTGGTCCACATGAAGACTCCGATGAGCAGATTCCAAATCCACGACGACCTGACGGCACCGGAAGGATCGGTGCCGGTGCTGCGTGGCGCCCTGGCGTCCGGCGGGCAGCTGCCGAACTTCCTGGGCGTGATGGCCGGTTCGCCGGCGGCTCTGCGCGCCTACGCGCGGTTCCGCTCCGAGCTGCGTCACGGCAAGCTGACGCTGGCGACACTCGAGCGGATCGCGCTCGCGGTCGCGGAGCACTATCACTCGGAGCCGGGGATCGCGATGCATTCGCGTGCGGCCCGCGGCGCCGGGTTGGCGCTCGACGAGGTCGCGCTGGCGCGTCAGTTCTCATCCAACGACGAGCGCGAGGCTGCTCTGCTCCGCTATCTGCAGGCCCTGCTCGAGCAGGGCGGTCGGCCGCCGATGCATCTCCACGAGGAGGCGCGCGAGGCCGGATGGGACGACGAGCAGATCCTCGAGGCGATCGCTGCGGTTGCGCTCGAGGGCTTCACCGCGATGGTCAACGTCGCCGGCGAGGTGCCTGTCGACGGCTCCTCCGAAGCCACGCGGTCGCTGCAGGCGGCGTAAGCTGCTCACATGGGCACCCGCGGCCACACGGCCAACGCTGAGCGTCGAGCGCTACGGTCGCGGGCTGCTGTCCGCTGTATCACGAGGCGGTTGAGCTTGTCGGGCGCCGCTGGACCGGAGCGATTCTGCGCGTGCTGATGGACGGACCGCTGCGCTTCTCCGAGGTTGCCCAGGCCGTCCCCGAGCTCTCTGACCGCCTCCTGTCCGAGCGTCTGAAGGAGCTCGAGTCACGGGGGATCGTCGAGCGCAGGGTGATCCCCGGTCCGCCTCTGCGGGTCGAGTACCAGCTCTCGCGCATGGGGCGCGAGCTCGAGCCGGCTCTGTCGGAGCTTCAGCGCTGGGCCAATCGCTGGCTCGTCTCCGCGACTGCGGGTAGCGCACGCCACAGCACGGACCCCGCCGGGGCGCGGGCAAGTAACCTCCGGCGTCCGCACGACCCAGCTGCACGACCCGGCCCGCGCCACCCAGGATACTTTCCGCGCCGATGGCCGACGCACCGCTTACCGCCGACGACGTGATGGCCCTCGCCGAGGAGCACGAGGTTCGTTTCGTGCGGCTGTGGTTCACGGACATCCTGGGGCAGCTGAAGTCGTTCTCGATCAACGCCACCGAGTTGGCCGACGCGTTCGAGGGCGGGATGGGCTTCGATGGCTCATCGATCACCGGCTTCAACGCGATCGAGGAATCGGACATGATCGCCCAGCCCGACCCGAGCACGTTCGCGCTGCTCCCGTGGCGCCCGCGTGAGGATGGCGTGGCGCGGATGTTCTGCGACATCCTCACCCCGGAGCGCACGCCGTACGAGGGCGACCCGCGACACGTGCTCCGCCGCGCGGTCGAGCGGGCCCAGGCGATGGGCTTCGACCATTACTACGTCGGACCCGAGCTCGAGTACTTCTACTTCCGGGACTCCAAGTCGACCGAGGTGCTCGACGAGGGCGGCTACTTCGACCTGACGACGCTCGACGCCGGCTCGGACCTGCGCCGTGAGACGGTGCTCGCACTCGAGCAGCTGGGCATCCACACCGAGTACACGCACCACGAGGTCGGGCCCAGCCAGCACGAGATCGACATGCGCTACTCCGACGCGATGAAGATGGCCGATGACTGCATGACCTATCGGATCACGGTCAAGGAATACGCGATGAAGTACGGCCTCCACGCGACCTTCATGCCGAAGCCGCTGTTCGGCGAGAACGGCTCGGGCATGCACACCCATCAGTCGCTGTTCCGCGGCGAGCGGAACGCGTTCTACGACGCCGATGACCCGTACTTCCTCTCCGATGTCGGCAAGGCGTTCATCGCCGGGCAACTCCGTCACGCCCGGGAGATCTGCTCGATCTTCGCCCAGTGGGTCAACTCCTACAAGCGCCTGGTGCCCGGCTACGAGGCTCCGGTGTACGTGGCCTGGTCGCGCCGCAATCGCTCCGCGCTCGTGCGCGTGCCGATGTACCACCCCGGCCGGGAGACGGCGACGCGGATGGAGCTGCGCTGCCCGGATCCCGCCTGCAACCCCTACCTGACCTTCGCCACGCTGCTGCAGGCCGGCCTGGAGGGAATCGAGAACGGCTACGAGCTGCCCGACCCGATGGAGAAGAACCTCTATCACCTCTCGCCCGACGAGCGCCGGCGGCTCGGGATCGACCAGCTGCCGGAGACGCTCGGTGAGGCGATCGAGCTGACCTCGCAGTCCGAGTTGGTCCTGCGCACGCTCGGCGAGCACATGTTCAACCGCTACATCGAGATCAAGCGCCAGGAGTGGGACGACTATCGCGTCCAGGTCACGCCCTGGGAGCTCGAGCGCTACCTCCCCGTCCTGTAGCCGCGGCCGGCTGCACCGGGCCCGCCCGGCGCCTACAGCAGCGCGGCCAGCTCCCCGGGCTCGGTGACCGGCGCCTGGCACACGAAGTGCTCGCACACATAGGCGGCGGCCCGGCCGTCGACCGGCACGCGGTCCTCGAGCAGCGGGACGCCGTCGCGCGCGCCCCGGCCAGGACGATGTGCGGGCGATACGCGCCGCGCACGACCTCGAGCAGCGCGTCAGATTCGCGCTGCGGTCCGACGATCGCCACCTCCTTGACCGGTGCCAGGTAGAAGTCCGCCGCCCGCAGCAGATGGGCGAACCCCTGCGGGTGACGGACCGCGATCGGATACAGCAGACGCAGCACGCCGAGCGCGTGGCGCTCGTAGCGCCCTTCGCCCGACAGGAGCGCCAGTCGCAGCAGCCCGAACGCCGCCGCCGAGCTGCCGGAGGGAATCGGTGAGTCGTCGAGGTCCTTGCGGCGTGTGACGAGGTGCTCGTGGTCCTCGGAGGTGGAGAAGAAGCCACCCCGCTCGGTGTCCGAGAATCGCGCGATGACCGTGTCGGCCAGCAGTACCGCCTCGTGGTAGTAGCGCGGCTCGAACGTCGCCTCGTACAGGGTCACGAGCGCCTCGAGCAGGAAGGCGTGATCCTCCAGATAGGCGCCGAGGCGCCCCTGCCCGTCCTTCCAGGTGCGCAGCAGGCGTCCGTCGGCGTCACGCAGCTCGGTCAGGATGAAGTCCGCGCAGTCCCGCGCGGCCTGGAGGTAGGCGGGCCGTTGCAGCGCGGCTCCCGCTTCGGCCAGGGCCGAGATCATGAGCGCATTCCACGACGTCAGGCGCTTGTCGTCGAGCCCTGGGCGGACGCGCTGCGAGCGCACCTCGAGCAGGCGCCGACGGATGTCGACGAGTCGCGGCGGGACCGGCCCGCGGCCCTCGAGCACGTTCGCGTGACCCTCGAAGTTGCCCAGCTCGGTGGCGCCGAAATAGGCCAGCGCGTCTGGACTCAGGTCAGGGCCGAGGGCCTCCTCGAGCTGCGCCAGCGTCCACACGTAGAACTTGCCCTCGGCGCCCTCCGAGTCGGCGTCCAGGGCCGAGCAGAAGCCACCTTCGGGCCCCCGCATCTCGCGGATCGCCCAGTCCAGCGTCTCGCAGCACACCGAGCTCAGGCGATCCTCGCCCGACACCTGCCAGCCGTGCAGGTAGGCCCGCGCGAGCAGCGCGTTGTCGTACAGCATCTTCTCGAAGTGGGGAACCGTCCAGGTGGCGTCGACGGCGTAGCGCGAGAAGCCCCCGCCGACCTGGTCGTAGATGCCGCCGCGGGCCATTGCCCGCAGGGTCCCCAGTGACATCTCCCGCTCGCCACGGGCCAGCAACAGCTCGATCGTCGAGGCGGCCGGGAACTTCGGCGCGCGGCCGAAACCGCCGTTGACGGGGTCATAGGCGCCGCGCAATGCCTCGAGCGCCGCGTCGAGCTGCGCGTCGGCGATCGGCTCCGACGAGGGCTCGATCCGGGCACTCGCCCCGAGCGCCTCCACCAGTCTGGCGCCCTGGGCGCGGATCTCTTCGCGCTGCTTGTTCCACGCGTCGACGATGGCCAGCAGCACCATGCGCCAGCTCGGCAGGCCGTGACGCGGCTCGGGTGGGAAGTAGGTACCGGCGTAGAACGGGGTCTGCTCCGGCGTCAGGAACGCGTTCAGCGGCCATCCGCCCTGGCCGGTCATCGCCTGCACGGCCTCCATGCAGATCGCGTCGATGTCCGGGCGCTCCTCCCGATCGACCTTGATGCACACGAAGTGCTCATTCATCAGCGCCGCGACCTCGGGATCCTCGAACGACTCATGCTCCATCACGTGGCACCAATGACAGGCGGAGTAACCGATCGAGACGAGCAGCGGGCGCTCCTCCTCACGGGCGCGCGCCAGGGCCTCCTCGCCCCACGCGTACCAGTCGACGGGATTGTCCTTGTGCTGCAGCAGATACGGCGAGGTCTCCCGCGCCAACCGATTGGGCATGCGCGGGAGGCTACCCAGACGCCGCCGGTGGCTACCCGCCCGCGGGCCGCGGCGGCCGTCATCGAACGTCCACACGCCGTTCACACGCCTGCCTGTGAAACGATCGCGCCAACCAGGCGGGCCCAACCGCGCCGGTCAACATCAGGAGAAGACGAGTTGCCCCAACACCGCGAGCCGGTCACCGCACCCGATGCGCCCGCTGCCATCGGCCCCTACGTTCACGCCGTTCGCGCCGGCGACCTGCTGTTCTGCTCCGGCCAGATCCCTCTGGATGCGCGGACGGGAGACCTCGTGGGGGAGACACCGGCCGAGCAGGCGGGCCGCTGCCTGGAGAACCTGGCCGCCGTGTGCCAGGCGGCGGGAGCGAGCCTCGGCGACGCGGTGCGCGTGACCGTCTACCTCACCGACATGAGCGCGTTCCCGTCCGTCAACGAGGTGTACGGCTCGTTCTTCGAGGCGAGCCCGCCCGCGCGGGTGGCGATCGGCGTCGCCGCGCTTCCGCGCGGCGCCCAGGTCGAGATCGACGCGGTGGTGGCGCTCCCTGGCTGAGTCGGTCACCCTCGATGACGTGCGGCGCGCCGTGCTCGCGGGCGCCGGCGTGATCCGGGAGACGCCCGTCCTGAGCTCGCGGACGCTCGGAGAGCGCTCCGGCGGTGAAGTCGTGCTCAAGGCCGAGAACCTCCAGCGCACGGGCTCGTTCAAGCTCCGTGGGGCGCTGGCCAAGATCGCGGCCCTGGGCCCGGCCTGTGCGGAGGGCGTCGTCGCGGGGAGCGCCGGCAACCATGCCCAGGCTGTGGCCTACGCGGCGCGTGCCCGTGGCGTGCCGTGTGAGGTGTTCATGCCCGAGATCGCGCCGATCGCCAAGGTCGAGGCAGCGGCCGCGCTGGGCGCCGAGGTCCGCCTCGTCGGCACGACGGTGGACGAGTCGCTCGCCGCCGCTCGTGAGCGGGCCGAGTCGAGCCCGCTCACGTTCGTGCACCCGTTCGACGACCGGGATGTCATCGCCGGCCAGGGTGGCGTCGGTCTCGAGCTGCTCGAACAGGCGCCTGCGGACCTCGCGCGCGTGCTCGTACCGGTCGGCGGCGGCGGTCTCGTGAGCGGTGTGGCGGTGGCGTTGAAGTCCCAGCGGCCGGAGGTCGAGGTGATCGGGGTTCAGGTCGACCGTTGCGCGGCGGTCCGTGCCTCGCTGGCTGCGGGAGCGCCGGTCGCGGTGGAGTCGTCGCTCACGATCGCCGACGGGATCGCCGTCAAGCGACCGGGCGAGCTCACGCTGGATCTGATCCGGCGCTGGGTCGACGACATCGTCGTCGTGGCCGAGGACGATGTGGCGGAGGCGATGATGTTCCTGCTCGAGCGGGCCAAGCTGGTCGTCGAGGGCGCTGGCGCCGTGGGCGTGGCCGCCCTGCTGGGCGGCCTCGTCAGCCCCGCGCCGGCCGGCAGCACGGCGGTGGTGATCTCGGGCGGCAACGTCGACGCCGGCCTGCTGGGCGAGCTGGCGCGCCGGCACGAGACGTTGGCCGGCCGGCGCCTCGTGGTCGTCACCCGCCTGCCCGATCTTCCCGGCGCCCTCGCGCGACTGCTCGCGCTGGTGGCCGAGCAACGAGCCAATCTGCTCGACGTCCAGCACGTGCGCGAGGGGGTCGATCTGCACGTTCGCGAGACGGCCGTGCAACTCGTGCTCGAGACGCGGAGCCCCGAGCATGCGGACGAGGTCGAGCGGGCGGTGCGCGCGGCCGGCTACGAAACCCGCGTCCTGCGGTGATCCCGGACCTCGGCCACGAAGGAGCCGATCAGGCGGCTGTCCGCGTCGGCCTCGGGGTGCCACTGGACACCGAGCACGAAGCGGTTGGCCGGAGCCTCGATCGCCTCTGGGAGCTCGTCGAGCGCCGACCAGCCCGTGACCTCGAGTCCCGCTCCGACGGTGGCCACACCCTGATGGTGGTGGGACTTGGTGGAATGGATCTCCTCGCCGGCGGCGCGGGCGGCGAGCGATCCGTCCTGCAGCCTCACGTCGTGCTCCGAGTTGTCAAAGGTCCCTCGCCGGCGGCGATGCTCGGTGTGGCCGAGGTCGTCGGGCAGGTGCTGGCGCAGCGTGCCGCCGAAGGCGACATTCATCACCTGCATGCCCCGGCAGATCCCGAGCACCGGCAGATCGCGCTCCACGGCGCGGCGGGTCAGCGCGATCTCGACCTCGTCGCGCGCCGGCACGGTCCCGTTCGTCTCCGGATGCGGGTCCTCGCCGTACGAGCCCGGATCGACATCGGCGCCGCCGGCCAGCACGATGCCGTCGACGCGATCGAGCAGCTCATCGGGGTTCTCGGCCAGACGCGGATCCGGGGGGACCATGAGCACCAGGCCGCCCTCGCGCTGGATCGCCTCGATGTAGCTGGAGGGCAGAAGCACCGCCCGTTGATCCCAGCTCGTCCACTGCGCGCGCTCGAGCGCGGCGCAGATTCCGATGACAGGTCTCGCGTCGGTCACAATGTGAGCGTATCGAGGCATCGGAAGAACCGAAGCCGCACCCATATCTGGGTCGAGACCACAGATCCTCGGAGGGGCACGAGATGCGCAGTTCCAAGCCGATCATCGCCGCGCTGTCCGCAGCGCTCGCCGCCGTGGCGATCGCGGCATGTGGCTCCTCGGGCTCGTCGAGCTCCTCGAGCTCGTCGACCACCGCGAGCACGGCGTCCGCGCCGACGCCGGCGAGCACGACCACGGCCTCCACGCCGGTCCAGACCACGACCACCGCGACGCCGGCGCCTCGGGCCTCGGCGCGTCTGTCGCTCACGGAGACCGAGTTCCGGATCACGCCGTCGACCCCCGCGGTGGCGCGGACGGGCACGATCGCCATCGCCGTCCACAACCGCGGAAAAATCGTTCACGCGCTGGCGATCGAGGCGCCGGGGGGCATCGTTCGCACGGCGGACATCCCGCCGGGCGGATCGGCCACGCTGACGCTGCACGTCACCCGCGCCGGGCGCTATGCGTTCTTCTGCCCGATCGATGGGCACATCCGGCTCGGCATGCACGGCGTGCTCATCGTCGGCCATCCCTCCTCGGGCCCGAGCGGGCCGCCGGCGACCACGCCGACGTCGCCGAACAGCGGCGGCGGGATCTACCACTGAGGCGCCGCTGACCCGGCCCGGGCGCTACTCGCCGCGGAGCTGGGCGCGGCGGATCTTGCCGCTGGCCGTCCTGGGCAGCTCGTCCGCGAACTCGACGATCCGCGGGTACTTGTACGGCGCGGTCTCGTGCTTGACGTGATCCTGGAGCTCGGTGGCGAGGGCGGCGCTCGGCGCGAAGCCGTCGCGCAGGACGACCACCGCGCGGACGACGGCGCCGCGCTCATCATCGGGCGCCGCGACCACCGCCGCCTCGGCGACGGCGGCATGCGAGACGAGCGCCGACTCGACCTCGAACGGCCCGATCCGGTAGCCGGCCGAGATGATCAGATCGTCGGCGCGGCCCTCGAAGTAGAGGTAGCCGTCCTCGTCCTGATGCACGCGGTCACCGGTGTGCCACGGGCGCTCCCCCGGCGACGGGCCCTCGCCGAGATGGCCGACGAAGAAGGTCGGATCGGTGCCGGGGTCGGCGAGCACGAGCTCACCGCCCTGCACCTGCAGCTCGATCCCGGGCAACGGCCGGCCCATCGAGCCCGGTCGCGCCGGCTCGCCGAGCGGCATGCCCGTCAGCTGACCCGTCTCGGTCTGGCCGTAGCCGTCGCGGATGTCGAGTCCGACGGCCTCGTTCCAGGCCCGCAGCACCTCGGGATTGAGCGCTTCGCCCGCCGCCACGAGCCCGCGCAGATCCGGCAGCGGCGCAATCGAGACGCGCTTGGCGATCACGCGGTACTCGGTCGGCGCCATGCAGAGGATGTCCACCCGTTCGGCGGCGAGGATCTCCAGCCGCTGGGCCGGGTCGAAACGGGCGTCGTGCAGCAGGGCCGCGGCGCCGCGCAGCCACGGCGCGATGAACGCGTTCCGAGCCGACTTGGACCACCCCGACGCCGCGGTGCACCACACCAGGTCACCGGGGCGCGCCCCGAGCCAGTGCTCGGCCTGGAGCCGCTGCCCGGGCAGATAGCGCTGGCCGTGGACGACGGCCTTCGGCTCCGCGGTGGTGCCACTGGTGAACGTGATCAGGCACGGGTCGGTGGGCGCCAGCTCGGCGGCCGGCGCGGGCGCGGCGGCGAACAGGGCGGCGTCCTGGATCGTCAGGACCGGGCATCCGGCGCCGGCGGCGGCGAGCTCCGCCGCGTCGCGCTCGTCGGCCACGATCAGCCGCGGATTCGCCACCGCCAGCCGCTGACGCAGATCCTTGGCGCGCAGCTGCTCATTGCACGGCAGCACCACTGCGCCGATCCGGAAGCAGGCGACCATGGTGAAGACCCACTCGGGCCGGTTGCCGATGAGCGTCATCACGACGTCGCCACGGCCGACGCCGTGGGCCGCGAGCGCTCCCGCCACCCGGGCGCTGCGATCGGCGACCTCACCGAACGTCCATTCACGCCGGCGACCGTCGCGCGCGAGCTCGACGATCGCCCGGTCTCCGGGGGCGGCGGCGTCGACGACGTCACGGGCGAAGTTCATGCGGCGGCCAGTGTGTCAGGTGGGGTGGTGGCGGGGTGGCGGGGTGGCGGGGTGGCGCAGGGTGGCGGGGTGGCGGGGTGGGGCGGAGGCCCTGGGCGAGACGGTCGGACCGTGGGGCGTGACCGGCGTGCCGGCGACGGCATCGGGGCGGGTGGACGCCGAAGCGTTGCATCTGAGTTCCGGCCCCCCGAAACTCAGTTGCAGCGCTTCGCCGGCGTGTGGCGAGAATGGCGCCGGCGTGTGGCGGGAGTGCGCCGGCGTGTGGCGAGAATGCGCCGGCGTGTGGCGGGAGTGCGCCGGCGTGTGGCGAGAGGGCGCCGGAGTGTGGCGAGAGGCGCCGGCACGGAGCGCGAGCCCGGAGCGCGAGCCGGAGCGCGAGCCCGGGCGAGCCGGAGCGCGAGCCCGGAGCGCGAGCCGGAGCGCGAGCCGGACCGCGAGCCCGGAGCGCGAAGCCGGACCGCGAGCCCGGACCGCAGGCCACCACACCCCGCCACCACACCCCGCCACCCGGCCCACTACGATCGCCACCGATGACGTTCTGGAACGGGGTTCTGTGGCTGCACCTGCTGGCGATGGCGTTCTTCGTCGGCGGCCAGCTGATGCTCGCGGCCGTGGTCGTCCCGGCGCTGCGGGGGCTCGAGGATCGCGAGCCGATGCGCGCCGCCGCGCGCCGCTTCGGCATGGGCACGCTGATCGCCATCGGGGTGCTGGTCGTGACCGGCGTTGCGCTGGCGTCGCACAACCACGACTGGAAGAACTCGACGCTCCAGGTCAAGCTCGGGCTTGTGGTCCTGGTCGGCGTCCTGATCGGAGCCCACATGCGGTGGCCGCAGTCGCACGCGTTCGACGGCGCGATCTTCCTGATCTCGCTGGCCATCGTGTGGCTCGGCATCGTGGTCGCCGGCTGACCCGCCTCGGTAGCCTTCGGAGCCTCATGGGTCTGATGACGGGCACGGGGCCGCTCGGCCGCACACCACTCGGCCGTTTCAACTTCGAGCCGCCGGAGCCGGGGCGGGCGCTGTTCCTCGAGCCGAGCCCCAAACGGGTCCGGGTCGTCGTGGCCGGGGAGACGGTGGCCGACTCCCGATCGGTGCAGATGCTCCACGAGAGCGGCCACCAGCCGATCTACTACTTCCCGCCCGAGGACGTCCGCGCCGATCTGCTCGAGCCGAGCGACCGCAGGACCCGCTGCCCCAAGAAGGGCGAGGCGTCCTATCACTCGATCCGCGTCGGCGATCACATCGTGGAGGACGGCGCGTGGTACTACCCGGATCCGATCGACGGCGCGCCCCCGATCGGTGGGCTGATCGCGTTCTATTGGAACCGGATGGACGCCTGGCTCGAGGAGGACGAGGAGGTTTTCGTCCACCCGCGCGACCCTTACCACCGCGTCGACGTGCTCGCCACCTCACGCCGGATTCGCATCTCCCTGGAGGGCGAGCTGCTGGCCGAGACGACCCGCGCGCGGGCGCTGTACGAGTCGAACCTGCCGCCGCGCTGGTATATGCCGAGCGAGGACGTGGTGAGCGAGCTCGCGTCGAGCGAGACGGTCACGCGCTGCCCCTACAAGGGCCTGGCCTCCTACCGATCGGTCGTGCTCGCCGACGGCGAGATGGTCCGCGACCTCGTGTGGACCTACGAGCACCCGTTGGCCGAGACGGTCAGCATCGCCGGCCTGCTGTGCTTCTTCAATGAGCGCGTCGACGTCGTCCTCGACGGCGAGCTCCAGCAGCGGCCGGAGAGTCCCTGGAGCCGCGGAGCCACCCCGGGCGCCAACCTGCCGCCGGCCCAGACGCGCGGCTGAAACCACACTCCGTGGGTCCGGCTCGGGCCTGCGCCGGTATCCTCGGGGTAACGAAATTCCCGGAACGGAGCAACGAAAACGTCATGGCGCTCGCCACCCCCTACACCGAGAAGACAGACGAGCAGAAGGCAATCTGCGAGATGGTGCATCAGTTCGCCGACGAGCAGATCCTTCCGAACGCTGAGCACTACGACCACGAGGACACCTTCCCCGAGCCGATCGTCGAGCAGATGAAGGAGCTCGGGCTGTTCGGGGTGATGATCCCCGAGGAGTACGGGGGGATGGGGCTCGACCTGACGACCTACGCGATGATCGTCGAGGAGCTCTCCCGCGGGTGGATCTCGATCTCCGGGATCGTGAACACCCACTTCATCGGCTCCTACCTGCTGATGAAGTTCGGCACCGACGAGCAGAAGCAGAAGTATCTGCCGAAGATGGCCACGGGCGAGATCCGCGCCGCCTTCTCCCTCTCCGAGCCCGAATGCGGCTCCGACGTGCAGGCGATCAAGACCGCCGCGAAGAAGACCGACGACGGCGACTACGAGATCAACGGCGCCAAGATGTGGGTGACCAACGGCCTCCTGTCGACACTGGTGTTCACGCTCGTCAGGACCGATCCGGGCGCCGAGCCCCGGTTCAAGGGCATGACCTGCTTCATCTGCGAGAAGGAGCCCGGCGTCGGCGAGAACACGGGCGCCTACAAGGGTTTCAACGTCCCGCCCAAGATCAAGAAGATGGGCTACAAGGGCGTCGAGTCGACCGAGCTGGTGTTCGACGGCTACCGCTGTCCGGCGGAGAACATCCTCGGCGGCGAGGATGCCGGTCTCGGCCAGGGCTTCGTGCAGATGATGGATGCGCTCGAGCTCGGACGCGTCAACGTGGCCGCCCGGGGCGTCGGGATCGCCCAGCGTGCGCTCGAGCTCGCGCTCAGGTACTCCCAGGAGCGCAAGACGTTCGGCAAGGAGATCGCCCAGCATCAGGCGATCCAGTTCAAGCTCGCCGACATGGCCACCCAGGTCGACGCCGCGCGGCTGCTCACCCACCGCGCCGCCCGGCTCAAGGACGCCGGCGAACGCTCCGACATCGAGGCCGGGATGGCGAAGCTGTTCGCCTCGGAGGCCGGTCGCTTCTGCGTCGAGGAGTCGTTCCGCATCCACGGCGGCTACGGCTACTCCAAGGAGTACGAGATCGAGCGTCTGTACCGTGACGCGCCGCTGCTGCTGATCGGCGAGGGAACCTCGGAGATCCAGCGCATGGTCATCGGCCGCAAGTTGCTGCAGCGCCACAAGATCTAGACTCTCGAGCCTGACCTCCCCGTCGGACACCAAGACGCTGATCGAGACGGCGGTGACGCGGTTCCTCGACGAGGTGCCGTCGCTCCAGCCGCTGAAGCTCGTGGCCGGGCTTGAGCTGCGTGGCCGCGGCGACGTGCAGCTCTATCGCGTTGAGCTGCCGGGGCCCAGGGTGAGCAAGGACCTGGCCACCGACGCCAAGGTGCGCCTGTCGGTGTCCCGCTCGCACTTCAATGAGCTCGCGACCAAGGGCCATGTGGCTGATTGGCGCGAGGCGTTCGAGAAGGGTGAGGCCAAGGCGACCGGGATCGAGCAGGTGATGAAGCTGATCGTCAACGTCGTCGAGCGCCAGGAAGAGCGCTCGCGAACGCGCAGGGCCAGGCACTGAAGACGGCTCGGGTCGCGCCGCGCGCGAGCGGGGTTGGGTCAGGAGGCCGTGTCGTCGCTGCCCGCCCGCAGCGCCCTGAGCGCCTTGAGCCAGGTCAGGTAGCCGAGCACGTTGAACCCGACCGCAATCGCCAGCGTCTGGTCGAACCCGCGTCCGGCGCGGAGCTCCTCGATGATCGAGACCGAGTCGGTCAGCTCGCAGAAGATGTTGGCCTTGATCGCCTCGCGCTCGGCGCCGGCCTTGGCGGCGGCCACCGTGGCGCCGGCGACGACGAGGTCGCGACCTCCGAACAAGCGGTTGAAGTAGCGGGCGTCCTGGTCGATCTGCTCGGGCTGCATGCCCGCGAGCTTGACCAGCAGATTGGGGAGCAGCAGCGCCAGCACGCCGTAGGCGGCGCGGAAGATCGAGCCGCGGATCAGGGTCTTGGCCACCACGGGGCGATCCTATCCGCGTCCGCCGGCCGCGTGGGGATTCCGTCTACGTGCCCGATGTCACAAATCGCCGCCGGGGAGCGGAATACGTTTCACAGCAGAGGCGTACCGCGGACCGGGTGGGGCGATCCGGTTCAAGGGACACGGTGACATATCAGGGGCTGTGCCTGCCGGCGGGCTGTCTTGCCGTCGGCAGGTCATTTTTCCGGAACGGCGTGCTCCCGGTCAGAGGAGCGGAGCGCTCAGGCGCAGCGCAGCGCTCAGGCGCCGAGCACCGCTCCGTCGTCGTAGAGCTTGATCACCCTGACGGTGCCGGGCGGGGCGACCCGCAGGCAGAGCTGGCAGAGCACGCATTCGTCGAGGTTGTCCTCGACGATCTCGACGCCCTCGGGTCCGGCGTGGAAGATGTCGACGGGGCAGACCTCGGCCAGCTTCGCCGCGACCGCCGGGTCGCGGGCGACCTCGTCGTCGACCTGCACGTCGATGAACAGAGCGGCCATGGTCACCGCCGCGGGGCTTCCAGCCCCGCGTCCTGATTGTGTTGCTCGGCCTCCGGCCTCGCTTGACCGGCCGGGCTTCGCCCGACCTCCGCGGACCGTTCGGCGATCTTGGCCTTGACGATCTCGGGGATCTCCGAGATCTCCTCGGCGACGGTGATGCCCGCCTCGGCCAGGCGCGCGATCTTCTCGGTCGCCGTGTCCTCCTTGCCCTCGACGATCGTGCCCGCGTGGCCGAAGCTCATGCCGGGCATCTCGTCCATGAACCGCCCGGCCATGAACGCGACGATCGGCAGCCGCGAGTTGTTCTCGGTCACCCAGCGCGCGAGCTCAGCCTCCATCCGGCCGCCCGGCTCTGTGTAGATGACGATCGCCTCGGTCTGCGCATCCGCCTCGAACAGCGGCATCAGCTCGGCGTAGCTCGAGCCGATGATCGCGTCGCCGCCGATCGACACGGCGGTCGACTGGCCGAGCCCGGCGGCGGTGAGCGTGGAGGACATCTCCGTGGTCATGCCGCCGCTGCGGGAGATCACGCCGACGGAGCCGGGGGAGTAGGACTTGGCCGCGTCGCGCGCGGGGCCGCCGATGCCGCCCATCTTGATCACGTCGGGGACGATGATCCCGAGGCAGTTGGGCCCGATGATGCGTGCCTCCCGCTCGCGGGCGAGCTCGACCATCTGAGCCACGTCGCCACGCGGGATCCGCTCGGTGACGATCACGACCAGCTTGACGCCGTTCTCGAGCGCCTCGAAGACAGCGTCCTTGGTGAAGGCGGGGGGGACGGTGACGACCGAGCCGTCGATCGGACCGCCGTGATGCGCGACGGCCTGGGCGACGGTGTCGAACACCGGCACGCCGTGCACGTCGCGGCCGAGCCGTCCGGGGGTGACTCCGCCGACGACCTTGGCGCCCTGGCCGTAATCGAGGCACTCGCGGGTCAGGTTCACGGCCTCGCGACCGGTGATGCCCTGGACGATGAAGGTGGTGTTCTCGTCGATCAGGATCGACATCAGGCTGTGGCTCCGTTCGTGCCCTGGATCTTGTCCACGGCACGTTTGGCCGCTCCGTGCAGCGACACCGAGCGGTCGGCGTACTCGACGCCGTATTTCTCGAGGATCTTGAAGCCCTCTTCCTCCCAGGCACCGGGGATGCGGAAGATCGCGATCTTCTCGGCCGGGTCGTAGCCGAGCTCGACGCAGGCCTTGATCACACCGCGGGCCACGATGTCCACGCGGGTGTTCGAGACGATCGACATCATCACCGCGATCTTGTCCACGCCCGGCTTCTGGAGCACGAGCTTGGCCAAGCCGCAGGCCTTGCGGACGGACGGATTCCCGCCGATCTCGCAGTAGTTGGCCGGCTTGCCGCCGTGAGCGCGGACGGCGTCGAACAGGGTCAGCGAGCCGCCGCCGGCGCCGATCACCAGCCCGAGGTTGCCGTCGAACTCGGTCACGTTCCCGGCCACGCCGCGGTGGTCCTGCGCGTCGACCTCCTCGCCGGCGAGCTCGAACGGCGTCGCCTCGCGGGCCTGGCGAGTCTCCTCGTCGCCGACGCCGAGCTCGTGCAGGAGCGCCTTCTGGCGCGGGCGCGCCTCGTTCTCCATGTCCATGTGTGCGTCGAGCGCGATGAACGCACCGTCTTCGAGCTCACCGAGTGGATTGATCTCGGCCAGCGTCATGTCGTAGCGGAGGAACAGCTGCGCGAGCCGGGAGACGATCGGAGTGAGCCGGTTGAGTGCCGAGCCGGTGATCCCGAGCGAGGCGATCAGCTGCTTGGCCTGCCAATCGGACAGCGGCCGCAAGGTGGAGAAGTGAGCCCGCGCGACGTGGTCGGGATGCTGCTCGGCGACTTCCTCGATGTCGATTCCGCCCATGTCCGAGAACAGCATCACCGGCTGCTTGCGCAGCCCGTCCCAGACGACCCCGGCGTAGTACTCGTGCTTCACCGCGGCCCGCGAGTCGACCAGCACGCCGCGCGGCATGTGGCCGTTGATCTCGAGGTCGAGCACCTGCTCGGCGTGGCGCGCCGCCTCGTCCGGGGTGTCGGCGAACTGCACGCCGCCGGCCTTCATCCGGCCACCGGTCAGGACCTGGGACTTGATGACCACGGGACCGGCGATCTGCTCGGCGATCGTGCGGGCCTCATCGGCCGACTTGGCGAGGCCGTGCTTGGTCACCGGAATACCGGCCTTGGCCACGACCGCTCGGGACTCGTACTCGAAGAATCGCATCCGTCTCAACCCTATAAGAACTCGCTCGAGGATCGACGCATCGCCGTGTGCTATCACCATCAAGCCAATAATCTCGATAAACTGGATCGAGAAAACGAGCTTTGTCAAGGAGGCGCAATGCAGTCATCACACCGGGGCCCACTAGGGCTCCGTTCGGTTCGAGGTCGACCCGGGGCCGCCGGCGCCGTCGCCTCGCTGGGCGTCGCGCTCGTGCTCGCCGGCTGCGGCGGATCGTCGGATTCCTCGAGCAGCAGCAGCGGTGGCTCCGCCTCCTCGGGCAGCGGTGGCGCCAACCTCGCACTCGTCGCCTACTCGACGCCGCAGACCGCCTATGACGCGCTGATCCCCAAGTTCCAGGCCACGACCGGCGGCAAGGGCGTCACCTTCAGCGAGTCCTACGGCGCCTCGGGCGCCCAGAGCCGTGCCGTCGCCACCGGTCAGCCGGCCGACGTCGTCGCGTTCTCGACCACTCCCGACATCACCCGCCTGGTCAAGAGCGGGATCGTGGCCAAGACGTGGAACGCCAACCCCGAGAAGGGGATCGTCACCAATTCCGTTGTCGTGCTCGTCGTGCGCAAGGGCAACCCCAAGCACATCACCGGCTGGGACGACCTGATCAAGCCGGGCGTCACGGTGATCACGCCCAACCCGTCCACATCGGGCAGCGCGCGCTGGAACATCCTGGCCGCCTACGGCGCCCAGATCAAGGAGGGCAAGACCCCCGCGCAGGCGCTCGCCTACCTCAAGACGTTGATCACCCAGCACGTCAAGCAGGAGGACTCGAGCGGCCGCGCCGCGCTGCAGACGTTCGCCGGCGGCGAGGGCGACGTCCTCATCTCGTATGAGAACGAGGCGCTCGGGGCCCAGAAGAAGGGCATCGCGGTCGACTACGTGATCCCCAAGCAGACGATCCTGATCGAGACGCCGATCGCGGTCACGACCAAGAGCGCGCACGCCACGCAGGCGCAGGCGTTCGTGAACTGGCTCTGGACGCCGCAGGCCCAGACGATCTGGGCGCAGCAGGGCTACCGCCCCGTCGATCCGTCGGTGATGGCGCAGTTCGCCGGCAAGTTCCCGACCCCGCCACAGCTGTTCACGATCAAGACGCTCGGGGGCTGGACGACGGTCAGCAAGACGTTCTTCGATCCGTCAAGCGGTTCGGTGACCAAGATCGAGCAGGCGGCCAATTTCCCCACCGCCTCCAGCTAGCAGCGCCCACGCGGCACCGGCTCCGGCGCCCGCCCCGGTCCCGGTCCGTCCCCGCTCGCGCCGGCGCGCGCGCGGGGGCGGCCTGGGCCTGGGCGTGAGCATGCTCTACCTGAGCGTGGTCGTGCTGATCCCGCTGGCCGCCGTGGCGGTCAAGGCCGCCTCCCAGGGGCCGAGCGCGTTCTGGCACGCGGTCACCAATCCCGTCTCGCTCAAGGCTCTGGCGATCACGCTCGGCGCGTCGCTCGTGGTCGCCGCAATCGGCGCGGTGATGGGCACGCTGACGGCATGGGTGCTGGTCCGCGACCGGTTCCCGGGCCAGCGCTTCGTGAGCGCGCTGATCGACCTTCCGTTCGCGCTGCCGACGATCGTCGCCGGCCTCACGCTGCTGGCGCTGTACGGGCCCGACAGCCCGTTCGGGATACATCTCGCCTACACCCGCGCGGCGGTCGTCGTCGCGCTGCTGTTCGTCACCCTCCCGTTCGTGGTCCGCTCGGTCCAGCCCGTCCTGATCGAGCTCGACCGCGAGGTCGAGGAGGCCGCGGCGTCGCTCGGCGCCTCGAACGCGGTCACCCTGCGGCGCGTGATCCTGCCGGCACTGCGGCCGGCGATCGTCTCCGGCGCGGCGCTCGCGTTCGCCCGGGCCGTGGGCGAGTTCGGGTCGATCGTGCTGCTGGCGGGCAAGGTCCCGATCGCCAGCATCGTGATCTTCGCCGACATCGAGAGCGACGCTCCCGACGCAGCCGCCTCGCTGTCGATCGTGCTGCTCGTCATCGCGCTCGTCGTGCTGTTCGCCCTGCGCCGATTCGGAGCCCGAGATGCGCGTTAGCCGCCGCGCGACGCTGTCGGTCCGGGTGCTCGTGCTGATCTATCTGGCGCTGCTGCTGCTGTTGCCGGTCGGCGTCATCTTCATCAAGACCTTCGAGCACGGAATCGGGGCCTTCTGGACCTCGATCACGACGCCGGCCGCGATCAGCGCGTTCTGGCTCACCGTCACGATTGCCGCCATCGCGGTGCCGCTGAACACGATCTTCGGCGTCGTCGCAGCCCTCGTCCTGGTCCGCACCCGGGCCCGGGGGCGCGGGGTGCTCGACGCGCTGATCGACGTTCCGTTCGTCGTCTCGCCGGTGATCATCGGGCTCTCGCTGGTGCTCGTCTACGGGCAGGGGGGCTGGTTCGGCAACTGGCTCGTCGCGCACGGATTGGCGATCATCTACAACCCGGTCGGGATGGTGCTGGCGACCATGTTCGTCTCACTCCCGTTCGTGGTCCGCGAGGTCGTCCCCGTTCTGACCGAGGTCGGCGATGAGCAAGAGCAGGCAGCCGCGACGCTGGGCGCATCGGGCTGGCAGACCTTCTGGCGGGTGACGCTCCCGTCGATCCGATGGGGGGTGGCCTACGGGGTGGTTCTCACCACTGCCCGCTCGCTGGGCGAGTTCGGCGCCGTCAGCGTCGTGTCCTCGAAGGTGGCCGGCTCGACACTGACGCTGCCGCTGCTGGTCGAGCAGCGCTACTCGAATTTCGACACGCGCGGGGCCTACGCCGCCGCCACACTACTGGCGGTGATCTCGCTCGTGGTACTGCTGGCGATGACGGTTCTGGCCCCGGGAAGGAGGCGCTCCGAATGAGGATCGATACCCAGGCGGTGTCGAAGCAGTTCGGCGAGTTCCGCGCCCTCGACGATGTCACGCTCGAGGTGCCCGAGGGCTCGCTGACGGCACTGCTCGGCCCGAGCGGATCGGGCAAGTCGACGCTGCTGCGGATCATCGCCGGACTCGAGGTGCCGGATGCCGGCACAATCCTGATCGACGGCGCCGACGTGACCGCAGCGCGTCCACAGGAGCGCGGCATCGGCTTCGTGTTCCAGCACTACGCGGCGTTCGCCCACATGAGCGTGCGCGAGAACATCGCCTTCGGCCTGCGCATCCGCAAGCGCCCGCGGCCGGAGGTCACGGCGCGGGTCGACGAGCTGCTGGCCCTCGTCGGTCTCACCACCTGGTCCGAGCAGCGTCCCCATCAGCTCTCGGGCGGCCAGCGCCAGCGGATGGCGCTGGCGCGGGCGCTGGCGGTGGAGCCGAACGTGCTGCTGCTCGACGAGCCCTTCGGCGCGCTCGACGCCACCGTCCGGGCGGAGCTGCGACGCTGGCTGCGCCGGCTCCACGACGAACAGGGCGTCACCACCGTTCTGGTCACTCACGACCAGGAGGAGGCGATGGACGTCGCCGACCGGATCGCGGTGATGCACGACGGACGGATCGAGCAGGTCGGCGCGCCGCTGCAGGTCTACGACAGCCCGGTCAACGACTTCGTGATGGGCTTCCTCGGTCCGGTCAGCAAGCTCGGCGACCGGCTCGTGCGCCCCCACGAGGTGACCCTCGTGCTGACGCCCGAGGAGGACTCCATCGAGGCGATGGTCTCCCGGGTCGTGTATCTCGGCTTCGAGGTCAGAGTGGAGCTGGAGCTGTCCGGCGGGCAGCCGGCGCGGGCGCAGCTGACCCGGGCGCAGGCCGACGAGCTGGAGCTCGTCCGCGGCGACGTGGTCTACGTGCGCCCGCCGGCCGGCGACCGCGTCACCGCGTGATCCACGCCTCGGGGTTCTCGGCCAGCCGGTCGATCGACGCCGGCAGCTTGCCACCGGCGATCTCGGCCACCGAGACGTGCTCGAGCACGCCGCGCAGGTTGGCCCGGACCGCGATCCAGACCCGGAGCAGCGACTCGGCCGCGCCCGCGTAGGACGCCTCCTCGGGAGCGCCTCCGCGCACGCTGGCCAGCGGTCCCTCGACGGCCCGGATCACGTCGGCCACGCTGATGCTCTCGGCCGGCTTGGCGAGCCGGAAGCCGCCCTCGGCCCCGCGGTGGCTGCGCACGATCCCCGCGTTGCGTAGCTCGCCGAGGATGTTCTCGAGGAAATTGAGCGGAATCGCCTGGGCGGTCGCGATCCGCTCGGCCTTGACCGGCTTCTCGTCGGTGGCCGCGGCCAGCTCCACCACGGCTCGGACCGCATAGTCGACTTTGGCTGAGATGCGCATCGAGGCTCAGACGGCGGCCGGCTCGAGGCCGTAGGCCTCGGCCAGCTCCGGATCCTTGCGGGCGAGCATCTCGGCCAGCTCGACCATCACCTTGCACTGCTTCCAGGTGGCGTCGTCCTGCATCTTGCCGTCGATCATGTGCACTCCGCGGCCGTCGGGGATCGCCTCGATCACCTTCTTGGCGAAGCGGACCTCCTCCGGGTCGGGACTGAACACGCGCTTGGCGATCTCGATCTGCACGGGGTGCAGCGACCATGTGCCGACACAGCCGAGCAGGAAGGCGGCCCGGAACTGCGTCTCGCACCCTTCGACGTCGCGGATGTCCCCGTAGGGTCCGTAGAAGGGGAGGATCCCCGCGCTCGTGCAGGCATCGACCATGCGCGCGATCGAGTAGTGCCACGGGTCCTGCTGGGCGGTCGGCCGGGGTGCCTCCGGATTGTCCGGATCCGGATCGTTGATCACCCGGTAGCCGGGGTGGCCGCCGCCGACCCGGGTGGTCTTCATCCGCCGCGATGCGGCCAGATCGGCCGGGCCGAAGCTCATGCCCTGCATCCGGGGGCTGGCGGTGGCGATCTCCTCGAGGTTGACGACGCCGAGCCCGGTCTCGAGCAGCGCATGGATGAGGATCGGGCGATCGACGCCGGCCTTGGCCTCGAGCTGCGCCAGCAGCCGATCGACGTAGTGGATGTCCCACGGTCCCTCGACCTTGGGGACCATCACCACATCGAGCTTGTCGCCGATCTCGGTCACCAGCGTCGTGAGATCGTCGAGCACCCAGGGTGACTCGAGGCTGTTGATCCGCGTCCACAGCGGCGTGTCGCCGAGGTCGATCTCCTTGCCGACGCGGACGAGACCGTGGCGCGCCGCTTCCTTGTTGTCGACCGAGACGGCGTCTTCGAGGTTGCCCAGCAGGATGTCCGATTTGGCCGCGAGGTCAGGCAGCTTGGCGGCCATCTTCGCGTTGCTGGGATCGAAGAAATGGATCATCCGTGACGGCTTGAACGGGATCTCCAACAGCGGGGTGGGGGCGCCGATGGCGAGTGGCTTGCCGAAATCGCGGGGGTTGCGCAAGAGGTGATCTCCTGAAGTCAGAGTCCGTAATTGAGCTTCAATCGTAGTCGGGCCGGCGTCGGCCCGGTGCCCGTGCGCCACAATGCCCGCCATCTCAACCAAGAAACTAGGAGACCGCTCCAGATGACCCAAGTCGACACCGACCAAGCCGCGCGTGAGGCGACCGGCGCGCATCCCTATGGTCGCTACCTCGAGGAGTTCGAAGTCGGTGCGGTGTACAAGCACTGGCCCGCCAAGACGGTCACCGAGGCCGATGACCACCTCTTCTGCCTGATCACGATGAATCACCACCCGCTGCACATCAACGACGTGTACGCGAAGCAGTCGCAGCAGGGTCGCAATGTCGTGGTCGGGCCGCTGGTCTACTCGCTGGCGCTGGGCATGAGCGTCTCCGATGTCAGCGGCAAGGCGATCGCCAACCTCGCCACCGAGGAGCTCAAGCACCCTGCCCCCGTGTTCCATGGCGACACGCTGTTCTGCGAGTCCGAGGTGCTCGAGGTCAAGCCCTCGCAATCCAAGCTCGATCGCGGCATGGTCCGCGTCCACACCCGCGTGCTCAACCAGGACGGAGTCTTGGTGGCCGAGTTCAAGCGCCTCGTGCTCGTGCCCCGCAAGGAGCCCGGCGCGGCGCTGGCCGGCGCCGAGACGAACGTCGAGTAGGCCGCTTCGGCGGCGGCGCCTCCCGGCGGGCGGGGCGAAATCTCTGGATTTTGAGATCCGTTTTGCTGACATACTGTCAGTGGAGCGTCGGTTAGGCTCCGGATCCCCGCAGGGCAGCACGGCTGCGGGGATTATGTCGTCCCTAACGCGGATATGCCCGTCTGCGGTCACCTTGCACGAGGAGTAGTCGAACACCAATGGCTCACACTGCACCCAGAGACCAGGCCACCACGAACCACGAGCGCCTTCTGGCGTGGGTCGAAGAGGTCGCCGCGCTCACCCAGCCCGACGACATCTACTGGTGTGACGGGTCGGCGGAGGAGTACGACCGGCTCGCCGACCAGCTCGTCGAGGCCGGCACATTCGAGAAGCTCTCCGACGCCAAGCGGCCGAACTCCTACCTGGCCCTCTCCGATCCAGCCGACGTCGCGCGGGTCGAGGATCGAACGTTCATCTGCTCCAAGCGCCAGAAGGATGCCGGTCCGACCAACAACTGGCGGGAGCCTGAGGAGATGCGCCTCGCGCTCGAGGAGATGTTCGAGGGTGCGATGCGAGGCCGCACGATGTATGTGGTGCCGTTCTCGATGGGGCCGCTCGGGTCATCGATCTCCTACATCGGCGTGCAGCTGACCGACTCGCCGTACGTCGCCGTCTCGATGCGGATCATGACCCGGATGGGGCAGCCGGCGCTTGATGTGCTGGGCGAGAACGGTGACTTCGTGCCGTGCCTGCACTCGGTAGGGATGCCGCTGGTCGACGGCGTGGAAGACGTTCCGTGGCCGTGCAACGCGGAGAGCAAGTACATCGTCCACTTCCCTGAGACCCGTGAGATCTGGTCCATCGGCTCGGGCTACGGCGGCAACGCGCTGCTGGGCAAGAAGTGCTTCGCGCTGCGGATTGCGTCGGTGATGGCCCGCGACGAGGGCTGGCTCGCCGAGCACATGCTGATCCTCAAGGTCACCTCGCCCGAGGGCGAGGTCAAATACATCGCCGCGGCCTTCCCGAGCGCCTGTGGCAAGACCAACCTGGCGATGCTGATCCCGGCCCTGGCGGGCTGGACGGTCGAGACGGTCGGCGACGACATCGCATGGATGAAGTTCGGTGAGGACGGCCGGCTGTACGCGGTCAACCCCGAGGCCGGCTTCTTCGGCGTCGCGCCGGGCACCGGCGAGGTCACCAACCCGAACGCGATCAGGACGATCGAGAGCAACTCGATCTTCACCAATTGCGCCAAGACCGACGACGGCGACGTGTGGTGGGAGGGCCTTACCGAGGAGCCCCCGGCTCACGCCACCGACTGGCGCGGCGGATCCTGGACTCCGGAGGTGGAGACGCCGGCCGCGCATCCGAACGCCCGCTTCACGACCCCTGCCGCGCAGTGTCCTTCGATCGCCGCCGAGTGGGAGGATCCCACGGGCGTGCCGATCGACGCGATCCTGTTCGGCGGCCGTCGCTCGACCGTCGTGCCGCTGGTGCACGAGGCGCGTGACTGGGAGCACGCCGTGTTCATGGGCTCGACGATGTCCTCGGAGACGACGGCTGCGGCCGCTGGCGCCGTCGGTCAGCTTCGCTTCGACCCGATGGCGATGGTCCCGTTCTGCGGCTACCACATGGCGGACTACTTCGCCCACTGGCTGAAGATCGGTGAGACGAAGGGCGCGAAGCTGCCCAAGGTGTTCTACGTCAACTGGTTCCGCAAGGACGACAACGGCAAGTTCATGTGGCCCGGTTACGGCGAGAACTCCCGCGTCCTGGCCTGGATCTTCCGTCGCTGCGAGGGCAAGGCGGAGGCGCGCGAGTCTCCGATCGGGCTGATCCCGCCGGTCGGCGATGGCGGCATCGACGTCGACGGTCTCGGCATCTCGGAGGACACGATGGCGAAGCTGCTGGAGGTCGACGTCAAAGGCTGGAGGCACGCGCTGCCGCAGTTCCACGAGTTCTACTCCCGGTTCGGCGAACGGCTTCCCCAGGTGCTGCACGACCAGCTCACCGCGCTGGACAAGACCCTGCACGAGCAATAGGCGAGCCCCCCGGGCCTCGTGGCCGCGCTGCGCCTCGGCGCAGCCGGCCGGTCGGTGCCGGTGCGTAATCTGGGGCCGTGGCTCTCGCCTTCGTCCCTTCCGATGCCTGCATGCTCGCGGTGCAGGCGGGCTGCGTGCTCGCCCCCCGAGTCCCGCCCGGGGCCGACCGGCTGCGGCGGATGGGCGGCCGCGGCTGGGCGGTCGTGCCGCTGGCCTCGATCGTGCTGGTCGTGTTCGCGATCCGCTACGTCAACGACACGGCCACGGGGCTCACGTATCTGGCGCTGATCGCCGTGCCGCCGCTCGCGGCCGTGGCGCTCGGGTGGGCGATGCGGGGCGCCCGGCTCGTGCTCGTGCCGCTCGCCGCGGTCATGTTCGCCCTCGCCTGGGGCGCACGCGGATCGCTGGTCGGAGAGGGGGCGGCGGTGCTGCTCTCGGCGCTCAGCTGCGTCACGCTGGGCGTCCTGCTGGCCGCCGTCACGCCGGCCAGTTGGCTCAAGGTGGGGATCGTGCTGATGGCCGGGGCGGACACGTGGCTCGTCGTCAGCGACCTGCTCCAGGCCCCCAACGCGAGCCTGATCGCCGCCGCTCCCGGTGGCGGGCTGCCGCAGCTGCAGAGCGAGGCGTTCGGATCGGTGTCGATGGGCTACGGCGACCTGTTCATCGCCGCTGTGCTCGGTGCCGTGCTGGCCTCCGATCCCCGGCGCCAGCGCGTCGCCGCGCTGATGACGTTCGTGGTCGCGGCGCTGTTCGACCTGCTGTTCTTCGCCGTCAACGAGCTGCCCGCGACCGTGCCGGTGGCGCTGACGCTGATCATCCTCGAGCTCTGGGACCTGTACCGCCGGCGACGGGTGCGACCCGTTCTGGCGACAACGTGAGGCCCGCGGTGCCGGTCTAGTGCTGGTCGCCGCCGGTCGACGCAGGCGGGCGCGACTCCTCGGCCAGTGAGGTGATCGCCAGCGTGCCGCGGGCAGCGTCCTCGAGCACCTCGGTGGCCTCCTCGGCCGAGCGCGCGTACAGCTCGACCAGCAGGTGCACGACGATCCGGTCCTCATCGTGCTTGTGGAAGCGCACGTGGGTGAAGAACTCGCGCGTACCGTGGTCGCCGAAGGCCGCGTAGGACAACGCATCCCCGGCCTCGGGACCTGAGCACGTCTCGACGTCGTCGGCATCGACGGTCACGGTGCACGAGGCCACCCAGGGCGTGCCGGCGATCATCCGCTCCCAGCGGTCCTCGATCGGCTCGACGCGGCCGTTGTGGAACCCGAGGTGCGGTTGGTCGTGCATGCAGTCCAGGCATTGGACGACGGCCTCTTGCATCTCGTCGACGACCTCGCCGCGCTCGCCGGTCTCCGCATCGATTCGGTGTATCCCCTCGTAGTGCACCTGCACCTCGAGGTTCTGCGACCAGCAGCGATAGCAGCGAAGCCAGCTCCGTACCTCAGTGGAGCCCTCCATCACATTGATTCTATTCCCCCTCGACTCGGCCCCTATGCTCGACACGTGAGCGATCGGTTCCCGAGGACCTGATGCGACGCCGCCGAGACCCCGTGGGCGTGGTGCTGGCCGGGGGTGCGGGGCGGCGGATCGGGGGCTCGAAGGCCATCGTCGAGTTGTGCGGGCGACCGCTCATCGCCTATCCGGTGACCGCGCTCATGGGCTGCCTGAGCGAGGTCGCAATCATCGCCAAGCCGGACACCCAGTTGCCCAACTTCCCCGGGGTGACGGTGTGGATCGAGCCCGAGACCCCGCAGCACCCGCTGGTGGGGATCGTCCACGCCCTGAGTCTGGCCGGCGGTCGCCCGGTCCTGGTGTGCGCCGGCGACCTTCCGTTCGTGACGCCGGGGTTGGTCGACCGGATCGCCGACACCGACCCGGCCGGGGCCCCGGCCGTGGTTCCGATCTGCGAGGAGGTGCTGCAGCCGCTGCTGGCGATGTACATGCCCGCCGCCGCGCCGCTGCTCGCCCCGGCGGCGGAGCGCGGTGTGGCCCCGCTGCGGCGCGAGATCGAAGCGCTCCACCCGCGGATCGTGGAGGTCACCGACCCCGAGCCGTTCTTCAACGTCAACGCGCCCGAGGACCTACTCCAGGCCGCCGCGCTGCTCGACGGGCGGGATCAGCCGAAGGTGAAGTCGTAGGCCGAGACGCCGGGGGGCACCTCGACCGTCAGCAGGTGCTGCTCGGGGCCGTGCAGCGCCACCAGCGAGTACAGGCGCTGGCCGCGGACCGTGACCGTCGCGCCGGTGACGTCGGTGCCGGCATCGGCAGTGCTGATCGGACGGCCGTCGAGCAGGATGCGCGCCTGCCGCGGGACGTTCCCCTGGGAGGTCAGAACCAGGTAGACGTCGGCGGCCTGGAACCCGGCCTGGATCTCCGCGCCGGCCGCCACCGGCGTGGCCGACTGAGAGCCGACGTTCCAGCGGCCCTGGAGCGCGAACTCGTTCAGCTGCAGCGACGAGGGCGCCGTGTAGTCGTGGGTCCCGGCCTGCAGCGGCGACGCGAATCCCTGTGAGCGCTGTGGGTCCAGGTAGGTCTCGGGCGTCGCCAGCTGGGCGGAGGGGAGCACGGCGTGAGCCGACATCGGCGGCGGCAGGTGCTTGGCGCCGGCCTCGTAGAGCAGTCGCCGCACGGCGGCCTCGCCCTGCTTGTAGTCGCCCTCGCCGAACTGGGTGTGGCGCACCCGCCCGCGGGCGTCGATCAGGTACTCGGCCGGCCAGTACTGGTTCTGGTACGCGTTCCAGGTCGCGTAGTTGTTGTCCTGCACCACGGGGTAGCGCAGGCCGTCGGAGGCGATGGCCTGGCGCACGTTCCCGGCCTCCTGCTCGAAGGTGAACTCGGGCGTCTCGACGCCCACGATCTCGAGGCCGTAGGGGTGATAGGTCGCGTACAGGCCCTTGAGGTAGGGAAGCGTGCGCAGGCAGTTGATGCACGTATAGGTCCAGAAGTCGACCAGCACCACGTGGCCGCGGAGGCCGGCCAGCGTGAGCGGCCGCCCGCCCGGGGTGTTGAACCAGTCCTGGTTGCCGGTGAACTCGGGCGCCGGACCGAGGTCGGCCAGCGCCGGGGTCTTGACGCCCGGGATCCCGACCGTGGCCGGCACGGGAACCGCCGCGGCCTCCTTGACCTGGCTCTGGCGCTGGGCGAACCGTGACGCGGGTCGCAGCGAGGCGAGCCGGTTCTGGACGGCGCCCGAGTTCTCCAGCGACCGAGTCGGATCGACCAGGAAGGCGGGCAGGCTGGTGTCCCTGGCCAGCGCCTCCTCGAAGCGGACGTCGACGTTGGCGGCCATCAGGATCCCGGTCGCGATCAGCACGACGCCGAGCGTGCGCTCGACCCAGTGCCCGCGCGCGGAGCGGCGGACACGTTCGATCACCTTGCGGCCGCCGAGCGCGTAGAGGAGCAGCACGGAGCACAGCCCCGCGGAATAGGCCAGCGCCACCGCGACGATCTTCGCCGACGCGCCGCCGGAGGCGCTCACCGACGTCACGGCCGCGAGGATCGGGCCGGCGCAGGGCGCGCAGACGAAGCCGAGCGCGGCACCCACGCCGACGCCGGACCAGAAGCCGTCCCCTCGGGTCTTGGGTCCGAACCGGGCCAGGCGGGAGAGCGGCGCCTGCACGCGGGCGGCCACCTCCGGGATCAGCAGCACGACGCCGAACCCGATCAGGACGACGATCGCCAGCGTGCGCGCCGCGCCGCTGGCCAGGCCCACGCCCTTGACGAGCTGGGCCAGGGCGACGATCGCGATCGTGAACGTGGCCCCGAGGCCGAGCACGATGCCGAGTGGCCGCCGGCGGCCGCCGACCGCGCTCGCGGACAGGAGCGCGGGCAGGACGGGAAGGACGCACGGAGTGATCGCGGTGCCCGCGCCCGCGATCAAGGCGAACACCATCAGCAGGAGCATCGGTCCAGATGATGACTGTCGGAGCTTGCGAAGTGATTAAGCCCCGCGAGCCGCCGGGCCGGCGGTCGCGGCTCAGCCGCCGATGGCCGACATCGTCCGGCTGGGCTGGATGAACCCGGGCTCACCGACGTGGTGCTTGAGCTCCTTGCGCCAGACCGCGTCGCGCACGATCTCCTCGAGCTCACTCGTCATCGGCGCCGTCGCGCAACGGTCCGCGCAGGTCGGTCTCGTTGAGCGAGAACAGACACGTGCGGAGCCGGCCGTCGGCGGTCAGCCGGATCCGATTGCAGTCCCCGCAGAACGGCTCGGAGACGGGGTTGATGAAGCCGATCCGGCCGTGGCCGTCGGCGAAGCGGTACACGCGCGCGGTGGCGCTCGGCTCGCGTGGCTCGGGCTCGAGCGGGTACACGGCGTGGATCGCCGCCCGGATCTCCTCGCCGCTGAGCACCTGCTCCGGCGTCCAGGCATGGTCGGCGTCGAGCGGCATGAACTCGATGAAGCGAACCTCGTAGGGCGTGCGCCGGGCGAAGTCGGCGAACGGGATGCAGCTCGTCCTCGGTGAAGCCCCGGATCGCCACGGCGTTGATCTTGATCGGGTGAGCCTCCGGGAACGCGCCCGAGGGCCTCGAGTCCGCGCAGGACCTGGGGCAGCGCGTCGCGGCGGGTGAGCTCGAAGAAGCGGTCTCGCTGGAGCGAGTCGACCGACACGTTGAAGCGGTTCGACGCCGGCGCGCCACCAGCGCCGCGGCGTCGCGCTCGAGCAGGAATCCGTTCGTCGTCACGGACAGGTCGTGCACGTCATCGATCCCGGCCAGCATCTTCGCCAGCGCCGGGAAGTTGCGCCGCACGAGCGGCTCGCCGCCGGTCAGGCGGATGTCGTGCACGCCCATCGCGGCCAGCAGCGCGACGACCCGCGCCATCTCCTCGAAGCTCAGGATCTCCTGGCGCTCGAGCCACGGCAGACCCTCGGCCGGCATGCAGTACTGGCACCGGAAATTGCACCGGTCGGTGACCGAGACCCGGAGATCTCCGATCAGCCGGCCGTGCCCGTCGCGAAGCGGCTCGAGCGTCATCGGGTACAGGCTACCCTTCGCGCATGTGGGCGAGACGAGGCATGTCGGCGCTCGCCGTCGCGTGCCTCCTCGCGGGCTGCGGCACCAGTGACCACGATCAGGTCCAGGCCAAGGTCCAGCAGTTCCTGCACGCCACTCAGAGCAAGGACTACAGGACTCTCTGCACACAGGTGCTGGGCCCGTCCCTGCTCGAGCATCTCGCCGCCGGCGGCGTGCCCTGCGAGGCCGCGATGCGGATCGGCCTCGCCGGCGTCACCCACCCGACCCTGAGCATCGGACGAATCACCGTCGCCGGCCGGCGGGCCACTGCGATCACGCTCACCGGCGCCGCCGGCCAGCAGGCCTCCCTCGACGCGATCGAGCTGACCAAGACCGACCAGGGCTGGCGGGTCGAGTCGCTCGGGTCCCCGGTGACGGGCGGGGCGCGGAAGTAGCTGTGCGGAGGTCATCAGGGGGCGTGGACGATTCCGGCGAACATACCGCCGCAATCGTCCAGGCCTCAGGAGCGCGCACCGCAGCCACGGCGCGGACCCCGCCGGCCCTATCCCGCCAGCAACCCGAAGGCCACCATGTCGTGGCGCACGTCCCCGTTGCGGATGTAGGAGCGCAGCACTCCCTCGCGGACGAAGCCGGCGCGCTCGGCGACGCGCTGGGAGGGGGCGTTGCCGGTCGCCGCGAGCAGCTCGATGCGCTCGAGTGAGAGGGCGCTGAAGCCCCACTCGCAGATCAGCCTCACCGCCCGGGTGGCGTGCCCCTGACCGCGGCCCTCGGGCGCCAGCCAGTAGCCGACCTCGGCCCGCTGGTGCTCCCACGCGGGGCGCATCAGGGCGACCGATCCGAGCAGCCGCCCGTCGCCCGGCTCGACGATCGCGAACGGCGCCGAGGACCCGGCGTGGATCGAGTCGTAGCGCTGGAGCAGATAGGCGCGGGCATCGTTCTCGCCGTACGGCGTGGGCACGCGGGTCCAGCGGCCGATCTCCGGATCCTGGCAGGCGGCGACGATCGCCGCGATGTCCGAGTCCCGCCACGGCCGCAGTGCCGTGACGCCGTCGGTGATCGGGTCGGCGGGCAGGACGATCCGGTCCACGCTCACGGCCTCGCGACCCTCTACGGGCGTCGCACGATGACGAACACGGTGGCCAGGGCGAAGGCGATCTGCCCGAACGCCAGTGCCGTGCCCAGATTGATCGCGCCGAGCGCGCCCGCGAGGAGGCTGGCGGCGAGGAAGGCGCCGAACATGATCCCGAGGTCCACCCGCATGGATGAATCAGATTGTGCCCGATCCGGATGGATCGGCCGAGCGCGCGCGTTCCTCCAGCGCGCGCTCGAGTGTGCCGGCGTCGAGGCTCGGATCCTGCTGCTGGAGCCAGCGCTCGGCCTCGCGCCGGCCCCCGAGGGCCCGCAGGCCGCGCTCGCCGTGCTCGGCGGTGAAGTCGGCCAGCGCGTGCAGGCGGCGCGCACGCAGGCGCCGGGCGGCCAGGTCGAGGCGGTCGCGGTGGGCGTCGAGGGCGTCGACCAGCTCACCGATGCCGCTCGCCGGCGCCATCGAGGACACGGCCAGCACCGCCGTGTCGCGGGCGCCGAGCGAGCGCAGCGCCGCGCGCAGGTCGGCCAGGGCCCGCATGGCCACGCGGCCGAGGTCGGCCTTGGTGACCACGAGCACGTCGGGCACCTCCATGATCCCCGCCTTCAGGAACTGGAGCACGTCGCCCGATCCGGGCTGCACGATCACCGCGACGGTGTCGGCCACGTCGGCCACCTCGGTCTCGGACTGACCCACGCCGACCGTCTCGATCACCACCACGTCGAACGCCGCGGCGAGAGCGCCGGCGGCGGCCCGGGTGGCCGGCGCGAGGCCGCCGAGGCGGTCGCCGGCGGCGGTGGAGCGGATGAAGATGGCCCGGTCACGGGGGTCGGCCTCGATCCGGGCGCGGTCGCCGAGCAGCGATCCGCCCGACCGCCGCGAGGAGGGATCGACCGCCAGCACGGCCACGGAGCGACCTCGGGCCCGCCACTCGGCCACCAGCCGCGAGAGCAGCGAGGACTTGCCGACGCCCGGGGGCCCGGTCACGCCGACGATATGTGCGCCGGCCTCGTGCCCGAGGGCGGCCGGGGACACCGCGGCCAGCAGCGCCTCGGTCTGCCCGCGCGCCTCGGGCGCGCGATTCTCGACGAGATTGAGCACCGCGGCCGCGGCGCTCAGGTCGCCCTCGCACAAGCGCGCGCCGAGCTCGGCTCCTCGCGGCGACTCCGGCGGCACGGGTTGGTCAGGCAGCGAGCTACGCCGCCGGGGCGCCGACGCCGTTGCGCTCGGCGACGAGCGCCACGATGTCCCGCATCATCCGGTTGAGGTCGTAGTCCTTGGGCGTGTAGACGGCCGCCACGCCGGCCTCTCTGAGCGCCGCCGCGTCGGCGTCGGGGATGATCCCGCCGACGACCACGGGGACATCGCCGGCGCCGGCGTCCTGCAGCTCCTGCAGCACCGACGGGATCAGCTCGCGGTGCGAGCCGGACAGGATCGACAGACCGACCACGTGGACCCCCTCCTGCGCGGCAGAGGTCGCGATCTGGCTCGGCGTCAGCCGAATGCCCTCGTAGACGACGTCCATCCCGGCATCCCGGGCCCGCACGGCGATCTGCTCGGCGCCGTTGGAATGGCCGTCGAGCCCCGGCTTGCCGACCAGGAACTTGAGCCGGCGCCCGAGCGCGTCGCTGACCCGCTCGACTTCGTCGCGGAGCTCGGCCAGGTCCTCGGTCGAGACGGCCGCGGCCTCGCCGACGCCGGTCGGGGCGCGGTACTCGCCGAACGCGTCGCGCAGGGCCTGTGACCACTCGCCGGTGGTCACGCCGGCGCGGGCGGCGGCGATCGTCGCCGGCATGATGTTCTCGGAGTCCTCGCCGGCCACGCGGCCCAGCTCGGCCAGCGCTGTGTCGACCGCGTCCTGATCGCGCCCGGCGCGCCACTTCTCGACGCTCGCGCGGCGCTCGGCCTCGACCTCGGGGTCGACGACCAGGATGCCGCCCTCGGCGTCGGCGGTGAGCGGCGACGGCTCGGTCTCGGTGTACCGATTGACGCCGACCATGACCAGGTCGCCGGATTCGATCCGCAGCAGCCGCGCGCGATGGGAGTCGACCAGGGCCGACTTCATGTAGTCGACCGCCTCGACGGCGCCACCGTGCTCGGCCACACGGGCGATCTCCTCGCGCGCACCCGCGAGCATCTCCTCGACCAGCCCCTCCATCACCTTGGATCCCTCGAAGATGTCGGGGTACTCGAGCAGGTCGGTCTCGTAGGCGAGCACCTGCTGCAGGCGCAGCGACCACTGCTGGTCCCACGGCCGGGGCAGCCCGAGCGCCTCGTTCCAGGCCGGGAGCTGGATCGCGCGGGCCCGGGCGCCGCGGCCGAGCGTCACGGCGAGTGCCTCCAGGGCGATCCGGTACACGTTGTTCTCCGGCTGGGCCTCGGTCAGGCCGAGCGAGTTGACCTGAACGCCGTAGCGGAAGCGGCGGTGACGCTCGTCCTGCACCCCGTAGCGATCTCGTCCGAGCTCGTCCCACAGCACGGACATCGCGCGGAGCTTCGCGTGCTCCTCGACGAAGCGCACACCCGCGTTGACGAAGAACGAGATCCGCCCGAACACGTCGCCCATCAGCTCCGCGGGCACCCGCTCGCGGACGGCGTCGAGCACGGCGATGGCGTTGCTCATCGCGTACGCGATCTCCTGTACGGGGGTCGCGCCGGCCTCCTGCAGGTGGTAGGAGCAGATGTTGATCGGGTTCCACCGGGGCACGTGCTCGACCGTGTAGGCGATCGTGTCCGCGATCAGGCGCATGCTCGGCGCGGGCGGGAAGGCATAGGTCCCGCGGCTGAGGTACTCCTTGAGGATGTCGTTCTGGGTCGTGCCCTGGAGCTGGTCCTCGGCCACGCCCTGGTCCCCCGCCGCGACGATGTAGAGGGCCAGCAGCCAGGCGGCGGTGGCGTTGATCGTCATCGACGTGTTCATCCGGTCGAGCGGGATCTGGTCGAGCAGGGTCTGCATGTCGCCGCGATGGGCGATCGAGACACCGACCTTGCCGACCTCGCCACGGGCCAGCTCGTGGTCGGCGTCGTAGCCGGTCTGGGTGGGAAGATCGAAGGCCACCGACAGGCCCGTCTGGCCCTTGGCGAGATTGCGCCGATAGAGCTCATTCGAGCGGCGCGCGTCGGAGTGCCCGGCGTACGTGCGCATCATCCAGGGGCGATCGGGCTCGGGCAGCCGGTGGTTGGGGGCGTCCATGGGCACCATTGTATGATCAGCCTGAGTGGTGAGATTCACCACGCACGGAGATGGGAAGCCTCTCGCTGATGCCGGACCAGCACACAGCAGCCACGGAGCATGCGCTCCTACAGGAGGTCGCGGAGCCGCTGTCGACGCTCCCCGGCGACGCCGTGGCGGTTGCGGCCGAGGCTGACTTTCCGGTCGTCATGCGCGGTTACGACCGCGGCATGGTCGACGCATACGTCGAGCGCACGACGCGGCTGGTCGCCGAGCTCCAGTCCACCCGCTCGCCCGAGGCGGCCGTGCGCCGGGCGCTCGAGCGCGTCGGCGAGGAGGTGTCAGGGATCCTCCAGCGCGCCCACGAAACGGCCGAGAGGATCACGTCGCAGTCGCGTGCGGAGGCCGAGGAGCGCCTGCAGGTTGCGCGCCGCGAAGCGGCCGAGTTCACCGCCGGCGCGGAGTTGCGGGTCAAGGACCTCGACGCCGAGACCGACCGGATCTGGGCCGAGCGGCGGCGGATCGTGGACGACGTGCACGAGCTTGCGGGCAAGCTGACGGCGCTGGCCGAGGCGGCGATCGAGCGCTTCCCGGAGGCGGAGGAGGAGACCGCGGCGGTCGCCGGCGATGAACCGGCCGCGGCTGCCGCTGAAGCGGAGGTCTTCGACGCCGAGGCGGTCGGGGGCGAGGACGAGGTCGTCGACGAACAGTCGGCCCACGGCCCCGACGCAGCCAGCGAGCCGGGGCCCGGTGCGGACGCGGACAGTGAGACGACGCAGGTCCTGCGCTGGGATCGCCCCTCGATCTCAGAGCACCGGCATCACGACCACTGAGCCCCGCGCGTGGGGCGTCTGACCGGAGTCGGGCGCCGTCACTGCCCCGCCGAGTCGTGATGGCTAGTGTGTCGGGCATGCGCCTGATCGATCTCATGCACCTCGGCCGCGAGCGGGTGATCGGCTGCTGGCAGGTCGGCGACGTGCTGATCGACCCCGGCCCCTCCTCGTGCCTGCCGACCCTGCTCGACGCCCTCGGCGACGAGCGCCCGCGAGCCCTGCTGCTGACCCACATCCATCTCGATCATGCCGGCGCGAGCGGCTCGCTCGTCGAGCGTTGGCCTGATCTCGAGGTCTACGTGCACGAGATCGGAGCGGTGCACATGGTCGACCCCGAGCGCCTGCTGACCAGCGCGCGCCGGCTCTACGGCGAGGACATGGACCGGCTGTGGGGCGACTTCCTGCCGGTTCCGGAGGCCAACATCCGGGAGCTCCTGGGCGGCGAGACGCTCCGCGACGGCTTCGAGGTCGCCTACACGCCCGGCCATGCCTCCCATCATGTCTCCTATCTGCACGAGGGGACGGCTTTCGTCGGCGATGTCGGCGGCGTGCGCATCGACCCCACGGCGCTGACGATCCCGCCCACGCCCCCGCCCGACATCAGCCTCGAGGCGTGGCACGAGTCGATCGAGCTGATCGCCGCGTGGCGGCCGGAGCGCCTGGCGATCACCCACTTCGGCGCCTACACGGATGTCGACGCGCAGCTGTCGCAGCTCGGCGTCCGGCTCGACACCTGGGCGGAGCGGGTCAGGACCGAGGATCGTGACGCCTTCATCGCCGGGGTCCGGGCCGACATCGAGTCCCACGGGGGCACCGAGCTGGTTGACACCTACATCCAGGCGGCCTCGCCGGACCAGCTCTACGCCGGACTCGAGCGCTACTGGCGCAAGCGGTCCGAATCCGTGCGGTAGGTGGTCGCGCCAATCGCACCATCGAGCATGCATCTCGGCGCTGCGCAGCTATCCTCAGGGCAGATGTCGCAGACCGTCGAGTTGCCCCGTCTTGGGGGACCCGGCTCCGGCTTGGGAGGCCGCTGGCGGGTCCTGGTCCTCAACGACGACTACAACACCTTCGATCACGTTGCCGAGACGCTGGCGCGGTTCATCCCGGGCGTCACCCTCGCCGACGGATACCGCTTCGCCGACCGCATTCACAACACCGGTTGCGCGATCGTCTGGAGCGGCCCGCGTGAGGACGCCGAAGAGCATTGGGAAGAGCTCGACGGCGCCGGCCTGACGATGGCGCCGCTGGAGTCCGGGTAGCCATCCCGGCGACGCGGGGCGAGCTGCGATGACGCTGCGGCGCTCGCTCACGCCCGATGACCTTCCGGGGCCCGACGGAGATAGGCACCCGATCATCGACCTGTTGCTGGCGCGCGCGGCCGCCGGGAGCCGGCGCGGGGCGCGCTCAGACTCGGCGCTGGTCGCCCTCGCGGTCGAGGGCGGCGGGCTGCGGGGAGCCGTCTCCGCCGGGATGTGCGTGGTGCTCGAGCAGCTCGGGCTGATCGACGCGGTCGACGCCATCTACGGCACCTCGTCCGGAGCGCTGAACGGCTCATTCACGGCCGCCGGCCAGGCCGCGCTCGGATCGGCCAACTACATCGATACGGCGAGCCTGCGCTTCGCCAATCCGCTGCGCGTGCTCAGGGGGCGCCCGGCGCTCGATTTCGATCTTCTGTTCGACGATCTGATCCGGAACCGGCGGCCGTACTCGGTCGAGGGGCTCGCCGCCGGTCCGGCCTTCTCAGCGCTGGCCGTCGATCTGACCACCTCAGAGCTCCGGGTCCTCGGCGACTTCGCCGACGTCGAGGAGCTGATCAGCGCGGTCCGGGTGAGCTGCTCGCTGCCGCTGCTGTCGGGGCCGCCGTCCCTGTACCGCGGGACGCCGATGGGCGATGGCGCGCTGATCGAGTCGATTCCGTTCGCCAGTGCGCTGTCCGACGGCGCCACGCACGTGCTCGCGCTGCGCTCCCGGCCGAGCGACTATCGCCACAGCCCCTACCCGCGGCCCCTCCTGGAGATCATGCGCCGGACCCGGCACCCCGCACTCGCGCCGCTGATGATCGACCTTCCGGACCGCTACAACGCCGAGGCGGAGCGCCTCGAGTCCGCCGCCGATGACCCCGCTCTGGTGCAGATCGCGCCGGCGGCGGGGAGCGCGAGCGTGGGGCAATTCGAGCCCTCGCGCACAGCGGTCCTGCAAGGCTTCTCGGCCGGGGCAACCGCGGTGGCGACTGCGTTCGGACTGCCGCGGCTCGACCTGCTGTGGCAGCCCGAGGTGTACGTCGAGGAGTGAGCGCCGCTGTGGCTGCGCGACTATGCGGCGGCGAACGGCTCGGCCGGCGGGTCGGCGGCCGACGCCAGCGCCCCCACCATGAGCTCGTCGTGCCACACGTACGTGACCGGGATCTGGTAGTGGCCCATGTTGCGGCGTCGGAATTCGATCAGCTCAGGCCCGTCCCAGTAGCGATACCAGTCGATCTTCGACTCGAACCACGCCATCTGCAGGATCTTGTAGCGATCGTCGCGGGAGCGGTGCACGGAGTACTTCGTGGCGCCGTAGCGCAGGACCAGCGGCGCGATCTCGCACACCTTGTCAACGAAGCTGTCCTGGCGCAGGATGGTCGCGTACCAGGGGATGTGGACAACACCGGCCATGGCTAGGCGCCGACCTCGGCCCGGATCGCCCCGGGACCGTCCGCAGTCTTGCCCTGGCCCTCCTCGGTCGCGCCGACCAGAATCGCGATCTTGCCGAGATGCTTGTTGTCCCGCAGCAGCTGATGTGCTTCGGCCACCTTCTCGAAGCCCATCGTCTGCCACAGCACCGGCCTGACCTTCGACTCCTCGATCAGCTCGTTGGCCTTGTTGGCCTCCCACGCGTTGGCGAAGTGCGAGCCGATGATCTCCTTCTGGCGCATCCACAGGTAACGGACGTCGAAATCGAGCTGGTAGCCGGACGTGGCGCCGCAGATCACCACCTTGCCGAACGGCTTGACCGCGAGCACAGAGGTCGGGAAGGTCGCCTTTCCGACGTGCTCGAAGACGATGTCGGGCGGACCGCCGAGAATCTCCTCAACGGCCTTGCAGAAGCGCCGTGACTCCTTGAAACGCGCTTTCTCCTCGTCCGCTGTCTCGCCGCCACGGCGCATCATCCCGGCGAACTCCGAGCGCTCGATGTAGCCGGTGGCGCCGAGCTGCTTGATCAGCCTGCCCTTGTCGTCGCTGGAGACGACGCCGACCGCGTCGGCGCCGGTCATCGCGCACAGCTGGGTGGCGAACACGCCGAGACCGCCGGCGGCGCCCCAGATCAGGACACGGTGGCCGGCCTGGAGCTTGCAGCGGTCGATCAGCATCCGGTACGCGGTGAAGTACGTCAGCCCGTAGGAGGCGGCCTCCTCCCAGGCGAGGTGCTTGGGCTTGGGCAGCAGCTGCTGCGCCTGGACCTTGCAGAACTGGGCGAACGAGCCCCAGCTCGTCTCATAGCCCCAGATCTGCTGGGAGGGGGCGGCGAGAGGGTCGAGCCCGTGCACCTCGGGATCCTCGTAGGAGGCCTGGTTGCAGTGGACGACGACCTCGTCGCCGGGCTTCCACCGGGTCACGCCCTCGCCCACCTTCCACACGACGCCCGAGGCATCGGATCCGCCGATGTGATGGTCCTCGTTGGGGTGATAGCGGAACACCGACACCGGCTCGCCCAGCGCGGCCCAGACGTTGTTGAAGTTGACCCCGGCCGCCATCACCCGCACGACGACCTCGAAGGCGCCCGGTTCCGGTACCTCGATCTGCTCGATCTGGAACGCGTCGACGGGTTCGCCGAAGCGCTCCTCCCGGATGACCCATGCGGCCATCGTGGGGGGCAGCTCGCCCGGCTCGGTCTCGACATTGGCGACTTGGCTCAGATCGACGGCCACAGAAACCTTCCTGCTCGGATTCGGTTACGGAGAGGGTCGGATCGTACCCGGACGCCGAGCTTCAGGGCGCGCCACGGTGGACGGAGCCGCGGCGCCGAATGCTCACGGGACGCCCTTGCCCAGGAAGCCGCTGCGTCTGAACCAGACCATCAGCACGACCGTGCACAGCGCGATACCGCCGACGCCGTAGACGAGAAAGGCCCACAGCGGCGCGATGTGCCGGACCAGGAACCCGAAGTTCTGGCCGAAGAAGCCGGTCAGGGCGGTGATGGGCAGAAACACGGTGGCCACGATCGTGAGCCGCTTCATGATCACGTTGAGCCGGTTGGACACGGTCGAGAGGTAGACGTCCATGGCGCCGCTGAGCAGGTCGCGGTAGGAGTCGATCAGGTCCGAGATCCGGATCAGGTGGTCGTACACGTCGCGGTAGTAGTCACGCGTATCCGGGTCGAGCCCGGGCAACTCGCGGATCTCGTCCATCGTGCGGGCCGCGAGGTCGCGTTGCGGGGTCACGACCCGCCGGAGCGTGACGAGGCGCCGCCGCAGACCGAACAGCCGCTGGAGTTGCTCATCGGACGGGCCGGCGACGATCGCCTCTTCGAGCTCGTCGATCTCGTCGTCGACGGCTGACAACACGGGGAAGAAGGTGTCGGTGAGCGTGTCGAGCACCGAGTAGACGATGTACTGCTCGCCGGCGTCGGGCTTGGCCGCGAACCGGCGGCGGAGGTCGTCGAGCTCGGAGCACTCGGTCTGGCGGATCGTGATGATGTAGCTGCCGCTGACCATCAGGTGGACCTCGACCAGCTTCGGGGCGCCGTCGCCACGGCGCCCGGCGCCGTAGAAGACGATCAGCATGTAGTCGCCGTAGCGGTCGAGCTTCGGGCGCTGCGGGTAGTGGATCAGGTCCTCGACGGCGAGTTCGTGCCAGCCGAACCGCGCGGCCAGGGTTGAGATCTGCTGCTCCGACGGGGCCGCGACGTCGAGCCAGAAGAACTCATCGTCGGCGATCAGCGAATCGAGCTGCGGATCGTCGATCTGATCGAGGACGCGCACACCCAAACGCTAAGCGCCGGGTCAGACGATCCCGACCTCCACCGGCGGCGCGTCGGCGGCTTCGGGCTCCCCGGCCGGCTCCGCGGCCGGAGCGGGCTCGGCGGCGGGGGGCTCGGCCGCGGTGGGCTCGCGCTGGATCAAGGACCACGCCACGACCGCGCCGATCAGCGTCGCGACGGCCCCGATGATCAGACCGGTCGAGAGCGCCGACACGAATGCCTCGCGGACCACGCCGACGACGTGGGCCGAGACGTGGTGGCCGGTCACGGCGCCACCGCCACCGAGCGAGTTCGCGATCGCGGCGCGGGTGGCGGCCGGAAAGTGGGGCAGGCCGGCGTCGATCTTGGAGCGCCCGATCGTGGTGATCAGAGCCCCCATCACCGCGACCCCGAAGGTGCCGCCGACCATGCGGTTCATCGACAGCACGCCGGAGGCGACGCCCGCCTTGCGCCGGTCGACGGCGTTCATCGCGGCCGTGCTCATCGGCGACATCACCAGGCCCATGCCGGCGCCCATGAGCATGAAACCGGGCAGCAACGTCAGGTAGCCCGTATGGACGGTGATCCGCGACTGCAGGAACAGCGACAGCGCGATCACCGCCAGTCCGCCCGTCATCAACGGCCGCGGACCGATCTTATCCGTGAGCCGCCCGGCGAGCGGGCCGGCGACGATGATCACCAGCGTCGTGGGCAGGAACCGCACGCCGGCCTGGAGCGGCGAGAAGTGCAGGACGTTCTGCAGGTACAGGGCCATGAAGAAGAACATCGCGAGCATCGCGAAGGAGACGATGAAGGCGACGATGTTGGCGCCGAGGAACGAGCGCGAGCGGAAGAAGGCGAAGTCGACCATCGGCGACGCCGAGCGCTTCTCGATGACCACGAACCCGCACAGGCCGATGATCGCCACCGCGAACAGCGCGATGATCTGCGGCGAGCCCCAACCCCAGCGGTTGCCCTCCACGAGCGCGAGGATGAGCGCGGTGAGTCCGGCCGTGATCGCGGCGATGCCGGGGAAGTCGATCGAGCGCGAGACCGTCTCGTCGCGCGATTCCCGCGTCGCGAACAGCGTGACCGCGACGGCGATGACCGCGATCGGCGGGTTGATGAAGAAGATCGCCCGCCAGCTGACCTGCTGGGTCAGGAATCCGCCGACGACGGGCCCGATGGCCAGCGCCAGCGCGCTGACGCCGGCCCACGTGCCGATCGCCGTGCCCCGCTGATGCGGTGGGAACGCCTGGGTGATGATCGACAGCGTCGCGGGCATCATGAACGCCGCGCCGACGCCCTGAATGGCCCGGAAAGCGATCAGCGCCACGTCGTTGGGCGCAAAGCCGATCGCCAGGCTGGACAGCGCGAACACCACCACGCCGAACAGGAACATGCGTCGCCGGCCGAAGATGTCGCCGAGCCGGCCGCCGGTGACGAGCAGCACGGCAAAGGTCAGCGTGTACGCGTTGACCGTCCACTCGAGCGAGGACAGCGATGCGTGCAGGTCGCGCTGGATCGAGGGCAGCGCGACGTTCACGACCGTGTTGTCGAGCATGATCATGAACAGCGCGAAGCACATCGCGCCGAGGGTCCACCACCGGCTGTTCTCGTCGGTGATCAAGCGGTGCCGGTGGGCACTTATGTGCGCTCTCACGAGTCAATTCCTTCCGGTCGGCAAGCCGCGACGTCGGGACGCTCGAGCAGCTTGGAGAGCGCGCTGCCAAGTCGCCGGCGCTCGGTGTCGGTCAACGTATGGGTGAACTGCTCCAGGCCGTTGCGCCGCGCGGCGTTGAGCCGCCGGATCACCGCGTGCCCGGCCTCGGTGGGACTGACCCGCTTCATCCGCCGGTCGTCCGGGTCCTCGTGGCGCTCGACGAAGCCGCGGCGGACGAGATCGTCCACCGTCCGGCTCGCCGCCGGCAGCGAGACGCGCACGAGCTCGGCGGCCTCCTTGACGGTCAGCGCCGCGTCCGGGTCCTCGAGATGGTGAAGCAGCTTGATCTGGGTCAGCGTCAGCTCGAGCGCCCCCACAGCCTCGAACAGGTCGTTGTTGCAGTTCTTGTGCAGGTACACGATCAGCGCGTACAGGTCCGTCGCCAGGTCGGCGGGCGGGGTGGGGGGGTCGGTGGGTGGTGGGGTGGCGGTGGGGGGCGAAATGGTGGGGGGCGCGATGGGCGCGGGGTCAATTGCTTGCACGCATGCAAGTATTGCATGCAAGCTCTGGTTGCGCAAATGGCAACGGGTTGGGTGTGGGGTGTGGGTGGCGGGGTGTGGCGGTCGGGGGGCGTGGCGGTCGGGGGGGCGTGGCGCGCGTCGCCTCGGAGCGCTGAAACGGCGCTGGGGAAGGGGATCGGGTCCCTGGCGCCGGCTGAGGGCACGGGGTCTTGGGGCGGCGGCTGAGGGGCACGGGGTTTGCTCCCGCCAGCACGCCCGCGCGGGGCCGCCCGGTGGTGCCGTGCACGCCGGCGCCGGTCGGGCGTGCCCGCGCGGGCTGCAGCCCTCCCGAAGCGTTGCAACTGAGTTTCGGGGGCCGGAACTCAGTTTCAACGCTTTGCCGGGGCGAGCGGCGCCGCCGGCGCGACCGCGCCCGGATTCCAGGGGTGCTCATCTCGTCAAACCAGCGCCGCGGAATTGACTTTGCGCCCCTAAGCGCCTCTCCGGCGCTCAGGCGCGCAAAGTCGTTCGGGCGCTCGCAGTTTGTCGAGATGTGCACCGCTCCAGAGCTCGATCTGGGCCTGCGCTCGCTGCACACTCGCGCCCCGCCCAGGACCCGCCGCCGCGCCCCGCCCAGCACCCACCGCCGCGCCCCGCCCGGGACCCGCCGCCGCGCCCCGCCCCCAAAATCTACGGCTGCAGAACCTCGTTCTTTGCGCTCGGCCGCGCCGGCCCGATGTGCAGATGGGCGGATTGGATCGTCGACGCGGTCGCGAGGGCGGCGTCGGTGGTGCCACCGTTGCCCGTGCTCATCGTGTACTGGCCCTGGGGGACGGTGACCTTGACGCTGGCGGTGGCCTGGGGGTTGATCGGGCCGGTGGCGGCGAGTGGCTGGCCGCCGGAAAGGATCTGCAGCGTCTCGGCCCGGCTGGCCTGGTTGGTGACGATGAAGACGATCGGGCCGGCGCCGACGCTGTTGGGCGAGACCGAGACGCGGGCGTCGTTGATGTAGACGGTGAGGTTGATCGGAATCGGCGGCCGGGGGTTGTTGGCGAAGGTGTCCGAGCTGCCACATCCCGCGGCGGTGACCGCGCAGCAACCGAGGATCAGGATCATCATCCGCCGCATCTTCGCCCTGCTCTCCTCTCCGAAATCCCTCTCAGCGGCCCGGTGCTCGGCCGGCCGCGGTCCCGCTCCGCGGGCATAACCCTAACCGACCGAACGGCGAGCCGCGACGCCAGGTCGACATCCCGGGATGTCGAGCTCGCGACAGGGGGGTGACAGTCAGTCCGCTTCGTGGTGCAACGTGCGGCGGCGGCGGTCCAGGCTGCGGAGCTCGCTCTGCAGCTCCTCCCACGACTCCCGCTCGGCGTGCTCGTATTCCGCTCCCGTCAGCTCGCGAAGTCCGTCGCTGTAGGCAGCCCACGCGCGGCGGGTCCCTGCATCCAGCTCGCGTAGCTTTTCGGTATCGGTCGCGAAGGCGCTCATGCCACCACTCCTTCCCTAGCTGATAGAGCCATGCTACCCCCCAAATCGGTCGCCGGGCGCAGTTCTGCGCGCGGGTGGCGCCGAGGGCTGCAACCGGCTGTGCAGGACGTCCGGCGGACGTCGTATCACCGGCGGGCATGGATCTGCTCGAGCAGCCCCTGGCCACCGCCGAGTTCCTCGTCGTCGACACGGAGACCAACGGTCTCGGCGGTGACGCATGCGAGCTGACCGAGGTCGGCGCGGTGCTCGTCGGGGGCGGTGAGCTGCACGATCGCTGGGAGTCGCTCGTGCGCACCAACCTGCCCTTGCGGCGCGGAATCCAGCGCTTCACCGGCATCACGCAGGCGATGGTCGACGAGGCGCCCCACGCAGACGCGGTCCTGCCGGCGGTCGCCGAGCAGATGCGAGGCAAGGTGCTGGTTGCGCACAACGCTCCGTTTGACCGGCGCGTGCTGCGTCAGGCGTTCGACCGCGCCGCGCTCGAATGGCCCGACCCTCCCGTGCTCTGCACCGCCGCGCTTGCCCGGGCGCTGCTGCCGCTGCAGCGAGAGCGCAAACTGACGGTGCTCGCCGATGCGCTGGGGATCGACGTCGAGGTGGCCCACCGGGCGCTGGCCGACGCCGAGACGTGCGCCCGCGTGCTGTGCGCGCTGTTCCCGCGGCTGTGCGCCAACGCCTCCACCGTGGCCGAGGCGGTCGCGCTGCTCTCGCCGCGCCGGCCGCGCCGGCCGGGACGCCCGCGGCGCGATCGGGCGCTTGCACGCTCCGGCGCGCGTGAGCCGGCGCCCGGTTCGTCCCTGCCGCCCGCCACCTGCCGCCCGCCGGCCACCTGCCGCCCGGCCACCTGCCGCCCGACCAGCCACCTGCCGCGCCGGCCACCTGCCGTCCGCCGGCCACCTGCCACTGCCGAACTTCGCCGAGCTGCCGCGCGACCCCGGCGTGTACCTGTTCCGCGACGCCCGCGGGGCCACGCTGTACGTCGGCAAGTCGGTCTCGATCCGCAGTCGGGCGCGAGCCCACTTCGCGCCCTCGACTCGGGCGTCGGCCGGAGCCGGGGAATGGACTGCGCACGCCGCGATCGTCGACTATCGCGCGACCCAGTCGGAGCTCGGCGCGCTCGTGCTCGAGAACCGCCTGATCAAGCAGCTCCGGCCGCCCGGCAACGTTCGTCTGGTGCGCGATGACGACCGGCTCGTGTACATCCGCTGCCGCCTCGACATTCCGTTCCCGATCCTCGAGGTGGCCGCCGAGCCGGCCTCGGGCCACGCGGTGACGATCGGGCCTCTGCGCGGCCGGCGGCTCGCGGCGGAGCTCGTCGAGCAGCTCGACTCGCTGTTCGGCCTGCGCCACTGCGGCCGGCGCCTGCCCCGCCGCGACCATCCCTCCGCCTACGGCCAGATGGGCCGGTGCCTGTCACCGTGCCTGGGAGACCTCGATCCGAACCTGTACCGCACTCGGCTCGACGCGGCGCTGGGGTTGTTCGTCGGCGGCTCCGACGGTGGGGAGCAGCTGCTCGCCCACGTCGCGGCGCAGATGCGGGCGGCGGCCCGGGAGCTCCGGTATGAGCGGGCGGCATGGTTGCGGCGCCGCTCGCGCCGGCTCGAGATCGTGCTCGGCCGCCTCGGCGGCGTCCTCGAGGCCACCCACGCCACGCCCCGGATGGTGCTTGCCGCCCACCCGGCCGACTGCCGCTTCGACGTCTTCTGGCTCGTGGCCGGCCGGCTCGTGGACTGGGGCCCGCTGCCTGACCTCGAGGCGCTCGAGCGGCGCACGCATGAGGCGCTCGGGCGCGCGGGCCGGCGCGGCGAGCTCGGCGCCCACGTCCCGCCGGACGAGGTCGCCGAGGTGCGGATCGTCGGGGGCTGGCTGGCCTCGCACCCGGATGCCGTGCAGATTCCGCTGCACCCGGAGCTCGACCGCAAGCGGCTGCAGGAGCTCGTGGCCGGCGCCGCGCGGGCGCGCGCGGCTCAGTTGAACGGCAGCTCGACGACCTCGCCGGTGGCGCCGTCGGCGCCGACCGCGACCGCGGCTCCGGGTGGCGCCTCGCGACGCACGAGGGCCAGCGCGATCGGCCCGAGCGCCGGCGACACCGCGACGCTCGAGAGAACTCCGACGCCGCGGCCCTCGAAGGTCAGCTCGTCTCCCGCCCGCGCCGGTGCGGACAGCCGCACACCGCGCAGGTGACGGTTCGGCTTGCCCCGGTAATGAAGGCGGGCGACCGTCTCCTGGCCGACGTAGCAGCCCTTGGTGAACGAGACGGCACGCTCGTTGAGCCCGGCCTCCTGCGGGATCACGGTGTCGTCGAGGTCGACGCCGTAGCGGGGGCGCCCCCGCTCGATGCGAAGCGCCTCCGCCGCGGGCTCGGACACGGCCACCGCCCCGCGCCTGATCAGCGCCAGTCGCAGATCCTCGGTGGCCGCGCTCTCGCACAGCAGCTCGACGCCGCCGTCGGTGCGGATCACCCGAGCAGGGATCCCGTCCACGTCGAGGCGGCGGTGGGCGTGCTCGGCCTGCGGCAGATCGACCACACCCGCGATGGAGGCTGCGTCAGGGCCGATCAGAGCCAGCAGGCCTCGCTCCAACGTGCGCTTGTGGAGCTCGACGTCGTAGCCGATGCTGAAGCGCCGGACCATGTTGAACAGCTCCTGCAGCGCGACGCGTTCGGTGTCGAGCAGCAGCTCGTCGCCGGCGTCGAGGACCCGCAGGTCCCCGAGCATCTTGCCCTTCGGGGTCAGAAAGGCCGCGTAGCAGCCCTGGCCCTCCGCCAATCCCTCCACGTCGTTGGAGACCTGGCCCTGCAAGAACGACTTCGCGTCGCCGCCGGTGAGGGCGAGCTTGCCCCGCTCGGAGCGATCGAGCAGCCCGCACGTCTCGGTGAGCATCCGATAGTCGGCCGCGAGCGTATCGGTGGTTGCCATGACTCGGAGGATAACGACGCCTGCACCCCGGCCTGACTTGACGAAATCAAAGTTTAGGCCTACCATAACTTCCGTGATGGGTCACAAGGAGTTGGCGGGGGCGCGAACCTCCGCGGTCGAGGACTACACGAAGGCGATCTACTCGCTCGAGCGCCGCAGCGGCGCGGTGAGCACGAACGCGCTGGCCAAGCGCATGGGGGTGACTCCGGCCTCGGCCTCGGGCATGGTCAAGCGACTCGGCGAGCTCGGCCTGGTCGAGCACCGTCCCTACAAGGGCGTGTCGCTGACCGAGGAGGGCCGGCGCGTCGCGCTCGAGGTGATCCGCCACCACCGTCTGCTCGAGCTCTACCTGGCCGACAGCCTGGGCGTGCCTTGGGACCGCGTGCACGCCGAGGCCGAGGTACTCGAGCACGTCCTCTCCGAGGAGCTCGAGGAGCTGATCGCCGCCAAGCTCGGCGATCCGACCCATGACCCCCACGGCGACCCGATCCCGACGCGGGACCTCACGATCGACGAGGGCAGCACCGAGAGCCTGCAGTCGCTCGATGCCGGCGCGTGCGGGACCTTCGCGCGCATCTCGGATTCCGATCCCGAGATGCTGCGCTTCCTCGCCGACCGCGGGATCGCCCCGGGCGATGCGTTCGAGGTGATCGAGAAGCAGCCGTTCGACGGGCCGCTGTTCGTCCGCTTCGGCGACGACGTTCATGTGCTCGGCGGGGCCTTGCCCCGTGCCATGCGGATGGAGCTCGACCGTTGACGCCGCCGCTCCTTGACGGGCCCACCGTGACCGACGGCGCCGTCGCCCTTCCGCGGCCGCCGCTCTCGCCCGAGGACGCGGCCCGGTCCGCCGATCGGTCGCGCGTCCACGAGGCCCGGCGCCACGGCCGCCGCTGGTACCTGCTCTGGCTCCTGGTCGGCCCGGGCATCCTGGCCATGCTCGGGGAGAACGACGGGCCGAGCATGATCTCCTACGCCACCAGCGGCGCGACCTACGGGATCGGCTTCTTCCTGCCCTTCATCCTGGTCACGTTCGGAATGGCGATCGTCTGCCAGGAGATGGCGATGCGGGTCGGGGCGGTCACCCACCGCGGCTACGGGCAGCTCGTGCTCGAGCGCTTCGGCCCGCTGTGGGGCTGGTTCAACGCCGGCGACCTGATCCTCACCAACCTCGTGACGCTGATCGCGGAGTTCGTCGCGATCCGGATCGGCCTGTCCTACTTCCACATGGGTGCCGGCGTCGCCGCCGTGCTCGGGGTCGCCCTCGTCGCCTTCACCGTCAGCGGTGGCCGCTACTGGCGCTGGGAGCGGATCGTCCTCGGGCTGGCCCTGTTCAACGGGCTGTTCCTCGTCGCCGCGATCATGGTCAAGCCCCAGCTGAGCGCCGTCGGCCACTCGCTGGCCACGCTCGGGCCGTTTCCCGGTGGCAGCTTCAACACGCTCCTGTTGCTCGTCGCCTCGACGATCGGCGCGACCGTCACGCCGTGGATGATCTTCTTCCAGCAGAGCGCGTCGGCCGACAAGGGGCTCACCCCGGCCGACATCCGGCACGGTCGCTACGACACGGTCGCCGGAGGCGCGCTGGCGGCGCTGTTCGGCTGCGGCGCGCTGATCGCCGGCGCGGCGCTGTTCGGGCACAGCGGATCGAGCCTCCAGGGTCTGGCCGGCGCGGGCCTGCCCGGCGCTCTGAAGCTCGTTTCGGGCAGCGCCGTCGGCACGGTGTTCGCGCTCGGTCTCGTCGAGGCGGGCGCCGTGGCGATCCTCACCATCTCGGCCAGCACGGGATATGCCGTCGGTGAGAGCATCGGTGTCCGTCACAGCTTCAACAACTCGGCGCGCTCGGCGGCGCTGTTCTACGGCGCCAACGTGGGAGCGGCGCTGATCGCCGCCGTGATCATCCTCATCCCAGGGGCCCCGCTGCTGTCGATCGCGCTCAACGCCAACGTGCTCGCGACGGCGTTGCTGCCGGTGGCCCTCGTCTTCCTGCTGATGTTGGCCAACGACCGCGAACTGATGGGCAAGTGGGTCAACGGCAAGGCCACGAACCGGCTCGCGACCACGATCGTGGCGTTCATCTCCATCTGCGGCGCCGCGTACGCGATCGACTCCTTCCTGCAGGTCGTCCACATTGTCTGAGCTGCCCACAGCGACCCCCGACCAGGAGAGCGAGTGGTCGCCCGCCGGCGGTGACGAGCCGCCGTGGTCCTACCTGGAGCCGAAGCAGTTCGTGGGCGACAGGTCGATCCCGCTGCCGCGGGTGACGCTCGGTCCGGGTGCGGCCGCCGCTCTGTGGGCACTGCGGATCTTCGTGCTCGTCGTCAGCGCGATGGTCATCTACACCTTCGTGGCTCAGCTCTGATCCCCGGCGATCATCTAGCCTTCCGGCCGCGATGAAGCTCGCCCAGACCTTCGAGCAGATCGTCGACTCGCTCTCCGACGACTGGACCGACCTCGAGCTCGACCTGCGCATCTTCGACGAGCGGCGCTACATCGAGGCGGCGCTGTTCCTCGTCACCTGCAACGCCCAGCCCTATTCGAAGTACGACTGGCACTGGCGATTGCTGGTCGCGCACCGCTTCGGTCACGCCGCCGCTCCCTCGGCCGTCCACGCCGGGCTGAGGCTGCTCGACGAGGCCGGTATCGATGGTGAGATGGCGGTGCGCGAGGCGCGGACCGGACGGGTCGAGATCCAGCAGATGTGGGGACGACCCGAGTCGGTGCGTCAGGAGTTCCGCCGCCTGCGCGCTCAGTAGCGTGGCTCGGGTCCTCGCCTACGTTCCCGACCTTCTGTTCGGATCGAACGTGATCGGCGCGCTGCGCGCAGCCGGCCACGACGCGGTGCTCGTCAACGAGCCCGAGGCCTCGGCTGTCGCCGCCGCCGAGGTTCTGGTCGTCGATCTGACCGCTGAGGCGCCGGAGCGGATCGCGCTCGCCCAGGCGGCCGGGGCGGACCGGGTGCGCACGCTCGCCTTCTACTCCCATGTGGAGGCCGATGTGCGAGCGCTGGCCGTGCAAGCGGGGTTCGACCTCGTCGTGCCGCGCTCGCGGATGGCGCGCGAGGGGGCCGACCTCGTCACCCGGCTGGCATCGGCGACCGGCTAACCGCCGCGTCGCGACGCCGTCCCGGCGACGAAGCTGGGATCGAACATCCGCCGGATGTCGGGCGCTCGCGCGACGATGCCGAACCGAGCCTCCCACGACGACCAGGCACGCAGCGTCGGGAGCACCAGCTCGCCGATGTGCCCGTCGGGAGCCACGAAGGCCGGCGTCACCGCGGAGAGCTCTGCCGCCACGAGCGCCGGGTCCAACCCCGCCACGCGGTGCTCCAGGTCGGCTGCGCTGCCCTTGGGGTCGTGCCGGGTCACGTCGTAGCCGCGCACCAACGCGCGGACGACCGCCTGGGCCAGGCTCGGGTCAGAGCGGAGGCTCGCGCGGGTCGCGGCCAGCACCAGCTCGGGGTAGGCCGGGGCGCCGTACTGATCGACGCGGAACACGTGGAATCCGGGGCGGCGGCGCTGCAGCGTGACGCCCTCGTCGTTCCAGAACGCGGTGGCGGCGCCGACGCGGCCGGAGAGGAGGGCCGGGACAGCATCAAACCCGATCGTCACCTGCTTGACCGTGGCGGCATCGCCGCCGGATCCGTTCACGATCGAGCGCAGGACGGCACTGTCGCTGGGCACCCCGGTCACCCCAGCCGTGTGGCCGGCCAGTCCTCGTGGCGAGCGGATGCCGGGAACGGCGATCACCGACGCCAGGGGGCGCTCGACGACCGCCATGATCCCGACGATGTCCTCGCCACGCTCGCGGGCGATGGCGAGGTCGTGGATGTCGAGGATCGCGAAATCGGCCCGGCCGCTCTGAAGCAGCTTGACGGAGTCGGTCGAGGCCGACGGCGCGATGACGCGCAGCTGCACGCCCTCGTCGCGGTCATATCCGCGGGCCAGGGCCGAGTAGATGCCCGCGTGGACGGCGTTCGGCGTGAAGTCGAGGACCAGCGTCGCGTGCCGGGTCGCGTGCGGGCTCCCGCCCGACCCACAGCCGGCGAGCACCGCGGCGACCACCACCGCGGCCAGGGGGAGAAGCCGCTGGTAGCGCATCGTCCGGGCAGGATATGGGCGCCGCATCGGCTTCGACGCTCCGGCTCCGTAGAATCAGTCCAGGATGCGCCGACGCGTCACGTTCAGCCGCAACTTCACGCTGTCGCTCTCTCGGACGTGCCGGTGCTACTGCAAGTACTGCTCGTTCGCGACCCACCAGGCACACCTCTACGCGCCCGAGGAGGTCGAGCGGCTGCTCGACCATGCCGCGCGGCGAAACGTCAAGGAGCTTCTGGTGCTCACCGGCGAGCGGCCCGAGGTCAACCCGCAGGTGGCCGAGCGCCTGCGTGCCTACGGGCACGAGGACTTCACCGCCTACGTGGCCTGGACGTGCGAGCGCGCGCTCGAGCGCGGCCTGCTCCCGCACACCAATCTCGGCGTGCTCGAGTCCGAGGACCTGGCCCGGCTGCGCGAGGTGACGGCGTCCCAGGGACTGATGCTCGAGTCGATCTCCGAGCGGCTGATGGAGACCGTCCATGCCGGCTCGCCGACCAAGCATCCCGCGCCGAGACTGGCCTGCATCCGCGCCGCCGGCGAGCTGCGGATCCCGTTCACGAGCGGGATCCTGGTCGGCATCGGCGAGACCGAGGAAGAGCGCGTCGGCTCGCTCGAGGCGATCGCCGAGCTGCACCGTGAGTTCGGTCATGTCCAGGAGGTGATCCTCCAGAACTTCGTCCCCCACCAGAGCTACTACGGCCGTGAGCCGGCGGAGATCGCGGATGCGGCGGCGCAGGAGTACTGGCGCTCGGGTGTCGGCGACGGTCCCCAGCTCGATGCCCCCGCCTGGGCCTGCGAGGTGACGATCGAGGACATGAAGCGACTGATCGCGCACGCGCGCCGCCTGATGCCCGGCGTCGGCATCCAGGTGCCGCCGAACCTGGCCGATTGGTGGCCGGAGCTCGTGCGAGCGGGCGCCACCGACCTCGGCGGGCTCAGCGCCAACGGGGACCACATCTCCCCCGAGCATCCGTTCCCGTCGCCCAACCAGGTCCGCAAACAGCTGCGGGCCGACGGCTTCGCGCTGACCGAGCGGCTGTGCGTCTACCCCGAGTACATCGACGCCGAATGGGTGGCTCAGGGCGTACTCGATGTGATCAAGAGCTCGTACTGGTCGTTCATCCCGCGTCGCGGCTCGGGCCGGCGGGCCGAGCTCGACATCGCCGACGACGTCGCGCCGCGGGCGGTGGAGCTGGCACGCGACGGGCGCCGCCTGAGCGCCGAGCAGCTGACCGCGCTGTTCGCCGAGCGACGCCCCGAGGTGATCGAGGACATCCGCGCCGCCGCCGATGAGCTGCGCCGGCAACTGGCGGGGGACACGGTCACGTTCGTGGTCAACCGCAACATCAACATCTCCAACGTGTGCATCGTCGGGTGCGCGTTCTGCGGCTTCGGCCAGGGGCGCCGGTCCCCGGACGCCTACGAGCACTCGGAGGAGGACTTCGTCGGTCGGGTCCAGGAGGCCGTCGACGCGGGCGCGAGCGAGCTGTGCATGCAGTCGGGGATCCACCCCGACTGGGGGCTCGAGGACTACGAGAAGTGGCTGCGCCTCGCCCACGAGGTCGCGCCGCAGATCCACCTCCACGCCTATTCGCCGATGGAGATCTCGCACATGTGCGACGTCAGCGGCCTGGCCCCTCGAGCCGTGTTCGCGCGTCTGCGCGCGGCCGGACTGGGCTCCACGCCCGGCACCGCCGCCGAGGTCCTCCACGACGGCGTCCGCGAGCGCATCTCGCCCAACAAGCTCCCGGTCGCGCGCTGGGTCGAGATCATCGAGGCCTCGCATGCGGAGGGGATCAGCTCGACCGTGACGGTCATGTTCGGCCACATCGAGGAGCCGTGGGAGCTGGCCGAGCACATGCGCGTCGTGCGTGAGCTGCAGGAGCGCACCAGCGGCTTCACCGAGTTCGTACCGTTGTCGTTCATCCCGTACCACACGCTGCTCGGCCGCACGCACGGCGTCGAGGAGATCTCGCGTGAGGAGAACCTCAAGCACACCGCCGTGTTCCGTCTGGCGCTCGGCCGCACGATTCCCAACCTGCAGGCGAGCTGGGTCAAGATGGGGCTCGACGCTGCCACCGAGTCGCTGGACTGGGGTGTCAACGACCTCGGCGGGACGCTGATGGAGGAGTCGATCTCCCGCATGGCCGGCAGCTACCACGGCGTCATGCTCACGCCGCCGCAGCTGGTCGCCGCGGCGCACGCCGCCGGGCGGCCCGCGGCCGAGCGAACGACGCTCTATGAGATCCGACGCCGCTACGCGCTGCCGCTGGCGGCGTAACCGGGGCTCGGCGGCCGCCGATCCCGGCGACCCCCCACCTGGGGGTATTCGGTTTCGCTCGTCTGCGCCATGCTCCATGCTGGCGCCATGTCCGTCGAGATCGCCAGCTTCCGCGACGAGGACGAGCCCTGCCTGGTGCTCGTCTCGCTGGCGTGTCCCTCCTGCCTCTCGAGCGATGTCGAGTGGAGGCTGCTCGACACCGCCGATGATCCGAGCGTCCGCTGTGAATGCCGTTCGTGCGGCAACACCCGGACCGTCTACCTCACGCACGGTCAGGCCCTGCGGCTCGCGCTCCAGGAGCCATGGCCGCTCGACCTGATCCCGCGCGTCCCGGCGCTGCTGTAGGCGCCACGCGGCCGTCCGCGCTGTTCGCGGGGGTCGAGCCGCTGGAGGTGTTCGTCGAGCTGTTGGCCGGGATCGACACCGACACGTCCTCGAACGAGTTCTATGACCGGATCTGCGAGGCGATCTGCCGGCTGACGACGATGCGCCGGGCGGCCATCTTCCTGGCCGACGCCGGGCGCAGCCGGGTGCGTGCCGTCGGCTCGCACGGAACCTCGTTCGAGCAGCTCTCCCGTCTCCGGCCGACCCTGGTCAACACCCCGATCGCCCAGCGCGCGCTGCTCGAGGACGAGGTGATCGTCGCCTCCGAGCGGATCGAGCAGGAGGTTCCGGCCGAGTACGCGCAGATGCTCGGCATCACCACGCTCGTATGCACGCCGTTGAGTGCGGCCGGACGCGCGTACGGCGTCATCTGCGCCGACCGCGGCGGCGGTCGCTTCGAGCTCTCCGATGGCGAGCGGCACCTGCTGTGGACTCTCGGCAAGACGGCGGCGCTCGTGGCCACCGCCCGCAACGCCACACGCCAGCAGGAGCGCGCGCGCCACCTCGGCGAGCGCCTCGACCTCGCGCGCGAGATCCACGAACGGGTCCTGCAGCGGCTGTTCGGCGTGTCGCTGGCGCTGAGCGCCGAGCAACCGCTCGAGCTGCCCGAGCGCGAGCGCTGCCGCGTCGAGTTGCAGGAGGCGGTCTCCGACCTGCGCCGAGCGCTGGAGCGGCCGCTGGCGCCGCTGCCGCCGGAGACCGGCACGACGCTCGAGGCCGAGCTCGAGCGGATCGCCACGTCCACCGTCCTGCCGCTACAGGTCCAGTGGCAACCGGGCGTCGTCGTTCCCGTTGACGCTGAGCCGCTGGCGCAGTCGGTCCTCTCCGAGGCGCTTCGCAACATCGCCAAGCATGCGACGGCGTCGGAGATCCGTGTCGTGGTCGGGCGCGACGCCGAGACGTTCATGCTCGAGGTGCGCAACGACGGCGCGCGCTCCGACGTGCGCGGGGCCGGTATGGGCCTGCGCCTGGCCACGTTCGAGGCGCTTCAGCACGGCGGCGTGCTCGAGTTCGGGCCCACGCCCGACGACGGCTGGCGGGTCCGGCTCGTGGTACCGCTGCGAAGCGAGCCCGCGTGAGCCTGGTCGCGCCGACCGGCCGGCTCGCCGAACGCCGGCTGCGGGTCCTGGTCGTCGACGATCACGACGTCGTCCATTGGGGCTTCCGGGTGCTGCTCGGCGAGCAGCCCTGGGTCGAGCGGTGCCTGGCCGCGCGCACGGGCTCCGAGGCGCTCGAGCTCACGCGCAGCTTCCGTCCCCACGTCGCGCTCGTCGACCTGTTCCTGGCCGGCGAGTCCGGCGCCGACGTGTGCGAATCGATTCGCCGCGAGTCGCCGTCCACCCGGGTCCTGCTGATCTCCGGCGCCGGCCGCATGTCCCCGCACGCGGCGCGGGCGGCCGGCGCGTCCGGGTTCGTCTCCAAGGACTGGGAGGCGCGCGACGTGGCGATGGCGGTGCGCATGGTCGGCCTCGGCATGACGATGTTCCCGCCGAAGTCCGACCAGCCCGCGCCGTTGCTGACCGAGCGCGAGCGCGAGGTGCTCGACCTCATAGCCGCGGGATCGACCAATCGCGAGATCGCCGAGCGGCTGTATCTCTCGCCCCACACCGTCAAGGAGCACACCAGCGCCCTGTACCGCAAGCTGCAGGCGCGCAACCGGGCCGAGGCGGTCCAGCGGGCCCAGCGTATCGGGCTGTTGGGATAGCTGGTGGTCTAGGCTGTGGCGATGGTCCGCACGCCGCAGGGAGCCGCCTCGTGTACATGGTGATCGGCTCGATCGTCGTGCTCGCCGGCGTGATCATCGGCTGCTTCACGATCGCCGGCAGCGGCATCCATCGTCGCCCGTACGACCGGGGCGATGCTCCGGGCTCGGGCAAGCTCGACGGGGAGAGCCCGCTCGACTCGCCGTGGCAGATGAGCGAGTGGAGCCGCGGTACTCAGAGCAGTCGCCGGCGCCGCTCGCGCTGACCGCTCGCGGCGGTCGACACGGCCCTCTGAGGCGCTCTGCTCAGCCCGCCGGGCCGAGCATCGCCAGCGTCGCCTCGATGACCGGCTCGCACAGCTCTGCGAGCCCGTCGGGGCCGCGGGTGCGCAGGCATTCGCGGATCAGCTCGTCCGTGCCGCCGGTGTGGATCGCGAACAGCTCGGGAGGCAATTCCCGCAATTCGGGGTCGAGCCGGCGGCCCTCCTCGTAGATGCCGCGGGTGCGGGCGGTGAACACCGCCTGGATCTGCGCCCGGCGGGCGAGGGCTGCCGGGCCGGCGGCCAGCACCTCGACGTGGAGCGCGAACGCGAACGCCGGCTCGCTCGCCAGCACGGCAAGGTAGGTCTCGGCATCGGAGCGGATATGGGAACGCCAGTCGCGATCGGGCCCGAGCGACTCTGCGGCCGAACGCATCCGGGCGAGCACGAACGCTGCGCCCTCGTTGAACGCGGCGAGGAAGCAGGTCTCCTTGTCGGGGAACTGGTCGTAGAAGGTCGAGCGGGAGACGCTCGCCCGGTCGACGACGTCGGCGACGGTTGCGGCGGCATACCCCTTTTCGGCCACGACCTGCGCGATCGCGTAGACGAGTCTTCCACGCTGCGACTCGATGACGGCTTCGCGAGTCAGTCGGTGGCGGCCGCTCGGCAGTCGCTCGAGCGGCGGGAGGGGGAAGGATGAGGAGAGCTCGGTCAAGGTCGCAGTATAGGTCCGTATCTCGCGTATACATTCGTACATAGAAATCCCGTGAGCCCAGTCGCGTCCCACGTTTGCGGGATGCCCCGCCCAGCCGCGATGGCCCGGTTTCTGGCTGCACGACGCGGGCACCGACTCAGCCGGTCTGCGCCCCCCGAACGGGGGGTCGTTTATCCGCTTGGTGTATCCGGGTGCGGTTCGGCGCGTACGTTGCGGGCAGATGCCTTGCACAGCCATCGTATTCCCCGGCCAGGGCAGCCAGACGGCGGAGATGCGCGACCTCGTGGCCGAGGTTCGCCCGGATCTGCTGGCCATGGCGCTCGATGCCGTCGGAGAGGATCCGTTCCCCCGCGCCGAGGACGGGACCCGCTTCGCGCAGCCTGCGATCTTCTGCGCCAGCCTCGCGGGCTGGGCTCGGCTGGGTCGCCCCGATGGCGATTTCATGGCCGGTCATTCGCTCGGGGAGCTGGCGGCGCTGGTCGCCGCGGGCAGCATCGGCGAGCGCGACGGGCTGGCGCTCGTGGCGCTGCGCGGAGCCCTGATGCAGCGGGCCGGCGAGCAGGCCGGCGACGGCGGCATGGTCGCCGTGATGGGCCAGGGAGCGGCCGACCACGCGCAGGCGCTCGCCGATGGTCACGGCCTTTCGGTGGCCAACGACAACTCCCCGCAGCAGATCGTCCTCTCAGGCGCGCGCACGGCGCTGCCGGCGGCGGTCGCGGCGGCCAAGGAGCTCGGCCTCCGGGCCATGGAGCTCCCCGTGACGGGCGCGTTCCATTCGCCGATGATGGCGTCGGCGGTGCCCGATTTCGCGGCCGCGCTCGAGCGTGTCGAGGTACTGGCGCCGCGGATCACGGTCCTCTCGGCCGTGACCGCCGAGCCCTTCGACGATGTCCGGGCCCGGCTCGCGCAGGCGCTGACGAGCCCGGTCCGCTGGCGCGAGACGATGCTCGCGCTGCACGAGCTCGGCGCCACGCGGTTCCTCGAGGTGGGGCCGGGCAAGGTTCTCACCGGCCTGGCCAAGCGCACGCTTCGCGACGTGGAGCTCGTCAGTGCTTGAGTCGCCGATCCGGGAGCGCATCCTCCGTCGCCGGCCGACTCGCGGTACGCGCCTGGGGCGAAGCGCTGCGCAGCTGCGCAGCGCGGCGATCCTCTCGGTCGCGGTCGAACTGCCCCCCGGCATCCTGACCTCGGCGGAGATCGCCGCGAGGCTCGGCATCACCGAGGAGTGGATCCTGTCGCGCACCGGCATTCGGGAGCGGCGGCGGGCGGCCCCGGACGAGCGCCTCTCGGATTACGCGACCCGGGTCGGCGCGCTCGCGCTCGAACGTGCCGGGATCAGCGCCGAGCAGCTCGACCTTGTGATCGTGGCGACGATGAGCCAGGACGAGCTGACGCCCAACACGGCCCCGCTCGTGGCCCACGCGCTCGGCGCCCGGGGCGCGGGAGCGTTCGACGTCGGTGCGGCCTGCACGGCGTTCCTGTCCGGTCTGGCGCTCGGAGCCGCTCAGATCGAGGCGGGGCGCGCGACGCGGGTCCTGCTCGTCGGCGCCGACTTCATAACCAGGATCACCGACTACGACGACAAGGGCTCGGCGCCGTTGTTCGCCGACGCCGCCGGTGCGGTCGTGCTCGGGCCCGCGGACGCGGGCGTCAACGGATCCGGCGCCGGCACCGGTGTGATCGGCCCGATCGTGCTCGGCTCGGACGGATCGCACGGCGCCACCATCACCGCCTCGCACGCGGAGCGCTTGATCAGCATGGACGGACCCGAGGTGTTCCGCCACGCGGTCAAGCGCATGAGCGAGGTGACCGTCGAGGCGGTCGCGCGGTCCGGGCTGCGCCTCGAGGAGATCGACCTGTTCGTCTACCACCAGGCCAATGCGCGCATCACCCGGGCGCTCGGCGAGCGACTCGGGTTGCCGGCCGAGCGGGTCGTGGACTGCATCGAGACGACCGGCAACACATCCGCGGCCACGCTCCCCGTGGCGCTCGCGGCCGCGGAGCGCGACGGCCGCCTGCGGCCCGGCGCGCGCGTGCTGCTGAGCGCGTTCGGCGCCGGCTTCACCTGGGGCGGCGGCGTGATCGAGTGGGGCGGGGGACAGCGTGGCTGAGCCGGGCGCCAAGCCGGGCGCCGCGCTCGTGACCGGCGCCTCCCGCGGGATCGGCGCCGCCATCGCCCGTGGCCTGGCCGCCGACGGCTGGCCGGTCGGCGTCAACTACCGCTCCGACCGCGCAGGCGCGGAGGCCGTGGTCGCCGCGATCGAGGGCGACGGGGGCCGCGCCACCATGCTCCCCGGCGACATCGCCGACCCCGCCGTCCCGGATCAGCTCTTCGAGCGCCTCGAGTCGAGCTATGGAGTGCCGGTGCTGGTGCTCGTCAACAACGCCGGCGTGGCCGCCGACAACCTCTCGCCCTCGCTCAGCGACGAGGAATGGGCCACCGTCATCGACACCAACCTCACCGCCGCGTTCCGGCTCACGCGCCGCGCGCTCAAGTCGATGATGCGGGCCCGCTCGGGTCGGATCGTCAACATCGCCTCCGTGGTCGCCCTGCGCGCCAACCCGGGCCAGTCCAACTATGCCGCCGCGAAGGCCGGGCTGATCAGCTTCACCAAGACCGTTGCGGTCGAGGTGGCACGCCGGGGAATCACCGTCAATGCGCTCGCGCCGGGCTGGATCGACACCGACATGACCGCCGAGGTCTCCAAGGACCTGCTGGCCGCCGTTCCCGCCCGTCGTGCCGGAACTCCCGAGGAGGTGGCAGCGTGCGTACGCTTCCTCGTGTCGGATCAGGCGGGCTACGTGACCGGCGCCGTGCTTACCGTTGACGGTGGCCTCGCCGCCTAGGAACAGAAACCAGCGATAGGAGAACAGATGTCAACCGTCACCAATGAGCAGGTCGAGACCCGCGTCGCCGAGGCGCTGGCCAGCTTCGGGCCCGACCCCAGCCAGATCACGCGCGACGCGACATTCGAGGAGCTCGACATCGACTCGCTCGATCTCGTGGAGCTCGCCCAGATCGTGGAGGACGAGTACGGCGTCATCCTCAAGGGCGAGGACATGAAGGAGCTCAAGACTGTCGGCGACGCGGTCGACCTGATCGTCAGCCGGGCGTAGGGGGTCTCGCCTATGAAGCGCAGGGCTGTGATCACGGGGTGCGGGGCGGTGACCCCGCTCGGCGTCGGCGCGCGGACGCTGCACGAGCGCTGGGCCGCCGGCGAGTCGGGAATCGCCGACGGTGCCGGCGCCTGTCGCGACTTCGACCCCAAGGAGCACCTGTCGGTCAAGCAGGCAAGGCGGCTCGACCGCTTCTCGCAGTTCGCCCTCGTCGCGTCGGCGGAGGCGATCGAGCAGGCGGGCTGGGGCGAGGAGCTGCCCTACGACCCGTTCCGGATCGGTTGCGTGATCGCGACCGGGATCGGCGGCATCGAGACCGTCGAGATCCAGCACGACGTGATGCGCGACAAGGGCGCGAAGATGGTCTCGCCGTTGGGGGTCCCGCAGTACATGCCCAACGCCGGCGCCGCCGCGGTGGCGATGAGGCACGGCCTCCAGGGTCAGATGTACGGTGTCGTCTCGGCCTGCTCGGGCGGCGCTCACGCGATCGGGTCCGCGCTGCGGATGATCCAGTACGGCGACGCCGACGCTGTGCTCGCCGGCGGTGCCGAGGCGACGCTGACCGAGTTCGGGTTCGCCTGCTTCAACTCGATGCAGGCCCTCTCGCCGACCGGCATCTCGCGGCCGTTCGACGCCCGCCGGGACGGCTTCGTGATGGGCGAGGGCGCCGGAGTGATCGTGCTCGAGGAGGCCGAGGCCGCGGAGGCCCGCGGCGCGACCGTGCTGGGGGAGGTCATCGGCTACGGATCGACCTCCGACGCCTATCACCTGACGGCCCCCGAGCCGAGTGGCCGGCCGGCCTCGAAGGCCATCTCGCTCGCCCTCGCCGACGCTGCGCTGACGCCCGAGGGTGTCGACTACGTCAACGCTCACGGCACGTCGACGCAGCTGAACGACGCAGCCGAGACCGCGGCGCTGAAGCTGGCGCTCGGGGAGCGTGCGGGTGATATTCCCGTCTCCTCGACCAAATCGGCGATCGGGCATCTGCTCGGCGCCGCCGGCGCGGTCGAGGCGGTGGCCACGGTTCGGATCCTGGCCGAGCGGATCATCCCGCCGACGTTGAACTACGAGGTTCCCGACCCCGACCTCGACCTCGACTACGTGCCCGGGGAGGCGCGACCGCTCACGATGAACAACGGACGTCCCCCGGTCGCGATCTCGAACTCGTTCGCGTTCGGCGGCCACAACGTCTCACTCGTCCTGAGCGGGGTGTGAGCGGGGCATGAGCACGACCGTCCTGCGCGAGCCCGCGGCGCGGCTCGACCCGCTCGAGCGGCTCGAGGTGCTGTGCGATGCCGGGAGCGTGCAGGTGCTGCGCTCCCGTGTCACCTCGCGTCACCTCGCCGCGCGCGCGAGACCCGGCGACGGTGTCGTCGGCGCCACCGGCCTCGTGCTCGGGCGTCCGATCGCCTGCTACGCGCAGGACGGCTCGTACTTCGGCGGCTCGCTCGGCGAGCGCCACGCCGACACGATCGTGCGCGTGCTCGAGACGGCCGGGCGGGCCCGCATCCCGGTGGTCGCCTTCGTCGAGTCCGGCGGGGCGCGGATGCAGGAGGGGACGGCGGCGCTGGCGGGCTACGGACGGATCTTCCGCCACACGGTCGGCCTCACCGGGGTGGTGCCCCAGATCTCGATCGTGTCAGGCGCATCTGCGGGCGGCGGCGCCTACTCGCCGGCGCTGACCGACCTGACCGTGATGACCGCGGACGCGGCGATGTTCCTCACCGGCCCCGGCGTCGTGCGCGAGGCACTCGGCGAGGAGATCGACGCGGCCGCGCTCGGCGGTCCGCACGTGCACGATCGCAATGGCGTCTGCCATCTCGTCGAGCCCGATGAGGCGGCGGCGGCGCAGCGCGTCCGTGCCCTGCTCGCCTACCTGCCGTCGTCGGCCGGCGAGGCCCCGCCTCGGGCAGAGCCGATCGGGCCCGCCCTGGCCGATCCCGGCGCCGTCGTCCCGGCCGAGCCGCGGCGCGCCTACGACGTCCGCGACGCGCTGGCCGGGATCGTCGACGCCGGCTCGCTGCTCGAGCTCTCCCCGCGCTGGGCGCGGAACGTGGTCACCGCCTTCGCGCGGCTCGATGGGCGCCCCGTCGGCATCGTCGCCAATCAACCCCACCATCTCGGTGGCGTTCTTGACGCCGACGGCTCCGAGAAGGCCGCGGCGTTCGTCGGGCTGTGCAACGGATTCGGCCTGCCGCTGATCGCGGTCGTCGACACCCCGGGATTCATGCCCGGCAGCCGTCAGGAGCAGGCCGGCGTGATCCGCCGCGGCGCGTCGCTGGTGCGGGCCTTCGCCGCCGCGCGGGTGCCGAAGCTGACGGTCGTCCTGCGCAAGTCCTACGGGGGCGCCTACATCACGATGAACTCGCGCGATCTCGGCGCCGATCTGGTCCTGGCCTGGCCCGATGCCGAACTCGGGATCATGAGCGCCCGCGCCGCGGTCGGGCTGGTCCACCGGCGCGAGCTCCGCGTCGCGGACGACGCCGAGGCCGAGCTCTCGCGACTGGCCGCCGGCTACACCGAGGAGCACCTGCGCGCCGAGGCCGCCGCGGCATCGGGCTTCGTCGATGAGATCATCGAGCCCGCCCGGACCCGGGAGCGCCTGGCCTGGGCGCTGCGTACGCTGGCCGGGCCCGCCGAGCGCTCGACCGGTGGCCGGGCATGATCCTGGCCGGCAAGCGCCTGCTCATCACCGGGGTCATCACCAAGGACTCGATTGCCTTCCACGCTGCCGAGCAGGCCCAGAAGGAGGGCGCCGAGATCGCGCTCACCAGCTTCGGCCGCGTGCGGCGGATGACCGAGCGCGCCGCGCAGAAGCTCGACCCCGTGCCGGAGGTGCTCGAGCTCGACGTCAACAGCCCGGAGGACCTCGCCGCGCTGACGCAGACGCTCGAGCGAACGTGGGGTCGGGTCGACGGGGCGTTGCACGCGATCGCGTTCGCGCCCGAGGACGCGCTCGGCGGTCGCTTCATGACCACCCCGGCAGAGTCGGCTGCGCAGGCGTTCCAGACCAGCGCCTTCTCGCTCAAGTCCCTGGCCGGTGCGCTGGCGCCGCTGATGAGCCGCGGCTCGAGCATCGTCGGACTCGACTTCGATGCCACGGTGGCGTGGCCGATCTACGACTGGATGGGCGTCGCCAAGGCCGCACTGGAGTCGGTCTCCCGCTACCTGGCCCGCGATCTCGGGCCCCAGGGCATCCGCGTGAACCTGGTCGCGGCCGGACCACTGGGGACCGTCGCCGCCCGTGGGATTCCCGGCTTCGAGCGCCTGGCCGAGCTCTGGCGCGCGCAGGCACCGCTGGGCTGGGACGTCGAGGACCCACTGCCGGTCGCGCGGACGATCTGCTTTCTGCTCTCCGATTACGCCCAGGCGATCAGCGGCGAGATCCTGCACGTCGACGGCGGCTTCCATGCCATCGGCGCTCCGCTCGAGCTTCCCGGGGACACCGTCACCGCTACCTGAACAGGTCCTCGCTCTCGGGGCGGATCAGCGCTGCCGCTCCGGGTCCGTGATCGGCGCCGACGTGCCGGGCGGCGCCCCGGATCAGGACCACCGGCCGGCGGCCGTCCTTGGTCCGGGCGAGATCGGCCGCTCCGGCGAGCTCGTCGGCGACGGCGATCCACGTGGCCCGAAGCTCGCGGCCCGAGGCGTCTGCGCGGCCGCGCCAATCCTCGAGCGCGGGCAGCCCTGCGCATCCGATTGCGATGTCAGTCTGCCCGTGGCGCCAGGCCCGCCCGAACGAATCCGTGATCACGACGGCGGGGGAGATGTGCGTGAGCTCGGTCAGGCGCTCACGGAGTCGACGCGCCGAGCCGTCCGGATCGCGGGGCAGCAGAATGACGCTGTCGGGCTCCGTGGCGTTGGATGCGTCGACGCCGGCGTTGGCGCACACGAAGCCGTGATGGGTGACGCAGATCAGCACTCCGTGTGAGGCGCGGATCAAGGTGCGCGTCTCGTCGAGCACCACCTGCACCTGCCGCGGGTCCTTGCCGTGCTCGGCGGCGAGCTCGAGGGCCCGCGCGCTCGGCTGCACGCCGGCCAGGGACCTGACCCGCCCCTCCGACTTGGAGACGACCTTGTGGGCGATGACCAGCACGTCGCCCTCGAGCAGGCCGCCGATCGCGCCGGCGGCGGCGACGATCAGCTGCGCGAGGTCGTCACCGGTGGCGATCTCGGGCAGCCCCTCGAGCGCGGTGACGCTGAGCATGCCGTGAACCCCCGGCGCGAACTACGCCCGGCTGCGCATCAGCTGGTTGAGCATCCCCCGGGTATGGGCCGCGCCACCGTGGCTCGCGGCCAGGCTCACGCGGAGCGCCTCGAGGTCCTCGGGTGTGTCGACATCGAGCGCCAGCGAGGGCACGTCGTGGACCTGCACCGCGGCGCCGGCATCGTGCGCGACCGAGACGTGACGCTCGCGGCTGCCGGGGCCGAAGGACGGCACGACCGCCCCCGGCGGGGTCAGCAGGAGCGCGTTGGTTCCGGTGCCGTGCCGGTCGGGCATGATCAAGACCGACGGCGACTGGAACGGCTCACCGATGACCGCGTCGAGCTGCGCCGGATCGAGCGCCGGGCAGTCGCCGGGGACGAGCAGCACGCGGTCGTACTCGGCTTCGGTCGCATATTCGATGCCCCGCACGGCGGCCTCGTTGTGCCCCTCCTCGGTATCGTCGAGCACCATCGCCCCGTGGCCGCCGGCGATCTGCTGGGCGCCGTGATCCATCGTCACCACGAGGATGTCGTCGACCTCGCGAGCCCGGCGCAGAGCGGTCAGCACGTCGGAGAACATGGCCTCTGCCAGCGCTCGGCGTGGCCCGGGGGTGAGCTCGCTCGCGAGCCGATGCTTGGCGTCGGCAAAGCTCTTGATGGGAAGGATGGCCAGCGTTCGCATGGTGCCCAAACGCTACTCGGTGGGCACGGCCCGGCGCCGGAGGCCGAGCGCGAACTCGAGCGTCTGCTCGGCCAGGCGGCGGCGTGCGCCCGCGTCGTCCATCAGCACCTCGGTCTCGAACACGGGCCCGGCCTCGACGCGCTCATCGGCCACGAGCCCGTCGATCAGGCCGGCGTAGGCGGCCGCCACGCCCTCGGTGTCGACGCTCAGGCCGGCGGCCTGCATGAACGCCGCTGTCGGTCCCTTGAGCACCGCGCCGTGCACGAGCGGGCTGACGGCCACCACCGGAGCCGGGCTCGCGACCAGCGCCTCGCGGAGGCCCGGCAGCGCCAGGATCGGGCCGATCGAGATGATCGGGTTCGACGGGCCGATCACGATCGCGCGGGCGGTCGCGATCGCCGTGAGCACCTCAGGCGTCGGCCCGGCGACCCGGGCGCCGCGGAAGTCATAGTCATCGATTGGGCCCGCTCCGCGGGCCTTGATCATGAACTCCTGAAACGTCCAGGTGCGTCCGTGGGCCAGGATCCGCGTGCGCACCGGCTGATCGCTCATCGGCAGCACCCGCGCGCGCAGGCCGAACGCGTGACCGATCGTCGCCTGGGCATCGGTCAGGCGGACACCCGCGTTGAGGGCCCGAGCCCGCTCGAGCCCGACGGCGAGGTCGCGATCGCCGAGGGTGAACCAGACCTCCGTGCCCAGATCACGCAGGCCGTCCATGACCATGAACGTGTCCCCCTCGAGCCCCCAGCCCCGGGTGTCGATGCGGTCAGCCAGCCAGAACGTCACCAGGTCGGGGTCAGGCGACACGTAGGCGCCGTAGATCTCGACGTCGTCACCGGTGTTGGCCACGACGACCAGATCCTCGCCGACCACTTCGAGCATGCCCCGGGCGAGCTTCGCTCCGCCGGTGCCGCCGGCGAGAACGACGACGGGGGCGCTCACCAGAGCTCGCCGGCCAGGCCGGTGATCTTCATCCCGGCTCGGGCCTTGTAGCGCACGTTGATCGAGATCAACAGCGCCGTCAACTGCTCGACGATCCTCGCCATCTCGAGCCGTCCCGCGTCCACCGCGCGCAGGCCCGGGATCAGCTCGAGCAGCGCCGCCGCTCTCGCTTTGTCCTCGCGGCGGTCGCCGCACAGCAGGACGTCCTCGTCGAGCTGATGATCGAGATCGGTGAGCAGTGCCGCGCTCACCGTGTGCAGGGCCGAGACGACGCGGACGCCTTCCGGCACCATCTCCTGGGCCTGCTGCGCGGCCGAGCCCTGCCACACGCCGAGGGTCCGCGTCGCGCGGCCGCTGACCGCGGCGGCGAGGGGGACGGTCGCATCGATCAGGAGCTGGCCCTCCGCAAGAGCATGCTTGAGATTGGTCAGCGTCTCGGACTGGCTGCGGAATGGGACCGACAGCACGACGATCTCGACGCCGAGCACGGCCTCGGAGTTCTCCAGGCCCGAGAAGGAGCCGTCCGGGACCAGGCCGGCCGCGCGCTCGGCCGCCTCGGCCGCGCGGCCGGCGTCACGCGACCCGATCACGATCGGCACTCCCTCGCGACCGAGGCGCAGCGCCAGTCCGAACCCCAGCGCGCCCGTCGCGCCGACTATGCACACAGGCTGCGACATGGCCGGAACCATATAGTGCGCCAATGCGCTTTGAGGGACGCACCGCTCTTATCACCGGCGGCGGCTCCGGGATCGGGGCCGCCACCTCGCGGCGGCTGGCGGCCGAGGGCGCCCGGGTCGTGGTCGCCGACGTCAATGCCGCGGCGGCCCGCGACGTCGCCGCGGAGATCGATGGCACCGCCGTGGAGATGAACGTCGCGGACGCGGCATCGGTGCGCGCGGCGGCGGAGCAGACCGGCCCGATCGACATCCTGGTCAACAACGCGGGCATGGACATCCCGGGGTTCTTCGTCAACACCAACGAGGAGATGTGGGACGTCGTGCTCGCCGTCAACCTGCGGGGCACGCTGTCGGTGACGCGCGCCTACCTGCCGGCCATGCACGAGCGCGGGCGGGGGGCGATCGTCAATGTGGCCAGCGAGGCCGGCCGCACCGGCTCGCAGCTGTCGTGCAGCTACAGCGCCGCCAAGGCGGGCGTGATCGGGTTCACCAAGGCGATCGCGCGGGAATCCGCCCGCTTCGGCGTCCGCTGCAATGCGGTTGCGCCCGGCCCGATCGACACGCCCCTGCTCAACGCCGCGCCCGCGGTCATGGGCGAGCTCGGCGCCCGGCTCAAGCAGGGCATGATCGACGCCACCGTGATGCGCCGCCTGGGGACGCCGGATGAGGTCGCGGCGGGGATCGCGTTCCTGGCCTCCGACGATGCGTCATTCGTCACCGGCCAGACCCTCGGCGTCTCCGGCGGCCTGTCGATGTGGTGAGCGGGCTCGAGCCGGGAATCGAGGGCGTGGAGGAGTTCGTCGTCGAGGGGCGACTGCTGACCGATGTCGGCGGCACGCTCTCCTTCTCGGTCCTCTCGACGCCGGGCATGATCGGGATGATGGAGCGGACGGCCGCGATGCTCGTGTATCCACGTCTCCCCGAAGGCCGCGCGACGGTCGGATTCGAGGTCAACATCAAGCACGTCGCCGGTGCGCCGGCCGGGTCGCGCTGCACCGCGCACGCCCGGCTCGAGGAGATCGTCGACGGGCGCAAGCTCCGATTCAGCGTCGAGGTGACGGCTGAGGACGGGCGCACGATCGGCGTCGGCACCCACGAGCGGCGCATGATCGAGGCGGCGGCGCCGCGGACGTGAGCTCCGCTGAGCGCCGCCGCGAAACCGTCTAAGGTGGCGCCCGTCGTGTCCCGCGCAACCGCCCTCTGTGTCACCTGCCTGCTGTTCGTCGGCCTGGCCGGCTTTGCCGCGGCGGCCGACGCCGCGTCGGGCGGGGCGGCCCCCGGCTCGAGCGGGGCGAGCACCACGAGCACGAGCACGACCGGCACGAGCACGACGGGCACCACGACCACCGCGACCAGCACCACGCCGATCGCCCCGATCCGGGTGCGGGCCGCGTCCTTGCAGCAGAACGCGACCCGGCTGGTGTGGAGCGTCCGCACGATCGATCAGTTCTCGCCCAACGAGATGCAGAACGACGGGCGCTCGCTGTGCCTGCTGATCGAACGCACCCGCCCTGCGACCGTGGTCGGCGAGCTGTGCGTGCGCCACCCCGGCAGCCGGAGCCATCCGCAGCTTGTGTACCGGCGCGCGACGGTGAACGGAATCGGCGCGGGACGCGTGATCGCCGCGACCGTCACGCGCGCCGACAACAGCCGGCTGACGGCGACCTTCCTGCCCTCCGAGATCTCCGTCGGTTACCGAACGCTGCGCTGGCAGGTGCTCACCGCGGTTCGCGGCCAGGCGTGCGCCGCGTCGACGGTCGAGACGGTCAACAACTTCCTGTGCGGGTCCCGCTATCCCACCTCGCCGGCGCTGGCCGCGATGCATACGCCGAGGCTGGTCGGTTGCACGGCCGGTGGCGCGTCGTATGTCAACAGCGGCCCGACCAATCGTCGGGTCGTCGCGCTGACCTTCGACGACGGCCCGTGGTACGACACGCCTCAGTTCCTGAACGTGCTCGAGCGTGCCCATGTGGTCGCGACGTTCTTCGAGATCGGAGAGCAGATCTCGACCTATGGTCAGGGCGGCGCGATCGAGCGGCGGATGCTCGCCGACGGTGACATGATCGGCGACCACACGTGGAGTCATCCCAATGTGTCCGGCGCGGGACCGTTCGCGGCCGCCCAGATCTCCTCGACGGCGAACGCGATCAGCGCGGCCACCGGCGGGTTCAGGCCGTGCCTGTTCCGCGCCCCGTACGGCGCGGTCAGCGGCGCGCTGATCTCCGAGGCCCGATCGATGGGCTTCACCACCATCGAGTGGAATGTCGACCCCACCGACTGGGCCCGACCGGGCACCGGCGCGATCTACCAGCGCGTCGTCGGCGGCGTCACCCCCGGCTCAATCGTGATCCAGCACGACGGTGGCGGCGATCGCTCCGAGACTCTGGCGGCGCTCCCCCAGGAGATTGCGACGTTGAAGGCGCGTGGGTACTCGTTCGTGACCGTCACGCAGCTGCTCGGCGATCAGCTGATCTACCGCTGAGCCCGCAGGTGAGTCCGCTCCCGGCCCCTTCCGGGCGTCCGTCATAGAATCGGCTCGGTGATCGGCCTTCCGAGCAGCGTGCGCATCCGCGAGGTGGGTCCGCGCGACGGGTTCCAGAACGAGCCCGAGGTGATCGCCACCGAGGACAAGGTGCATCTGATCGAACGCCTCGGCCGCACCGGTCTGCGCCGGATCGAGGTGACGAGCTTCGTGCGCCCCGACGTGATCCCGCAGCTGGCCGACGCATCCGCGGTGCTCGAGGCGGTCGAGCTCCCTGACACCGTTGCCGTCAGCGTCCTGATTCCCAACGAGCGAGGGCTCGAGCGAGCCCTCGTCCATCGCGCCCGCTTTCAGGAGATCAACGGCTTCCTTTCCGCGTCGGAATCGCACAACAGCAGGAACGTCGGCCGCCCGATCGAGGCATCGCTCTCCGGCCTCGAGCGCACCTTCGCCCGCGCGCGCGCCGAGGGCCTGCGCTGCGAGGGCGTGATCTCGGTCGCGTTCGGCTGTCCCTATGAGGGCCGCGTCCCGCCCGAGCGCGTGTTCGCGATCGCGCGCCGGCTCATCGACGCCGGCGCCGAGGAGGTGGGGTTCGGCGACACGACGGGCATGGCGAATCCGCTCCAGGTCCGCGCGTTCTTCGCCGCCGCGCGTGACGCGCTGCCCTCGGTGGAGCTGACGGCGCACTTTCACAACACCCGGGGCCAGGGCCTGGCGAACGTGCTCGCGGCGCTCGAGGCGGGGGTCGAGAGCTTTGAGTCGAGCTTCGGCGAGCTCGGGGGCTGCCCGGTCCCAGCCGGCGCCACCGGCAACATCGCGACCGAGGATCTCGTCTCGATGCTGCACGAGATGGGGATCGAGACGGGGATCGATCTCGAGGCGCTGCTGGCGGCTTCGCATTCGGCCCAGGATGTGCTCGGCCGGCCCCTCGGGAGCCACCTGCTCACGTCCGGGCCGGTCCAATGGACCGCCCCGGCGGCAGGTTAGACCCTGATTAGTTCCTGAAGCCGGACGTGCATCGGCCGCCGGCGGGTCACATATTCTGGCTGCAGCGGGGCCGTGTGCCCCCGATGATCTTTCCGACCAGGAGGTCACTTGATGCGTTTCACCGTGGGGCGGCTGGGCATCGCCGTATGTGCGCTCGCCGCCGTCTCCGCAGTCGCCGGCTGTGGTTCGAGCTCGTCGAGCTCGTCGAGCTCGTCGAGCTCGTCCAGCTCGGCGCGAGCACGACCGCCAGCACCCCCGCCACCGGCACGATCGCCTCCGTGGCCGCGCTTGTTCCGGCGTCCGTGAAGTCGAAGGGCACCTACACGGTCGCCGCCGACGCCAGCTACGCGCCGAACGAGTTCGTCGGCACCGACGGCAAGACCGTGGAGGGCATGGACGCTGATCTGGCTCAGGCGCTCGGCGCCGCGATGGGGCTGAAGGTCGCCGTCGTCAACCAGACCTTCGACAGCATCATTCCCGGCCTCGCCTCCGGCAAGTACGACATGGGCGCCTCGTCGTTCACCGACACCAAGGCGCGCGAGAAGACGGTCGACTTCGTGACCTACTTCACCGCCGGCACGTCGTTCTACACCAAGGCCCAGGGCGGGGTGACGGTCAACACGCTCGCCGATCTCTGCGGCAAGACGGTCGCCGTCGAGAAGGGCACCACGCAGCAGACGGACGCCACCGCACAGGGCGTGAAGTGCAAGGCGGCCGGCAAGAGCGGCGTGACCGTGCTCACGTTTCCCGACCAGAACGGCGCCAACCTCGCCCTGCAAGCGGCCGGGCGCAGGTCGGCATGGCCGACTCGCCGGTCGCCGCCTACGCCGTCAAGCAGTCGAACGGGCATGTTCAAGCTCGTCGGCCAGCCCTACGGCACGGCGCCGTACGGCCTCGCGCTGCCCGAAGGGCAACGGGATGGCCAACGCCGGTCCTCGCCGCCTCAAGGCGCTGATGGCCAACGGCACCTACAAGGCGATCCTGACCAAGTGGGGGGTCGAGTCGGGCGCGATCACCAACCCGCAGATCAACGGAGCGACGAGCTGAGGTAGACGCTGGTGCCCTCCGTCGAGGCCACCGAGAGCCAGGAGGAGCAGGGACGGCCTGAGGACATCAAGGCCGTCCCGGTCCGCCACCCGGGACGCTGGGTCGCCGCGGCGATCGTCGCTGATCGTCACGGTCGCGATCATCCACTCGGTCGCCACCAACTCGCGCTTCCACTGGGGCGTCGTCGGCCAGTACCTGTTCGACCCCCGGATCCTGCACGGGGTCCGGATCACGATCGAGCTGACGGTCGTGGCGATGGTCGTGGGGATCGTCGGCGGCGTCCTGCTCGCCGTCATGCGGCTCTCGCCCAACCCGCTCGTCTCGGGGGCGAGCTGGGTCTACATCTGGTTCTTCCGCGGCACGCCGCTGCTGGTCCAGATCCTGTTCTGGAACAACATCTCGGCGCTCTACCCGAAGATCGACCTCGGGATCCCGTTCGGGCCGGCGTTCATCCACGCCGAACGCCAACTCGCTGCTGAAGCCGTTCCTCGTGCTGCGTGCTCGCGCTCGGCCTCAACGAGGCGGCCTACATGGCCGAGATCGTCCGCGCCGGCATCATCTCGGTCGACGAGGGCCAGTCCGAGGCGGCGGCCTCGCTCGGGCATGAGCCGCCTGCTGACGATGCGGCGCATCGTGCTGCCCCAGGCGATGCGCGTGATCGTGCCGCCGACGGGCAACGAGACGATCTCGATGCTGAAGAACACCTCGCTGGTCAGCGTGATCGCGTACACGGAGCTGCTGTACTCGGCGCAGCTGATCTACTGCGTCAACTACAAGACCATCCCGCTGCTGATCGTGGCCAGCATCTGGTACCTGGTCGATGACGAGCGTGCTGTATGTCGGCCAGTACTTCATCGAGCAGCGCTTCGGCCGCGGCTTCTCGCGCACGGACCGAGTGCTCAGCATGCGTGCTGCGCTGGCTGGCATTCGGGCCGCCGACACGCAGTCGAGCATGAGCGAGCCGATGGTGAAAGCCGAGGGCGTGCGCAAGCGCTTCGGGCGCCTCGAGGTCCTCAAGGGCATCACGCTCGAGGTCAAGCGCCGGCGAGGTGATGTGCCTGCTCGGGCCGTCCGGGTCGGGCAAGTCGACCTTCCTGCGCTGCATCAACCACCTCGAGAAGATCAACTCCGGCCGTCTGTCGGTCGACGGCGAGCTGGTCGGCTACCGCGAGGCCGGCGGCAAGCTCCACGAGCTGCGCGACTCGCGAGGTATGCGGCAAGCGGGCCGCAGATCGGCATGGTGTTCCAGCACTTCAACCTGTTCCCGCACATGACGGCGATGGACAACGTCGTCGAAGCGCCCGTCAAGGTGCTGAAGGTCGCGTCGCGACGAGGCGCGCCGGCGTGCCCGCGACCTGCTCGACCAGGTGGGCCTCGCCGACAAGGCAGACGCCTACCCGGCGCAGCTCTCCGGCGGCCAGCAGCAGCGGGTCGCGATCGCGCGCGCGCTGGCCATGCGACCCAAGCTGATGCTGTTCGACGAGCCGACCTCGGCGCTCGACCCCGAGCTCGTGGGCGATGTGCTCGACGTCATGCGTCAGCTCGCCTCGCGAGGGGATGACGATGATCGTCGTCACCCACGAGATGGGCTTCGCCCGCGAGGTCGCCGACACCGTCGTGTTCATGGACGCCGGGGTGGTGGTCGAGGCGGGCAAGCCCGATGACGTGATCTCGAACCCGCAGCACGAGCGCACGAAGACGTTCCTGTCCAAGGTTCTCTGACCCACCACCCGGCGCCCGCACAGTCCCGGCGAGCGCGTGTGGCGTAGCCTTGCGCGCCTCAAAAGCGACAATGGAGACTCAAGTGGCGGAGATCAAGACGGTCGGTGTGCTCGGATGCGGCCTGATGGGCCACGGCATCACCCAGGTGGCCGCTCAGGCCGGCTACGACGTGGTCGTCCGCGAGGTCGACGAGGCCACGCTGGCCAAGGGCATCGGCAAGATCGAGAAGCAGCTCGCCCGAGCGGTGGAGAAGGAGAAGTCGACCCAGGAGGAAGCCGACGCGGTCCGCGCGCGCATCCACGGCACGGTCGACTACGCGGACCTCGCCGGCTGCGACCTGGTGCTCGAGGCGATCACCGAGGATCTGGCCCGCAAGCTCGAGATGTGGGCGGAGGTCGACCGGATCGCCAAGCCCGAGGCCTACTTCGCCACCAACACGTCGTCGCTCGCGGTGATCGAGCAGGCGGCCTCGACCAGTCGGCCGGAGCGCTTCGTCGGGCTGCACTTCTTCAATCCCGCGCAGGTGATGAAGCTGCTTGAGGTCGTCCGCTGCGTGACGACCTCCCCGGAGACGCTCGAGGTGGGAGTGGAGTTCGGCCGGCGGCTCGGAAAGCTGACCGTGCTCACGAACGACAAGGCCGGCTTCATCGTCAACCGGCTGCTGGTGCCGTACATGCTCGATGCCATCCGCGCCTACGAGGAGGGTGTCGGTTCGATCACCGAGATCGACGAGGCGATGAAGGCCGGCGCCGGGCATCCGATGGGGCCGCTCGCGCTGTGCGACTTCGTGGGCCTCGACACGCTCGGCGCCATCTGCGATGTCCTGTTCGACGAGTTTCGCGAGCGCCGCTTCGCGCAGCCGCCGACGCTGCGCAAGGTCATCGCCGCCGGCTGGTACGGACGTAAGTCCGGGATGGGCTTCTTCGACTACTCGGGCGAGGCGCCGGTGGAGAACCCAGGGCTGAGGTGAGCCCGCTGCTCGACCGACTCCGGCCGCACCCGCACCGCGGCGACGTCATCGCCGCGGGTGCGGTGCCGCTGGCGCTGTCGGCCGTGATCATCGAGCTGCGGATGACCCAGTGGTCGCTGGGGCCGCGCTTCGCGATCGTCCTGTTGGTCGCGCTCCTGCTGCTCGTCATGGCCTGGCTGGCGCCGCTCGAGTTCGATGGGCCACGCTCCTACCACACGGTGTTGCTGGTCGGCGGGCTGCTCACGCTGCTGCCCGCGCTCCTGCTGCTGGCCGAGGTGCTCGGCTCGAGTCGTCCCCCCGGCAGCGGTGGCATTGCCTGGACGCTCGCCGCCGAGGCGGTCGTCGCGGGCGCGCTGGCCCGCCGGACCAGCTCCGGCGTCTGCACGCTGATCGCGGCACTGGCCGGCGCGATCGCGCTGGAAGCCTTCGTGGCCTGGGTGTTCAAGCCCCACGGCCTGGGCACATTCCGCGCCATCCTGGTGGCATTGACGATCGCGCTGATGGGAGGGGCGATCCGTCTGCGCGACCATCGTCGCCGGCATGCCGTGCAGCTCGTCAACGCCGCCGGGCTGCTCACGCTCGTCCTCGCTGCGAGCTTCCTGCTCACCGCGCTCGTGACGACATCGACATCCGTGTCGGGACCGGCATCCGGCCGGCTGCTCGCCGGCGCCGCCGGGGTGGCGTTCGGCTGGAAGCTCTATCTGCTCGCCATCGGCTTCGGGCTCGTCGCCTACGCCGGGGCTGACCGCGAGCCGGGGCCGGCGTACATTGGCACGGGTGTGCTGGTCGCGTTCGCCGCCCTGGTCGGCGCCCCGGCGATCAACCGCGGCTCCCTCGTCGGCTGGCCTCTGTTCCTGCTCGCCCTCGGGGCGGCGGGGCTGGTGATCGGGCTGCGCCCACGCGAGCCGCTCCCACCCGAGCCCGCCACCGCTCCCACCGTTTCCCTCGATCCCAAGGACACTGAATGACAGACGTGCACGACGCCGAGACCCGCGCGCTCGCGGGCGGCCCCGACCGCCACCGGGCCAAGGCGGCCGAGCAGGGCAAGCTGCCGGTCCGCGAACGCGTGCAGAGGCTGCTGGATCCGGGCTCGTTCGCCGAGGACGGCCTGCTCGCGAGCTGGGAGCAGGACGGGCTCGGTGCCGAGGGCGTGATCACGGGGCTGGGCACGGTCGGCGGACGGACCGTCGCGGTGATGGCCAACGACCCGACGGTCAAGGCCGGCTCGTGGGCGCCCAAGACGGTCGAGAAGATCCTGCGCATCCAGGAGCGGGCGCTGACCCTGCGGACGCCGCTCGTGTATCTGGTCGACTCGGCCGGCGCGCGGATCGACGAACAGGTCCAGATGTTTCCCGGCCGCCGTCACGCCGGTCGGATCTTCTACAACCAGGTCAAGCTCTCCGGGCTCGTGCCCCAGGTCTGCGTCCTGTTCGGGCCCAGCGCCGCCGGCGGCGCCTACATCCCCGCTTTCTGCGACATCGTGATCATGCGCGACGGCAACGCGTCGATGTACCTCGGCTCGCCGCGGATGGCCGAGATGGTGATCGGAGAGAAGGTCACGCTCGAGGAGATGGGCGGCGCTCGCATGCACACCGCCAAGAGCGGCTGCGGCCACGCGCTCGTCCGCAGCGACGAGGAGGGGATCGACCTCGCGCGGCGCTACCTGGGCTACTTCCCCGAGAGCTGGCAGGACCGGCCACCCGCCGCGCCGCCCGCCGAGCCGGAATCCGATCGGGCGATCCGGGAGCTGATCCCCGCCGACGAGAACAAGCCGTTCGACATGCGCGAGCTGCTCGACAGCCTGCTCGACGCCGGGTCGTTGCTCGAGATCCACGACCGCTGGGCCAAAGAGGTCATCGTCGCCTACGCCCGGCTCGACGGCCGCGTCGTCGGCGTCGTGGCCAACCAGCCCAAGGTCAAGGGCGGTGTCCTGTTCGTCGACTCCTCCGACAAGTGCGCCCGATTCATCCAGACCTGCAACGCGTTCAACATCCCGCTGCTGTTCCTGGCCGACGTGCCGGGCTTCATGATCGGCACCGCCGTCGAGCGCGAGGGCATCATCCGCCACGGAGCCAAGATGATCAGCGCCGTGTCCGAGGCCACCGTGCCCAAGATCTCCGTCGTCGTGCGCAAGGCCTACGGCGCCGGCCTGTACGCGATGGCGGGGCCGGCATTCGAGCCCGACTGCTGCATCGCGCTGCCGACCGCCTCGATCGCCGTGATGGGCCCCCAGGCGGCGATCAACGCCGTCTACTACAACCAGCTCCAGGCGATCGATGATCCCGACCAGCGCGCCGCCCGTACCGAGGAGCTCCGTCGCGAGTACTCGGAGGACATCGACATCCTGCACCTCGCGTCCGAGCTCGTCGTCGATGCCGTGGTCCAGCCCGAGGACCTGCGCGCCGAGCTCATCCGCCGCTTCGCCCTGGCCGCGGGCAAGCAGCGCGAGTGGCCGGCGAAGCGGAACCCGGTGACGCCGGCGTAAACCGGTGCCGTGCGGCGGGCTGCGGGCGGCGCGGGCGGGCCGCGCACCTATCTCGCCTCGCCCGCCGGCCGGCCGCCCGCATCGGCCGACTGTGAGCGAGATTCACGACCATTTCGTAGCCTCTCGCCGCCGTCTGCGGTCGGCGAGGAAGTTAATGGCTGTGTTACGACGATTAAATTCCTGTCTGGCGGTGAGTTCAGGCGAGATACGACGAAATGGCTGTGCCAGGGCCGTTCGGGCCGGCGACATCCTTCCCGAGTTGCCGGTCACGCCCCGTCCCGCCCCCGCGTCACGCCGCGGACCGCGGCCCCTCCAGCGCCGCCCGCTCCCGCGCCACCCGTCCCACGTCTGCGTCGATTGCATCCGCGAGCTCGAGCGCGAACGCGAGTGCGGAGTCGAGTGCGCCGGAGTCGACCGCATCGGCCGTGTCGCCGGGCGTGTGGGAGCGTGGCACGAGGCCGTGCTCGTCCAGACAGCCGATCGTGATCGCCGGCAGCCCGAGCGCCCGAGCGGGCCAGGCGGGCGTCACGCCGCGGCCGCGGTGGGGGGCGGCGGCGAGATTCGACTCGGCGCGGGCCACGTCGGCGCACAGGGCCCGCAGCCGGCGGAAGTAGCCGAGTGGGACCAGCGTGCCGTCGCTGATCCACCAGCGCGGCCGTCCGGCGCTGCACGGCGCGATGCCCGAGCACGACGGTGTTGGTGACGTTCAGTGCCTTGCGCCGTGAGCGTAGGTAGCGCTGCAGCCCGATCGCGGCGCCGTCGCCGGCGCCCTGCAGCACGAGTTCAACCGCGAGGCGACCCGGCGGCGCCTGCGTCGAGTGCCCGGGCCAGCGCGAGCGCCGTCGCCACCCCAGTCCCGTTGTCGCCGGCCGCAGGGCCGAAGTCCGCGCTCGCCAGCTCGATCAGCATGGCCAGGGCGATCACCAGCGCGACCGTGGGGACGAGCTGGGCGATCCCGGCCGGAGTGCCGCGCGTGCCCTCCAGCCGCAGGATCGCCACGGCCAGCAGCCACAGGAGCCCGATCACCAGCCATCCGATCCAGCCGGGGGAGAGGCCGCCGGTGACCTCGCGCAGCCGCGCGCAGGCGGCCCGGACGCGCCCGCGGTAAGCGAGCCCGACCCGGCCGGCATCGTAATTGGCGGTGAGGATCAGCCGCACGCGCTCATCATCTGCGGCGCCGGCGACCACGACGTTCTGGCTCGCGCGCTCCGGGGTCAGGCGCCGGCCCGGCGAGAAGCCGGTCACGGTGTCGGCGATGACCGACAGGATCGCCACCAGGATCAGGGCGCCCCCGATGCTCGGGTGCGAGACCGCGACGAGGCTCCCCGCGAGGCCGAGCCCCACGTGCCACGCGTGGGCGAGCGCCCAGCTCGGGCGGCACCAGAAGGTCTCCAGCCGGGCGTCCTGCCCGCTCGCCTGCAGCTCGCCGCACAGCCACAGCGCGGCCCGGCGCTCGGAGTCCGTACCGGCGCCCCGGCGGTCGAACCGCGTCAATCCCGTGACCGTTTCCGCTGCACCCATGCCGTGGCCATGATCCCAGGCACCCGCGCCACCCGCGCCGCCCTCTCGCCTCATCCGCTACAAGTACGCGATGACCGACATCGGGGAGCAGGCGCTCCTCGCCATCGCTGAGGAGGCCGCGGACGCGGCGGCCGCCGAGCTCCGAGCCCGTTTCGGCCAGCGCCATGGCGTGCGCACGAAGAGTGGACCGACGGATCTCGTCTCCGACGCGGATCTCGCCGCCGAGTCGGCGATTCGCGACGTCCTCGCCGCCCGTCGGCCGGGGGACGCGATCCTGGCCGAGGAGGGCGGCGCGAGCGGTCACGGCGCGCTGCGATGGGTCGTCGACCCGCTCGACGGGACGATCAACTTCCTGTTCGGCATCCCCGTGTTCGCCGTCTCGATCGCCTGCGAGGACGCGCAGGGCGCGCTGGCCGGAGTCGTCCTCGATCCGCTGCGCGATGAGCGCTTCGCCGCCACCCGGTCCGGTCCGCCGACGTTGAACGGGGACGCGATCGAGGCCTCCGCCCGCAGTGACCTGTCGACGGCGCTCGTCGCCACCGGTTTCGGTTACGACGCGCCCGTGCGCGCCCGCCAGGCGGTGGTCATCTCGCGGCTGCTCCCAGAGGTGCGCGACATCCGCCGGCTCGGGGCGGCGGCGCTCGACCTCGTATGGACGGCCTGCGGGCGCTACGACGCGTATTTCGAACGTGGATTGAAGGCGTGGGATCTTGCCGCCGGTGCGTTGATCGGGTCCCGCGCCGGCCTCGAGCTGCGCTCGCTCGAGGCCACCGCGGAGGACCCGGCGGGAGTTGCCGCCGCACCGGCTGCTCTGATTGAGCCCCTGATGGAACTGGTGCAGTCGACGTGAGCCTCCGCCGGCGCAGGCCCGCGGCACTCGCCGCGGGCGCTCTCGTGCTGTCCGTGATGGCGGCGGCGTGCGGAAACTCGGTCACGGAGCTCGCCCCGAGCACGGTCGCCTCGGGCTCGACGGTGTCGCTCGCGCCCGCCCCCGCCGGCCACCCGGCCGCCGCGGCGCAGCCGCTCTCGGTCGCGCAGGAGAACCGGCTGCCCGGAACCCGGGCCTGGCAGCTCGGCGCCCGACCGGGCTCGGGGACCGTCGACGGCTATGTCTCCGATCAGGAGATCCTGGCCGGCCGGGTCGAGCGCTTCTACGTCAACGCACCTCATGCGCGCTGGGTGCGGGTCGAGCTGTTCCGAATGGGCTGGTACGGCGGTCGCGGTGGCCGGCTGGTGCTTCGGTCCGGCGAGCGGCCGGCGACGGCCCAGCGACCCTGCCATCACGACGACAGGACAGGGCTGACCGAATGCCGCTGGCATCCGACGTGGTCGGTGCGGCTGCCGGCGTCGCTCGTCAGCGGTGTCTATATCGGCAAGCTCGTGACGAGCGCCGGGGCGCAGCGGGATTGTCTGTTCGTGGTCCGGGCGCGGCGCCCCGGCCGCCTGCTCGCCGAGCTCGAGACATCGACCTACGAGGCCTACAACGACTGGGGCGGCGATGACTTGTATCCATCGGTGCGACGGGTCGCCCTCACCGGGAGCACCCAGGGCGTCGAGGTGTCCTACGACCGGCCCTACGACACGATCACCGGCGCCGGCCAGCTGTTCGCCCGGGACATCGCGATGGTGCGCTTCCTCGAGCGCGAGGGATACCCGGTCACCTACACGACCGACACCGGCGTGGACCTGAACGCGCGGGAACTGCTCGGAGCCCGGGCGGTGCTCGACATCGGTCATTCCGAGTACTGGTCGCAGCGGGCCCACGACGCCTACGCGGCGGCGCGTGACGCCGGCGTCAGCCTCGCCTTCTTCACCTCGGACACGATGGGCTGGCGGGTCCGCTTCGGCCGCGCCACGCGCGCGTCCAGCGAAGCCGGGCGCCCCGACCACGTGATCATCGCCTACAAGGAGCAAGCGCTGCTGGACCCGGCCCGGGCCGCGCCGACCGGGCGCTTCCCCGACGCCGGGGCCTCGGTCACGGCCACGGTGTACGAGAACTGCATCACCCCGCGCCTGAGCCGCCTTCCCGGCCCGCCCGTGTACGCCTACTACGGCTGGTCGCCCTCGCCGACCCTGCGACCCCGCTGGCTGTTCAAGGGCTCCGGATTCACCGCCGACGCGATCGTGCCGGGGATCGTCGGCTACGAGCTCGACCGGGTCGCGCCGTTGCCACCCGCCCCGGTGCACCTGATCGGCGGCGGCGCCGCCGTGTGCCAGGGCCGGGTGGCCGGGTCCGATCGCACCTACACGACGCTCTACCGCGCCAGATCGGGCGCGCTCGTGTTCTCGACCGGCACGATGGGGTGGCAGCTCGGCCTCTCACCGCTGCCCGCGACGTCACCCGACGCGCCCAGGGCCGCCGATCCGCGGCTGGTCCGGCTGACCGAGAACCTGCTTGCCCGGATGCTCGGAGCTAGCCATCGGGCTCCGGGTCGATCTAGACTGCGCGCCTGAGCGGCGGTGGCGGAATTGGTAGACGCCCCGGATTCAAGTCCCGGTGTCCGAGAGGACGTGTGGGTTCGACTCCCACCCGCCGTACTGCCATCGTCGAGCGCGGATGCCCGGTGGGGCCTGCAGATCAGCAGCATCGACGACGTTGTGGCAGGGGCTCGGGTACCAATCGAGTACTAATTTCGTTTCCCGGCGTCGGCGCAACTTGGTCGATCATGGGCTGATGCCCAGCTACTACTACCACCGCTACGAAGGCGGCTCCCTCTCAGGGCTCGTCAGCAAGGCGACGTTGAGCGCCGCTGATCGAGCCGCCAAGTCCATCGTCGAGGCAGGACCGATCGGCTCTACGACGTCGCCGGATCAGAGACCCAATGGACACAGGGTTGACGCGTCTCAGGTGGAGGCGATCACGCGTCACCCGCACCCTGAGCGGCGAATGTGAAGCGAAGGTCAGCAACCCGAGCCGCACCGCGCACTGGCTGGAGCACCGCACAGCGCCGCACTAGATCGACGCCAAGGGCAAGGGCGTGCTGGAGTGGGTCGATCCGTGGACCGGGCTGAAGCGCACCCGGCACGTCCACCACCCCGGCATCGTGGGCCAGCACATGACCGCCAAGGCTGGCGCTGCTGTGCGCGCATCGCTGGGAGAGATCGCCCAGGGCCCCCTGGAGACGTTCGCCCACGAGGCGGAAGCGCTGATCGCCGAGCACACCAAGGGCGGGTAGGGAGGTGGGTAGGCGCCCAATCAGGCGCCCGTGCATCGAGTGCGGAGCGCTGACCCATGGGTCGTACTGCCCAACACATCAGCCACGCAAGGCGCACACACCCGGGCGCAAGGGGAGCCGGCAAGAGCGATGGAGGCAGGCAGTGCTGGCACGTGCTGGGCATCAATGCCAATGGGTGCAGGACGGGCGCCGATGCGCGATCACGTCAGCACTGGAGGCGCACCACATCGTGCCCTTGCGCACGCTGTACGAGCAACGCGCAGACCTCGACGACCCGAGGCGCGGGGTCGCCCTCTGCCGCACCCACCACGAGCAAGCCGAGCAGGCCCTCCGCCCCGCCGCACCCGTTCTTTGAGCCGCCAGGAAGGACCGGTCCCTGGTGCGCTTTTCACACACGACGTAGGGTTGTCCTACCACTGGTAGACACGACCTCCCGTGCTCTCAGCACCGGTGCTACCGTAGCCCGAAACCTCCACGGAAGGCCAGGGCATGAGAGAATTTGCATCACTGCAGCGTCTGGTGCACTCGCTGCACTTGTGATTGCGACTACAGCGCAGGCGTCGGTCAAATGGAATGTCAGGTGCGAGAAGATCGCCAAACTTCCGCTTCGCAAGGGCGACTGCGCGCACACGCTGAAGCCGGGCCGGACCTGGAGGTTCCCGAAGGGCGTCTTGGCGCAGAAGGACTACACGATCACCGGCCAGGCGCTCTCGATCCATCCTCGGCTCATATTGGTGGGCGGACACGGGGCCATCTACTACGTCGGGGGCTACCGCTGCAGCTTCGAGTCCAGGAATAAGGCTCCATATCAGGTCACCGCCCTCGGCTATCCGATGATCGTGGTGGCGACGACATCGGCGACGTCTAAGGCCGCGCCACGCATCAAGCTGATCAGGTAGGTAGTTCGGTCTGCGGCACCGGCTCTGAGACGACCGGTAGTGCCGCCGGGACTGGCTCTGAGAGAGCCAGTCGTCACCCGATCCAGGCCAGCAGCTTGACCCCCTCGGACACGTAGCTGGCGCGCTCGACGGCCATCGCGAGGCAGATCACCGCGTCGATCTGAGTCCCGCGCCCGAGCTTGTCGAGGCGCCACCCGCGGCCGGTGGGTTTGGCGATCGCGGCGGCGACGTGGGCGTCGAGCTGGGCGTCGCCCTGGTGCTGGCAGGCGCGGCTGGGCGACCGAGAACCCATGCCGCTACGTCGACCGCCCCCAGGCCCGCGACGACCGCGACATCCGCTTCCTGGAGCCCTCCGAGATCGAGGCGCTGCTGCGGGCGACCCCTGCCGACGACTACGGCCGCGTGCAGCGCGTCATTTACCTCACCGCGGTGATGACCGGGATGCGCCAGGGCGAGCTGCTCGCGCTCCGCTGGCAGGACATCGACTGGACCGCACAGCGCATCCGCGTCCGGCGCAACCTCGTGCGCGGCGAGTTCGGAAACACCGAAATCCAAGCGCGGATCGCGGGCCGTGCCGCTCGCCGACAGGCTCGGCGGGGAGCTGGACCGCCACCATCAGGCGTCCGCGTTCAATGCGGACAACGATCTCGTGTTCGCCAACCCGCGCACTGGGGCGCCGCTGAACGGCAACGCGCTGCTCAAGAGCTACCAGCGCGCCCTGCAGCGGGCGGGCGTCCGCAAGGTCCGCTTCCACGACCTGCGCCACACGTTCGGCACCAGGATGGCCGCGGCGGGAGTCCCGATGCGCACGCTGCAGGAGTGGATGGGTCACGCCAACTTCGGCACCACGCTGATCTACGCCGACTACGCGCCCGGCGCCCACGAAGTCGATCTCGTCAACGAGGCATTCGCGCCAGCGGGTACCAATCCGGGTACCAATCTGAGACCAACTCAGACCAACTCGGATCGACCAGACCCAGCCAGATCCGGGGGTGATCGGGTGAGACCAACCCCCAATGTTGATTTCGACTCCCACCCGCCGTACTGCGTGGGCTTGCCGTCAGGCCGCAGCGGGCTCGGGGGGCGGCGGCGCGGAGCGCCCCGCGCCCCGGCGCTTGGCCTCGTCGATCGGCACCTCGACCTCGACGTTCCAGCCTTGCGAGAACCCCCGCATCGCGAAGATGATCAGCAGCACCTGCACGGGCACGATCAGCAGCGTCACCAGCCCGAGCGTGTCGGGGCTGAGGCCGGCGCCGCCGAACATCGACTGTGCCGCAGCGAACCCGGCATGGCTGCGGTCAAACCAGCTCGTGCCGCTGTACCCGGTCCCGGCGATGACGGCCACGATCAGCAGCAGGATCGCCAACGCGGCGGCGATCGGCAGAAGCCCGCGGTTCCAGCGTGCGATCCAGATCGCGATCAGCACGTAGACGATGCACCAGACGAAGTTGACCGGCTTCAGACCCTGCAGCTTGGACCAGCCCCCGATGGTCACGATCAGCATCAGCGCGACCGAGATCAGCAGCAGCAGGATCACGATCAGTTTGGTCGCCTTCGCGGCCGGCTTGTCCCGGTTCGGATAGGCGATCGTGTAGCCCGGCGGGAGGTTGCGCACAGGAGGCACGAACGCGGACCATACATTCTCGGCCGAACGCGTGCTGCAGTTTCCCGGCCCCGAACCGACCACTCGCGACCGGCCTAGAATCCCCTCGTCAGCGGGCGTGGCGAAACTGGCAGACGCGCCGGCTTTAGGTGCCGGTGGGCTTACGCTCTTGGGGGTTCGAGTCCCTCCGCCCGCACGTGGCCGCCCTCGGACCCCCGCTACCGTGTAGGAGACCTTCATGGCCAGTGACGGCACCATCATCGCGTGCTCCAACTGCGGGGCGAAGAACCGGGTCCGACCGGTTGCCAGCGGCGTCCCGCGATGCAGCGTCTGCCACACCCTGCTGCCCTGGATCGTCGAGGCGAGCGCCGACAGCTTCGATCAGGAGATCACCGCCTCGGTGCCGGTGCTCGTCGACCTATGGGCCCCGTGGTGCGGCCCGTGCCGCATGGTGTCACCGGTCGTCGAGCGGATGGGTCACGAGTTCGCCGGCCGGCTCAAGGTCGTCAAGCTCAACGTCGACGAGGCTCCGGGAACCTCGGCCCGCTACAACGTCCAGGGCATCCCGCTGCTGCTCGTCATCCGTGACGGCAAGGAGATCGACCGCGTGGTCGGCGCTGTCCCAGCGCCCCAGCTTCGTGAGGTCATCGAGCGACACGTGGCGGCGCCCGCTGAGACGGGCACCGCCGGCGCGGATCGCTGAGTGACGGCGCAGACCGCTGAGCGGCGCACCGCTGACGGGGGACCGAGGAGTCGAACCTCGCGTTGCGGTTTTGGAGACCACCGTGTTACCGATACACCAGTCCCCCTGGACTTGGGCGCCATCGTAGCGAGGCGGCAATTCCCGCACCTCGTGGCGCGCCGAGCGCCGGGTGGCAGCCGCGAGCAGCTTCAGGTGGTCCGTTACATCGGGTATCCGTTTCCCCACGATGGGATCCGAGTCTGCGCGGCTCCTGACTGCGCAAGCGCGTACGATCTCGGCCCCGATGACGTCCCACACGGTCTACCGCACCTTCCGCACCGAGCGCCGACGGGAGTTCGTGCGGATCACCGAGGACGTCGAGGCGGCCGTGCGCGACGCCGGGATCAGCGAGGGCATGGTGCTCGTGTCGGCGATGCACATCACCGCCGGCGTCTGGATCAACGACGACGAGCCGGGGATTCAGGCCGATGCGCTCGAGTGGCTGGACAAGCTCGCGCCACCGAGCTGGCAGCCACCCGTCAACGATGTGGCGCGCGAGCTGCTGCCCGACCCTGGCGACTACCGTCATCATCGCGGGGGCGAGGACAACGGCGATGCCCATTTCAAGAATCTGCTCGTCCATCATCAGGTGATCGTGCCGGTCACCGACGGGCGCCTCGACCTCGGGCCGTGGCAGGCGATCTTCTATTGCGAGTTCGACGGCGGCCGACCCAAGCGGCTCGTGATCAAGGTGCTGGGGGAGTAGGGGTGAGCGAGCCGGATCCGGGCCCGGGCCCGCTCGGCGCCGTACCGTCGCGCATCTTCGGCGACGGCGCGCTCGAGGGCCAGGTCGCCCTGGTCACCGGCGGGGGGACGAACCTCGGCAAGGCGGCGGCGGTCGAGCTTGCCCGCTGCGGCGCCTCGGTGCTGATCGCCGGCCGGCGCGAGGACGTGCTGTCCGAGACCGCCGCGACGATCGGCGAGCGCTGCTCGTGGGTCTCTGGCGATATCCGCCAGCGCGCCGACGCGGAGCGGATCGTGCGGACGGCCCTCGAGCGCCACGGTCGCCTGGACTTCCTGCTCAACAACGCCGGCGGCCAGTACTTCGTGCCCGCAGAGGGGATCACGGTCAAGGGCTGGCGGGCGGTCCAGCGACTGAACGTCGGCGGCACGCTCGCGATGTGTCAGGCGGCGCACGAGCTGGCGATGCGCGCGGCCGGCGCCGGCACGATCGTCAACGTGACCGTCTCGCCCCATCACGGCATGCCGGCCATGGCCCACACCGGCGCTGCGCGGGCGGCTGTCGAGGCCCTCACCCGTGAGCTGGCCGCCGACTGGGCCGCCGACGGGGTCTCGGTCGCGGCGGTGGCGATCGGCCGCTTCGCGACCGAGTCGCTGCGCAAGTACCCGGCCGAGCTGTGGAAGATCGCCGCTGCCACCGTTCCCCTCCAGCGCCTGGGAGACGTCGAGGAGTACGGCTGGCTCGTCGCCCTGCTCGCCTCGCCGGCCGGGCGGTCGCTCTCGGGCTCCGTCGTCTCGATCGACGGCGCGCTCGACAACTGGAGCGGCCCGTGGCCGCCCCGCGACCTCGCCGGCGAGGGCGGGGTGCCGACCGAGGAGCGCCCGCCCGCCGGGCGCTGACCCGTGCGGGTCCACGCGGGTACCATCCCGCCCGTAGCCCGCGGGCGAAGTGTTGTGGTTGCACAGGAGCCTTCCAAGCTCCGAGGGCGGGTTCGATTCCCGTCGCCCGCTCTGAGGGTCACTGACCGCCCCGGCCGAGACGGTTATCATCGGCCGACCACGGGGAGTGGCGCAGTCTGGTAGCGCACCCGGCTGGGGGCCGGGCGGTCGCAGGTTCAAATCCTGTCTCCCCGATTACGAGAAGTGCCTGCTAGAGCGCTGTTTGTCACCGGCTCAGCATCGAGTCAAATATCGGCGATGGGGTCCAATTGGGGTCCAATTTCCTCTCGGAACGCGCGGCCGGCCCCGAGAGCGGGCCAGTTCGTACGTCCAGGGTTGCGGCCCAGTCGTCCTGAGTGCGGCGACGGCCCGCATGACACTCACGGACCGAATGACGATTGATGCCCCGTTCGGGGCAGGCGGCGATCACCCCGGACGAGCTCCGTCCCCGCCCATGGCGTCAATCTAGAGTCAGGCGTGGGCGCGGCGGATCCACTCGGTGCGTTTCTCGGGGTAGCCGGGCGGGAGGACTCCTTCGAGCCGTTCGACAACCTCGAGCCAGCGGAGCGCGGAGTTGTAGTCCTCGTGGTTCGCGTCGGCCAGCGCGAAGCTCAGTGCGAGTTCGCGGGCTTCACTGTGTCCTGGGTGAAGCTCCGGCGGATCGCCTCCACCGGTTGGCCGCTCTCCGGGCAAGCCGCGCCCCGCGGGCCGCACTGTTGCGGCCAGGTGGGGTCCGAGGTAGCGTCCGGCGATCTTGGTCGGTGGCCACCACAGTGGGGTCTCGGCGAGCTCGCCCGCGTCGGCGGCCTGTTCGGTTACGGCCGAGCGCAGGTAGGTCGGCGCGATGCCTGTCAACAGCATCCCGCGGAGCAGCGGCTGGAATGCTGCAGGCCTGACTCCAGCACCGACGCGCGCGGCGATCATCTCGACGGCGGCGTCGGCCTGCTGCGTCGCGATGCCGCCCTGCTTGATCGGGAAATCGGTCGCATCGCCGGCGGCGTAGACGTCATCGAGTCCGACGACCCGCGCGTGTTCGTCGATCTCGATGAACCCCAGGTCATCGGCTGGAAGCCCGGGCAGGCCCGGTCCCTCGAGCTTGGGGAGCGCCACCACCTGGTCGGCCGGGATCGTCGCGCCCGAGGCGAGCCGAAGAGCGCCGGGGATGATGCTTTCCGCTGTGGCGCTCGCGTGGAGGCGGATGCCGCGGTCGGCGAGCACGTCGCGTAGGGCGCGGCTCGCGGTGGGCCCAAAGGTGGCGAGTGGCTCTTGCTCGGGTGTGACGATCGTGAGCTCAATGCCGGTCAGATGCTGCTCGGCGATCCACGACGCCGTCAGCAGCGCCAGCTCGTAGGTCGGGAGCGCCCAACCGGGTCCGGTGGGGGCCACGAAGGTGACCCGCGCGAGATCCCCACGCTCGAGCCTGGCAAGCAGCTCTTGAAACGCCGCGACATCGACGGCGCCGGTGAATTGCAGCGCTCCCGGGAGCCACGCACAGCGCCGCGCCCCGACCGCGACGATCAGGCTGTCGTACGACATGGTCTCTCCGCCGCTAAGGGCGATACGCCGCCGGCCCGAGTCGACGGATTCAAGGGACGCGACGTGCAACTCTGCGCCGTATTCAGCGGCGACGGCGGCGAGTTCGAACACGCTCGTGTGCGCGAGCCCGAACGGCTCCGCCACCGCGAGGGGCTGATAGACGAACCGCGCGTTGGGAGCGATCACGTCCACGCGCGCCGACAATCCGAGCAGCCCCCGCAGGCCCAGCAGCGCCTCGATCGCGGCGACCCCACCGCCGCAGATAACCACGCGCTTCGCTGTTCTGACGGCGCGTGCCACCGGCCTCGGCAGCGCTGTCATGAGGAGATCCTGTGATGGTCTTGGCATCAGTCCGATGCTGATGTGGGTCGCCTCATTCCGCCGGCCCAGTCGGGGCGTGATCTCGGCCGTGGTTGGTGTGACCTCGGCCGAGATCAGGCGAGCCGGTTACCGGCGGCGGGCGACGCGTCGAGACGTGCGGCGGGCCACTCTGCGAGATCCGAACATGATGTTCCTCCTGGGTTGGGTTTAGCTTGCCGGCGCCGAGTTCTCGGCGGCGTGAAGGGCCTCGGCTTCCTCGGCGGAGACGAGTCCGATCTCGACCAGGTCGAGCGGGCTGATGAATCCGTCACTGATCCGGAAACCGCCGGCGGCGCCGATCGCGTCGCGGAGCGGGACCGCCCAGTGGTGCTCGAGCAGGATCAGCGCCGCGGCCGAGTCGTTGGGGATGTCTTCGACGACATCCCACGCCTCCTCGTCGGTGAAGAACTCCGCGCCGTCGGCGGCTGCCTCGGCGCCCGCTTCTGCGCCGACCTCGGCGCCCTCTTCACCGGCGATCCCGAGACCAACAAGGGCGCCGACGGTGCTGCCGACCTCGATCGCCTCATCCCGGCTCAGGTTGCTGAGGTGCGCGACCTCAATCCCGCCGTCGGCGTCCTTGTGCACGGCGAGCGCGTCGATCACGCGGACGGTTCCGGAGTCGTGCAGTCGCTGGAGCTCCTCGATGATCTGACCGTGGAAGTCCGGGTGCTTGAAACCCACCACGATGAGCTGAACGGGTCCGATGGCCATGACTACCGCCTCTCTGGCCGGAGTGCCTGCAGGTCAATGGGATACATCGTGCCTCGTCGAGGGCCGCACTCCGGACACAACCCAGTCTCAGGCCCCCACGGGCAAAGCACAAGGCGTGGACGCACCACACTTCACCATCACGTGCCGGCCGGCTTCAACGCCAGGTCACAACCGGTCAGCAGTCGGCGTCGCGCCCAGGCGTACGGCGGGGCGCCGGCTGGAATCGGTAGGCGGCAGTCCTGATTGGACACATGATTATGGTAAGTTGGACACATGCCTGGTCTATAATGGACTCATGACCGACCTGGCCCTCTTGGCTCGTGAGGTTGGTGTGCATGAACGCACGCTTCGCCGCGCGGTCGCGGAAGGCGGCCTTCGTGCCATTCGGCCATCGCCGCGGACGCTGGACATCTCGTTGTCCGAGCGGGAGTACGTGCGTCGCTCGTGGAAGCTGCTTTCGGCTCTGAGGGCAGCACTGCGCACCGAGCACAACGTCCGCTTCGCCCTGCTCTTCGGATCGGTGGCCAGAGGTACTGCGGCTCAGGAAAGCGACGTCGACGTGCTCGTGGCTCTTCGTGATCCAGACCTGGAGCGGGTTGTCGAGCTGGCCACCAAGCTCACGGCGGCGACGGGGCGCGGTGTTGACGTGGTCCGCCTTGAGGACGCAGAGAGCGAACCGTCATTCCTCGCCGACGTGATCGCCGACGGGCGGGTGCTCGTCGACCGCGAAGGGCTGTGGCCACGCCTTCGCGGCCGGGAGCCGAGCCTGCGACGGACGGGTCGTCTCAGAAACGCGGAGCGCACCGAGGCTGCCCTCGCCGGCCTTGACGGCATGCTGGCGCCGTGACGATGCCGGATCCCGACGCCAGGCCCGTGGACACGAAGCGCTGGCGGCTTGCGATCGTCCGTCACCTCGAGGACCTGCCGCGGCAGTACGCAGCCCTGGAGCACGCGATGGCGAGCTTCGGGACGGACTTCGACCTCCAGCAGTTCAAGGCGGCGTACAACACCTCGGAGGACATGGACGCGTACAACCGCGTGCAGGCGGTCGAGCGAGCTCTCGGGCGCGTGCAGAACTACGTGGGCGAGCTCGCCGAGGCCGGCGTCAAGCTCGCGGCCGTGCGGAGACCAGCGGACACCCATGGGTCGGCGACGCAGACCACTTTCGAGGCCATGCGCGACGCCAAGATCATCACCGCGAGGCTCTGCAGCCGGCTGGTCCAGGCGCAGAACGCGCGGACACGCATCGAGCACAGCTATGTCCAGACGCCCGCTGGCGATGTGCATCGCGCGGCGATCCTCGTGCGGGACACAGCTCGCGACTTCATCGGCTCATACCGGGGCTGGATCGAGCCGTACCTCGCGGAACCAGAGCCGTGACCGGGCGCGCGGAGCCGAGCGTCACGCGAATGTGTGGACCTGCCAAGGAACCACAACGAAGGAGGGCCCGGATGGATCAGCGACAACCAAGTCTTTGCGGCCTGCTCCTGTGTCCTGTCCCAGTCACCGCCAATCTCTCCGCCAACCTCGCCGCTACGCAACGTTCAAGACCGCCGAGCAGTACCGTCTCGGCGACCTCGTCAAGCAGATCAACGCCCCGATCATGATCACCGACCCCGAAGGCGAACAGTTCTGGCCCGGACAATCACAGCAGCTCTACGACATGGTGCGCGGACCCAAGCTGCTGGCCACGTTCACCAACGCCGAGGGAGCCGGCCTGCACTGCCAACCAATGGGACGCTCACTGCTCGAGCAACGACGCGGTTAGACGGTGTCGAGGATCGCCTGCGCGGAGCGCCGGACGTCGGCATCGGTTGTTGACCAGTTCGAGAACGACAGGCGCAGCGCGTGGCGCCCTCGCCAAGTCGTGCCGCCAATCCAGCACGTGCCGTCTGCTTGGATGCGGGCGAGATGCTCCGGGGAGCTGGCCACGAGGACCTGGTTGAGCACCACCTCGTTCATCACCTCCAAGCCACCGTCTCCGAGTAGAGCGGCCATCAGCGTCGCGTTGGCACAGCAGCGGTCGACGAGCTTCGCGACTCCGTGCCGGCCAAGCGTGCGCAGTGCTGCGTAGACGGGGATCGCCCGCGCCCGGCGCGACGCCTCGGGTACGAACTCGGCCGGCTCGCGCTGCTCGGTCCGAGCTAGATAGGCGGCGCTTAGCCCCAGCGCCTGGGACATTGTCTCGCGAGATTTGACGATCGCGAGCGCGCAGTCGTACGGGACGTTGAGCCACTTGTGTGCATCGACCGCCCACGAGTCGGCGCGCTCTCGGCCCGCTACGAGGTATTCGTAACGGGGCGAGGCCGCCGCCCACAGGCCGAACGCGCCATCGACGTGAAGCCAGGCGCCGTGCTCGCTCGCGGCATCCGCGATTGGGCCCAGCGGGTCGCAGGCGCCGGTGTTCACGTTCCCTGCCTGCGCGCAGACCAACGCCGGTCGGGCGGCGCCCCGCAAGGCGTCCTGGAGAGCCCCAGGATCGATTGCGCCATTGGCGTCGACGGGCACCCGGGTTACCCGATCGTGGCCGAGCCCGAGGAAACGCAACGCCCGCGTCAGCGTCACGTGCACCTCCTCACCGACGAACACCTGGATTGGCGGCGCGCCGAACAATCCTTGCGCGTCGGCATCCCACCCCGCCCGCCTGAGGAGCGAGCCCCGAGCGGCGGCCAGGCAGGTGAAGTTGGCCATCTGTGCACCCGTCACGAACCCGACGCCGGCGCTCTCGGGAAGGCCCAGCAGGTCAAGCACCCAGCCTGCCACCACGTCCTCTGCGACCGCGACCGCCGGCGCGGAGACATGCATGCCGGACATCTGGTCCCACGCCGAGACCAGCCAGTCCGCGCCGACCGCCACCGGCAGCGAGCCCCCGACGACGAACCCGAAGTAGCGCGGGCCGGCTGAGGCCACCAACCCCGGGTCGGCGTCGGCTGCCAACTCGTCGAGCACGAGCACCGGATCCTCGCCCTCATCGGTGATCGCCCGGCGCAGGCCTCCCGGATCGGAGCCTCCGACGCGGCGGTCGCCGACGCCGTTGAGGTATCCGCGCGCCAGTCGCTGCGCATGCTCGAGCACATCGTCCGCAGTCACCCGAAAAATCATATGCCGCTTCCGACATCACTGAATCGAGGCTGCGACGATCGCGCGATCGTGCAACAGGGGCACGGGTGACGCGATCCGGCTCTTCTTGGGCACGTGAGCGCTCCGGTCGGCTGGGCGGCTCCGAGGACGGCGGTGCTGATCTCGACAAATCGATCCGACCCGATGGGTTCTTGGGCGGGTAAGCGCCTGTGTGAGGCGCTTAGGCGCGCAACGTCGGTTTCGCGGCGCTGGTTTGGCGACTTCTTCACCCTTGCAATCCGGTGCATCGGGGCGGTCGACGGCTCGACCGTCCGCGGAAACGCGCACACACGGCCCCCCGTGGAATCGCTCACCCAGGGGCGCCGTCGCGGTATCTGTGTCCCGGGTCGGAGCGGGGGGCCGACCAGGGTCACCGTCGGGATTGGTCGATGAGGGCCTGGACGCCGTCGAGGATGCGGTCGAGGCCGAACTGGTACTCCTCGTGCTCGTCGAAGCCGGAGGGGTCCTCGCCGATCTCCTTCGACCAGGCGATCTTGTGCAGGCGTGGGTAGGCGCGTTGGTCGACGAGCTCTCGCAGGAGCGATTCGAAGGTCCAGCTCGGCAGGGGTCGGCCGCCGTCGGTCGGGCTGCGCTGATTTACGGAGGCGGCATCGTGGGCCATGCGGGCCTCGCTCAGGGTGTATGAGCTGATCAGCCCGATCACGCGCAGCTTGTCGGCGTCGGGCAGGCCGCTGGCGTCGAGCGCCTCGAGTCCCTTCTCGACGAAGGTCAGCGAGTTCGGCGCCATCGGCGGCGCGGCCATCGGCATCTGGGTGATCCAGGGATGACGGTCGAGCATGTGGCGCTGGACCATCGCCCACGTCCGCAGCCTGTCCCGCCAACCCTCACCCTCCAGCTCGAGCTCCTCCGCGCCCTGTGCGCTCGCGTTCCACATCAGCTGAAGGAGCTCTTCCTTGCTGGTGACGTGGCGGTACAGCGACATCGTGGTGTAGCCGAGCTGCTGGGCGACGCGCGCCATCGAGACCGCGCCGAGCCCCTCGGCGTCAGCGACCGCGACCGCGGTCTCGACGATGCCATCGACTGACAACCCGGGCTTGGGGCCACGCGTGCCGCCACCCCGACGGCCCCAGAGCAGGTCGAGCCCCGGCGGAAGCGGGGGCATCTCCTCAGATGGCATCGGTTCCCTCCTTTCGACGGGTTTGGCAAGAACTGTCTGCGCAGCATACAGTTGGCTGATTGCATATCGGCAAGTCTCCGAAGCGAACGCCGACGCGCCGGGTCCTTGCCCGACCGTGGATCACCCGCTAGACTCGGAGCCAGCCGATAGTCGTAGCCGCCCACATCTGGCCGGCAACCGCGCCACATACGCGGTCGCTCGGGGCGGGGTCCGTGAGAGCTGAAAACCTTCACTCGGCATGATGCCGTGTGCTATTTTGCTGGCGCGCTTGCTCTGAGCTGCTCAGGCTCAGTCAGCCTCCAGTCCGCTCCCTCCGACCGTTCGAAGGAGTCGCCGTCTTGGCATCCGCTCACGCCCCCCGGACGCGCCGTAGTTTTGCGCGTTTGAACAAGGTTCTTGAAGTTCCGAATTTGATTGGTATTCAGCGTCGGTCGTTTGCGTGGTTGACTGATCCTGTTGGGGGTGGTCTGCGGGAGACGATTGATGACATCTCGCCGATTGAGGATTACACCGGGAATTTGGCGGTGCAGTTTGGGGAGTTCACGTTTGATGAGCCGGTGGCGAGTTTGGAGCAGTGTCGTGAGAAGGATTTGACGTTTGCGCGGCCGTTGACGGTGACGGTGGCGTTTATCAATCGTGAGACGGGCGAGATTCGTGAGCAGTCGGTGTTCATGGGTGATTTTCCGTGGATGACGGAGCGGGGGACGTTCATCATCAATGGGACGGAGCGGGTGGTGGTGACGCAGTTGGTGCGTTCGCCGGGGGCGTATGTGATGGAGCCGAAGGATCGGGAGAAGCAGGTTTTCATTGCGAATTTGATGCCGGCGCGTGGGTCGTGGTTGGAGTTGGAGATTGATAAGAAGGGCCGCGTGTATGTGCGGATCGATCGTAAGCGGAAGTTGCCGGTGACGGTGTTGTTGCGGGCGATGGGGTATGCGTCGGATGAGGAGATTTTGGGGCTGTTTGGGAATTCGTTGTATATCCGGAATACGGTGGATTCTGATCCGGAGGTGACTCGTAGTGAGGAGGGGTCGCTGATTGAGTTGTTCAAGAAGCAGCGTCCGGGTGAGCCGCCGTCGATTGATGCGGCGAAGGCGTTGTTGCATCAGTTGTTCTTTGATCCCAAGCGTTATGACTTGACTCGGGTTGGTCGGTATAAGCTGAATTCGCGTTTGGGGTTGGATATTGATTTGGATACGCGGACGTTGACGCATGACGACATCATCGCTTTGGTGAAGGAGTTGGTGTCGTTGCCGCGGTTGTTGGGGATGCCGGAGGAGCCGGATGCTGAGGTCAAGGACTATGCGGCTGAGGCGTCGACGATGCCGCGTGAGCCGATTCAGGATCATCTGGATGAGTACGAGCATTTCGGCAATCGTCGGTTGCGGACGGTTGGTGAGTTGATCCAGGAGGCGTTCCGGATCGGTCTGTATCGGATGGAGCGGGTGGTGCGTGAGCGTTTGACGACGGAGGATGCGGACACGATCACGCCGCAGACGATCGTGAACATCCGGCCGGTGGTGGCGGCGTTGAAGGAGTTCTTCGGCTCCAGCCAGCTGTCGCAGTTCATGGACCAGACCAACTCCCTGGCCGGCCTCACCCACCGCCGCCGGCTGAACTCCCTCGGTGCGGGCGGTCTGACCCGGGAGCGGGCGCCGATCGAGGTGCGCGACGTGCACCCGACGCACTACGGGCGGATGTGCCCGATCGAGACGCCGGAGGGTCCGAACATCGGCCTGATCGGGTCGCTGTCCTCCTACGCGGAGATCTCCGAATACGGGTTCGTGACCACTCCGTACCTGGTGGTCAGGGACGGCCGCGTCACCGACGAGGTCGTCCGCATCGACGCCAACCAGGAGGAGGACCAGATCATCGCCCAGGCCAACACGCCGGTCGACGACGCGGGCAAGCTGTTGGACGGCGAGATCCTGTGCCGCACGCAGGCCGGTCAGTACGTGACGGTCGGCCCGCGGGACGTGGATCTGATCGATGTCTCGCCGGAGCAGATCTGGTCGGTGGCGACGGCGATGATCCCGTTCCTGGAGCATGACGACGCCAATCGGGCGCTGATGGGCTCCAACATGCAGCGCCAGGCGGTGCCGCTGCTGGTCACCGACGCACCGGTCATCGGGACCGGGATGGAGCGCCGCGCCGCGGTCGACACCGGCGACGTCGCCGTCGCGAGTGCCGCCGGCACCGTCTCCTACGTTGACGCCGAGCGGATCGTCGTCGACACCAAGGACGGACAGGACGAGTATGAGTTGCAGAAGTTCATGCGTTCGAATCAGGGGACGTTGATTCATCAGAAGCCGATTGTGGATGTGGGGGCTGAGGTTCCTGTGGGTGCGGTGTTGGCTGATGGTTCGGCGACTGATATGGGTGAGATGGCGTTGGGTAAGAATTTGTTGGTGGCGTTCATGTCGTGGGAGGGTTACAACTTCGAGGACGCGATCATCTTGTCCAAGCGGTTGGTGAAGGATGATGAGTTGACGTCGATTCATATTGAGGAGTATGAGATCGACGCTCGGACGACGAAGTTGGGTGATGAGGAGATCACGCGTGATATTCCGAATCGTTCGGAGGAGTCGTTGCGTAATCTCGATGATCGGGGGATCGTGCGGATCGGGGCTGAGGTGCAGTCCGGGGATCTGCTGGTCGGGAAGGTGACGCCGAAGGGTGAGACGGAGTTGACGGCGGAGGAGAAGCTGATCCGGGCGATCTTCAAGGAGAAGGCGCGTGAGGTTCGTGATACGTCGTTGAAGGTGCCGCATGGTGAGGGTGGTGTGGTGATCGATGTCAAGACGTTCAGTCGTGATGAGGGTGATGATCTGCCGCCGGGTGTGAATGATTTGGTGCGTGTGTTCGTGGCCAAGAAGCGCAAGATCGCTGAGGGTGACAAGCTCGCGGGCCGGCATGGCAACAAGGGTGTGATCTCGAAGATCGTCGATGAGCAGGACATGCCGTTCCTGGAGGACGGCACGCCGGTCGATGTGATCCTGAACCCGCTCGGGGTGCCGAGCCGGATGAATCTGGGGCAGATCCTGGAGACCCATCTCGGGTGGGTGGCCGCCAACGGCTGGTACGCGGACGGCTCGGAGGCCCGCAAGCAGGTCGAGAGCAACGGCGGCTCTGACCGCGCCGACAAGCAGCTGGGCAAGGTGTACGTGGCCACGCCGGTGTTCGACGGCGCCACCGTCGCCGATGTCGATGAGGCGCTCGTGCGCTGGCAGGACGAGCACACCGACTCCGAGGGCCTGATCCGGATGGATGTCGACAAGAAGCGCCGGCTGGGTGAGCAGGCGTCCGGGAAGCTGACGTTGTTCAACGGTCGGACGGGTGAGCCGTTTGAGGAGCAGGTGACGGTTGGCTACATGTACATCCTGAAGTTGTTGCATCTGGTCGATGACAAGATTCATGCTCGTTCGACGGGTCCGTATTCGCTGGTCACTCAGCAGCCGTTGGGTGGGAAGGCGCAGTTCGGTGGTCAGCGGTTCGGTGAGATGGAGGTGTGGGCGCTGGAGGCGTATGGCGCGGCGTACACCTTGCAGGAGATGCTGACGATCAAGTCCGATGACACGGTCGGGCGGGTGAAGGCGTATGAGGCGATCGTCAAGGGTGAGAACATCGCCGAGCCGTCGATCCCGGAGTCGTTCAAGGTGCTGCTCAAGGAGATGCAGTCGCTGGCGCTCGACGTCAACGTGGTCTCCGAGGAGGGCGAGCGGGCCGAGATGCGCGAGGAGGACGATGACCTCCTGCGGGCGGCTGAGGAGCTCGGCATCGACCTCTCCGGCGTGCGCGCCACCGACGGCGCCGCGGCCGACGAATCGACCGAGCACGAAGGCGAGACCGTCGAAGCCTCGACCGAAGAGGTCGAGGAGGAGGACCCAGACCTCGAAGCCGGCGAACAGCTCGAGGACGTGGATCTGAGCTCGGACGATGACCCCATGCTCGACGCCGAGATCTCGGCCGGCGACGCCGAGGGCGTCCTCGAAGAGGACGAGGCCTGACCCCCGCCCCGGGGGATGATCGTCGCCCTCGACGCGTTTCGATGCCGGGTCGGAGGCACAGGCCCGCCGTCAGGGGCTGCCGTCCCGGCCGGGCCGCACGTGATCAGCGCACGGCCCCGGCGCGGATCGTCTCCGGCTAGGTCTCGAGGCGTCAGACGTCGTGCGCTCAGCCCGGCCGGTGCCAGGCGAGCATGACGCCGTCGCCGATCGTCAGCAGCACGTTGTGCATCCGCTCATCGGCCTGAACCCTGCGTGCGAACTCCCGAATGCCGACCGTGCCGTCGTCGCCGGCGGTCGGGTCGAGCGCGGCGCCGGCACGGAACAGGTTGTCGGCGACGATCACTCCGCGTTCGGCGAGCTTCGGCAGGACGGCGTCGTAATAGGCGGGGTAGTCGGCCTTCCACGCGTCGATATAGACGAGGTCGAACGGACCCGCGAGACCGGCGATGGTGCTCAGCGCGTCACCGACGATCAGCTCCACGCGATCGCCGTGCGGGCTGGCGTCGATGTGCCGGCGGGCTGCGGCCGCGTTGTCCTCGTCGACCTCGAGGGTCGTGACGCGTCCGTCCGCGGGCAGTGCTGCGGCCATCGTCAGCGCGCCGACTCCCGTGAAGGTCCCGATCTCGAGCACGCGGCGCGCGCCGGCCGTGACGATCAGCGCCTCGAGCAGCCTCGCCTCCGCGAGCCCGCTCATCATCTGCGGCGACGAGGTGTTGCCCTGTGTCCACGCGGCGGCGGCGGCCAGCTGGTCCGCGAACGGCGTCGTATGCTCGTCGGCGTACCCCACCGCCGCGGATGCGATCAGATCGCTCACCGTCGTCAGGCTAACGCACTTGGGTCGCGGCCCGCTCGGACGGCCTTCGGACCTCGGCCCGCCCAGCTCACCGGGCGTCGCCGAGCTTCTTCTCGTACATGACCCAGCCGAGCAGGGGGGCCATCCCGGCGCGCTCGTAGAGGCGAAACGCGCCGGTGTCGCTCGCGGTGTCGACGCCGAGCCCGACGCGCCGCTCGCCGCGCTCCCAGAAGCGCCCGAACGCGTCGGAGAGGAGCGCCGCGCCCACGCCGTGCCGGCGCCACGGGCGGCGCGTGAACAGCGTGTGGACCCAGCCGCCGCCGTACGTGTCGCCCGTGCAGATCGTCCCGGCGGCGATCTCGCCCCCCGCGCGGACGACGCACCAGAGCGTCGGGTCGAAGCGCTCGCTCCCAAGATGGCTCCTCGACCACGACTCGGCGTCGCGCGGCACGTAGTCCCAGTGGTCCGCGAACGCCTCCTGGTGCGCGGCGTGGAATGCGGCCGCGTCACGCTCGGGGTCAAACGCGACCACGTGCAGCTCCTGCGGCCACTCGGGCGGGGCCGGCGGCGCCTCGAGCTCGATGCGCAGCTCGCGGAACACGCGCACAGCGCCGTAGCCGAGCGACTCGAGCAGCTTCCGGGCGGCCGAATCGGCCTCGAGGACGCTGTTCTTGATCGTTCGTGCGCCGCGGCGAGCCGCATCCTCCTCGAGCCCGGTCGCGATCAGCATCCCGATCCCGCGCCCGTGCGCGTCGGGATGGACGTACCCCTCGGCGCGGCCGAGACCGCCGCTCTCCCGCATCAGCCCATAGCCGACGATGCGGCCGCCGTCGCGGAGCACGCGCGCATCCTGCTCGAGATCGAGTTCCGACCACTCCTCCTCCAGATCGGCCTGCGAGAACGTAGTCCGGCCGTAGAGCGACTTCTCGAGCGCCACGACGACCTCGGTCACCGCCGCCGCGTCGGCGGCGGCAGCCGGGTCGAGCCGGAAGGAGCTCATCGGCCGGCCGTCGGTCAGATCACTGCCTCGCGTGGGGATACGTCGCCGCCCGGGACTGGAAGGACAGGATCCGTGGGTTCTGCACCACGCCGCCGCGGATCTCGATCGCGCGCCGGATCGTCTGCTCCTCGTCCCACGACTCCTCGCCCGACATGACGGTGCCGACGAACGGGATCAGCGCCTCGCTGATCTCCCAGGTGGCGGAGTCCCACAGGTATGACGGGCTGTGGTCGACGGCGTAGTAGTGAACGCCGGTGCCGACGGTGAACATAGGATCGGCGAACGAGGTCGGGCGCGCCCACTCGAAGCCCATGCCCTCGTCGCAGGAGACGTCGATCAGCAGGCTCCCCGGCCGGAACAGCTCGAGCTCGTCGTCCATCACGAACATCAGCGGCTCGTCCGTATCCTGGAGGATGCAGTTGACCACGATGTCGTGCTCGGCGAGGAACTCGGCCACCGATTCGCTCACGGGGCGGTTCAGCGCGAGCGTGCGGCCTCGTCGCGCCGGGTCGCGGTCGTAGTGGACCAGGCGCGCCGGCGCGATCGGCGCGGCGACGGCCGAGACGCTGCGATGCGTCAACACCGTCACGTCGTGGATTCCGAGCGCGAACAGCGCGGTCACGGCGCCGCGGGCCGTGGCGCCGAAGCTGATCACCGAGGCCCGCAACCGCCGTCCGTAGGCCCCGGTCGTGCCCAGCAGCGCCAGAGCGTGCAGTACCGAGCAGTAGCCGGCCAGCTCGTTGTTCTTGTGGAACACGTGGAGGCTGAAGTTGCCCTCGTGGGTCCAGTGGTTCATCGCCTCCCAGGCGATCAGCGTCAGCCGCCGGTCGATCGCGATCTGGGTCAGCGCCTCATCCTGGACACAGTGGGGCCATCCCCACAGGACCTGCCCGGGCCGAAGCGCCTGCAGGTCCTCGAGCTCGGGCTTGGGAATCACCGCCACGTCGCACTGCTCGAGCAGCCGCTCGCGCGAGAGGAGCCCGCCGACCTGGGTCGCGAGCTCATCGTCGGTGACGCCGAAGGGCTGCCCGTAACCGTGCTCGAGGAAGATGCGGCGTCGCAGATCGGGGGCGATACGCTCCAGGTGGCCGGGGTGGATGGCCACCCGATGCTCATCCGGCTTGCGCGAGGTCGCGACGACCCCCAGGCTCAGCGGCGGCTCCATACCGGGTCCGATCCGCCTGCTCAGGTCCCGCCGCCGGTGAGCCGGTCGCGATCGATCATGCCCTTGTCCAACACGCTGTCGACGTCGAGCTGAACCGTCCGCATCACGCCCCCGAGCATCGCGTAATAGCCCGCCACGATCAGCACCTCGATCAGCTCCGCCCGCCCGAGCTCAGACGCGGTCGTCGCCACCAGCTCGGGCTCCGGCGTGCCCGCCGGGAGCAGTTGCCCGACAAGTGTCAGCGTGAGCGTCTCACGCCGATCGAACGGACCCTCACCGATCTCGCCCCGGTCAACGGCCTCGATCTTCTCCTCGCCGACGCCGATCAGCCGGGCGATCGCCTCGTGCTGCACCCACTCGTACTCGGTCCCGGTGAGCCGAGCGGAGTGCAGGATCACCAGTTCGCGCAGGACGGGATCGAGGTCGCTGCGAGTCAGGATCGCCTCGCCGAGGCGCAGGGTCGGCCCGGCCAGCGCGGGTGCGTTGGCGAGCATCGTGAACAGGTTGATGTGCGGCTCGGGCAACCGCGCGACGAGCGCCCGCACGCGGTCGTCCTGTGCGTCCTCGCCGGCGTAGGGAATCAGCGCCACGGGCGCTGACCATACCGCTCACGCCGCCCGCGCCTTCACGTCGTTGGTCAGTCAGTCCACCCGCGCGAGCCCCAGGACCCGCGGCGCCACCGGGTACGCCCGGGCGGCCGGTGGGAAGCCGAAGCCGCGGCAGCGCTCGAGGCGAAAGCCGGCCTCGGCGATCGCCTGCAGCGTTTCGCGATCGGTGTGACAGCCGCCCATCATCCGCGACCAGACGCCGTCGACGCGTCGCTGCCAGGCGGCGAAGGCGGGTCGCCGGGAGCGCACGTGCTCGTAGAAGCGCAGCTCGCCGCCGGGTCGGAGCACCCGCTTGAACTCGGTCAGCGCCGCGCCCTGATCCGGGACCGAGCAGAGGACGCCGCAGACGACCACGACGTCCACCGAGTCGTCGGAGAGCTCCAGCGCGCCGGCGACCCCGGGAACGACCTCAACGGGGATCGGGGCGCGGGTCGCGGCCTGCTCGGCCTGACCACGGAGATAAGGCTCCGGCTCGACCGCGATCAGCTCGGTGACCGTTGCCGGGTAATGCTGGAAGTTGATCCCGTTGCCGGCGCCCACCTCGACCACCCGACCGCGCGCCTCGGACAGCAGCTCGCGGCGCAGCTCGCGCTCGCCACGCCCACGGTCACGCCCGCAACAGCGGTGGAAGAAGCGCGCGAACAGCGGATTGCTCACGGAGCCGGATGCTACGCAGTCTCCGGCAGGCGCCAGCGTGGCGGAGCGGCCAGCCGCGGGGACTGCAACTCTGCGATCGACGCGATCGCAGGCGAGAAGTGCGATCAGCCCGAGGTCACGGAGGTCCCGCCCCACTCCTCGGGCGCGACATCGGCAAGCGTCTCGGAGAACGTCCACTGGTGGCCGGCCGGGTCCTCGGCGGTGTACTGCCGCTCGCCGTATTCGAAATCGGTCGGCTCCTTGACGATCCGGGCGCCCTCGGCCCGGGCACGCTCGCAGTGCGAGTTGACGTCGTCCACGCGCACCATCACGGCGTGTGTGATCTCGCCCGCTCGGGGTGGGCGGCGGTCATGGCGCACGTCGCCCACGATCACCGCACCGTCACCGACGGCGAGCTGGGACCGGTGGCCCTCGCCGATCCGCACCCGCTCGACGAATCCGAACGCTGTGCCCAGCCACGCCACGGCCTCTCGCACGTCCGGATAGATGAGAACGGGGATGACGGTGGCCGGCGGGATCGAGCGGTTGGGCTTCATCCTCGCCGATGGTCGCATACCGTACGTCCGTCGACCGGGGAGGGCGGCGGTTTCCGGTCGCCCGCCCGGCCGGCCGACGCGTTGGCGCGGAGCGAACTGTCCGCCGGGGCAGGTTCAATAGCGGCGCTGCGTCCCACCGTTCCATCGTGAAGGAGTCTCCTTGTCCCTAACGCAGACACAACTGGCGGCTGCCGTCGCCGATCGCGCCGATATCAGCCGGGCCGAGGCGAAGCGGCTGCTCGCGGCGTTCGAGGAGGTCGTGCTCGAGGAGCTCGGGAACGCCCAGAAGGTTCGCATCGGCGGCCTCGTCCAGCTCACGGTCCGCGTCAAGCCGGCCACGAAGGCGCGCAAGGGCCGCAACCCGGCAACCGGCGAGGAGATCACGATCGCCGCCAAGCCCGCCGGCGTCGATCTGCGGGCGCGCCCGCTCGCGCGGGCCAAGGCCGCGTTGCCCTCGGTGCAGAAGGCGCGCCGCCGGCTCGCCGCCTGAGCCTGCGCTGGTTCCGCATCGGGCTCGGGCCTGATCGCCGGCCGATCCGGCGATCAGGACCGGTCGCCGAACTGGTCCGCGCCCTCCGGCGTGATCGCTGGCAGACTGAGCGCGGGAGACTGATGTCAGAGCTCGTCCGCAAGCCCCCCCGGAGCGAATCACGCCCGCCCGGCCCGATCATCCGCTAGAGCCGACCCACACGGCGCCATCGCGAGTGGCGCTGTTCATCACATGCTTCAACGACACGCTCTTTCCCGAGACGGGGCGCGCGGTGGTGTCACTGCTCGAGCGGCTGGGTGTCGCGGTGGACTTCCCGCTCGAGCAGACCTGCTGCGGGCAGATGCACTTCAACACCGGCTATGCCGCGCAGACGATCCCGCTGGTCCGCCGCTTCGTGCGCGCGTTCGGCGACAGTGAGCTGGTGGTCTCGCCGTCGGCGTCCTGCGTCGCGATGGTGCGCGACTATTACCCGCGGGTGGCCGAGCTCTCCGGCGACCCCACCCTGGCGGCGGAGGTCGAGGCTCTCCGGCCCCGCGTGGTCGAGCTCACCGAGCTGCTGGTCGACCGCCTCGAGCTCGAGGACGTCGGAGCGTTCTTCCCGCACCGCGTCACCTATCACCCGACCTGTCACGGTCTGCGCATGCTCGCGCTCGGCGAGAAGCCGCTGCGACTGCTGCGCTCGGTGCGGGGTGTCGAGCTGCGCGAGCTGCCGCAGGCCACCGAGTGCTGCGGGTTCGGAGGGACGTTCTCGGTCAAGAACGCCGATACGTCGATGGCGATGCTGTCCGACAAGGTGAGGGCCATCCTCGACACGGGGGCCGAGGTCTGTGCGGCGGCGGACAACTCGTGCCTCATGCACATCGGCGGCGCGCTCTCGCGCCAGCGCACCGGCGTGCGGACGATGCACCTGGCCGAGATCCTCGCGAGTACCGAGGGACCCGCTCGCGCCCGATGACGGACGCGGCCGTCCATCCGCCGTTCCCCGAAGCCGCGCGTGCCGCGCTGGCCGACAGCCAGCTGCGTCACAACCTCGCTCACGCGACGAACACGATCCGGGCCAAGCGGGCCGAGGCGGTCGGCGAGGTGCCCGACTGGGAGGAGCTGCGCGAGGCCGGGCGCGCGCTCAAGGAGCGGGTGCTGCGTCACCTCGATCACTACCTGATCGAGCTCGAGGCGAGCGTACAGCGGGCGGGAGGCGTCGTGCACTGGGCGCGCGACGCCGAGGAGGCCAACCGGATCGTCGGCGATCTCGTGCTCGCCCACGGCGCCGACGAGGTCGTGAAGTCGAAGTCGCTGACGACCGAGGAGACGCGGCTCAATGAGGCGCTGGCCGAGCGGGGGATCCGGGCCTGGGAGACCGATCTCGCACAGCTGATCGTCCAGCTCGCCGGCGACACGCCCTCGCACATCCTCGTTCCGGCGATCCACAAGAACCGGGCCGAGATTCGCGAGCTGTTCCTGCGTTCCCTCGACGAGGTCCCCGACGATCTCTCCGACGACCCGGCTGCGCTGGCCGAAGTGGCTCGGCGGCATCTGCGCAAGCGGTTCCTGTCGGCCACGGTCGGGATCAGCGGCGCCAACTTCGCCATCGCCGAGACCGGGACCGTGTCGGTCGTCGAGTCCGAAGGCAACGCGCGCATGTGCACGACGCTGCCCGAGGTGCTGATCACCATGGTCGGGATCGAGAAGATCATCCCGACGTGGGTGGACCTCGAGGTCTTCCTGCAGCTGCTGCCCCGGTCCTCAACGGCGGAGCGGATGAACCCGTACACGACCCTGTGGACCGGCGTGACGCCGGGAGACGGACCGCAGGAGTTCCACCTCGTGCTCGTCGACAACGGGCGCACGAACGTGCTCGCCGACGCGATCGGCCGACAGGCGCTGAACTGCATCCGCTGCTCGGCGTGCCTGAATGTCTGTCCGGTCTACGCGCGCACCGGTGGACACGCGTACGGATCCACCTATCCCGGGCCGATCGGGGCGATCCTGACGCCGATGCTCGACGGCATCGCGGCCGCGGGCTCACTGCCCTATGCCTCGAGCCTGTGCGGCGCGTGCTACGAGGTGTGCCCGGTGAAGATCAACATCCCCGAGGTGCTCGTGCACCTGCGTCAGGAGGTCGTCGAGCAGCGATCTCGCGAAGGAGGCCTGCGGACCCGGTTCTCGGGCGAGCGGGTGGCGATGGAGGGGCTGGCCCGGGTCTTCGCCGACCGGCGGGCCTACGAGGCGGCCCAGCGCCTCGGCCGCCGCGGCCAGTGGCCGTTCGCGCGGCACGGCACGATCGAGCGCCTCCCGGGCCCGCTCGCGGGCTGGTCGGCGATGCGCGATCTGCGCCCCGTGCCCGAGCAGAGCTTCCGCGACTGGTGGCGCGCGCGATCATGAGCGACGCTCGCACTGAGATCCTGCGCCGCGTCCGTGGCGCACTGGCCGACGTCCCCGATGTCGAGGGGCCCGGCGACGTGGGCGTCGCCCGCGACTATCGCCACCACGATCCGGCGTCCCCGCGTGAACACGTGGACCGGTTCGAGCAGCGCGTCGGCGACTACCGCGCGACCGTCCGGCGCGTCGGCGCCGACATCTCGGGCGCGGTCACGGAGGCCTGCCGCGAGCTCGGCCTCCGGCGGATCGGTGTCCCGATCGACTGTCCCCACGACTGGCGGCCGGATGGGGTCGAGATCGTGCCCGACGACGGCCTCAGCGCCGTCGAGCTCGACCGGCTCGACGGCGCTCTCACCGGGTGCGCGGCGGCGATCGCCGACACCGGCACCATCGTGCTCGACGGCCAGGGCGTCTCGGGCCGTCGCTCGCTCAGCCTGATCCCGGACCACTACATCTGCATCGTTCTCGCCGAGCAGATCGTCGGCCTCGTGCCCGAGGCGATCGCGCGCGTGTCAGACGCGGTCGCGGTGCGCCGGCTGCCGATCACACTCGTCTCAGGACCGTCCGCCAGCTCCGACATCGAGCTGAGCCGGGTCGAGGGCGTTCATGGACCGCGCCACCTGCTCGTGCTGATCGCCGAGGGCACGGGCGCGTGAGCCCGGACCCCCTGCGGATCCTCTTCACGTCATTGGTCGCGCACGGCGAAGCTGACGCCGGTGTCCGCGATCTGCGCGTCGAGCACCTTGTCGTCGAGGAATTCGACCACGGTCGGCTCGAGGAAGACGTGCGCGCCGAGCTCCTCGACGGCCTGATCGGCCGCCTCCGGGCCTTCCACGAGTGTGAGCTGGAGTTCGGTGCCCGCGGGCGTCGTCTCCCCGGGCCCGATGCGCACGCCTCCCTCGTCGTCCATCTCGGACGAGGCGACGAGCCCGCGGACGGCCTCTGCTGCGGTAGGTGTCAGGGTGAGCATTGGAATCCTCCTCTGCTGATCGCTGGGCTCCAGTCGGATTACCCAGGGCCGGGTGACGGTCAAACCGCGCGTGGATAATGGCCGCCGTGACGATCAGACAGGCGAGCTCCGAGGACTGGGCGGCGATCTCTCGTCCCCGACCACAAGCTCCATCAGCAGGCTGTCGTGCCAACCGGCGCCGTCGACGTCACGCTCGGAGCGGCGCATGACGCCGACGGCCCGGAAGCCCGCCTTCTCGTACGCCCGGATCGCGGCGGCGTTGTCCACGGCCGGGTCGATCGTGATGCGATGGTGACCACGATCCTCGATCAGATGCCGCACCAGCCGCGCCACGGCGGCCGTGCCGATTCCGCGGCCGTGCCGGGCCGGATCGAGGAACAGGTCGAGCCCCGCGTGGCGGTATCGCGGCTCGGTCTCCTCCCAGCACTGGATCAGGCCGGCCACGGCACCGTCGAGAACGATCGTCCAGCGGTCGGACCCGGGTTCGTCCCACGGGAAGTCCGCGTCGGGCACGTCCCACCACCGGGCGACCTCCGGGGTGCGGTGGATGCGGCGCAGCTCGGCCGCGTCTGCAACGCCGAGGGGACGCAGCAGGAGCCCGGACGGCGATCCGGTCAGCTGTTCAGGCACGGCGATTCGGGGCAGTAACGAAGATTCCGACCGCGTCGAGACAAGGGAGCTCCTGGAGATGGATCAGGTCAGACTTGGGAACACGGGATTGCACGTGTCACGCGTGTGCCTGGGGATGATGAGCTACGGCAACGACTCGGAGCGCCCCTGGGTCCTCGATGAGTCCGCGGCGGAGCCGATCGTCCGCGCCGCCGTGGAGGGCGGCGTGACCTTCTTCGACACCGCAGACACCTACTCGTCGGGGGCCAGCGAGGTCGCGACGGGCCGGCTGCTGCCGAAGTTTCTGTCCCGCGACGAGTTGGTCGTCGCGACGAAGGTGTTCATGCCGATGACCCCGGGCCCCAACGGCCGCGGCCTCTCGCGCAAGCACGTCACCGCGGCCATCGACGCCTCACTGCAGCGGCTGGGGATGGACTACGTCGACCTCTACCAGATCCATCGCTGGGACCCGCAGACGCCGATCGAAGAGACGCTGGAGGCTCTGCACGACATCGTCCGGGCGGGCAAGGCGCGCTACATCGGCGCCAGCAGCATGTACGCGTGGCAGTTCGCCAAAGCCCAGCATGCCGCTGAGCGTCACGGCTGGACGCCATTCGTCTCGATGCAGAATCACTACAACCTCCTCTACCGCGAAGAGGAGCGGGAGATGATCCCGCAGTGCCTCGACATGGGCGTCGGAGTGCTCCCCTGGAGCCCGCTGGCCCGTGGTTGGCTCGCCGGCACACGCGGCCGGGGCGGCGAGCGGCGCACCACGCGTGCCGAGTCGGACGCCTTCCAGGATCAGCTCTACGGACTCTCCGAGGACTACGACGTGATCGACCGCGTGGCCGAGGTGGCCGGCGCCCGCGGGCTCGCGCCCGCGCAGATCGCGCTCGCGTGGCTGCTGCACCGCCCCGGCGTGACGGCGCCGATCGTCGGTGCGACCAAGCTCGGCCATTTGCAGGATGCGCTCGCCGCGGCCGAGCTGACGTTGTCCGAGCACGAGATCGAGCGCCTCCAGGAGCCCTATCGGCCACACCAGACCCTGGGGCACTGAGAGCGCGGGGGAGTCGCCGGCTCAGGCCGGCGTGCCCCAGCGGGTGAACGTCGGCCACACGTCGAGCAGGCGGCCGTCGCGGACCGCGTGCAGCGCGCCGAAGTAGTCGATCCCGTCGCCCGACTGGTTTGGCCAGCAGAGCACGTAGTCGGAGGTCGTGAGCTCGCCCGGGGGTGCGTAGACCATGCAGCGGCCGCCTTCGCGATCGTCGTCGGTCACTCCGGCCGGGTACACGAATGCCGGCTGCACGGCGCCCTGGTCGGGCCAGGTCGACCCCTTCAGGAAGTACTCCTCGCCGATGATCGGAGGCAGGGGCTGCTTGGTGATCACCGCCGACGGGTACGGCCCGACGTCCTTGAGGACGGGGGCGGCCTGGGTCAGCGCGGGGGAGAGGCCCTGGTGGTCGAAGGGCTCCAGGTATCCGGCGTAGACGAACGCGGAGCCGGGACTGATCTCGTTGCACTCCGTCGCCCCGGCCCAGTTGCGGTAGTTCGCACTCGCCGGGCCGTTGCGGATCAGGGTGGCGGGGTCGTAGAGGTCGCCGCCTTCGGCGTGCAGCTGCTTCAGGTAACCGGCGTAATACCCGCGCGCCTGCGTCGCCACGTACCGGCGCCAGGACTCGTCCGGGGTGAGCGTGGCGTGGCCGTCGTAGGACAGCACGGCCCGGAGACGCAGGCGATTGCGGTGGCGGCGCAGGAGCCGGATCGCGGCACTGATCTCCGCGGGGTGGTGAAGACCGCCGCGGCCCTCGCCGGAATCGAATTCGAGCGCGACATCGAGCGGTAGCCGGCGCGGCGTCGTGCGGGCCAGGGTGGCCATGTCCTCGAGGATCTGCAGCGAGCTCGCGAGCAGGGTCAGCCGGTGCGGGCGTCGGGTCGGTGGCGGCGAAGCGAGATAGGTGCGCAGCTCGCCCCGAGTCGGCGGATAGCCCATCAGCAGGTCCGTGTTGGGGGGCGCCGCCGACATGATCTGATCGACTGTGCGCAGGTGGAAGACGAGGCCGCGCGGCTGCGGCAGGCGAGCCAGGATGTAGGCACACAGCTGAGGACACTGGAACGCCTTGAGGGCCGGACGGACCGCCCAGCGGTTGGCCCGGGCGAAGTCGACGATCACGCGGGTGTTCCGGTCGACGGCGGCGAGGTCGACGAACATCGCCGGCTCGCCACCGGCGTGCTCGCGGGCCAGTTGCGCGATCGTGCGGTTGGCCGTGGGACGGCCGCCGCTTCCGAGTGGCTTCATGCCCGCCCCGGCTGACAGCGCCGGCCGCGTCTCCGTGGCCCAGGCGACGCCGGCCGGCCCGCCCAAGGTCATCGCCCCGGCAGTGCCGGTGGCGGCGATGAAATGGCGGCGGGTGAGTCTCGGCGGTTCGCGCATCAGGGCTCGTTCGCGTTGCGTCGCGAGCGATCTTCCGCCTCGCCGCGGGCGGCGACCACCGTAGTCGGTACGGCCCGGCTTGCGGGTTTCCGTGCAGAGCGGCGATCGACACCAGAAGTGCTGTCTTGCGCCCGGACGACTAGGCTAGGCCAATGTCCAAGCCCCGACCCGCTGTGCGATGGAAGAAGGATGTCGTCGCGCACGACTTCGATGCCGCCGAGGCCTTCCTCTCGATCCGTCTGAACCCGGACAAGGCCAAGCGCCTCGTGGTGCGGCTGAAGCAGGCACCGGTGACCGAGCGGCGCGCCAATGACATCCTGCGGGCCTCGGGGTGCGACGCGCTGCCGCTCACCGATCCGGGGGTGCTGCACGACCTGACCAAGGTGGCGGGGGGCAAGAAGCTCTCGCCGATCCTCGTCGTCTCGTTCGATGACGGCGCCGAGATCGCCGACGGCTACCACCGCGTGTCGCTCGCCTACGCGCTCGATCCGTTCGGAGCGGTGCCTCTGCGGCTCGCCGGACTGTCGGGCTGAGGGCTCCGGACACAGGTCGACACAGATGCGGGCACTCGTCATCTCCGACACGCATTTCGGCGCCTGGACCGGCGAGGACATCCTGCGTGATCCCGAGACGCTCGCATTGCTCGCCCCGCATCTCGACGTCGACGAGGTGATCTTCCTCGGCGACATGTTCGACTTCCTGTTCGCCTCGATGGCGGACGCCTTCCGCGCGGCCGACGGGCTGCTCGAGCTGCTGCGTGAGCGGCTGCAGGGCAAGCGTCTCGTGTTTCTGGCCGGCAACCACGACCACTACCTCGTCCGGCGCGAGCAGGACGAGTTGCTCGAGCTCGAGCTGGCCACCGGTCTGGCCGCCGACGAATTGCGAGCCGAGGTGCGGCGCAGCGACTTCTTCCGCCGCTTCCTGGAACGGAGGCTGGAGGGGGTGGAGGTGGATATCCGTTATCCGACCTACACGTTCGCCGGCGTGCTCTGCACGCATGGTCACTACCTGGACTTCCATGCCCGCCGCAGTGGTGCGGCACCGGGCAAGCTCCTGGCCCGCGCCCTGTGGTCGATCGCGGTCGGCGGCGCCGAGCACAACCCCAGCGTGGCCGACTACGAGGCGACGATCACGATGCTCACCGGCCTGCTGTTCATGATCGCCCAGCTGCCGAACGGAACGAACGCGCAGCGGGGCGCGTTCGGCGCCTTCCAGGCCCTCTCCCGCGGGTCCATGCGATCAGCGCGCCGGTCCGGTTGGCCGAGCGCGCCGGTCATCGTCTGAGGGCGGGTGCAGCTGCCCAGGCCGACAGCGCCCAGCGCGCGCCCGGGGTGGCCGGGTTCGACGCCTACAAAGCTGCGCGCGCACAGGAGGTGCAGCGCCGGCAGGCGACCGGCGCGCCCGCCGGAGCCGAGGTCACCCTCCACACCTCCGCGCGCCTGGTTCGCCCCAGCGATCCCTCCGGCCCGGCGATCGAGGCCTTCGACAAGGTCGTGGCCAATCTCGGCTGGGCCCGCGAGACCGACAAGATCGTGTTCGCCCACACCCACCAGCCCCTCGACGGAGTCGGGACCGCCGGCAGCAATGTCCGCTATTGGAACACGGGCTCGTGGATCTACGAGCCGGATCTGACCTCGCACGAGGCCTACCTCAGCTACCTCCGCCACGCTTGGCCGGGCACCGCGGTGCTGATCGACTCCGACGAGCCCGAGCCGCGCCTGCTACGGCTGCGCGAGCATCTGAACCCGCTGCACACGCTGTGAGCGCCCGGCCGCGGGCGGCGGGCGCCCGGCCTAGGCGCTCGGCGCCTCGACCGCCTCGCTGATCGACGCAATCGCCGCGCGCTCGGTCTCACTGACCTCCACATCACCTTCCTTGTGCGCCTTGGCCACCCGCTGGGAGAGGTTGAGAATGAACTGCCGGTACTCGGCCACCTCCGGCGGGGTCGCCTTGGCCGCGACGAGCGCGATCGCGTCGCGGATGTGTTGCAGGGAGTGCTCGGCCAGCTCCTCGGGGGTGTGGTAGCGCGTGTGATCGATCTCGGGCTTGGCCGCCACGAGCGCGTCGAGCAGCTCGCTGTGACCGTGCTCCTGGCGCGTCTCGGCGTACACCTTGGCCATCGAGAACGTCTCGCGCAGGGTGCCGCCGTGGTGCGAGGTGATCACGATCATCGCCGCGCTGGGCGGGCCTTCCAGGACCATGTCCCATTCCTGCTCGGTGAAGTCAGCCTTCGAAGTCATGTGTATGCGCCTGCCTCGGTGTCGTGGTGGGGGGCCCAGTGTATGCGCGGCGACGGTATCGTCGGCCGCCGCCGATGCTCATAGCAGTGACCGACCACGCGGCCCAGCGCTTCCGCCAGCGCGTGCGCGGGACGCTTGACGAGAAGACCGAGATCGCGTCGCGCGTCGCGCGGGGCCACGCCGCGGGCCGAGTCGAGGCCGGGGAGCGAGGCACGGTGCTGGTCCGGGACCTCGAGCGTCGCGATCTCGTCTTCGTCTGCCGTCCCGATGGGCTCGAGCTCGTGGTGGTCACGCTGTGGGAGGAGGGTGAGGACGCTGCTGTGCCCAAGCGTTTCACCGACGCGCTGCGACGCGACGACGATGTCGTCGCCGATCGCAGGCCGCCGCGCGAGGAGTGACCAACCCGCGCCCTCAGGTCCGTGCCCGCCGCTCCATCATCCGGCTGGGGTCGGCGAGCTCGAAGCCGAACCGCTCGTACAGCCCGTGCGCGTCGGCGGTGGCGAGCACCCAGCGCAGACCGTCGAGCTCGGGCTGGGTCAGCGCCGTCTGCACCAGCCACACGCCGAGACCGCGGCCGCGATGGGCCTCGAGCACGAATACATCGGCCAGCCACGCAAACCGCGCTCGGTCCGTGACCACCCGCGCGAACCCGGCCTGATCGCCCTCGGGTCCGTAGAGACCGAACGGCAGTGAGTTCTCGATCGCTCGCTCGACCACGTCGCGGGGCACGTCCTTCGCCCAGTACGACGTGTGCAGGAAGCGCCAGATCGTCTCGCGGTCGAGCCGTGAGGGGTCGGTCGAGATCACGTATCCGTCGGGCCCGGGCCGGGTCATGGGGCCGAGTCTGGCAAAGGTTCACCGCGCCGCTATCCGTCGCGCAGCGCCACGATGCCCCCGATGCCGCCGAGATAGAGCGTCGTCCTGCCGGTGCCCCGGTCACGGCCGAGCGCGATGCCCGCGTAATGGTTGTTGTACAGCCCTCCGTGGCCGGCGACGCGCTTGAACACGACTCTGCCGGAGCGATAGTCGAGGGCCGTCCAGTACCAGACGCCGGCGCCCGGCTGCTTCGGGTCCCTGACCTTCTCATACGTGTAGATGAGGCCGTTGGCGGTGTCCCCCTTGGCCACGGCGGACGGAGTGCGGATGGTGGTGTTCCTCCACACGATGTGGCAGCCCGACCCGTTGGGCGTGATGTCGATCCGGTCCATCCCCGGCGCGCTCAGGAGCCCGAGGTTCCCGCCGACCTTGACGCCGCCGCCGATCACGTCGTTGAACGCCGTCAGCGAGTAGCCGTAGTTGTTCTCGACGATCAGCGAGCGGCCCATCGAGATCAACGAGTTCTCATCCGCGCTCGCGCCCTTGGCGAACACGGGGACCTGACACACCGTCCGCCGCTGGCCGCGGCGCAGCCGGTCGCCGGCGCGGTACACGACCACGTTCATCGGATCGGCGTTGTCGGTGATCGCGACGTAGGCCGGCGTGGACGGCGAGGCGTGGCCGGCCAGCGGACCGATCAGCGTCGGCGTGGTGCCCGAGCCGGCGTTGATCTGGCCGAGCTTGTGGACGCCGCTGTTGCGGTAGCGCACACTCCACACGACCCGGGGGCGGAGGCTTGCGCCGGCGCGGAACTTGTACATGGCCTTGTCGCTCACGATGTAGACGCCGTCGGCGCCGACCGCGAAGGAGTTCTCGATCTGCTCGCCGAGGATCACGGACCGACAGCGCCCGGTCTTCGGGTCGAGCACGCCGACCGCGCCCCGGTAGCGGCCGACGAACCACAGGCGCCCCTGGGCGTCGGGCAGCACCGACGGCATCCGGTCGCCCGCCGACAGGCACGGCGTCGGGTTGTAGTCGGCCACTTGCCGGAATCGCGGGGCGCCGGCGCCCGATGAGACGGAGACGACCAGGATGTGCCGGTTCGACGCGGCGATCACGACCCGGTCGTGGTTGTCGAGGAAGAAGTACGCCCCGCCGGTCGTGTTCAGAGCCGGGTCCGTCCCCGGCGGCGGCGGCACGAACGGGAGTTGCATGAAGGCGAGCGTGGCCAGCGTCCGTGGGTCGAGGAGGTACAGGGCGGGGCCATGGGTGAGGTCCGTGCACGAGCTGATCAGGCGTCCGCGACGATCGAACGTGAGCGTGATGCAGTCGCGTCCGATCGCCGTCGAGAGCGTCTGCAGGCGGTGCCCGAGCGGCCCGCTCAGCTGCGTGTAGTTGTCGCTCTGCCAGGCGTCGCCATGGACGCTGTTACGCGGGTCGATGGCCAGGAACGGGTCCTGCCACGGCGCGGTCACGCCCGTCACCGGGTGAGCGGTGGCGACCCCGCCGATGAACGCGGGAAGAGACGGAGCCGGCCCGGTGCTCTGAATCGGCACCGCGGGCGTGGCGGCCGGCGCGGACGCCGCCAATCCGAGCGCGGCCACCGCCGCACAGGCGATCGAGAGCGATGCGGCACGTGAGCGCCGGAGCTGAATGGCAGACAACCTGTCCTCCTGTGGGTGAGCGGCGAGGCGCGCCGCACCCGCGCGCGACGACGAGGCGCGAAGGCTATCCGTTCCCGGTCGGGCGGACCGACGAGACGTGCCCATCGGCGTCCTGCAGGGGCAGCAGCTGGTCGATCTTCGCGACCTCGAACGCGCGCCGCACGCCCTGTGGGCCGGGGAGGATCGTGAGCCCGCGGGATTCGCTGTCACAGCGCGCGCGGAGCTCGAGCAGCAGCTTCATGCCGGTCGAGTCGATGAAGGCGAGATTGCCCAGGTCGACGACCAGATCCGGTGCGCTCGTGATCGCGGCATCGAGGGCGCGGCGTGCCTCCGCCACCGTGGCCAGGTCGAGATCGCCGATGAATCTGACCACCGCGTGGCCGTTCTCGTGATCCGCTCGGACTGCGAATCCGCGAGGCGCCGGTGGGGGGCGGTGTCCTGCGTGCACGCTGTCGCTCCGATGGTAGATCCACGCACGCCGGTCACGGGCGATACGTCACTGTGATGACCAATGATGACGCATAGGGAGATTTGGGCGCAAGCCCGCCGGGTAATCGGACACTGTGTGGAGCGATGTCTAAGGACGGGATGCCCGTCCCCACACGGGCGAGGAGTCACGATCGTGAGACCGGGCCGCGACCGCCCCGGTCGGACCGGACGCCGTCCGACCGCCGCGCCGGCGGACGTGACGGCATCCCGCCGCGGGAGCTGTTCCTCCGCTGGCAGCGCGACCGTGATCAGGACGCCCGTCACGCGCTGGTCGAGCGCCACACGCCGCTCGCCCGCAGTCTCGCGCGTCGCTACGCACGCGCCTCGGAGCCATTCGACGACCTGCTCCAGGTCGCCCTGCTCGGTCTGGTGAAGGCGATCGAGCGCTTCGACGTCGACCGTGGCCGCGCGTTCACCTCCTTCGCGGTCCCGACGATCCTGGGCGAGCTGCGGCGCTACTTCCGGGACTGCGGTTGGTCGGTGCACGTGCCCCGCGAGCTGCAGGAGCGCGCCCTGAAGCTCGAGCAGGCCCAGGAGCGTCTGACCGGCGCGCGGGGACGGCCGCCCACGCTGGTCGAGCTGGCCGAGTACCTCGAGCTCGATGTGGAGCAGGCGCTCGAGGCGCTGCGGGCCGGCCAGGCTTACCGTGCCGTGTCGCTCGAGGCGCCTCGCCCCAGCGATCGCGACGGCGAAGCGCCGACGCTCGCCGACGGGCTCGGAACTGAGGACGAGCGCTACGAGCTGGTCGAGGCCGATGCGTCGATCGCCGCCGCGATGAAGCATCTGACCCAGCGCGAGCGCGCGATCCTGCATCTTCGCTTCGCCCAGGGTCTGACGCAGACCGAGATCGCCACCCGGATCGGCCTCTCGCAGATGCAGGTCTCGCGGATCATGCGCCGCTCGCTCGACCGCCTGCGGATCCTGGTGGGAGCCGATCAAGATTCCGGCTCGACCTAGTGGGGGCAGCCGCTGATCCGGTCAACGTGCGGTTCGCAATGACGGGCAGGGCGGAGAACGTCAGACTCGTGCGTGAGTTGCTGGCCGGTGTCGGCAGTGCGGTACGGCTCGGCGAGGCCACCCTCGACGACGCCATGATCGCCGTCAGCGAGGCCTCCAACAACGCTGTGATGCACGCGTACGGTGGAGCCGAGGGACCGTTGGAGCTCGATCTCGGCGTTCACGACGGACGCCTCGAGGTGCGCTGTCGCGACTTCGGGTTCGGCATCGCGCCCGACACACACCGGGAGCCGGGGGCCGCCGGCGGCTTCGGGCTCGCCGCGATCGAGGCGTTCACGGACCGCTCCGAGATCACGGCCCCGGCAGGCGCCGGGACGATGGTCCGGATGACCTTCGCGGCGCCCGAGGTGAGCGCTCTCGAGGCGGCGCGGGATGAGCTGCTCGACGCCGCTCTCGAGCTCGACCCCGACGCCGGCCCGCGCATCGTGATCTCCCCGCGCGGCATGGTGAACCCGATCCTGAGCCGACTGGTCACGGCGGTCGCCGCCCAGGCCGGGTTCACGATCGATCGCCTGTCGGACACACAGCTGGTGATCGACGCCCTCACCGGCAGCGGAGCGCCCTACGTGAGCGGCGACGGCGTGGTCGCCGCCCTGACGAGCGAGCGGCGACGCCTGGAGCTGTGCATCGGACCGCTCTCGTCCCGCGGCGTGGAGGCGCTGTCGGGCGGTCCGCCCTACGGCAGCCTGGGGCTGATCTTGGCCAAGCTGGCCGACTGCTACGAACACCGGCGATGGTGTGATCTCGACATGCTGACCGTGGTGCTGACGGACCGGCGGCCGCCGGCGTGAGCCCAGCCGGGTCCCGAGCGCTGAAACGCCCCCGGGTGAGGCGGGCTACCGGGCACCCGCGCCGTGGCGCTCGAGCCATGCCGAGCGCTGCAGCCGGTAGAGAACGTGCCGGCGCAGCCGGTGACCGGCGGGAATCCTCGGATGATCGAAGTCCCCGTCCGCGTCGCGCGTCATCCCGAGCCGCTCCATCACCGCGCGTGAGCGAGCGTTGTCCGGGGTCGTGAAAGACACGATCTCCTCGAGCCCGGCGCCGCCGAACCCGACTGCCAAGGCGGCTTCGGCCGCCTCCGTCGCGTACCCACGTCCCCACGCTGTCCGCGCCAACCGCCAGCCGACCTCGACAGCGGGTGTGAACGGCGCCGGGAACGTATCCGCGAGCAGTCCGGTGAAGCCGATGAACCCACTCGTCTCGCGCACCTCAACGGCCCATAGCCCGTAGCCGCGCTGCTCGAACTCGCCCTCGATCCTGTCCACGAGGAGATCGCTTTGCTGGCGTGAGAGCGGAGCCGGGAGGTGCTCCATCACCACCGGGTCGGCGTTGAGCTCGGCGAACGGCTCGCGGTCGCTCTCGCGCCAGCGGCGAAGGATGAGGCGAGCGGTGAGCATGCGATCGGCCACGTCCCGCGATGATGTCAACGCCTGCGTCTCTGAGATCCGAGGTGGGCCGCCTCGTCCCCGCGTGACCCGGCTCGGGGCGGAGCTGCGCGCTCCGCCCCGGCGGGAGCTCCCGGTAACCTAGTGGCCGCCGACGCAAATACGTTCGGATTCGAGCGGCCATTGGGGGGCGCCTGGCGGCGTCCTCGGAGGCTTATGCGGCTCTGCCGCACCGCGCCTCCTGCGTCCTGGCCAGGCATCCCCCAATGACCACTCTCGGTCCAAACGCACTTACGTCGACGACCACTAGACGACGCCCGTTGCGCCCGGCGGGGCGCCGGTGGCGATCCCAACGAAAGGCATCAGATGGCAGTCGAGATCCCCGCACAGCTTGACCGTGAGCGCATCCGCGAGCTCATCGAACGCGAAACCGGGAAGCTCGACGCCCGCACCCAGGGATCGGCGGAGATGTACCGACGCGCGCGTCAGTCGCTGAGCGGCGGCGTCGGGTCCTCGTATCAGGCCCGCGCCCCGTGGCCGATCTACCTCACGACCGGGGAGGGGCCGGTCGTCTACGACGTCGACGGCAATCGCATGTGGGATTTCCACAACGGGTTCGGGTCGATGGTTCAGGGCCATGCCAACCCAGCGATCGTCAAGGCGGTCACCGAGCGGGTCGGCCTCGGCACGCACTTCGCCGCCACCACCGAGGACGGGGTGATCGTGGCCGAGGAGCTCAAGCGCCGCTGGGGCCTGGAGCGCTGGCGCTACGTGAACTCCGGCTCGGAGGCCACGATGGACGCGATCCGGATCGCCCGTGCGTACACCGGTCGCGACACGATCATGAAGATCTTCGGCTCATACCATGGCCATCACGACGGCGTGATGGTCTCCATCGGCGTCGAGTACGACCGCATCGGCGACCGCGAGAACTACGCCTCACTGCCCTACGGTGCGGGCATTCCCGCGGCCGTGGCGGAGATGACGATCGCCGTGCCGTTCAATGACGCCGGGGCGATGGAGCGCCGTATCGAGCGCCTGACGGCCGAGGGACGCAAACCCGCCTGCGTGATCATGGAGGCGGCGATGATGAATCTCGGGGTCGTGCTCCCCGAACCGGGCTACCTCGAGCAGGTGCGCGAGATCACCGCTCGCCATGGGGTCGTGTTGATCTTCGACGAGGTCAAGACGGGTCTCGCCGTCGCCGCCGGCGGCGCGACCGAGCGCTTCGGGGTCAAGCCCGACATGGTCACCTTGGCCAAGACGCTCGGGGGCGGACTGCCCGCGGGTGCGATCGGCGGCAGCGAAGCGGTGATGCAGGTGGTCGAGGATGGCAGCGTCTACCAGGTGGGGACCTACAACGGGAACCCGCTGGTGATGGCTGCGGCTCGCGCCAGCCTGGTCGACGTGCTGACGCCCGAGGCCTACGCGCATCTGGACGAGCTCAACGACCGGATCCTGTCCGGATGCCAGTCGGTGATCGAGCGCCACAACCTGTCCGGGTATGCGGTCGGGATCGGCGCCAAGGGCTGTGTGACGTTCTCGCCGACGAAGGTGGTCGACTACGAGAGCTTCAAGGCCAACCAGGACGTCGAGGTCACCGAGCTCGCCTGGCTCTACAACATGAATCGCGGCATCTTCATGACGCCGGGCCGCGAGGAGGAGTGGACGCTCTCGGTGATGCACACCCACGAGGCGATCGATGCGTACGTGGCCGTGTTCGATGAGATGGCCAGAGAGCTGACGGCGCTGACGGCCGTCGGTCACCGGCGCTAGACCGAGGGCGCGCGGAGCGTCCGGCCGCGCAGGCGTGCCGCGATGCCCCAGCCGGCGACCAGCGCCCAGACCCCCTCGAGCAGCACGAATCCCCACTGGTGACTGATCGCCGCGGCGGCCGACAGGCCCGCGCCGCCGACGAGGTTCATGACCAGATAGCGGTAGGAGGTCACCGGCCACAGGCCCCACTGCGACAGGGCGAACGCCGCCAGTACGACGATCGCTGCGGTCCACTGCAATAGCTCGGACACAGAGGCTCCTCTCCCGACGCCGCTCCCACCCCGCAACAGTAGTGGCCCGAGGCGCGAATCCCTACGGCTCGGAGGGCTCGAGCCCACCGATGTCGGGCCGCCGCGCCGCCTCCATCCCCGCGCTCCACCTCTCCTCGACGCGGCCGAGTCGCCACACGACCAGGGCGATCACCCACGTGCCGACGAACATCGCGACGATGATGAATCCGGCCCGGTTGATATTGAACCCCTGCAGCCAGCTGGCGACCGAACCCCGGAGGTCGAGCCGGTCGGTGAGCAGCCCCCCGAGCTCGATCGTGCCGATGAACAGCGCGACCACGATCGATAGCCCGGTCACGGTGATGTTGTAGTAGATCTTGCGGACCGGCTTGGAGAACGCCCACCCGTAGGCGAAGTTCATGAACGACCCGTCGATCGTGTCGAGCAGCGACATGCCGGCCGCGAACAGGATCGGCAGGCAGAGGATCGCGTACCAGGGCAGTCCGGCGGCACCGGCACTGCCGGCCAGGACGAGCAAGCCCACCTCGGTGGCCGTGTCGAAGCCGAGCCCGAACAACACGCCGATCGGGTACATCTGCCACGGGTGCTCGACGGTCCTGGTCAGGCGGCCGAAGAAGCGGTTCATCAGGCCGCGGGAGTTGAGCTGCTCGTCCAGCGCCGCCTCGTCATACCGGCCCTGGCGCATGTCCAGGAAGATCCGGATGATGCTGACCAGGATCACGATGTTCAGCGCGGCGATGACGTAGAGGAAGGTCCCCGAGACGGTCGTGCCGATCACGTTGGTCGCCTTGTGCAGCGAGGAGCCGCCGTTCTTGACCGGACCGTCGAGCGCCCGGACCCCGATCGCGAGCAGGAAGGTGAGTGCGAAGACGATGGTCGAATGCCCGAGCGAGAAGAAGAAGCCCACGCTCATCGGGCGCTTGCCCTCGCTCATGAACTTGCGCGTGGTGTTGTCGATCGCCGAGATGTGATCGGCGTCGAACGCGTGGCGCATGCCGAGCGTGTACGCGGTGATCCCCGTTCCGATCGCGAACGTGCCCGCTGAGCCGAGCTTGTACCTGGCCGGCGCGACGATCAGCAGCAGGATGCCGAAGCCGACGATGTGCAGCCCGGCGATGACGGTGGCCATCCCACCGGCCCGCCGCCACTCCGCGGGAGTCAGCGCGCCCCTGATGCCATGCCAGCGGGATGCCTTCGCACCCGGTCCGGACAACCGTCCTCCCTCCACGTGAGATCGCCCGCTCCCGGGCTACCGCAGTGCCGGCGTGAACGTACCGCGAGGCATCCACTAATGCAAGGTAATCCCAATAACCACCCGGCGGGCCCCCCGCTCGTTCTCTGCGCAACACTGACGGCGCGATGACGATGTCACCCGACACACCGCGACTCGACTTCGCCGACCTCGCCGACGCCGTCGCCGCGCTCCGCGAGCGGGGCCTGCGGCTGACGACACCGCGCCGGCTGGTGCTCGAGGCGCTGTTCGCCGCCGACGGACCCGTGTCGGCCGAGCACATCGCCCAGTCGGTGCACCTCGACCTCACCTCCGTGTACCGAAACCTCGAGGCGCTCGAGCGGCACGGACTCGCGCGCCACGTGCACCTCGGCCACGGACCGGGTCTGTACGTGCTGATCGGACGCGGCGAGCGCGAGTTCCTGTCCTGTGAGCGCTGCGGCGCCGTACGCAGCCTCCGGACGGAGCAGCTCGATCCGGTCCGCGACCTCGTCCGCGAGCTGTACGGGTATGAGGCTCGGTTCGGTCATTTCCCGATCGTCGGGCTGTGTCCCACCTGCGCACGCCGCCGCGCGGCGGCGGACGCCCGCGCTACTTCGTGAAGCCGGCCACGAGATTGATCGTGATCGCGATGATCGCGGCGCCGAAGACGTAGGAGATCCATGCCTGCCGCAGCACCGTGGCCCGCATCGCCTTGCTCTCCACGCTCGTGTCGGAGACCTGGAAGGTCATGCCGACGGTGAACGCCAGGTAGGCGAAGTCCGAGTACTCCGGCGGGCCGGACTCGCTGAAGCCGATTCCGCCCTCGGGTTCCTGGTAGTACAGGCGGGCGTACCTGAGCGTGAACAGTGTCTGAACCAGTACCCATGCGATCGCGACGCTGAGAATCCCGAGACCGATCAGCAGGTCCTTGGTCGCGCCGCTGTGGCCGCCGGCCTGGATCAACACGCCGGCGACCGCGATCAGGCTGGCCGCACTCGCGCCGAGCAGGAGCCCGTCGGTGAGCGCGCGGCTGGGATCCTCGCGCCGGGCCCGCCGGCGCGTGGCGCCGTCGTCCAGGCGCCAGATCGTCCTCCACATCCAGACCGCGTAGAGCAGCACCGCCGCGTCCCAGCCGATGAGCACGCAGACCGCCCCAGCCCCGAGCGCTCCGGCGACAAATCCGGCCGAGACCCCGCCGATGAGCGACCCGGCAAGCCGCACATGGGCCAGCGGGTCGCCGTCGGGGTCATGGCCCCGACCTTCTCGGGCCGCCGACGGCGCGGTCTCGCGAGCCTGAGACTGGCCGATCATTCGTCTGGGGCGTCGGCCTGCTCGGCCAGCTTGTCGCGCAGGTACGCGGCCTTGTCGGCCCGTCGCGCGTGGTTCGCGCGCTCCTCCTCGTCGGGCGCCTGCCGTGCCTGCGCGTTCTCACGTCTGACGCGGCGCTCCTGTGCTTTCTGGAGCTCCCGGATCTCGGCTTCCTCGGCCATCGTGGCTCCGTGGCCGGCTCAACCGGCGGCCGGCTGATCGTCGGGTGGGACGGCGGCGTCGCGCTCGGGCTCCCCGTCGTCAGGCCGAGGGCCGGCCCCCTCCCGGTGCGGTGGAGCGCCCGGCACGCTCGGATCGGCGCGCTTGCGCTCCCAGCCGGTGCGAGCGGCGTCGATCTGGTGCTCGAGCTCGTGCGAGCGGTGCTCGAGCTCGTCGGCCTCCCGCTCGAGCTGCTCGGACAGGGCACGTGGATCCTCGCCGCGGTCCATGACTCAGATCGTCGGCGGGTTCGGGCCCGGGGGCAGCGGGTTGGGCTCGGGCGTCGGGGTGGGCGGCTGAGGATCCGGCGGCATCGGCCCCGGCGGCCCCGGACTCGGCGGTCCGGGCGGGCTGGGCGGTGGGCCGGGATCCGGCAGCCCCGGCTGGGCATCGGATCGCACACGGTGGTGATACCCGCGACCGGGGCGCGGAAACGCGGCGCGGGGGAGCCTCAGTCCACCGGGACGAGGCCCGGCGGCGCGAGCGCCGTCAGGCGCCGGTCGATCCAGGACGGATCGCGCCCGGTGTCCTCGGCTCGCTCCAGGCGCGCGACGGCACCCCGGACGAGTTGGCCTCCGAGGTAGGAGAGGGGCTCGGGAGGCAGCCCGCGCGGCGGTTCGCGCACCAGTCCGCAGCGACTCCACTCGTCCTCGCGGCCGAGCGCCATCGACGCCAGGATGCGGCCGCCGAGCACGCTCGGGCCGACCCCGTTGCCCGAGTAGCCGAGGCCGCAGATCAGGTCCGGACGGCCGAGCGCGGTGAAGAACGGCAGGCCGTCGAGCGAACGGTCGATGGGACCGACCCAGCTCGCGGCCAACGGTACGTCGGCCAGCGCCGGCTCGAGCGCGTGCATGTGGGCGGCGACCGCCGCCGCCCGCGGGGAGACGCCCTCGAAGCTCCGGCCGACCCGGCCGTCGTAGGCCAGGCTGCCCCCGCCCTTGCCGAAAGCCAGCCGTCCATCCGCCGTGGGGCGGTAGTAGTGGACCATCAGCCGCGAGTCCGAGATGGTGACGCCGCCACGGAGACCGGCCTGCGCGAGCCGCTCGGGCGCGGGCTCGGTGATCACGAGGTCGCTGGCGACGGTCACGAATCGCCGGCGCAGCTCGCGCAGGCGCCCGGACCAGGCATTCATGGCGATGACCACCCGCCCGGCCCGGATGCGACCGCCCGGGGTCCGGACCACGAGCTCCGTCCCGCGATCGAGGCCGACCATGGGCGAGCCTTCGAACAGCTCGACGCCCTGAGCGAGCGCGACGGTGCGGAGGCCCCGGGCGAGCAGAGCCGGCTGCACGCTCGCGGCGCCGGCCTCGAACACGCCCGCCAGGTGCCGGTCTGAGCCGGCGCGAGCGGCGACCTCGGCCGCCGGCAGCACGGCGAACGGATGCTCGCCGTGGCGCGCGAGCGCCGCGACGGTGCTCGTCCAGGCTCCGATCTGCGCCGGGCTCGTCGCCGTCCACAGCCAGCCGTCTCCTCGGAACTGCGCATCGATGCCGTGCTCGCGACAGAACGCGCCGATATGAGCCACCGCGGCCGCCGACTCCTGTGCCAGCCGCAGCGCCTCGGCCGAGCCGCAGGCACGCTCGAGGGCCAGAAAATGGTGCCAGAAGGTCATCGCGAAGCCCCCGTTGCGCCCGCTGGCTCCGGCCCCGGCGAGATCGGCCTCGAGGACGATCACCCGCAGCGACGGCTCCAGCTCCCGGATGCGGAGCGCCGTCCACAAGCCCGTGTACCCGGCGCCGATGATGCACACGTCCGCGTCGAGCTCAGCGGTCAGCGGCGGTGTGGGCGGCGAACCGTCGATCAGGGCCTGGCGCAGCCACCAGCTGCGCGCGGGGATGCTCGGGTGCACGGGAGATCACTGTAGCCCCAGCCGAGGCTCGACCCACGACTGACGGGACGCGATTCAAATGCCCGGCCGCGGGTAGGCCAAGAGAGAGATCGAAAACGACGAAAGTGATCACGATGACCAGCGAACGAGGAACTGAGCAGCTCGCCAAGTACCTGACCGAGGCCCGGGCGATTGAGCTGGCGCTGACGCGCACGCTTCAGTCGCACATCGCCATGACCCCCTCCGGCACCTACCGCCACGGCCTCGAGCGTCACCTGACGGAGACCCGGAGCCACGCCAAGCGCGTCGAGCGGCGCGTGAAGGAGATCGGGCACGGCCGCACGCTGCCCCAGCTCGGGGCCGACGTGATGCAGAGCCTGCTCGCCCAGGGGATTGCCCTGTCGAAGCTGCCGCTCGACCTGATGCGGGGCGACGGCGGCGAGGAGAAGCTGCTCGCCAACGCGCGCGACGAGGTCGCCTCAGAGGCGTTGGAGATCGCGCTGTACGACACGATCGAGGCGCTGGCCCGCGAGCTCGGCGACGACAAGACGGCCGAGCTCGCCGCCGGCATTCGCGCTGACGAGGAGCGGGCGCTGCAGGAGCTCCGCGACGCGATCCCGGAGCTGGCCAACGACCTGCTCCGTGCACGGGTCGAGGGCATCAGCACCTACGACCCCTCCCGCACCGGTGCCGCGCGTGATGCGCGCCGGGCGGCGAACGGTGCCCGCAAGGCGGCCGCCGGCGCAGCCGACGACGTGCGCAGCGCCGCGCGCCAGGCGCGCAAGGTCCCGGGCGTGGCCCGCGCCGAGGGCGAGATCAAGGGTGTCGTGGCCTCCGAGCAGGATCTCGCGATCACCGGCTACGACGATCTCAGCGCAGACGAGATCACCGCGAAGCTGCCTGAGCTCTCGCAGATCGACCTGGGCAAGATCGACGCCTACGAGCGCCGTCACCAGGGCCGCAAGACGGTTCTCGACCGGATCGGCACGCTGCGCGGCGACGAGCCGTGGCCCGGATACGACGAGCTCACCGTGGAGGACGTGCGCAAGGCTCTGTCGGCGGCGGCCGATGATTCGCGGTCGGCGTCGGTGCGCGACTACGAGCGTCGCCATAAGCAGCGCCAGGGCGTGCTCGACGCGGTCGAGCGCGAGCTGGCCCGCCAGTCGTAGCTGGGCCCGTGAGCCGCCGGCGGCCAGTGCCGCCGGCGGCTCGTACGGCGAGGATGTCGACGAGGACGAACTCGCACGCCGCTTCGGGGTGCCGGTGGAGCGCGCGCGGGTCAACGGCTGACCGTCTCCGCCCGCTCGCCCTCGCCGCGGACGACGGGCCCGGCGGAACCTTCGGACTGGCACCCCGCTCCGGCATATACACCGGTGTCATATCCACTTGACCCGGCCGGTAATCCCAGTCGGTCCGGAAATCGGTGTGGGGGAGCCGGGCTACTCGGGCGCGGTGGACGACCGGGCGGTGCGCCGGCCCGGGCGCAGCCGGTCGAAATGATCCAGGGCCAGGCCGGATCCGAGCGCGACACAGGTCAGCGGCGAGTCGGCCCGGAACACCGGCATGCCCGTCTCGGCCGCGACCAGCTCCGGAAAGCCCTGCAGCAGCGTGCCGCCGCCGGCGAGCAGGATGCCGTCCCGGGCGATGTCGCCCGAGAGCTCGGGCGGTGTCTCCTCGAGGCAGTCCCGGATCGCGCGCAGGATCTCCTGCAGCGGCGACATGATTGCCGCCCTGACCTCGGCGCTCGACAGCTCGACCTGGGTCGGGAGGCCGGTGACCAGATGGCGGCCACGGACCTCGGTGGTCAGCTCGTGCGCGAGTGGAATGGCCGAGCCGATGGTGATCTTGATCGTCTCGGCGGTCCGCGAGCCGATCGCCAACTGGTAGACGCTGCGCAGATAGTGCGCGATCGCCTCGTCCATCTCGTAGCCGCCGACGCGCACCGAGCGCGAGAGCACGATTCCGCCGAGCGAGATCACCGCCATCTCGCTCGTCCCGCCGCCGACGTCGACCACCAGCCGACCCACCGGCTCCTCGATCTGAACCCCGGCGCCGATCGCGGCGGCGATCGGCTCCTCGATCAGATGCACCTGTCGAGCGCCGGCCGCGAGCGACGCCTCCTCGACCGCACGCTTCTCGACCTCGGTCACGCCCGAGGGCGCGCACACGATCAGCCGCGGGTGGGCGCGGCGGCGGTCGAGCACCTTGCGGATGAAGTAGCGCAGCATCTCCTCGGTGACCTCGAAATCGGCGATCACCCCATGGCGCAGAGGCCGGGTGGCCGAGATCGTGGCCGGGGTGCGTCCGATCATCCGCTCTGCCTCGACGCCGACCGCGTGCACCTGGCCGGTCAGCGAATCGGAGGCGACCACCGACGGCTCGGAGACGACGATGCCGCGTCCACCGACGTACACCAGCGTGTTCGCCGTGCCGAGGTCGATCGCCATGTCGTTGACGCCCATTGTCGGCCCCAGGCGGCGACGCGAGGTGTCGCGGCGGGAGCCGTCCCTACGGAAGCCCATCGCTACACAGTGTCAGACTGGCCGCGGCCGTCACGCCCCGCGGGTCGAAACCGGCCCGGCCTCTGACCGTCCAGGCCGCGCGCCGGGGGGTCCGCAGCCTGATCGCGTACCTTCCTGGAATGGCCTCTCAGTCTCCTCAGTCCTCGGTCGCGGCGGGTGCGCGCGGGTCGGACGGCGATCCGGCGATCATCGTCAGCGGCCTCGAGAAGTCCTACGGCGAGGTGCGCGCGCTGTGTGGCGTCGACCTCGAGCGCGGAGCGCGGGACGGTGCTCGGCCTGCTCGGCCCCAACGGCGCCGGTAAGACGACCGTTGTGCGCGTGCTGACGACCCTGTTGAAGCCCGACGCGGGCTCGGCCAGCGTGGTGGGCCTCGATGTCGTGCGCGATGCCGCCGCTCTTCGCCAGCGGATCGGTCTCGCCGGCCAGTACGCGGCGGTGGACGAGAACCTGACCGGGCTCGAGAACCTGACCATGGTCGGACGCCTCTACGGGCAGCGGCGCCCGCGGGCCAAGCATCGCGGCCAGGAACTGCTCGACCGGTTCGACCTGCTCGATGCCGCGAGCCGGCCGGTGAAGACCTACTCGGGCGGCATGCGGCGGCGGCTCGACCTGGCCGCCGCGCTCGTGGCCAAGCCCGAGGTCCTGTTCCTGGATGAGCCCACGACGGGTCTTGATCCGCGCAGCCGGCTGGCGCTGTGGGAGACGATCGAGGGCCTGGTGGCCGACGGAACGACCGTCCTGCTGACCACGCAGTATCTGGACGAGGCCGATCGCCTCGCCGACACGATCGCCGTGATCGACCACGGCCTCGTGATCGCCGAGGGAACGTCCGACGAGCTCAAGGACCGCGTGGGCGGCGAGCGCCTCGAGGTCCGACTCGACGACGAGCGCGATGCCGACGCCGCCGTCGGGGCGCTGGCGCCGATGTCGGACGAGCGGCCCGTGGTCGAGGGCGCGGTGGTCAAGCTGAGCGTGCGCCGGCGGCAGGGATCGATCGTCGAGGCCGTCGGCCGGCTCGGGGATGTGGACGTCGGCGTCGACGATCTCGCGCTGCGGCGCCCGACGCTCGACGACGTATTTCTCGCGCTCACCGGGCATGCGGCGGCGGAGGCTGAAGAGGAGGCGGCGTGAGGAGATTGGTCAGCGACACGCTCGTGATCGCCGAGCGCAACCTCGTGCGGCTGCCGCGGGCGCCGGATCTGCTGCTTGCGTTCACCGTCCAGCCGGTGATGTTCGTGCTGCTGTTCGCCTACGTCTTCGGCGGCGCGATCAAGACACCGGGTGGGTCCTACATCGACTACCTGATCCCCGGGATCATGGTCCAGAACATCGCCTTCGGCGGCTTCGTCACCGCGCTCGGACTCAACGAGGACGTGCACAAGGGCCTGATCGACCGCTTCCGCTCGCTGCCGATGGCGCGTCCGGCGGTGCTGGCCGGACGGACGCTGGCCGACGTCGTCACGAACATGCTGTCGATCATCGTGCTGCTGATCACCGGGCTGATCATCGGCTTCACGTTTCACGCCAGCGTGATCGAGATACTCGGCGGCGTCGGGCTGCTGCTGTTGTTCGGCTACGCCTTCTCGTGGGTGTTCGCGCTGCTCGGCCTGCTCGTGTCCTCACCGGAGGCGGCGAACTCGGTCGGTTTCATCGCTGTGTTCCCACTCACCTTCATCTCCTCGGCCTTCGTGCCGGTGGCCACGATGCCGGCCCCTCTGCGCGAGTTCGCCCGGGTCAACCCGTTCACGATCGTGGTCGACGCGATGCGGGCCCTGTGGATCGGCTTCCCGGCTCGGAACTACGTGTGGGAGGCGGTCGTGTGGTCGCTGGTGATCTTGGCCGTGTTCGCCCCGCTGGCGGTGGCGCGCTACCGGCGCACCGCCGGTCAGTAGCGGCGGGGCGGGCGACCGCCCCCGCGCGTTCAGATTTCCGAACCGCGGGGGCAGTGCCGATCCGTGACCCCGATCCGACGTCCGTCTAGGCGAGCGTGATCGTGCTGCTCAGCGTGCCGATGGTCGCGCCGGCGGCGACGAGGTGATGGCCGAACAGGTGGTTGATGCCGCGGGCCCCAGCGACGCTCAGCTTCAGCGTGCCGGTGACGGTGACCTGGGTGCCGGCGACGACCTCCTTGAGCTTCACGACGCGGGCGACGATCAGTCGCGCGCCGTTGACCTTGGCCGTCAGGACGGTCTGGTCCGCCTTGCGGACGAGCACGAAGCTGCGGAGCGCGACCGAGCGCTTGCCGCTGCTGAACTTGATGCCGCCATCGTGGTAGAGCACGCCGTTGTGGCGCGGCGTGGTCACGTAGCCGTGACTGATCGGCAACGTCAGCGATCCGCCGGTGACGGTCGCCTTGCCGAGCGCGCTAACCGTGATGTGGTGAGCGGTCAGGAACTGCGCCGCCTGCGCTGATGGAGTGATGGTGGTGGACTTGCCGGTGACGTGCACGACGGCTGCCTGGGCCGATGTGGCGGCAATGCCGGCGACGGACATGGCCGTGGCCAGCAGCGGCAGCATCCGGCGGGACGCGGTACGCATTGGTGTTTCTCCTTGCATCGGGGTCACGACGGGAGCCTGTGCTCCCTCGACCAGCAGAACACGCACGGCGCCCTCAAGTTGCGTCCGGTGAAGCCGCCGGAAGCGCCCGCCGGCGGTTAGGCTTGCCCCGTGCGTCTCGGGGTCCGCTACGACAGCGTCACCGAACGGGTCGGCGGCGTCCTCAACCAGGTGCCGATCCCGCTCGGCCTGTCGATGCTCGGCATGCCCGCGGCGCGCTCGATCCAGGTCGCCCAACGGGTCGGTGTGTTCGCGGAGCTCGCGGCGGCCCCGGCCACCGCTGCCCAGCTCGCCGAGCGGCTCGGACTGCGCCCGCAGGGCACGGCGCTGATGCTGGACACGCTGGTGGCCTCGGACGTGCTCGAGCTCGGCTCAGGCGAGCGCTACGCGCTCCCGCGACGGACCCGGAAGTGGCTGGCGCCGGACTCCAAGCACTACGTCGGCGACTTCCTGGCCGACACCTACCACTACTGGGAATGGTGGGCGGGCCTCGAGGATCTCGTGCGCGACGGCCGCTCGGTCGAGCTCCACGACCGCGATCCCGATGATCCCTACTGGGACTCCTACATCACCGGCCAGTTCCAGCTCGCTCGCCTGTCGAGCGCCGCCGTGGCCAAGGCGGTCGCGCTGCCTCCGGGCGCGCGGTCGCTGCTCGACGTGGCCGGTGGTCACGGCGAGTTCTCGATGGCGCTCTGCCGCCGCCACGCCGGGCTCAGCGCCACCATCATCGACCTGCCCGGGAGCGCCCGGGTAGGGAAGGTCATCGTCGAGCGCGCCGGCATGTCGCAGCGTGTGAGCCACCGGGCCGGCGACATGTTCAGCGCCGATCTCGGCGGCCCGCACGACGGTGCGCTCGCATTCAACATCGTGCACCACCTCTCGCCCGAGCAGGCCCGCACCCTGTTCGCCCGGATCGCGGGCGCGCTGCGCCCGGGCGCCCCGCTGTGCGTGCTCGACGTGTACGACCGCCCACCCGGCGCACCGGCCGACACGGGCAGCGTGCTGGGTCTGTTCTTCCACCTCACCTCGGGCGCCGACACGTATGCGCGCAAGGACGTGGCGGCGTGGTTGCAGGCGTCGGGGTTTGCCCGCGTCACCGCCCGTTCGCTGCCCCAGTTGCCCGGGCTCGCCCTCCTGCGGGCCGAGCGCGCGGCCTGACCGACACGGCGGCGAGCGGTCGCGGTGCGGACAGAGGCGCCGCGCTCGCATAGGATCGAATCACCCGCAGCCATCGCAGCCCGAGAGAGAGGAGCCGTCATGACGACGGTGGAGACCGTGGCCGGACCGATCGATGCCGACGACCTCGGCCTGACGCTGATCCACGAGCACTTCTTCTCGGGCGACGAGGCGGTCACGGCTCAGTGGCCGCACGTCCGCGATCATGAGCGCGAGTACGCGCTGGCGCTGGAGTCGGCCGCGGCCGTGAGGGAGCACGGGGTCAGAACCGTCGTCGAGCCGACCGCGATGATGCTCGGACGTGACATCCCCAGGCTGCAGCGGCTCGCCGCCGACACCGGCCTGCAGATCGTCGCCTGCACCGGCATCTACACCTACGACGCGCTGCCGCAGTTCCTGCTCAACCGCGACGAGGACTTCATGGCCGGCCTGTTCGTCCACGACATCGAGCAGGGCATCCAGGGCACCGAGGCGAAGGCCGCGTTCATCAAGTGCGCGGCCGACGAGCCGGGGGTCAACGAGCGGATCGAGAAGATCCACCGTGCGGCGGCTCGGGCCTCGCTTCGCACCGGGGCGCCGATCATGGCCCACTCGCGTCCCGCCTCGGCGACCGGGCCGCGACAGGTGCAGATCCTGCTCGAGGAGGGAGTCGCCCCAGAGAAGATCCAGATCGCCCACACCGGGGATACCGATGACCTCGACTACATCGAGGCGCTCCTGGCCCAGGGCGTGTACGTCGGCCTGGACCGCTACGGGCTCGACATCTTCCTGCCGACCGAGCGACGCAACGCCACCGTGCTCGAGTTGCTCGATCGCGGGCACGTCGAGCGGATGTTCCTCTCGCAGGACTTCGACATCCCGATCGCCAACGGCCTGGACTGGTACCCGCCCGAGGTGATCGAGGCGCTCCAGGCGGCGGGCGCCGCCAACGGCTGGTCGATGACGCTGCTGTTCGAGCAGATCATCCCGGCGCTGACCGAGCGCGGGATGAGCCCCGAGGCGCTGCAGACGATGATGGTCGAGAACCCCCGGCGCTGGCTCGCCCGCTGAGCCGGCGGCTCAGGCGGCGGCCGGCCGGCTCAGCGCAGCGGGATCCGCTGGAGCCAGGGGACCACGGTCTGCAGGAACGCGTTGTGCGCCGGCGCCGCGAGCAGCGGATCGAGGTGGCCGTAGCTGGCGCGCTTGTCGACGAACGTGAGGCTGGGGATCCGCGAAGCGCGCTTCATGGCCTTCGCGGCGGTCTTGAGCGCGTTGTTGTTCCCGCCGAGTGCGGTCTGGATCGCATACAGCGGCACGTTCACCTGCCTCAGATGGCTCAGCCGCAGGCCGAGCACACGAGCGGCCGGCGTCTCGGCCAGCAGATCCGCGGCGCCGACATCGATGCTCAGGCGCGTCGGGTAGTACCAGTCGACGGGGCCGAGCGGCTCGGTCGAGAAGGCCCGGGCCACATTCTCGATCGGCGTCGGGCCGGAGTCGACCCAGTCGCGGACGGCGCCGCTCGTGGCCAGGTGGCCCGAATGCACCTGGATCAGCGACAGGCCGTTGGCGGGGTTAGACGCGACGGTGTCGAAGCCCCAGCCGAGCACCCCGGCGTTCGTGGCCGGGAACGGCGGTTTCAGGAGGCTGGGGAGCAGGGCGAAGGACTGCTGCACGGACCGGGCATGAGGCGCCTTCAGGGTGGCCAGTGCGCCGACCTCGGCGAATGCCCCCGTGGCCCACGGCAGCGGGACGCCCGGCAGCAGGCTCGTCCACGGTCCTGAGGACTGCAGCTTGGCCAGCGCCGCGCTCGCCTCCGCGGCGGTGGAGATGCTCGACCGGGGCAGCAGCGAGAGTCCGTCGATGCCGACGATCCCGGCGATGTCCTTGTAACCGGCCCGGCCGTTGAAGTCCCAGGCCGGGTAGATCGACGCCTCCGAGCCGCCGAGCGAGTGGCCGCCGAGGATGACCGTGCGCCGGCCGCCGGCGCGCGCCTTGAGGATCACGGCATGCAGGTCGTTCATGGCCACGGCCAGGCCCCAGTTGTCCACATAGCCGTACCGGCTCGCGTCCAGCGGCTGGTAGTGCGGAGAGATGCTGGGCTTGGCGATCCACCCGAGGTAGTAGTCGAACACCTGCTGGACGGACACCTGGCCGTGCAGCCCCTTGATCAGCATCGAGTTGTCCTGCAGGGCGCCCTCGCGCCGCATCTCGGCCCAGACCTGCAGCCCGGGCACATGCGCGGCCAGGTACGGCCCGACGAGGCTGAAGTCGCCGGCGCCGGCCAGCGTGCCGGGCACGAGCACGAGCACCTTGCGCGCGGTGGGCGAGCCGTAGCGCCGGATCATCACGTGGTCATAGCGCTGGGGCGTGCCGGGCGCGCGGTACCCGGCCACCGAGAAGATCGACGGGATCGCCGTCGCGCGGGCGGCGGCGGCGGACGAGACCGGCGCCAGGGCGGCGGTGCACAGAACGAATAGGGCAAGACGGCGAACGCGCATTGAGGACCTCTCCTTGTCGTCACGAGCGTAACGCCCGCGGAGACGGATCGCTCAGCCCACCGCGTGGGTCCTCGCGCGGGGGAGCGCCGGCGCGTCGGCCCGGAAGGCGTCCAGGGCGCGTGTCGTCCGGTCGTAGCCGGCGCGGATCAGCTCCGGCCAGCGGCTGCGATCGATGAACAGGTCATAGAAGTCGGGTCCTCGGAGCAGCCGGTGATCGGCGGCATCGATCACCGTGAGCGCGTCGCCGAGCGCGCTCCTCATGCGGTGGGCGAACTCGAGGTGGAATCCCTGCTCGGCCTGGCGCTCGGCGAGCAGGATGCCCATCCGCCTGTCCTGCCACCCGGTGATGTCCTCGGGCACGAGCTGCGGCGGCAGCATGAAGTTGATCGCGAACACGCGATCGAACCCGCCGTCGCGCATGATCGGGTCGGCCGGGAGCAGATCGATCACGCCGCCGTCGACGTACAGATGCCCGTCGACCTCGACGGACTCGATGAACACCGGCAGCGCGATCGCGATCCGGACCTGGCGCCCGACGGTGAGCTCGGGCTTCGAGAGCGTGCCGAAGTAATCGACCCTGCCGCGGTCCATGTCGTAGACGATCGACATCAGCGGGATCTCGAGCTCGCCGACCGTGAGCGAGCCGAACCGCTCGTCGAACGTCCGCTCGATCGCCTCGCCCTTGGCCATCCCGGTGAAGCCCCGCAGCGCCGAGAGCCCGAACCGCGGCAGCTTCGACCACTGGATGTCCAGGTAGTCCTCCAGGCGCCAGGCGAGCGAGAAGTCGGCCATCTCCTGTGCGTCCATCCCGGCCGCCCACATCGAGCCCCAGATCGTGCCGCCGGAACAGGCGGAGATCATCTCCGGCTCAACGCCGGCCTCCTCAAACGCGCGGCGGACGCCGATCAGCGACACGCACGCGCCGGCGCCACCGCCGGCGATGATCGCGATGCGCTGCGCGGACAGCGACGGGATCGGGCGATGGCGGAACGGCGGGAACACGTTCGAGTCGATCCGCTTGCGCCGGTCGATGACCGGGAGCGGCAGCAGCGCTCGCCGCGCCCGCAGCAGAAAGCGAGGATCGGCCGTCGCCTTGACCAACTCCACCCGCTCGCGCACCCAGCCGATGCCCAGCAGCATGTTGTAAAGGTCAAGATCGGCTCTACCGGCCATGGACCGATCCTCGCGCCGGCGGGGTGACGCCGGCATCGGGGAGTTCTCGGAAGCGAGGTGCGGAAAAGCACCGAGTGGGGGTGGGGAGGGGGGTGGCGCGGCCGGTTGTGGCGCCGGGATGGCGCGGCCGGGGTGGCGCGGCCGGTGGTGGCGCCGGGGTGGCGCGGCCGGGGTGGCGCGGGGCGGCGCGGCCGGTGGCGGCGATGCCCCTGCAACCGCCATTTCGTGCCCTCTCGCCGAGCTCCCAGCGCGGCGGGGAACTTAATGGCTGTCCCACGACCATTAAGCTCCTCGCCGCCGCCCCGGACGGGCCAGAGGTCACGAAATGGAGGTTCCCGGCCGGATCAAGGCCCCCGGCCCGACCGATCCGCCCCGCTCCCGACCGCCGACCGCCTCCCGGCCCGACCGATCCGCCCCGTCCCGACCGCCGACCGCCGGCCGGCTAGGCCGCGGCCAGCGACCCGGACGCCCGCAGCTCGCGGGAGGCCAATTCCCGGAGCGCCCGGCTGAACTCGTGCGGGCGCTCGAGCGGGCCCATGTGGCCGGTGTCGGGGAGCTCGATCAGCTCGGTGAGCGCGGGCAGCATCCCCGCGATCCGCCGTGCGTGCGAGGGCGGGGTGAGCCGGTCGCAGGCGCCGGCCATCACGAGCGTGGGCACGGTCAGCCGCGGCAGCGCGTGATGCAGCTCCATGTCGGACATCGCGATCCCGCAGGCGGCACGGACATCCGGCGGGCACGCGACGAGCATCCGCTCATAGAACGCGATCTGCGCCGGCGTGGCCGTGGGCCCGAACGCGAAGTAGCGGATCGCCGCATGATGCAGCGGCGTGGAGTAGGCCGGGATCGGGGCGTGGGCGCCGAGGAAGGCGTGGCGGGCGACGGGCTCGTTGAGCCACTGCGCGAAGCGCGGCAGCGTGAGCAGCATGTGGCCGCCGACGAGGTCGCCGATGCCCGTGTTCATCAGCGCTGCGGCGCGCACGCGTGGTTCGACGGCGTGGTGCTCGGCCCAGGCGGCGATCGACATGGCGCCCAGTGAATGACCGGCGATGACCGCGCGCTCGCCGTCGGGCACGCAGGCGGTGAGGACCGCCTCGACGTCCTCGCCGAAACGATCGAGCGAGTAGTCGCCGGCCGGTGCCCGTCCGCTGCGCCGGTGGCCGCGCAGGTCGTAGGCGACGACGCGGTGGTCCGGCGACAGGTCGCGGATCTGGTAGGCCCAGTAGGTGAGCGCCTCGGTCCAGCCATGGGCGAGCACGATCGTGGGGGCGCTCTCGGCCCCGAAGACCTCGGCGTGCAGCCGGGTCCCGTCGGCCGAGGTGACGGCCATCTCTCGCCCGGCCGGAACCGCGGACAGGAATGCGTGCTCCGGATCGGAGGTCACGCCCTGGGTGTGACGGCGGTGCAGGTTGAGTGCGGCGGCACCGGCCGAAGCTGACGCGGTGAGCCCGGCGGCGAGTGCTGCGGATCGGCTCTTCATGACAACCTGTACACGATTTGACGTGACACGTTTCAGTGGCATCCTCGAGCGGCTACCCGCGCGCCCACGTGCCTGCACCGATATCTCGGCCCGTAACCGGGCCCTCGACACACTGAAAAACAGCGTGCCGGGTGGACCAATTGGCACTGGACACGGGGAGTAGGGTTCGCCGCCGTGAGAATCGGTTTGCTCACCGGTGGTGGCGATTGCCCCGGGCTGAACGCGGTCATCCGCGCCGTCGTGCGTAAGGGAATCGACGGGTACGGCGACGCCCTGATCGGCTTCCGCGACGGCTGGCGCGGCGTGCTCGAGGACTCGTTCATAGAGCTGTCGATCGAGTCCACGCGCGGGATCCTCCCGCGCGGCGGAACGATTCTCGGCAGCTCGCGCACGAACCCGTACAAACGTGACGACGGCGTGGAGCGTGTCCGGGCGACGTTCGAGGCCCAGAACCTCGATGGACTGATCGCGATCGGCGGCGAGGACACGCTCGGAGTGGCCAGCCGGCTCAACGAGGACGGCCTGCACGTGATCGGCGTTCCCAAGACGATCGACAACGACCTCGGCGTGACCGATGTGACCTTCGGCTTCGACACCGCACTGCACGTGGCCAGCGAGGCGATCGATCGCCTGCACACCACGGCCGAGAGCCACAACCGGATTCTCGTGGTCGAGGTGATGGGTCGCACCGCGGGCTGGATCGCGCTGCACTCCGGGATCGCCGGCGGCGCCGACGTGATCCTGATCCCCGAGATCCCATTCGACATCGACGAGGTGTGCCGGCTGATCCGCCGCCGCCACGAGCGCGGGCGCTACTTCTCGATCGTGGTCGCCGCCGAGGGCGCCGTGCCCAAGGAGGGCACGACCATGACCCTGGCCGCCGGCAAGGACGACGAGTTCGGCCATCCCCGGCTGGGCGGGATCGGATACGCGCTCGAGCAGGAGATCGAAAGTCGCACCGGCTATGAGACGCGGGCCACGGTCCTCGGCCACGTCCAGCGCGGCGGCACGCCGACCGCGTTCGACCGCGTGCTGGCGACGCGGTTGGGGCTGCGGGCGATCGACGCCGCCCACGAGGGCGCGTGGGGCTCGATGACCGCGCTGCGTTCAACCGACATCGTGCTCGTGCCGCTCGCGGACGCGGTTGCCGAGGTCAAGCGTGTTCCTCCCGAGGAGTACGCACGCTACGGCGTCCTCTTCGGCTGACCGAATCAAATCCATTCCGTAACCACGGTTTGGAAGTCGGCGATTCGGTTTATGCTCCCCTAGTGCCCACCTTCGACACCACGCGCCATGGTCAGTGAGCCCGCGGTGCAGGGGGGCGTCGATCCGGCGCTCGACGAGTTGTGCGTGAACACCATCCGCACGCTGTCGATGGACGCCGTGCAGAAGGCCAACTCCGGTCATCCCGGCACGCCGATGGCCCTCGCGCCGCTCGCCTACGTCCTGTACGCGCGGGTCATGCGGCACAACCCGTCCGATCCGGACTGGATCGACCGAGACCGCTTCGTGCTCTCGGCCGGCCACGCGTCGATGCTGCTGTACTCGATGCTGTATCTCACGGGCTACCCGCTGACGTTGAACGACATCGAGCACTTCCGCCAGGTCGGCTCTCCGACCGCGGGTCACCCGGAGCGCAAGTACTCACCCGGGATCGAGGCCACGACCGGGCCGCTCGGCCAGGGCGTCTCGATGGCCGTCGGCCTTGCGCTTGCCGAGCGGATGCTCGCGGCCCGGTTCAACGAGCCCGGGCACGACGTCGTCGACCACCACACGTTCTCGATCGCCTCCGACGGCGACATCCAGGAGGGCGTGGCCTCAGAGACGAGCTCGCTGGCCGGGCACCTCGGGCTGGGACGCCTGATCGTGTTCTACGACGACAACAAGATCCAGCTCGCCGGGCCCACCTCGCAGTCGTTCTCCGAGGACGTTCCCAAGCGCTACGAGGCCTACGGCTGGCACGTCGACAACGTCGGCGAGGACATGTCGCTCGACCGGCTCGAGCGGGCCACGCGCGCGGCGATGGCGATCGAGGATCGACCGTCGCTGATCGTCGTGCGCTCGCACATCGGCTTCGGGAGCCCGCATAAGCAGGACACCTCGGCCGCCCATGGCTCGCCGCTCGGCGAGGATGAGGTTCGCCTCACCAAGGAGGTCTACGGCTGGGATCCCGACAAGCAGTTCTACGTGCCCGACGAGGCGCTGGCGCACTTCCGCCGCGCCTGCGAGCGCGGCCGGGAGTTCGAGTCCGAGTGGAACCAGCGCTTCGAGGCCTACCAGGAGGCGTTCCCGGAGCACGCGAAGCTGCTGCAGATGATCGACGCCGCCGAGCTGCCCGAGGGCTGGGACGCCGACCTGCCCCGCTTCGATCCCGCCGACAAGCCGATCGCCACGCGCGTCGCGTCCGGCAAGTCGATCCAATGGGCGGCCAAGGCGATCCCATTCCTCGTCGGCGGCTCGGCCGACCTGGCGACGTCGAACAACACCGACATCGAGGGCGGCGGGGACGTCGAGAAGGGCGCCTACGGCGGTCGCAACATCCGCTTCGGCGTCCGTGAGCACGGCATGGGCACGATCGTCAACGGGCTCGGGCTGCATGGCTTCCGCGCCTTCGGCGGGACCTTTCTGACCTTCTCGGACTACATGCGCGGGGCGATCCGGCTCTCGGCGCTGATGAAGCTGCCGTCGATCTGGGTCTACACCCACGACTCGATCGGCCTCGGCGAGGACGGCCCGACCCACCAGCCCGTCGAGCAGATCGCCGGCCTGCGAGCGATGCCGCGCTTGAACCTTGTGCGCCCGGCCGACGCGAACGAGACGGCGCTCGGGTGGCGCTTTGCCCTCCGCAACGGCGAGGCGCCGACGGCGTTCGCGCTCTCGCGCCAGAACCTGCCGATCCTCGACCCGGACGCGATCCCGGACGACGCGATCGAGCGCGGCGCGTACGTGCTGCGCGACGCCGACGGCGGCGAGCCGGAGCTGATCCTGATCGGCACCGGCTCTGAGGTCTCGCTCTGCCTCGAGGCCGCCGACGCCCTGTCGGGCATCCGCGTGCGCGTGGTCAGCATGCCGTGCATGGACACCTTCACCCACGCCGATGAGTCCTACCGCGAACAGGTGCTGCCGGCCGCATGTGCGGCGCGGATCGCGGTCGAGGCGGCCAGCCCGCTGGGGTGGGACAAGTGGATCGGCCCGCAGGGCGCGTTCGTCGGCATGGAGACGTTCGGAGAGTCAGGGCCGGCGAAGGACGTCTACGCCCACTTCGGGATAACTGCGGAGCGCGTTGCCGCGCTCGGAAGGGAGATGCTCGGCCGATGAGTACCACCGCGAATGTGAACCAGCGACTCAGGGCGCTGACCGAAGCCGGCGTCAGCGTGTGGCTGGACCAGATCAGCCGCTCGATCGTGCAAGGCGGAGAGCTGGCCCGCCTCGTCGCCGAGGACTCGCTGCGAGGGGTCACCTCGAACCCGTCGATCTTCGAGAAGGCGATCCTCGGCTCCGAGGACTACGACGAACAGCTGGAGCAGCTGGCCAAGGACGGGCTCGACGCGCGAACGATCTTCGAGCGGATGGCCGTCCGCGACGTGCAGGGTGCGACCGACGTGCTCGCCGAGCTCCACAGCGAGGCGGGCGGACGCGACGGGTTCGTCTCGATGGAGGTGATGCCCGACCTCGCCTTCGACACCCAGGGCACGCTCAATATGGCCCGCGGCTACTGGGAGGCGATCGGTCGGCCCAACGCGATGATCAAGATCCCCGGCACGCCCGAGGGTGTCCCCGCGATCGAGCAGGCGACGTATGACGGGATCAACATCAACGTCACGCTGCTGTTCTCGGTCGCCGCCTATGAGCGGGTCGCCGAGGCCTACATCCGCGGCCTCGAACGCCGCCAGGCCGAAGGCAAGAGCCTCGACGTCAACTCGGTGGCGAGCTTCTTCGTCTCTCGCGTGGATACGAACGTCGACAAGAAGCTCGAGCAGCTCGAGCACACGGACCTGCAGGGCACGGCGGCGCTCGCCAACGCCAGGCTCGCCTACAAGCGCTTCCACGAGATCTTCTCCGGACCCCGGTGGGACGCGCTGCACGAGGCCGGTGCCGCCGTCCAGCGCCCGTTGTGGGCGTCGACCGGCGTCAAGAACCCCAGCTACCCCGACACGTTGTACGTCGACGGGCTGATCGGGCCGCACACCGTCAACACGATGCCGCCGGCGACGATGCAGGCGGTCGCCGATCACGGCGAGGTGCCCGGTGTGACCGCCGATCAGGACCCGAGCTCCGATCTCGAGGCGCTCGCCCAGGCGGGGATCGACATGGACCAGGTCACCGATGAGCTGCTGGCCGACGGCGTCACCCTGTTCGAGGATGCGATGAACGGCCTGATCGAGGGCATCGAGAAGCGCCGCGCCGCGGTCCTCGCCGATAGCTGATGGCCGGCTCCCCGCTGCGCCACCAGTCCCTGGTCGAGGACGCGCCGCGGCCGTGACCGCCGTCGCTGCGCCGGCGCAGGAAAACCCGCTGGTCGAGGGGCTCGAGCGACTGCCGGTGCACCCGACCGTGCTGGTCATCTTCGGGGCCACAGGCGATCTCGCTCATCGCAAGCTCCTGCCGGCGCTCTACAACCTCGCCCATGAGGGTGCGCTGCCCGAGCGCTTCGAGCTCGTCGGGATCGCCCGGCGCGATCAGAGCCACGATGACTTTCGCGCCGTCGCCCGCGAGTCGATCGAGCGATTCTCGCGCCGCACGCCCGACCCCGACGTGCTCGAGGGCCTCCTCGACGACATGCGCTACCTGCCCGGTAGCTTCGATGACGATCACGTCTACGAGCGGCTGACGCATACCCTGGCGGAGTTCGACCACAAGGCGGGCCAGCCGCTCAACCGGGTCTTCTACCTCTCGACGGCGCCGGAGTTCTTCCCGGTCATCGTCGGAGAGCTCGGCAACGCCGGCCTGCATGCCGCCGGGCGCGCCGAGACGCGGATCGTGATCGAGAAGCCGTTCGGATACGACCTCGCTTCGGCCCGCCGGCTCAACGCTCAGGTGCTGGACGTGTTCGACGAGTCCCAGGTCTTCCGGATCGACCACTACCTCGGCAAGGAGACGGTCCAGAACCTGCTGGCGTTCCGGTTCGCCAACGCCCTGTTCGAACCGGTGTGGAACCGGAACTTCATCGACTACGTGCAGATCACCGCCGCCGAGGACATCGGGATCGGCGGCCGGGCCGGGTACTACGAGCACGCCGGTGCGCTCCGCGACCTCGTCCAGAACCACATGATGCAGCTGCTGGCGCTGCTCACGATGGAGCCTCCGACCGCGTTCGAGGCCAACCGCCTGCGCGACGAGAAGCTGAAGGTGCTCGAGGCGATCGTGCCCCCCGGGCTCGATGACGTTGCGAACATGGCCGTGCGCGCCCAATACGGGCGTGGCGTGGTCGGCGGCAAGCAGGCTCCGGGCTACCGCGAGGAGGACGGCGTGGCGCCGGACTCGCGCACCGAGACCTATGCCGCGCTGCGCCTGCATGTCTCCAACTGGCGCTGGGCCGGGATCCCGTTCTACCTGCGCACGGGAAAGCAACTGGCGCGCAAGGTCACCGAGATCGTGGTGACGCTCAAGCCGGTGCCCCATCTGGCCCTGCGCAGCACCGGCTCGGTCGGCGTACAGGCCAACCAGATCATCCTCACCCTGCAGCCCGACGAGGGCGTGACGATCCAGCTCGGGGCGAAGATCCCCGGAACCGGAATGCGGATCCGCCCGGTCAACATGGAGTTCCGCTACGGGACGTCGTTCCTCTCGGAGTCGCCCGAGGCGTACGAGCGGCTGATCCTCGACGCGATGCGCGGCGACGCGACACTGTTCACGCGCAACGACGAGATCGAAGCGCTGTGGGGGATCATCGACCCGATCCTCACCGGCTGGCGCGAGGACACGACCACGCCGATCCCGCAGTATCCGGCCGGGTCGGCCGGCCCGGTGGAAGCGGACGCGCTGCTGGAACCGGGCCATCGGTGGAACCGGCTGTGAGCGTCTCCCGGACCCGCTGCGTGGCGTCCTCACACGAGCTATAGGATCGCGGGATGTCCGAGGACGTCTGGTCGGCCGAGAACACGACGCCTGACGCGATCGAGGCTGCGCTGCGCGGCCTGCTGCGTCGTGCCCACGCGGCCAACGAGCTGCTGGCGCCGGCGCGGGTCCTGAACCTCGTCGTGGTGATCGACGCCGAGCGCAAGGACGAGATCGCCGAGCGGCTCTCCGGTGTCGGGCGCTACCACGCCTCGCGGACCGTGCTGTGCACGGTGCACGAGGGGCGCACGACGCTCGACGCGACCGCATCGATCCAGCATGAGGAGCCACGCAACGGGATCGGTGTCGTACTCGAGCAGGTCGAGATCGAGATCGGGCCGAGCCACCTGGCCCATCTGGAGACGATCGTCGACCCCGTCGTGGTCTCCGAGCTTCCGACCGTCCTGTGGCGGCCCGGCGGCGCTGACGAGGTGGTGGACCGGCTGCTGGGACTGACCGATGTGATCCTGCTCGACTCCGACGAGCACGCCGACCCGGCGTCCGCGCTCGTGCGCGCCCGTGAGCTGCTCGGCTCGGCCTACGTCGTCGACCTCGCCTGGCTCCGGACGACGCCATGGCGCGAGCGGGTCGCCGCCAGCTTCGATCCTCCGTGGCGCCGGCCGGCGCTCGGGCGGATCGCCGGCGTCGACGTGCGCCACCGCGACAGCTCGCGGGCGTGCGCACTGCTGTGGGCCGGCTGGATGGCCTCGCGGCTGGGGTGGGCGCCGGCGCCGCTCGGCGCGGGGCCGTCCGGAGCGGGCCTGGCCGGCGGCGCGACGCACGCCGAGTCCGAGGTCGGCGTGCGACTCGAGCCGGTCGAGCTTGGGACCCCCGGCCTCGCCGGCGTGACGGTCGCGTGCGCGGACGGGTTCGCGCTCTCGCTCGACCGTTCGGCCGGTGGCCTTCGGGCACATCGCCAGGCGCCCGATGGCGAGGAGACCTCGTGGAAGGTGCTGGGCGCATCGCGCGGTGAGGGCGGCATCCTCGGCGAGGGCGTCCGCCAGGCGCTTCTGCGCGATCCCACCTATGGCCCCGCCCTTGACGCTGCGCGCGGGTTCTGCCCCGCATGACCGTCACGCTGGAGGTCGTGCCGGACCCGGCGGCGGTGTGTGCCGAGCTGCTGGTGCAGGCGGCGGGCGCCGGCGGCGACATCGTTCTCACCGGCGGCTCGACCCCGCGGGCGGCCTACGAGCGGGCTGCGGGCGCCACGGGAGACTGGTCCGGCGCGACGCTCTGGTTCGGCGACGACCGCTGCGTTGCACCCGACCACGAGGACTCCAACTACGCGATGGCGCGGAAGGCGCTGCTCGACCCGCTGCGTGAGCGGGTCGGCGACGCCGGCTCGCCGGCGGTGATGCGGATCCCGGGCGAGCTCGGACCCCATCAGGGCGCCGACGCCTACGAGCACGAGCTGCGCTCCGCCGGTCCTCCGAGCTTCGACCTGCTCCTGCTCGGGCTCGGGCCCGACGGGCACACCGCGTCGCTGTTCCCCGATCAGGAGTCGCTCCACGAGCGCTCCCGGCTCGCCGTCGGCGTTGAGCACGCGGGCCTGGCCCCGTTCGTGCCCCGGGTGACCCTGACCCTGCCCGGACTCGCGCTCGGACGTCAGATCGTGTTCCTGGTCACCGGCGAGAGCAAGGCCGCCGCAGTGGCGGCATCGTTCGGCCCCGAGGCGAAACCCGACCCGCACGTGCCGGCGTCGCTCCTGCCACCGCTGGCCGAGAACATCACCGTGCTGCTCGACAGCGCCGCCGCCGGAGCGCTGACGTGAGCTACGAGGTGATCGGCATCGATCTCGGGGGGACCAAGATCGCGACCGCGGCGCTGCGTGAACGCCGGCTGGGGGAGTCGCTGATCCAGCCGACCGAGCTCGCCACCACCGAGGACCTGCTCGACCAGCTCGCCGGCATGGTCGACAAGGTCCGCTCCGACGATCTCGCGGCGGTCGGGATCGGTGTGCCCTCGGTGGTGGAGTTCACCACGGGGCGTGTTGTCTCCTCGATCAACATTCCGCTCGCCAACGTGCCGCTGCGCGAGGTGCTGGGAGACCGGGTCGGCGTGCCCGTGTTCGTCGACAACGACGCCACCGTGGCTGCGCTCGCCGAGGCGCACGACGAGACGCTGGCGCTCGTCGCTCGCAACCTGGTCATGCTCACGCTGGGCACCGGCGTCGGCGGCGGGATCGTCCTCGGCGGCCGCATCTTCCGTGGCGCCACCGGCGGCGCGGGCGAGTTCGGCCACACACTGATCGGACTCGATATCGACTCCTCGGTCCCGACCCCGGAGGGATTCCCACACCGTGGATCACTCGAGGCGCTCGCCGCCGGACGGGCGCTTGACCACCTCAGCCGGGCGGTCGCGGAGCAGAGCCCCGACTCCGAGCTCGGACGGCTGCGCGCCGCCGGCAAGCCGGTCACCGGCGTCGAGGCCGTAGCCGCCGCCCAGGACGGCGACGAGGCCGCCACGCGCGCCGTCCACCTCTGGGCCGAGCGTGTCGGCATCGGGATCGCCAACGCGATCAACACCTTCGATCCCGAGGAGGTGGTGCTCGGCGGCGGCGGCTCGCTCGCCGGCGATCTCCTGCTCGAGCCCGCCCGTCGCGTGGCGCACAGCTACGTGCATCCCGGCCTCGGCGCGCATACCGCGATCCGGCTCGCCCGTCACGGCGTCCGCGCCGGTGTGCTCGGCGCCGCCCTGCTGGCCGCTCACGAGCTGGATGCGCAGGAGGCACGGAGTTGACTCTCGCCGGCGGCCGGCTCGAGGCCTGAGATGGCCGATCGCATCGTCGTCGTGCGTCACGGCGAGACGGAGTGGAGCCTGGCGCTCCGGCATACGAGCCGCACCGACCTGGCGCTGATCGAGCCCGGCCGGGTCCGGGCGGCGGAGCTCGCTCACGAGCTCGAGGGACGCGACTTTGCGCTCGTGCTGACGAGCCCGCTGCGGCGGGCCCGCGAGACGTGCGAGCTCGCCGGCTTCGGCGCTGTGGCCGAGGTCGACGACGACCTCCACGAGTGGGACTACGGCGACTACGAGGGCCTGACCACGGCCGAGATCCGCGCCGGCGCACCCGACTGGTACCTGTGGCGCGACGGCTGCCCCGGCGGGGAGCGACCGGCCGACGTGGGCGACCGCGTCGATCGCGTGCTCACCCGGCTCCGGGCGCTCGACGGCGCCGGCCTGCTGTTCGCCCACGGGCACGTCCTCAGGGTGCTGGCGGCGCGCTGGATCGAGCTCGAGGTCGACGGTGGGGCTCACCTGGCCCTCAGTGCGGGCTCGACCGGCTCGCTCGGCTTCGAGCACGCGGTTCCGGTGCTTCAGCGGTGGAACGCGGCGGCATGAGCGTGCGCGAGATCGTCCCCGGTCTGTGGCACTGGACCGCGATGCATCCCCATATCCACTCGCGGGTCAGCTCGTACTACCTGAGCACGCCCCGGGTGCTGATCGACCCGCTCGCGCCCGAGGAGGGCATCGACTGGTTCGCCGACCACGGGCCGCCGACGGCGATCCTGCTGAGCAATCGCCATCACTTCAGGGACTGCGCCGCGTTCGTCGAGGCGTTCTCGATCCCGGTCCGCGCCAGCCGGCCGGGGATGCACGAATTCGGCGCCGGTCAGGACGTGATGCCCTTCGATTTCGGCGACACGCTGCCCGGTGACGTGGTCGCGCACGAGGTCGGCGCGATCTGCCCGGACGAGACGGCGCTCGAGATCCCGGAGGTGCGCGCGCTGTCGGTCGCCGACGGGGTGGTCAGGCTGGATCAGACCGGGCCGCTCGGATTCGTTCCCGACTTCCTGCTCGGGGACGACCCCGAAGACGTCAAGCGCGGCCTGTGCGCCGCCTATACGAGACTCCTGGACCTCGACTTCGATCATCTCCTGCTCGCGCACGGCGAGCCCATCATCGGTGACGGCAAGGCGAGATTGCGCGAGTTCGTCCAGGCGGCCTCGGCCTGAGTCCGACTGTGGCCCCGACGCCAGCGACGCCGGCGCAGAGCGATGGCCCCGCGGTCATGGTGCAGGACCTGCGCAAACGCTACGGCGAGGTGGAGGCCGTCCGGGGAGTCGACTTCGAGGTCAGCCGGGGCGAGGTCTTCTGCCTGCTCGGGCCCAACGGCGCCGGCAAGACGACGACGGTCGAGATCCTGGAGGGCTACCGGACTCGCACGGGCGGCGAGGTGAGCGTGCTCGGGATGGACCCTGCCGGCGGCGCGCGTGAACTGCGGGAGCGAGTCGGGATCGTGCTCCAGCAATGCGGGGTGCAGAGCGACCTCACCGTCGCCGAGCTGATCGAGATGTACGGCCGCTACCACCTGCGCCGCCGGTCCGTCGACGAGCTGGTGGAGCTCGTGGAGCTGAGCGAGAAGCGAGACGTACGGGCCAAGAACCTGTCGGGGGGCCAGCGCCGCCGGCTCGACCTCGCCCTGGCCCTCGTCGGCGACCCCGACCTGATCTTCCTCGACGAGCCGACGACGGGTTTCGACCCCGCGGCTCGCCGGCAGGCCTGGTCGACGATCCAGTCGCTGTGCGACCTCGGCAAGACCGTGTTCCTGACCACCCACTACATGGACGAGGCACAGTTCCTGGCCCACCGCGTCGCCGTGATGCGTGCCGGGGAGATCATCGCGCTCGGCCGCCCCGACGAGCTCGGGGGACGCGATCTGCGCCCGGCCGAGATCCGCTTCATCCTGCCCGCCGGCCGCTCGCTCGGCGAGCTTCCCGAGCTGCCGGGGGGCGATGTCTCCGGCGGGCCGGATGGCGTGCTCGTGCGCACCGCCGAGCCCGTGCGGGCCGCGCACGTCATCACCTCGTGGGCGCTCGAGCGGGGAATCGAGCTCGAGCACTTCTCGGTCACGCAGCCGACGCTCGAGGACATCTACCTGGAGCTCACCGGCTCCGGCGAGGATCACGGGATCGAGGCGACCCCGCGGTGAACGGCTCGGGGACATATCCCCTCTGGCGCGACCTCGGCCTCGCCGGCTGGCAGGTCCGCTATGAGCAGCGGGCGTTCTGGCGCAATCGCACGCGCGGGCTGTTCACGTTCGTCTTCCCACTCATGTTCCTGGTCATCTTCGGCAGCCTGTTCAACGGCCAGCACATCGCCGGTCGCGGCGGGATCGCCTACGACGACTTCTTCGTCCCCGGGATCCTCGCCTACGGCGTGATCGCGACCACATTCGTCAACATGGCGATCAGCACCGCCATCCTGCGCGACGAGGGCGTCCTCAAGCGCATGCAGGGCACGCCGCTGCCGCGCTGGGCCTACGTCGCCGGTCGGATTGGCTCCACCGTCCTGATCGTCGCCGCGATGACCGTGGTCACGCTCGCCCTCGGGGCCCTCGCCTACGGAGTGCACATCCACGCCGCGACCCTGCCGGCGGTGATCGTCGTGCTCATCCTCGGCACGATCGTGTTCACCGCGCTCGGCATCGGGATCGTGCGCTTCATCCCCAACTCCGAGGCGGCGCCGGCGATCGTCAACCTGACGATCCTGCCCCTGACCTTCATCTCGGGCATCTGGTTCGTGACCGACACGATGCCCAAATGGCTGCAGGACATCGCCAAGATCTTCCCGATCCGCGCGCTCGCGGATCAGCTCCAGTACGCGTTCGATCCACGCACCTCGGGATCGGGCTTCAGGAGCGGGGATCTGCGGACCCTGGCGATCTGGGCCGTCGTCAGCATCGTCCTCATGGTCCGGTTCCTACGCCGGCCGCAGGGCGAGGACGTGTGACACAGAGGGGATGCGGCTGAGAGGACTCGGGGGATGCGGCTGAGAGGACTCGAACCTCCAAGGGGTTTCCCCCACACGGACCTGAACCGTGCGTGTCTACCAATTTCACCACAGCCGCGGGACCGCCAAGTTACCAAGCGGCGCTGCTCGACGGCGCTCGGGCCGGCGCCCGGCCACCCAGGCGGCGCACGACCCGCCGGTCCGGATACCCTCTGGAGGCGCGCCGCTATCGTCTAGGGGACTAGGACGCCGCCCTCTCACGGCGGAAACCCGGGTTCGAATCCCGGTAGCGGTACTTCAGAACCCCCGTATTCACGGGGGTTTCGTCGTTCTTGGGGTCGTGCGCCACAGTGTGCGCCACAGTCGGTGTCGGGTTGGGCGGCGTCAGGTAAGCGTCGAGGCGCTCGCGGGCGACGTCCTCGCCGCCGGGGACGAGGTGCCCGTAGCGGTTCCAGGTCTGGCGGACATCGCCGTGGCCGGCCCAGGTCGAGATCTGCTTCCAGTCGAGGCCGGCGGCGATGAAGTACGAGATCGCGCAGTGGCGAGCCTCGTGCGGCGTCATCGGCTCGAGCCCGGCTGCTTCCACGCCTTGTTCGCCCGGGCCCGGATCGTCGAGGCGAAGAAGGCCTCGGTGGCGGTGCGGCCGAAGACGAGGTCCGGGCCTTCGCGCCCTGTCCGCGCCTTATGGGCCATCAGCTCGCGTCGGACGACGAACGCCATCGGGACCGCTCGGCGGCCGGCGCCGGTCTTGACGTCGATCGGACCCTTGACCGGATCCCACGAGCGCTCGACGCGGATCACGCCGGCCTCGAAGTCGACGTTGATCCACTGCAGGCCGCGCAGCTCGCCGCGGCGCAGCCCGCAGAAGAGCGCGACGGCCCAGAACGCCCGCTCGGAGTCGGGCAGCGCGGCGAGGTACTCGTGGGCGCGCTCCGGCGGTTCGATCCGGTCGCGGCGGCCGCGGATCGCCGGCAGGTCGAGGTTCTCGGTCGGGTCGACCGAGACCTCGTCGCGGCGGATCGCGCGGCGGAAGATGACCCGCAGCGGATCGAGGATGTTCGTGATGGTCGAGGCGGACAGGCCCTGCCTGCGAAGGCCGTCGACGAAGTCCTGAACGTCGCGGCGCTGGATCTCGTCAGCTTCCGTCCGCCGAGCGCGGGGACGACGTACGCGCGCAGGAGCTGCTCATAGCCGCGCGCGGTCGACGGCTTGTACGGCTTGCCGCCGCGGTCGAGGATCGTGCCGTCGTGGGCGCCGGCGATCAGGACCTCGGCGGCCTCGGCGATCGTCTTCGCGGTCGGCGGCCGCATCGTGCCGCGGCGCAGCGCGACCTGAGCATCCTGGCGCCACAGCTTCGCCGCGCTCAGCGTGGGGAAGGTGCGCCACACCTGACGCCCGGTCCGCGTGTCGTATGCCTGCGCCTGGTAGCTCGGCGCGCAGTTGCACCGGCCGCCCTCGCGAGATCGACAACTGCGAGCGTGACGAGTGCGGATCCCGGTAGCCATGGGACGACCGATGCTAGGCCCGGCGCGGACGCCTGAACACCGACTCGGCGTTCTCGTTCGCCCAGCGCTCCAGCTCCGCGAGCGGGACGAGTCGCAGCTTGCCGCGGCGGATCAGCCGCAGCTCGGGCTGGACGTGGCGCTCGAACGAGTCCAGCGACATGCCGAGCGACATCGCCGCCTCCTGGCGGCTCAGCGCGACGCGCGGGACATTGCTGGGCGAGGTACTCATGGCGGCAACCGACGGTCTACGCCATGATAGCCTAAGTAGCGATGTAAGCGGTAATGAGCTATAGGGAGACCGATTGGACGAGATCAGACGCGGACGATGCCGTGGCTGACGCTTGGCTGAGATCGCGGAGGAGCTGCGCGTCAATCCCGGTCGACGGTGCGGCTGTGGGTGTCGAAGGGCCAGCTGCAGGCGTAGCGGGCCGGGCAGCGCAAGTGGCTCGTGCGCCGCTCCGACCTTGACGAGATGCTCGATGGCGAAGCGGGCTCGGCTGCGGCGGGGGAAGCAGCCGACCCCGCTCGAAGTGCCCGACGACGTCGTGCGATCGATGGCGGAGAGCGCCGAGCGCGGATGCGCGGGTCGACCGCGAGCAGTCGTACGGGATGGCGTCGTACGGCGGGAGGTTGCGCTCGAGCAGAGCGGATGGCGCCGCCGGACGCTCGCTTCGCCAGCCCGGATCCGTCATATCGCGCGGGCCGCCGCCGCGCGATGCGTCGAGCACGTCGCGGGACGTCTCAATGGAGGACGCCGGTGTGCGCTTGGTCACCGGTGCCGAGGGCGACAGGGATGACACTCTCCGTACGAGCTCCGTCCGGGCGGGAACCGTCCGGGGCCGAGGACGCGTGGGAGCGAGTTCGACCGCGTGTCGCGCGGCTGGGGACGCGATGGAGGGCGGCTCGGCCCGGGTCGTCGCGCGAGCGCGTGAGCGATCTGGCCGCGGCCGAGTGAAGCGATCTTGCGGACGCGATCGAGCGGCAGACCGCGGAGCGCCTGGCTCAGACGGCCAGTCGAGGGCTGGGACGGCTCGGGAAGTCCAGCGGCTGCTGCGGGCGACGATGGTGCGGACTGAAGTGTTGTGCGAACCGTTGCGGGCGGCAATACACCGGTGACCGCCTCCGCCCCCGCCACCACTGGGATCGCGCGCTCGGGTGTGCATGACTACCCGCCCCCCACGTAGATGTCGAGGGAGGGGTGTCGGGTAGTCATGCGCACTTCAGCTTGATCAGGTGCGGCGGGGGCGGAGGCGGGGTGGTCGCGGGCGCGAGTCGGGGGCGGTGCGGTGTGGGTGAGGCGGTCGAGGGACGACGATGAGTCGGGTTCTTCGTCCGGGGCCGGCGTCGATCGAGGGGCTTTCGTGGCTGGCACGGGTCGGGCCGTCACCGCTGGATGCTTGGCGGTGTGCGATGGGGTGGAGTGAGGTGGCGGCGAGGAGTCACGCCAGGCGGCTCGAGGAGGAGGGCTGGCTCGCGAGGTACCCGATGACCCGCGGGAAGGGCTCGCTGTTCGTCGCGACCCGGTCCGGCGTCGCCGTGGCGGCATGCCGGTCCGGGCGGCGGGGCCGCCGGCGCCGACCTGGTGGGCGCACCACTGCGGCTGCGCGTGGGCCGCCGCCTGGCTGACGGCGCGCGGCACGCTTCCTCGGCGCCCGTGAGTGCTCGAAGATCGACCGGTCCGGGCGAGATCAGCTGGCGAGATCGCAGCGGATACAACGCTCGACCCATCGCCCCGACCTGATCGGCGCGCCCGAGCTGCGGCGGGGTCGCGATCGAGGTCGAGCTCGCGAAGAAGTCCGCCGAGCGGCTGCGAGCGATCCTCGCGCTGCATGCGAGTTGGCGCGCGCCGCGGAGCGGCGGCGTGATCTACATCTGCGGCGACGACGGGATCTGCCAACGCGGATCGCGAACTGTCGGGGTCGGACCTCGGAGTAACGATCGATTCGCCTGGCTCCGTGTCGACCTGCTCCAGACGATCAAGGCTCAGGCGTACGCCTACTACGAAGCGCGAAGTCCGGACGTTGTCGAGCCTTCCGCCGCTCCGGGGCCCATGCTTCGGTCCATGGCGGCTGACAAGCGGAAACCGAAGAAGAAGGCCAAGCGCCGCCCCGGAGTGGAAACTGGCGAGCCGATCAAGGATCCCGGTCCGCCGTATGTTGTCGTGCTGGCATCCCGAGGCCGTTAACGAGCGCAACGAGTCGTGGCCGGCTCAGGAGAAGGTCGCGATGCTCCACGCCGCGCAGAAGCTCGAGGCAGCGGGCCGCGCCTCGGGCCATCCACATTCGAGCGCCGTTCGTGGCGAGCTCGGGCAAGGTTTCCGAGAGCCTCGGCCGCGAGCCGGGCGCAGCCGATGGCGACCAATCTACCGCCGCGTCAGACCCGTCGACGTTCGTGATCTTCGCGGTCGGGCCCGAGGCGCAGATCGACTCGCGCGGCTACGACGCCAGCCGCCGCGCAAGCAGTCGAGCGATTCAGACAATCCGAAGTCGATTAAGGTCGCGGCTTCGATCTGCCGATAACAGAGGTGTTATCATGGCGTCACATGAAGCTGAGCGAGATGAAGACCAACGACGAGCTGATCGCCGTGCAGCTCTGCACCGACCCGGAGTTCCGCGCTGAGTGGGAGCGGACCGCGTTGGCACGCGCGGTTGCGGTCGCCATCGTTCGCTACCGCGCCGAGCACGATCTTTCGCAGCGCGAGCTCGCCGAGCGCCTCGGCATGAAGCAGCCCCAGGTCGCCCGCCTCGAGCTCGGCGAGGTCAATCCGAGCATCGACACACTGATGCGGATCTCGGCCCAGCTTGGGATCGAGTTCACGATCGACGTCCGCCCGGCAGGGACCCCGGCCCACAACGTCACGAAGCAGGCGCAGGCCAACAACCTCGTCGGCTCGTTTTGCACCGACGAAGCCGAGATTCTCGTCACCGCGCGATAGAAGCACGCGTCTGCTTGACGCCTTAGCGGTGACCCGCGGTCGCGACCCCTTGCGTCGCGAGCCGCGACCGGATCGGCGTTGAGCGCGTTATCGCATTGAGTGGCGGGGCGCTCATCCGACGCTGGCCCCCGGCGTGATCCAGATGTCGCCGAAGCGGTTATCTCGTTGGTGCCGCTCAGATCGTGAAAGCAGTTGTCGCGCACCGCGCGCGGGAAAGCGTCACCGGCTCGCCGCGAAAGTCTGTGAAGTTAGACGGAGTTCTCAAGCTGCGACGTTGCCGGCGGCGCTGGGTGGCTCGGCACCGGCGCATCTGGGGGAAGCGAGACCGACTTTTCCTCCGAGGGTCGATTCGGTCCAGGACCGGCCTTGTGGTGATCGCTCGCCTCAGCCCACATGTGGAGCACGATCGTCATCACCGCAATGAATACCAGGCCGCCGATGTCGTCGCTAATCCCGCGATGGTGGCTGCCGATGTCGCTGGCGGTCACCGCCGCTGTGACGACCAGCCAAAGCGCGCTGATCCAGAACAGGAATCTCAAGACCCTCGAGGAGGTGCGGTGCATGGGTTCAAGCAGGAACAGCCTCCGGAACGTCACGGAATTGTGGTGGACCTGGGTCTCTTGGGCGACCGCGGCGGTGGTCTCCGCCTTCACCAACCAGGCGCGCAACGTCTGGTTCGCATCCGAGGCCTCATCAGCCCCAAGCAGCTGTTGAGCCTTCCACCAGTCGGTCGCGAAGGCGATCTGCGCTGTCGCCTCGCTCAGCGCCCGCCCGCGCATAGCCCGCAAATCGTGCGCGAGCCGCCGGTCCTTGAGCATCAGCCCAATGGCACCGATCAGGGCCGTCACGACTGGGACAAGCAACGGAACTAGGGTTGACAACACGAGCGTTCACCTCTCTTCGACGCTTCGCGCCGAGGCTACCGCTCCAGCCTCGCTCGTAGGGACTTTGGTTCAGGCCGTCGCAGGCTCACATCCTCGCGACTGCTGCGGTGACCGATGCCTCGCTCCAACACTCGGACAATCCGCGACCGGCTGGACGGCCGCAAGTCGGCGCGATGGCGTCGCTCACGATCGCTTCCGCCGTTACGTTGGCACCGTCGCGCGAGCGCCTTGGCGACATCTGGATCACGCCGGCGGCCAACGTCCGACGAGCGCTTCGCGACTCGGTGCCATCACGCGCTCGCCGTCGACCCGTAGCCGCTCAAAGAGGGGAGCAGCCACGATGCCGGAGCGAACGCCGCGGTCGAACGCTGCCGCGCCCGAACACGAGCGATCGCGATCACGGGAGGAGACTGCGCCACAGTTGCGCCACAGTCGACCCCAATCGAGAGCGGTTACCGGCCCCTCCAGAGCGGTTCGCCATGAACCTCGAACCAGATGATTTGCAGCAAGAACCTGCCCGTGTCACTCCTCCGAGGCGGGCTTCGAATCCCGGTAGCGGTACTGCGGAAAGCCCCGTCGTCCACGGGGCTTTTCGGGTGTTGGGGCAGGTTGCGGGATAGCTCGTGGGACAGTCGCGACCGTGCAGCGGTGCCGGCTCAAACGCGCGACAAGATGGTTGTAGAGCGAGTCAACGGTGAGAGCCACAGAAACAAGGTAGCTCGACCCGGAAGTCCGTCGCGGTGCCTGGCGGTTGCTGAGCGCACTTGCGCTCCCGTCGGGGAGAGGAGTACGGTGACGGGACGATCGTGCCCGCGCGGCTGTCGATCGGACGGCCGCCCTTGGTAGGAGGGTTGAGGGATGGGAGTAGAGGACCAAGCACCGTCCGCGGCGGAGGTTGCCGAAGCTGGGCTGTCCGAGGCGCAGATCGCGGTTCACTGGCGTGAGGAGGAGTACTACCCGCCCCCGCCGGCGTTCGTCGCGCAGGCGAACGCCAGCGATCCGGCGATCCTGGAGCGGTTCAGCGAGGAGCATTTTCCGGACTGCTTCATCGAGTACGCGGAGATGCTGACGTGGGATCGCAAGTGGGACACGGTGCTCGACACCAGCAATCCGCCGTTCTGGAAGTGGTGGGTCGGCGGGCGTTTGAACGCGTGCGTGAACTGCGTTGACCGGCACCTGGAGTCTCGTGGCGACAAGAACGCGCTGATCTGGGTGCCCGAGTCGGAGGACGAACCGACGCAGGAGATCACGTACCAGGAGCTCCACCGCCGCGTGAACGAGTTCGCCGCGTTGCTGAAGGACTTTGGTGGCGTGAGAACCGGAGACCGGGTGACGTTCCACCTGCCAATGGTGCCCGAGCTGCCGGTGTCGATGCTGGCGTGCGCTCGCATGGGCGTGATCCATTCAGAGGTGTTCGGTGGGTTCGCTGGGGCTGCGTGTGGCCACCGGATCGCGGACTCGCAGAGCAAGATCCTCGTGACGATGGACGGTTACTACCGCAACGGCGAGCTGATCGACCACAAGGAGAAGGCCGATGAGGCTGTCGCGGCCGCGCGCGAGGAGGGCGTGGAGGTCGAGAAGGTGCTTGTCTGGAGACGCCACCCCGGTCAGTACTCATCGAATACGCCGATGGTCGACGGGCGCGACTTCTTCATCGACGAGCTGATGGACGGCTACCGCGGCAAGAGCGTCGAGCCGGTGTCGATGCCTTCCGAGGCGACGCTGTTTCTCATGTACACAAGCGGCACGACCGGCCGGCCGAAGGGCGCTCAGCACTCGACGGGCGGCTACCTGTCCTACGTCACAGGCACGGCGAAGTACTACCAGGACATCCATCCCGACGACACGTATTGGTGCTTTGCCGACATCGGCTGGATCACCGGCCATTCGTACATCGTGTACGGGCCGCTGTCGCTGGGAACCGCGAGCGTCATGTACGAGGGCGTTCCGACCTATCCGGACCCGGGGCGGCCCTGGCGGATCGCGGAGCAGCTGGGTGTGGACATCTTCCACACCGCGCCGACGACGATCCGGATGCTGCGCAAGCTCGGGCCGGACGAGCCGGCCAAGTACAACTACCACTTCAAGACGATGACGACGGTCGGTGAGCCGATCGAGCCCGACGTCTGGCGTTGGTACTACGAGTTCGTGGGCAAAGGCGAAGCCGCGATCACCGACACGTGGTGGCAGACCGAAAACGGCGGCTTCCTGGGCAGCACGTTGCCCGGGCTGCAACCGATGAAGCCCGGCAGCTGCGGGCCGGGCGTGCTCGGGATCTACCCCGTGATCTACGACGAGCGGGGTGAGGTTGTCGAGAAGGGGAGCGGCAAGGCGGGCAACATCTGCATCCGCAACCCGTGGCCCGGATCTTTCCTGACGATCTGGGGCCAGCCCGAGCGGTACGTCGACACCTACTACGCGAAGTACAACCGGAACAAGGACAGCAAGGACTGGCACGACTGGCCGTACTTCGCCGGCGACGGCGCCGTCGACGCGGCCGACGGCTACTTCCGCATCCTCGGCCGGATAGACGACGTGATCAACGTCGCCGGGCACCGCCTCGGAACCAAGGAAATCGAGTCGGCGAGCATCACCGTCGATGAGATCGCCGAAGCCGCTGCCGTCCCGGTCATCGACGACGTTCGCGGGAAGATCGTCGAGGTGTACGTCGCGCTCAAGCCGGGGTTCACCCCGAGCAAGGAGATCGAGCAAAAGGTGAGCGATGCGATCGATAGGGAGATCGGGAAGATCGCACGTCCGAAGAACGTGTGGATCGTCGCCGACATGCCGAAGACCCGCTCAGGCAAGATCATGCGCCGGGTCATCGCCGGGATCTCGAACTTCGCCGACGTCGGCGACACGACCACGCTCGCGAACCCCGAGATCGTCGACGACATCCGCCACCACGTACAGAGCGAGAAGGTCGCGCGCGGTGAGCAACCGCGCGAGCTCTCAGAACAAGAGAAGAAGGAGATCGCAGCGTTCGGCCACGCCGAGTAGCCGTCCCTGCCCTAAGCCGCCGAGGCCGCCCGAGAGGGAGGTCGACGAGAGATACCTGCGTCGAACCCTTGAATCGCCCACTGTAAGAACCGGGCTCAATTATCCCTGTGGTCGCATGCGGACGCGCGCACGAGACCGGCGCAGTCGGTGAACTCGCCAAGGGCGACGGCGACCCTCGCGTAACGGCGGAAGCCGGTCGAATCTCCCCGTTCGAGAGCGGTCCAGCAAATCACGTCGGTCAGGCACATCGCCTCACGGGCCAGCTTCGGGAGCCTCGCGAGCGGACACGACTCGACCTCCCGCCGCAAGTCATGAACCGTCTCCCCCAGACACTCGCCGGGCGGAGGTTGCAGATCCCCGAGCAACGCCGAGAACTGCCCGACGATGTATTGCTGGGTCATCGGGACGTCCGAAATCGAAGCCCTTAGATTATCCCACGGCGGCGCGTCCGACAATGGCCGCTCATAGCCCTGTCCCACCGAACGGCCCTCGCGCCTCTTGATGCGCCCGTAAAGCCGGTCCCCGGCGTCGTAAGCGGAAATCGAGTGCCGGACGCCGTGCGGACGCTGTAGGTCGCGCGGACCCGTTTCGGTTTCGCGCTTGGAGCCCAGCCCTTCCCTCCGGGCTCCGGCTGCAGGTTCAGCGACCCGAACTCGTCCACGCAGATCACGACCGCCTCGCGAGCCTCCGCGGCCGCGGCTAGCTCAACGCCTTCGTGCGCGTTCGCAGACGCTGATCGGCGTCGGGTCTTGAGTGGACCCAACGGGCGCCGCTTCGAGCGGATCGGCTACGACCACGCGGATGTCCTCCGCTCCCCAGGATCTCCGGCGAGTCTTGCATTGATCGGTGGCGGTCAGTCGGCGGCACCGTTGAGCGCGGTCCCCGGCCCTCTCAACCCGGAACGAGTCAGCCAGAGTGTTGGATCTCACATCGAGTAGGTGGCGGCCCCGTGGGAGTATCCTGAGCTGATGACTCGTGAGGAGGCGATCGCTGAGGTTGAACGGAGGCGAGCTGCAGATCCCGGTGCCAGCTGGATCGCCGACGAACGTGACGGAGATTGGGTCGTTGTCCGCATCGGCATCGCGCCAACGAAGGTGACCGGGACGGCGACGAAGCCACCGCCGGTCGCACCTCAGGGCGATCCACATTCCGGGGTCGAGCGCGCCGCGTGGTTCGCCGGCGGCGGGGGCTGAACTCGGCCGTTCTGTTTGCAGCGCGGGGAAGTCGCGAAACGCGACACGGCCGGACGATGTCAACGCGTGAGGAGCCGAGCAAGGATCAGGGCTATCGTTGGCGTTTGATGGCTCCGGAGATGAATTAGGTGCGGTGGCCGCAGTCGTTGGACATGCACTTGCGAGCGGCTCGGATCCATGAGGACGCCGCGGAGCGGTTCACTCGTATCGGGAACTTCGCAAGTGCGACGCGGGCGGCCGAGTTTGCTGCGGGCTGGCGCCGGGCGCACGCTGAGGCTTGTGCGCCATCCCGTGGAGGCCCCCGTAGCCCTCGTCCCTTGAGGCACGCCGCAGGCGCCTGGTTCTTGGATCCAGGGCCGGGCGTCACCCGCGACCGACCCATTCGGGGGGTATCGGCCCGCGAGAACTTGTGACACCCCCGTATCGAGCGAGTTAGGTTCCTCGCGCGCACGCACCGTGCTGCGGGCCTGGTCCGATCTGTCGCGGTGGCACCGCCCGCCCGGTCCCGGTCGATCCTGCCAAGACCGGCCGGGCGGGCGCGATCCGTCTACGCGAGCGTGCGGACCTGACGCCCAACGGGCGCCATCATGCTGCGGAGCGCCTCACCGAGGAACAACTGATCGACGCCGACGTCCTTCATCAGCAGCTGCGCGCGCCGAACGTCGGCGAGGAACTCGTCGTCGTGACGCAGGGTGATGATCTGCTCCGGGGTGCCGCGGACGATCATGAAGCCGCGAAGACCGCCCAGACCACCGCCGTGAGTCCCGAGCACACCCGGCTCAAAGCCGCTGATGCGACCTTCCTCCAGCAGCTTGTCGTGGTAGGCGACCACCTCGGAGAACAGACGGGAGACTTGCTCCGCGCGACCGGGATAGACCTCCCCCCAGCCGACGAGCAGCCCTGAATCGAGCATTCGGGCCACCTCCTTCTCTCTTCGAGCGCCGCCTCACGCAACGCACAAACCTAACCACCCGACGCTAGACCTGATAGCGACCGGGCAACAGCCGAGCGGACTACTGCACTGCGCCCGTAGAAGCGTGCAACCGTGGCGCCCGCGCGACAAGCTCCCGGGCTCCCTCGTCTACGTGGGCGGAGCCTCGCGGCTGTGTGCCGCGAGCAGAGTGACCCTCGGCCCAGACTGGCGCTTCCGTAACCTCCGCCACATCGACAGGTGGGAAGTACGGATGCGGACTGCGTCGGTGCGTGGGATCGTCGTCGATACGGAAGGTCGTCAAGACGATTCTCGCCCCAGCAAGGGTGGAGGGCTCGGCGTCTGCACGCGCGAGATACCCCGCAAGAGGATCGACGAGACGGCCTTTCGCCGTGTCTGAGGACCTCGGCCGTGGCCGGGCCGGGCCGCTGGGCTCGGCCGCACGCCTGCCCGGACTCGGCGTAGCTCAAGCTCTCGCGCGTCCTAGTCTCAGCCCCTCCGGCGCCCCGGCGAGGGGGTTCAAGCCGCGGGGCGTCCGGATTTGGCTTACAAGCGACAGCGCATCGCGCCGGCCGTGACCGTGCTCAAGCTGGTCGCGCTCGAGACTGCCGCAGGTAGCCCGGAGCAGCACTCCCCGGTGCGTCATCGGGCGCTCCCGGAAAGGATCGGGGCGTCGCGCCTGAAACCCCAGACCGTGCAGTAGACCCCGAGGAACAGCTCCCACAGAATCTCCGGGATGCTCAGGATCCCTTGCAGTGCGTGCAGCGTGCTACTCGGTTGGTTGCCGGTGAACATCACGGCCGTCCCGGACACGATGATCAGCGGTCCGGCGACGAGCCCGAGCAACGCTGCCTGTCGCGGCACGAGGCCCGAGCGGTACATCAGATAGCCGAGGATCAGCCCGTTCCCCCAGCCGACGACCCAGCCCGGGCCGAGGAGGAAAGTCCAGTCCTTGATCGCCGCGAGGGTATACGCGACTGTCCCCTCAGCCGGACCTGCAACCTGGTTCCGTAACGTGATGATGCCGAGCATGCAGAGGATGCCGACGAGGATGAACATGCACTCGAACAGGCGCGCAGTCACGTAGCCGAGCGCCAGTTCCTCGTTCTGTCGTCTAACGATCGGGAAGATCACGACCGCGGTGCCGATATTCGCGATGATGAGCAGCAGCTCCAGCAGAGCGCCGAGCAAGACCTGCGTGTCGTGCCCAGCACCGACGATGTACCGCTCGGGATGTCTGAGCACCGTCTCGTAAAGCGCCAACGCCGAGATCGACGTGACGAACGTGATGAGGTAGAGCACGCCAAACCAATGTGCTCGCTTCTGATCTAGCGACATCCTCGTGGACCCCCTTTCCCCCGGTGGCAGCGAGCAGGCGAATTCCCACACCGCGACCTCGACCGAGCAGAACGCAAACCTAACGTTCAAGGCCCCATCGTTTCAATCCAGATTCGGGCGCGGGGACCGGCGACTCGAAGCCAGGACGCTGACACGTCCAGAGGCAGCCTGACCTCCACTCCAACACGCGGAGGCGTCGGAGGTAGCATCGCTGCCGCAACGATCGACCGATGAAAGTCAAGGGCTGGTGGTGACATTCTTCGGGGGTGCGATCGGTCGGGGAGGGATCGCGCGGGGCGTCAGATCGCCTCTGGTGAGGTCGATCTGGGCCGGCTCGTCACTCGATCGCATTTTTTGTGCGGTATTTGGTCGGCCGGGATCGTTGCCGGGTCTTGCCGGCGTGGTCGGCGGTGGTTAGGTTGTTGGTGGGCGCGGGTGACTGACGTAGCGAAGCGCAGGCGTCAGGAGCTTTGAGTCTGCCGCGCAGCTTGTCCTCGTTTGAGGGACTTATCTATGCGCGCTCCGGTGTCACGCTCGCGCCCACTTTTCTCGCCGGCCCGCCGGCTTGCTGGTCTTGGACCATCCGCTTGTACGACAGTTCGGCCTGCTCGGGCGAGGGCGAGTTCGGCGTCGCGGATCAGCGTCGTTGGCGATCCAGATCCCGCGCGGACCGGCCGTGTACTTGGGGGCGCCGGCGGTGATCTCCAGCCGGCGGAGTTTCTTCGTGGTCAGCGACGGTTGCTGGTGGGCGTAGTCCTCTGAGCGGGTGAGCATGCACCAGAACAGGATCGCGAGCTTGCGGGCGGCCGCGACGATCGCCTTGCCGTGACCGCGGCGGGCTCGGGTGCGCTGATAGAAGGCGTGCAGCGGCCCGGGCTGGTTGACCGCGGTCCACGCGGCCTCGACCAGCGCCCAGCGGGCCGATGGCGATCCGCGCTTTGAGATTCGGCCGCTGCGCGCCGGCGCCTCACCGGACTGGCGGACCTTCGGGTCAAGGCCGAGGTAGGCGACGAGCTTGCGGCTGGTGAGAAACCGGTTGGGGTCCCCGACCGCCGCGATGAACGATGCAGCGCAGATCAAATTCACGCCCGGGACGGTCATCAGCCGCCGGATCTCGGGCCAGGACAGCGCCTGCTGGGCGATCAGCCGCTCGACTGCCGCGATCTCTGAATCGAGGAACTCGACGTGGCGGATGCCTGCGTCGACCGACTCGCGCTCCTCGGGCGGCAACTCCAGGCCCGCGAGCCACGCCCGACCTTTGACGCCGAACAGGTCAGAGCACGGTGGCTTGCCCTGTAGCCGGCGCTGCAGCACGGCGTGGATCTCGTTCTTGGACCGCGACCGGGAGTTCACGAGCTGCTCGCGGCGCGCGAGCCGCCGGCGCAGGATCCGGCAGCGCTCATCCGGCATCCAGACCGCCTCAAGCTCACCCTTCCACAACAAGCTCGCCAGAGCCCGCGCGTCGAGCTTGTCCGTCTTGGCTCGCGCGTTGGCGATCCCTGTGTCGTCCGGCGAGACGACGATCACCCGGTTCACATACGGCTCGAGGATCCTGGCGACCTCCCAACAGCTGCCCGTCACCTCCAACGCCACCCGGTCGGTCGGCAGCAGGCTCTCGGCCAGTGTCCGCAGACCCTCGGGCGTGCTCGGCACACGACCCGCCGAGCGAACGACACCGTCCTCGCAGATCGCGACGACGCAAAAGTCGCGGTGGACATCCAGACCGATCGCGCGACCCACCCATCTCGGCAACGGCACTTCTCACCTCCATCAACTCGGGTTGACAGTCAGCGGGAGAACCAGCGGGACAACGACACAGACCGATACGAGCTCGCAGCTCAATCCAGGCAAGTCGCAGGGGCGGCCGAACGAAAAGCCCGGGCTCGAAGCCCATCGATCAAATTACGGCCTACCCGTCTGCGTTCTCCCAAGAAAGCCCCTGTCCCGGATGAGCCGAACGTTCGACCACCCCCGAGCGGAACCTTCAACAGGGCAGTTTCATGCCTCGAGATGCAGCAGCCCAGCCACCGGGCGTCGGCGGTAGCTAGCTTTAGCGCCGTTTATTACCGATCGATTGGTATCCCACACGCCGCGCAGCAACTCCTCGCGGGTGAACACAAATGTCAATACTGGACCGTCAAGGGACGCAAGAGATGTAACGTAAGGGACCTAGGGATTCGCGTGGAGAAAAGCGATCCCTTGCCTACACACACCCCACTGGCCGTGCTCTCCCGCCGCGCCAACTGGCAGGATTCGTTGCTGTGGCAACTATCGTCGCGGCCGACACCGCCGCGGCGCAGACCGGAGAGGTGGCGGAGCGGCGGGGCCAGACCGGAATCGCCGGCCTGGGGTCATGCCCAGCCGGGCGCTTCCCGCGATCGGCCGAGGGGAGAGGCCCGAACGGCGCGGGGCGCGCTCACGGTGCGCGACCTGACAGACGACCACCACGGCTGGGTCCGCTACATGACGTCATGTCGGTGCCGATGCCACGCCAAACCGATCGTTACAGCGTAGGGTGGCTCGAAGACGGTCGCTGACCACCGACCTGCCGTCGTCAAGACTCGCCGACGATTGGCCTCCGCCTAATGGGCCCTCTTCATCGCGAGGACCAAGGCCCGTTTCCAGCTAAGGGATTCACGCCCACGGGACCCTGCGTCCGAGGGGACTGACGCCCAAAGAAGGAGTGATCGGGATGGGTGCTGCAGCGACTCCCGTTGTCGCAACCGCGCCGCGGGTCTCGTACGCGGAGCCTGGAACTGGGCGCCACGATTGGCCGGGGTTCGCCTCGGGCCATTGCGCCGAGCGCGAGGCCAAGCATCTGGCGGCCGTGGCGAGGACATTGCAATGGGCGGATGAGGCCGCCGAGCGCGGAGACCACTTCGACGCCGTCGCGTGGCTAGAAACGCTCGAAGCGATCGGGGACCGCCTTTCCGAGGTCTACGAGGACCGGCGTGGTTCGTGGTCTGCTCAGATCGCGCGCGCCCGCGTGACCGAGGAAACCGCCCGCGGTCAAAGGTCGACGTGAAAGCCGTCCTCCGAATCCAAGTGAGACGAACCCTGGGCATTGTTAGCTGACTGCCGCCCTTGCTGCGGTCGACAGGAGCAGCGCGCGCACGGCTGCCTGCCTTCGGTCCCTGACGGCCGGCGAAGCGCCCCGAGCGGTCACAACGAACGAACCGGGAGGGGCCGAGCTCGACCGATGGTGGGGTGGGGGACGTCCCCGACCGGCGCCCAACCGGGACCGGATGAGGGCGCCGCCCGTGAAGAAAGGTCCTAGGAAATACGGGGGGCGCCGGGGCGATGAGGGGCCGCCGCCCCCGACGCAAACCCATGAACACGACGAGCTCGACCCCTGGCGGGGGACCAGGCGGACACCAAACACGGACCGTGGAGTCCAGCAGCTTATTAGAACTCGCGCAATGCCTCGCCACGACCGCTGGGGCGCCGCTGTAAGCCCTCCGGGTCGTGGACGTGACCTACCCGGGCGGTAGCCTCTGTTGCGTGCTCAAAGGGCTAGAAATTGGTGGAAGCGAGCGGACGTTACGCCCGCCGGCGCGAACGCTGGCCGGCTCGTCGCGCTCGGCCTCGACGGCTCCGATCCGTCACATCATGCTTTGGTCGACTCGCAACGCCGCGCCGCGAGTGACCGAGCGCGCTCGGTCACCCCGGCCGAGGCCGAGGATCCGAAGCGGTGAGCACCACGCCAACACCGCCAAAGGGCCTCCGCACCCCCGGCCGCTCACTGTGGAAACGGATCACCGGCAACCTCCCCAGCGAGCTTGAGTTCGACGCCCGAGACCTCGACGTGCTCGGTCGCGCCGCCCGACTCGCCGATGCTGCCGCTGATCTGCAGGACATCATCGACAGGGACGCCCGGAGAAGCCAGCCGCTGTTGCATCGGGCTTAGTTGGGCTGGCCTGGCGGCCGGTCGCGGGCGGATGAAAATGGTTTGATGCCGGGGTCGCCCTCGACGCCGTGTCTGCTCTTGGTGCCGGTGAGCCCGAGCTTAGTCTGGCGTGTGGGTCTCCCCGGTGATCCGGACTGTTGCCAAGAGCACGCTTGTCAGATTCGTCAGTTCTCAGAGGCCCCTGGGCGACGATCTCGTCGATCGCGATCCTGGGAGGTGGTATGGAGACGGTAGTCGAGCGCCCAGCGGCGCTGGATGTGCACAAGGAGCAGGTCACGGCGTGCGTGCGGGTACCCGGTCAGGGCGGCTCGCGCGAGCAGCACGTGGTCGAGTTCCCGACTACGGTCGCGGGCCTGTTGACGCTGTCGGACTGGCTGGCGGCGTTCGGGGTGACGCAGGTCGTGATGGAGGCGACCGGCGTGTACTGGAAGCCGGTGTGGGCGGTGCTGGAGGACCCGTTTGACTGCATCCTGGTCAACGCCCGTCATGTCAAGCAGGTCCCGGGCCGCAAGACCGATGTGAAGGACGCCGAATGGTTGTGCCAGCTCGCAGAGGCCGGACTGCTCCGGGCGAGCTTCGTGCCGCCCAAGCCGATCCGCGCGTTGCGGAACCTGACCCGCTATCGCAAGACGCAGATCCAGGAGCGCGCCCGGGAGGCCAACCGGCTGCACAAGGCGTTGGAGGACACCGGGATCAAGCTCGACTGTGTCGCCTCGGACATCCTCGGGAAGTCCGGCCGGGCGATGCTCGACGCGCTGATTCAGGGCACCACAGACCCGGAGGTCCTCGCGGAGCTCGCGAAAGGCCGGATGCGTTCCAAGATCCCGGCGCTCAAAGAAGCGCTGGAAGGGCGCTTTGATCATCTGCACGCCGTGTGGATCGGCGCGATCCTCGAGCACATCGACTTCCTGGACGGGCAGATCGCGTCGCTGACGGAGGCGATCGGGGAGCAGATCGCCCCTTTCGAGAAGGCCGTTGAGCTGCTGTGCACGGTCCCCGGAGTTCAACGGCGCACCGCCGAGGTGATCATCGCCGAGATCGGCATCGACATGTCCGTGTTTCCCACCGCCAAGCAGCTCGCCAGCTGGGCCGGGATGTGCCCCGGCAACGACCAGTCCGCCGGCAAACGCCGCTCCGGGAAGACCCGCAAAGGTTCGAAGTGGCTGGACTGGGCGCTCGAAGAAGCCGCGATGGCCGCGATCCGCACCAAAGACGTCTACCTCGCCGCGCAATACGCCAGGCTCAGACCCCGCCGCGGTCACAAGAAAGCCCTCGGCGCCGTCAAGCACTCGATCCTCTTCGCGTTCTGGCACATGCTCTCCACAGGCGAGCTCTACACCGACCTCGGCGGCGACTACTTCCGCAAACGCGACCCCGAACGCATCGCCAGACGACTCATCGCACAGCTGGAGAGCCTCGGGCACAAGGTCGTTCTCGAGGAGCTACCGCAGGCCGCCTAACCCTCAACCGCCCCTGAGGCCCAACGGGATTTTCCTGTCAGACGAGAAGGGACGTTCAAGCATCTGCTTAACACTCGCGGGTTGCCACGTGGGCCTGCATCGCCTACTTCTCAGGCAACCACATCGACAGCGTCTACAACACGCGACGCGGTACAGCAATACCTCGCGGTCGCGCTCGGCGTGCTGCGGCGGGTCTCATCGTGCGGCGGGCAATGGCGGTCCGACGGCCGAGGGCTCGCGCGGGGGAGAGCTGACTCACCGGCTCAGGAGGGGGCGAGCACCACGCTACTCCGTAATCCTCCCGGCAATCCGCGGCAAACTGCGGTTGCCCGCGACGGGCCACAGCGGCGACAGTAGGTCGTGCCTATCGACCATCCGAGACGATTCGAGATGTTACTCCTCCGCTCGACCGACCCCCGTGCGCAAGCTCACGCTTCCGAATAGGTCGACGGACTGCCCGCTGTCGACGTCTATCCGACCGACGGGACGTTCCTGTATCGCGTTGTCACGTCAGCCCGGCGGAGCCCCGATGACACGATCGAGATCGAGGACTGCTACCTGTTGGACGTTGTCGAGGTGGCGATCACGGATTTGCGTGTCCGTGGACTTCGGGTCGTGAGGCCCTCAGCTGCCAATACATGACGACGGGCACGGCGATTCATCGCGCGACTTCCTGTTGCCGGAGCTCGCCCACCCGCCGGAGACTCCCGGCGCGACTGGACGCTGAAGACCTTGCGCGATGGCAGTAGCGGTCATCGCGCTTCGCCAGGGTCGGCTGCGCTCCGCAGCGCCGACGACAGTGAAGGATGCGGGCGAAATCGCCCATGCCACGTCTACCGGTCACCCGCACGCGAGTCTATGTCACGCCGGAATTTCCGAAGAACTTTCTTCCCGCGTGCCAGCGCACGAAATGGGCTCTTGTCCTGGCCGTCATCGGGTTCGCGCTTGCGTTCGTTACCTGGGCTCGACACTGGGTGCCGCGTTGTCGTCGTAGAGCTCCACTGTCGGTAGCGTGGAGGGGTCCGTGCGCGGGCCAGGCAGCGCGGGCAGTGCTCGGGCGCGAGCCATCGGGCATTGGGCTTGATGCTCAGCCCGCAACGCGGACAGTTCCGGAACAGCGCGGTCTTATGTCGTCCTGCGAGATCCTGACGGCCATTCATGAGAGCCATTGGCCACCGGTGTCTACGTGCCGGCTTGCGTGCCCGTCTGGTCCACCCCGGGCGGGACGACCTTCCCTGCGTCGATGTCCTTGGCGAGCTTGGCCTTCTCCGTGAGGTCGCCGGGATCGAGCACGCCGGATCCGGCCGCGTGCGCGATCGGGTCGCCGCCGCGGCCGCGCAGGATGACCGCGCAGCCGATGGCGATCGCCGCGCCGGCCAGTGGTCCGGCGACGTAGACCCAGTAGGCGGTCCAGTCGCCGCTGACCAGCGCGGGACCGAACGAGCGGGCGGGGTTCATCGAGGTGCCGCTCACCGGCGCGGACCACAGGCCGGCGAGGGCGATGTAGCCGCCGACCCCGAGCGCGCCGATCGCGCCCACGTTCTGCGCCGCCGACGCCGTGCCCAGGATCACGCTGAGCAGACCGGCGGTGCAGACGACTTCCATCAGGAAGGCCTGCCAGTCCTTGTAGCCGGGCCCGGGCAGCGTCGCGCCGAGGTGCTCGACGTTGCCGAACACCGCGAGCAGGAACAGACATGCCAGCGTGGCGCCCAAGAGCTGCACGATGATGTAGCCGGGCACCCGCTTCCACGGGAAGTCGCCGCGGACAGCGAACGCCAGCGACACGCCCGGGTTCAGGTGGGCACCGGAGATGCCGCCCATGAACAGGATGATCCCGAGCACCATCAGCCCCGGTGCGACCACCGCCGCCGCCAGGCTGATCTGCCCCTTGGCGTGCAGGATCCCGCCGCCGGCCGCGACGAGCACGAGGAAGAACGTTCCCAGCAGCTCTGAGAACAGGCGCCGGTACTCGAGCTTCGGGTCATCGAAGTCCTTCCGATCCCCGAACTCCAGCATCAGCATGTGGTTCGCCCGCCGGGGGTCGTGAATGACGGGGCTCGGGAGCTCTTGATCAGGCATTGGTGTCCAAACGTTGTCGCGGAGATCTCACGGGTCACACCGCCATGCGCGTCTAGGCGGTTTTCTCGTCCTCTCCGTAGATCACGAGTCCGTGGAGGATCCACAGGCACAGCGCGAATACCCCGAGCGACCAGAACGGGTAGTTCCCGCCGACCGCCAGGAGCGCTTCGAGCGCGCCGAGGGCCGCGCCGATGATCCCGATTACCCGCCCGTACGCACTGCCGCCCATCAGCGAGAACCCAGCGGTGAGCTGGATCAGGCCAAGGATTACTGTGATCCAACCCCAGGTGTGCAGGTTGGCGAACACGTATGACGTGCTCGAGGTGAAGAAGTGGGCGTTTCCGATCGCCCCGAACCCGTAGATGAGGTTCAGCGTTCCCGCAATCAGCAGCAGAATCGCGACGAACAGCGCCCGGCCAGTACCTCTCATCGTCAGATCTCCTCTCTGGCAACCCCGCAGGGGGCCGCCCCAGTTGCTAGTTGCTCATGGCACGGTTGGCGATAGCAGCTCGCGTCTCCGTCTCGCCCTAGCATGCCTGTCGGTGGCCGCGGTATGGGCCTTGTGGACGGAGGATCACCCGGGTGATTCGGGACGTGAACCGTGCAGGTCGGATTCACGACGACGGTGCCAGCGCGCGGCGGCGGGGCGTTTGGGGCCAGCGGCGGCTTCTCGAGCTCTGCCGTCAGCGTCGTGACCAGCGGGGAGTCGGTCAGGTGCTCCTCGAGCCGTCGCAGGCAGTGTCGGTAGTGCGTGAGCCGGCGCTCCCAACAGCACGAGGGGGGCGCAGTGTGTCTCTGCGCGATCTCGAGCTTCAGTTCGCGGACCTTTGAGATCTTGTCGGCGGCGAGGACCATGAGCGCGTCGTCGCCGGCCCTGACGACCTGGTCGCGGAGCGCCGCTTTGCGTTCGGCGTAGCCGGTGATCCGTTGGTCCTCGCTGACGGCGAGCACGATCGCCGCGATTCTCGAGCCGAAGCGCGTGTGCAGGTCGGCAGCATTGGCGTCGGTCTTTTCGATGGTGTCGTGAAGCAGGCCGGCGGCGATCACGTGGTCGGGGGCGCCGGCGCGGTAGAGCAGGTGCGCGACCTCGAGTGGGTGAACGATGAAGGGGGCGCCGTCGGCTGCGCGCCGCTGGCCTGCGTGTTGGCGCTCGGCGTAGGTGAGCGCCTCCCGTGTGTTCGGGAGCCTCTGCGACCAATCCGGAATGCGGCGTCTACGAGCCATGACGATGGAACCATGTGGCCGGGGTCATCGGCGTCGGCGCGACTGCCGGACCCGCAGGCGTGTCGGAACGGATGTGCGGATTTCCACGGATGCTCCGGTCCATTGACCACGACATGATCGCTCTGGCTGTCGGGCGTGTGATCGGCTTCAGGTGATGTTCACCCGGGTGATTGATGCCGAGCCGGGCGTGGCTCGCGGCCACAGCCACTTGAGATGAGTCCACAGCCGATGCAACCGGGTTACTCGATCGGGGTGATCGAGTCGAAGATCTCGTTGCCCCGGGTTCAGCCGGGGATGTTGCGCCGCTCACGCCTGCTTGAGATCGTCGACGGCGACGGTGGGGTCGCGTTCACGGTGATCGACGCGCCGGTCGGCTACGGCAAGACGACTCTGCTGCGGTGTGGTGCATCGAGCGCCCGGAGGCCGTCATTTGGATGACGCTCGATGCGGCCGACGACGACCCGGTGCGGTTGTGGGCGCACCTCGCGACGGCCGTCGAGCGGCTCGGTGAGGGCCTCGGAGCTCGGGCGCTGGCGTGTCTCGGCGTCCGGGGTGCGCCGGTCGAGACGGCGGTGGACGAGCTGATGAACGGCCTGGTCGCGTACGGTCGGCCGGTCGCGATCGTTCTCGATGACCTCCACGCGGTCGGGAGCGAGCGTTCGCTTCGCTCGATCGCGCACGCGATCGAGCGGCTGCCCGCCAATGCCCGCGTGCTCGCGTCGACGCGCTCGGAGCCGGCGATCAGCGTGGCGCGCTTGCGGGCGCGAGGGGCGCTGATGGAGATTCGCGCGCGGGAGCTTGCGTTCACGGTCGATGAGGCGCGTGAGCTGATCGTGCGTGAGGGGATCGAGTTGTCCAGCGAGAGCGTCGAGTTGCTCGTCGAGCGGACGGAGGGATGGCCTGCGGGGCTGTACCTGGCGGCGCTGTGGCTTCGAGACCTCGACGACCCCGATGAGGGCGTGCGGGCGTTCGCCGGCAGCGCCCGGCACGTCGCGGACTACCTGACGGATGAGGTTCTGACGGCGCTCGCGCCCGAGACGAGGGACTTTCTGCTGCGCACCTCGGTGCTGGGACGGTTCACCCCCGAGCTGTGCGACGCGGTCCTCGGCCGCGAGGACTCGGCCGCCGTGCTCGCCGAGCTCGCGCGCTCGAACATGTTCCTGGTCGCCTTGGACGCACGCGGGGAGTGGTATCGCTATCACCATCTGTTCGGCGAGCTCCTGCAGCTGGAGCTCGGGCGCCGAGGACGCGCCTGGTTCTGCGCCGCCGCGCCGCGGCTTGGTGCCGGGCGCACGGGCTCGTCGAGGAGGCGATCGACTACGCCGCGGCCGCTGGGGACGCCGACACGGTGGCCGAGCTGCTCGTCGAGCACGACCGTGAGTTCGTCTGGGGAGGGCGGATCGAACAATTTCTGGGCTGGGTGCGCTGGCTTCCCGCCGAGCTGCTTCTCGGGCACCCATCGCTGCCAGCAGCGGGAGCGTTTGCCGCGGCGATGCTCGCCCGCCCAGCGGTCGAGGTTCAGCAGCTGCTTGCGATAGCGGAGCAGGCTCGCCGAGAGCAGCCGCAGCTGTGGTCGCCCTACGACGAGGCGGTTGTGGAAGTCACCCGTGCCGCGTTGATCGAGCGGGGCAACGTGGGCGCGGCCGTCGAGCACGCTCGCCGCGCGGTCGCGGCCGCTCGCGCGGGCGCGGACGTCCTGAGCGTCGGCGTCCTCGCGAGCCTGGCGCAGGCCCTGTTCTTCGCCGGCGATCTCGACGAGGCGCGGCGGATCGCGCTGCAGGCCGTCGAGCGACCCGATGCGCCCGAGGTCCCCGACGGCTACGTCGTCAGCCTCGGGTTGCTCGCGCTCATCGACGCCGAGCAAGGGCGAACCGAGAGTGCGGAGGCGTGGGCGCGTCAGGCGATCAGTTTCGCGCGCAAGCGGTTCCAAGCGGATCTCTGGACTGTGTCGCTGGCGCACCTCGGGCTTGCTCTGGCGTGCATGGCAACAGGACGCCTCGACGAGGCCGAGCGCGAGGCGCTGCGCGGCGAACGTCTGCGACGCTCACCGCAGCCCACTGTCGGTCACGCTCACGCCCTGCTCGTGCTCGCGCACGTCCGCGTCGCGCGATCGCGACTGGAGCGCGCCGCCAGTGACCTCGAGCGCGCGCAAGGGCTGATCGCGGAGTTTCCAGATCCGGGGCGCCTACCGGCGCTCGCGGCCACCGTCGAGCAGGACCTGACCACCGCCCGCGCGAACGCCGGCAACCATGGCATCGTCGAGGAGCCCAGCGCCGCAGAGCTCGCCGTGCTGCAGTGCCTCGCCACCGGTCTCTCCCGACGCGAGATCGGCGCGCAGCTCTACATCTCGCTGAACACCGTCAAGACCCACACCCGCGAGCTGTACCGCAAGCTGGACGCCACGTCGCGAATCGGACGCGGTCGCGCGCGCTGAAGCGCTGGGCTTGCTCGAGCTCACCGAATCACCCGGGTGATCCTCTTCGCAGACGGCCCATACCGCGGCCACCGTCCGCCATGCTGAGGCGTGAATGTCAGCGCCTCGTTACCGCATCGTCATCGAAGGAGAACTGGGACCGCGGTACGCCTCCGCCTTCGACGGGATGACGGTCCACGCCCTGAACGGCGAGACAGAGATCACCGGGCCGATCATCGACCCCTCGCATCTCCAGGGACTGCTGGAACGGATCGCCGGACTCGGACTGACGCTGCACAGCCTCACCCCGATCGAAACCGAGAACGGCGAGTCTGACCCGCAGCCGCACCCGCCGACAGCCGGGGTCGCCGACCACGAGCTCGGCCTGCATACGAATTCGGAGGGCTCATGACCACGACGACATCCAGGACCCGCCGGCCTGCGGCACGCGCATCGGGGAAGCCGCGGGTTGTGGCGGTGCCGCATCTGACGGTGGCCGAGCGGGTCGCGCGCGGCAAGGCGGCGCGGGCGGAGGTGCCGCGCTCGAGCCACGCGCGTTCGAGCCCTCGCCGCAGCGCGCCGATCCGGTCGAGCTGCTCGAGCGCCAGGCCGAGACGCGAGTGCCCGAGCTCGTGCCGATCCGCTACGGGCGGATGCTCGTCTCGCCGTTCACGTTCTATCGCGGCGCGGCGCTGATCATGGCCAGCGACCTGGCGGCGACGCCGCGCTCGGGGCTGACGGTGCAGTGCTGCGGCGACGCGCACCTGTCGAACTTCGGCGTGTTCGCCTCGCCCGAGCGGCGGCTGGTGTTCGACGTCAACGACTTCGACGAGACGCTCCCGGGTCCGTGGGAGTGGGACGTCAAGCGCCTGGCGGTGAGCATGCTGATCGCCGCGCGCGACAACGGCTATCGCGCCAAGGACCAGGAGCGGATCGTGCTCGACACGGTCGCGCATACCGCACCGCGATGGCGGAGTTCGCCGGCATGAAGAACCTCGAGGTCTGGTACGCGCACCTGGACATCGAGAGCGCGATCGAGGAGCTCGGCTCGCAGTTCAAGCCCAAGATGGTCAAGCGAACCGAGAAGCAGCTCGCCAAGGCGCGCACCAAGGACAGCATGTCGGCGTTCTCCAAACTGACGCGCGTCGGTCGACGGCGAGGCGCGGATCGTCGCCGAGCCGCCGCTGATCGTGCCGATCGACGAGCTCGCTGACCGGCCGCGGGCGCGACGAGATGTTCGAGGCGCTGCACGAGCTGCTGCGCGCCTACCGCGACACGCTCGAGTACGACCGGCGCGTGCTGCTGGAGGAGTTCGAGCTGGCCGACTTCGCGCGCAAGGTCGTCGGCGTGGGGAGCGTCGGCACGCGCGCCTGGATCGCGCTGATGCTCGGCCGCGACGGCCAGGACCCGCTGTTCCTGCAGATGAAGGAGGCCGAGGCCTCGGTGCTCGAGGAGTTCCTCGGCCCGAGCGAGTTCGAGAACCACGGCGAGCGGGTCGTCGTCGGGCAGCGGCTGATGCAGGCCACCAGCGACATCTTCCTCGGCTGGGTGCACATCGAGGCCGGAGCTGGACGGCAAGCCGCGCGACTTCTACGGCCGCCAGCTGAAGGACTGGAAGGGCTCGGCGGAAATCGAGCAGATGGTCCCCGACGGCGATGGCCACCTACGGCAAGCTGTGCGGCTGGACGCTCGCGCGCGCGCACGCCCGCAGCGGCGACCGCATCGCGATCGCCGCCTACCTCGGCAACGGCGTCGAGCTTCGACCGCGCGATCCTCGAGTTCTCCAACGCCTACGCCGAGCAGAACGAGCGCGACTACAAGCGCTCGCGGCGCGGTCGACTCCGGACGGATCACCGCCGAGACGGGCCTCTGATGCGGCTGACAGGGAGCGTTCTCGCGCAGAGTCGTTGCGAGGTAGTCGACCGATTGACGCGCAACCCTCGACTGGGAGGTCATGATGATGAGCCAGCCTGATCGAAGCCAAGCTGCCGATCCGCAAGCAGCCGTTCGGCGGTGTGGCGAACAGGACGCTCGAGGGCTCGCATCCGGACTGGGAGGCGATCGGGCACGTCGATGCTACCCGACGGCGCGCCGAACGTCCTGCTGGTCCTGATCGACGACGCCGGCTTCGGCAACGCCGGGACGTTCGGCGGTCCGATCGACACGCCGAACTACACGCGGATCGCGCGAGGAGGGCGTTCGCTACAACCGCTTCCACGTCACGGCGCTGTGCTCGCCGACGCGGGCGGCGCTGCTGACCGGCCGCAACAGCCACGCGGTCGGCTTTGGCTCGGTCGGCGAGTTCTCGACCGGGTTCGCCGGCTACACGGCGTTCGTTCCCGGACGACTGCGTTCCGTTCCCGAGGATCCTGCGGGACAACGGCTACAGCACCGCGGCGTTCGGCAAGTGGCACCTGACGCCGGACGGCCAGCAGGGCCCGGCGGGGCCGTTTGACCGCTGGCCGGTCGGCTGGGGGTTCGACTACTTCTACGGGTTCCTCGGCGGAGGCGCGTCGCAGTGGGATCCGTGCCTGGCCGAGAACCAGAAGATCATCGGCACCCCCGCCGGCTTCTACGACGAGGAGAACCCCTACTACCTGCCCGACGCGATGGCCGACAAGACGATCGAGTGGTTGCACGCGATCCGGGCGCAGGACGCCAAGAAGCCGTTCTTCGCCTATTTCTCGACCGGCTGCAGCCACGCTCCGCATCACGTGTCCGCCGAGTGGGCGGCGAAGTACAAGGGCAAGTTCGACCAGGGCTGGGACAAGCTGCGCGAGGAGACGTTCGCCAGGCAGAAGGCGCTCGGCGTGATCCCGGCCGACGCGGAGCTCACGCCGCGCGACGACGCGTTCCCCGCGTGGGACGAGGTCCCGGAGAAGCTCAAGGCGTATTACGCGCGCCAGATGGAGGTCTATGCGGGCTTCTCCGAGAACGCCGACCACAACGTCGGCCGCGTGATCGACGCGATCGACGAGCTCGGCGAGCTCGACAACACGCTCGTGCTCTGGATCTGGGGTGACAACGGCGCCAGCATGGAGGGCACGATCACCGGCTCCTTCAACGAGCTGACGATGCAGAACGGGATCCCGCTGACCGACGAGATGCAGCTGCAGCTCGCCGAGCGCTACGGCGGCATCGAGGCGTGGGGCAACCAGATGATGGACCCCCACTACTCGGCCGCCTGGGCGTGGGCGGGCAACACGCCGTTCAAGTGGGGAAAGCAGGTGGGCTCGCATCTCGGCGGCACGCGCAACCCGCTCGTCGTCCACTGGCCCGAGAGGATCACCGGAGACGGGCGCGCTGAGGACGCACTTCACCCACGTCATCGACGTCGGCCCGACGATCCTCGAGATCGCCGGCATCCCGATGCCGACGCACATCGACGGGATCGAGCAGCAGCCGATGCACGGCGTGACGTTCGCCGACTCGCTGACCGACGCAAACGCTCCCGAACGCCACACCCAGCAGTACTTCGAGACGATCGGCAACCGCGTCGATGTACAAGGACGGCTGGTGGCTGTCGATGAAGACCGCGCGCATCCCCTGGGTCCTCACGCCCGAGGCCATCAAGCCCTACGCCCCCGGCGTGTGGGACCCCGACAACGACCCCACCGAGCTCTACTACCTGCCCGACGACTTCACCCAGGCGAAAGACCTCGCCGCCGAGCACCCCGAGAAGGTCAAGGAGCTCAAGGAGCTGTTCTGGCAGGAGGCCGAGAAGTACAACGTGCTGCCGCTGATGGCCCCGCTGGCGGGGTTCTTCGGCATGCGTGCCGCCGCTCCCGGACATCGCCAAGTACGAGTTCCGCGGCGACGTCCAGAACGTCCTGTCGGGCATGATCCCGCGGATCTACAACCACTCCTACACGATCAGCGCCGAGCTCGTGATCCCCCCGGGCGGCGCCGAAGGGGTGATCGTCGCCGAGGCCGACCACCTGGGCGGGTTCTCGCTGTTCGTCGACGACGGCAAGCTGACGCACACCTACTCGATGATGGGCGTGTTCGTCTTCCGCCAGCAGGCCGAGGAGCCACTGCCCGAGGGCGAGGTGACGGTCCGGATGGAGTTCGCCGCCGACGCGGCGAAGCCGGCGACCGGCGGCGAGGTCACGCTGTTCATCGACGACCGGCCGGTCGGCAAGGGCCGGATGGATCACACCGTCCCGATCCGCTTCTCCGGCTACGCCGGGATGGACATCGGCCGCGACAACGGCGGCGTCGTCGACCTCGGCTACGCGGACAGCAAGCCGTTCGCGTTCACCGGCACGATCAAGAAGGTCGTCTTCGACGTCAACCCGCACCCGTCGGCCGAGGAGGAGCACGAGCTCCACACGGCCGTCCACCACGGCCACACGGCGCACGCGCTGAGCGCGTGAGCGCGGATGCCGCCACGAGGAGGATCCAGATGAAGCTCCATGACACGATCGACGTCCTGATCGGCGGCTATCTGTCGAAGGACGCCGCCGAGGAGGACTACAACGCCGTCCTCGACTGCGGCGCGCACCTGCAAGGCGCCGTCATCGTCAGCAAGGACCTCGAGGGCGAGCTGTCGGTCGAGCAGACCGACCACATGGTTCGCGAGGGGGCCGAGGGCCTCGGCGCCGTCGGCTTCGCCGTCGGGCTGTTCGCACCGCCGCTGCTCGCCGCCACCGCGATCGGCGCCGCGATGGGCGCCGGCGCCGGCGAGTCTGCTGCACCACGAGGCCGCCGACAAGCTCGGCGAGCAGGCCGGAGAGACGATCCCGATCGGCGGCGCCGGCCTGATCGTCGCCTACTCACACTCCGAGGCCGACGAAGGTCGAACCCGCCGTGACGCGCGCCGTGCAGAAGGCCGTCGGCGAGGCCGAGGGCAGCCACGTCCAGGCCCTGAAGGGCGCGCTCGCCGACGCCCAGCAGAAGATGGCAGCCGGCAACGCGTAACCGGATGGCAGGAGCTTGTCACCGCTTCGCTGTCAAGAGATGCTCATCCATCAACGGATCCTCCGCGGCCGCGGAGGCGCCCCGATCTTCCACGCGGCCGGAGCCGGCGTGCTCACGCCGGGACGAGCAGGGCGAGAACGCGAAGCTCGCCAAGGACATCGACGCCGGGAAGGTGGTTGCCCCCGGACTCGAGCTGACGAGCCCCGGCGAGGAGTCCAAACCGTAAGAACCGGCGACTTCGGGCGTGATCGCAGAGTGACCGAGGGGATCCGCACCGACGAGGCCCCTGGCACCGCCGCCACCCAGCGGGCGCGGCGCTGGCCAGTTCGCCTGGCTGCCGATCGCACAGGCTGCGTTGAGGTTCGCCTCCGCCCGCCACGCCCACCAAGCCCGCGAAAAGACCGCGACCACCAGCGCCGAGCTCCACCACCCGTTCGAAGTCCAAATCGCAACGGTCGTCGAATCGATCTCCGATGATCCATCGCTCGGCGACTACAAGTCCGCAAACGCGAGCGGCGCGACCGCGTCGCAGCACCCGCGGTTCGTCCTTCACTTCACCCCCAACCAGCAGCAGCTGGATCAATCTCGTCGAGCGGTGGTTCTCGGAGCTGACCACCAAGCCCCTGCGCCGCCGTGCACCGTTCCGTCAGGCAGCTCAACACCGAGATCCGCCGATGGATCGACACCTGGAACGAGAACCCCCAGCCGTTCGTATGGACCAAGACAGCCGACCAGATCCCCGACTCCATCAAACGCTATTGCGAACGAAATCAACCAAGCACGACACGAGACGTCTGACCTCGCATGCCGCTGACAAGGTTGTCGCTGGCAGCTGCGATCAGTCGCGCACCGGCTCCGCGGGAACCTCACGGGCACAGGAGCTTGCGATACCAGAGGACGTCGGTTCCTGATGGGAAGTTCTCGACTCGACCCACGAGTTCGTAGCCGTTCCGTTCATAGAGGGCGCGAGCCTGGAAGTCGTATGTGAAGTGGACGGTCTGTGAGCACCCGCGCGCTGCCGCCTCGGTTTCGGCGGCGGCGATGAGCCGCGTCGCGAGGCCGCGACCTCGGAGACTCGGCTGCACCCAGAGGCTTTGCAGCTCGCAGCAATCACCCCAGGTCCATCCGCTGATGCCGGCTACGATCGCGCCAGCGTCGCGCACGAAGATCGCCAACTCGACTTCGTCACCGAGTCCCATGGCGTCGCACGCCTCGCGACGGATCTGTGTTTCGAGGAATTCGATGTCGAGCGGATCCGGATCGTCCTCGACGCGGAACTCCACAGCTACCGGCTCGTCAGGCGGCGACGATCTGCTCGATCAGCGAGAGGTCGTCGAAGTACGTCCGGAACGACCGGATCTTCCCCTCGCGGAAGTCGGCCACCGTGGCGCCGGCCAACTGGACACGCCGTCCCGTCGCTTCCAACGCCGCATCCTCGCCGAGGACGAGCGGTCCCGTGTGATCGGCTTCGATCACCCATTCGGCGAACGCCTTATTGCCCACCTCGTCGAGTCCCCGGAGGCTGATGACGACGTTGGAGAACGCCGTCTCGCGTAGGGCGGCGAGCTCGGCGACCGCCGTCAGCCCTGACACGGTCACGTACGGCGACCACCCGACGACATCGTCGGTGAACAGAGTGCCCAGATCAACCGATGCGCCACCGACCTCGGCCTCGAGCGCCTTCAACAGCACATCCTTACGCGATTCACTCATTGCAGCTCCCCGTCCTCGCACTTATCGATTTGCTGAACGTCCTTCTGGCAACCCTTGCTGCGTTCAGGTCCCGAGGACCTTCGCCTTGGCCGCCGCGAACTCTTCGTCTGTCAGCACCCCCGAGGTGTGCAACTGTGCGAGGTGCTCGAGCTCGTCGGCCGGGTCCGCCGGAGGCGGCGCAGGTTGCGCTTGGTCCTGGTCGTCCGCGGCAGGCGCCTCCTGCTGCTGCTCCTGCTCCGCGTCCTGGCCGCCGCCTCGGTGAGCAACCGCCGCTCCGGCCATCCCTCCGACAAGGAGCGCCCGGCGCCTTGTCCGTCGCCTGAATCCCATGGAGAACTCCTTCCCGTTCGTTCGGCCCACAGCAACTTGGCTGCCGGCATCCGAACCTACGATACCGGCGGGCGACGTACAGTGTGCGCGTGCGGACGCCGATCAGGAACCCTCCGGACCCGACGTACGCGGAGATCGAGGTGCACCGGACGATGATCTGCGACCGTGTTCGCACCGATGCCTTCCGGCGTGCGATCAACTCGGTGGTGCGCCCCGGCGACATCGTTCTCGACGTTGGGGCGGGAAGCGGCATCCTGAGTATGTTCGCGGCGCGGGCAGGAGCTGCGCGCGTCTACGCGGTGGAGCGGACGACGGTCGCCGTCCTGGCGCAGGAGCTGGCCGCCGCGAACGGGGTTGGGGAGATCGTCAAGGTGATCCACGGCGACATCATGGACGTCGAGCTTCCCGAACGTGTCGACGTGATCGTCTCGGAGTGGCTCGGAGGGTTCGGGATCGACGAAGGGATGCTGGCTCCGGTGATCGCCGCCCGTGACCGCTGGCTCAAGCCGGGCGGAGTGATGGTCCCACGCTCGGTCACGGCATCGGCCGCGCTGGTGCAGGACCGCTATCTCGGCGAGACGGTGGAATTCCTGCGGGACAACCCGTACGGCCTGAGGCTTGACGGACTCATCGAAATGACGGTCAACGAGATCTCCTACTCCGGCACCTTCCGTCACCTTACGGCGGGCGACAGTCGCTCCGCGCCGGGCCGGTTGTGGACGACGGACGCGGAGCGGATCTCGCTCGCGCAGGCGCAGGCCCCTCACGAAGCCGAGACGCTGCTGCAGGTCCGCGACCACGGAACGGCCAACGCACTCGCACTCTGGTTCAGCGCCGACCTTGCGCCCGGCATCTCGCTCTCCGTGGGACCCGGCGACCCACCGACGCACTGGGGGATGACGACGGCCCCATTGCGCTCGCCAGTGGAACTCACGCCCGACATGGTCGTCCGCGCCCGAGTCAGGACCGCCCCGGCTCGGCCGGTCGGTACCTGGACGAAATGGGCCATCGCCATACCGGGCGCCGACTGGGAGGAGCACGACGAACAGTCAGTCTGGCAGGAGATCGACGACTAAACGGTCTCAGGAGCCCTGTCGTGGCTCACCTGGGAGCGTAATACGCACGTCCCCCCTTCGGATGCAGATTCTCCGGCCACGCAGCTCAAACGAGCTGCTCCGGGGCTTTCCAGTGTTCGTCGCGCCAGCCTGTTGGGGGTTCGGCGCGGATCCGTGCGAGCCGGTCGTGTTGGGGTTGGGTGGCGAGGTAGCTGGGACTGATGCTGTCTATGGGGATGCGTTGGCGGCGGGGTCCGACGGAGGTGTCGATGGGTCCGATGAGTGGGTTGCGCGGGTCGCCGTGGGGGTGGGGTGTATGTCGGTGGTTGGCCCACCGTGCGGCGGTGGGGTAGGACACCTCGAGCACCTCGGATAGTTCGGGGACGGTCAGGAATGCGCGGACCGCTGCAGGCGCAGCTCTCTGCGATGCCGTCGATCCCGTGTCGAGCAGCTCTTGCTCGATGTGGTCGAAGCCGTCGACGAGTGCTCGTCGGGGAGGTCGTCGGGGACCGGAATCATGTCGCCGGCCCCGGAGCCAACCCGAGGGTCGCGGACCGAAGTAAGGCTGGGCGCCCGCGCGCACAACAGTCGCTGTCCCACCAACCGTGCGCACGAACCACCGACGCACCCAAGCAGTACAAACCCATCAACCCAGGACCACGCGCTTGACGTGCGGTCCCTGCACAAGTAAGGAGCAGCGGCGGTGCACGAGCACCGTCATGGTCGTATGTGGGGCAGTGGCCCGGCGCGCCGCCGCCGCCGCTCTCTCGCGGTCTCGGCGCTTACGCCTCGTCGCCGAACTGGGTCGCTGCCTACGCGCTTCACGGCATACGTCTCGCGCTAGGGCCGAGGTTGTAGTCGATCTCGCCGGGCGGTCCGAAAGGCAGGCCGAGTCGCCGAGGCTAGAACACGGCGATCGGATCGAAGCGCCGCGGCCGCAGCGCTGGCGATACGAGCCTGCGCAGCGTACCGGCGTTCACGCCCGCACGCGAGATCACGGCGAGGAGGCGCTTGGCGTCCCGCTTGAACTGTGGGACCGTGACGCGGATTGAAACCGGACCGGTGGCCAGCGCCGCCCGGAGGGCCGATCCCGCGCTCGTCTGCGCGCGCCGGGCCGAGGCGAGCCCCGCCGAGAGGGTCCGAAGCGCCTGCTCCTGGAGGTTGACGGCGGTTTGGTTGCGGGCGGCCGCGGCGGCGGTATCGCGACCGACGGTGACCTTGATCGCGGCGGTGAGCGCCTGCGCGTGCCGGGCCGCGGTCAGCAGGTTCGCCGCGGCGGTGGACACGCGAAGGCAGAAGCTCCTGGTCGACCCGGAAAACGATGTGCAGCCCGAGGCGCGAGGCGCGAGGCGGCGCACAGCGCCGACCGTGGCGACCGTCAGGTAGTCGCTGCGTGGCGGGTCCAGGTATGTCTCGTCCTCGTCGGTGATCGTCTTCACGAAGGCGCGGCAGAGAGGCACGCCGAGCCCGCCCATGACGGTTCCCGCCGCGGCGCCAGCGGGACCGGCGCCGAGCAGTGTGATGCCCGCCAAGCCCACGCCGCAGGGGTAGATCGATTGCACGACGGTCACGCGCAGGCCGTTCAGAGCGTTGCGCTTCGATAGGTCGCGAACCGGGGTGTCCAGCGGGGGCAGTGGTGGCAGCGTCGGGGGTCGGTTGCCGTTCATTGCCGCCCGGAACACGGCGCTGACGGCGATCTGCTTCGTGCCGTCCGGGTTGATGTCGAGTGTCTTCAGCGTCCGTGTGAATTTCCGGCTGGGTCGGTTGAGCCTGAACGAGAACATCGGCGCGAGCGCGCGCTCGAAGTTGCTGGTCGGCGTGCTGCCCCCGGCGCCGGCGCCGCCGTTGGCCGGGAAGGTGCAGTCGCCCGTGCCGTTCAGTTGCGCGTACCTGCCCTGCCGTGGCGCGATCGCGGCGAAGTCGAGCACCGGGTTGGCGACCGACCCCGAGACGGTGAGCAGGAGCGGGAACAGGCCACCCTTGCGCACGGCGAACTTGGCGCTGCAGTTCATCGCCTGGTGTGGGGGCGCGTACGTGGATCTGAACGTGCCGCTGATCGTGAGCCGCATCGAGCGGATCGTCACGATCGTCGGGTTGCCGCCCACGTGCGCGGTCAACTGCTCGTCCCAGACGAAATGCATCGACTGCTGCCAAAAGGCCGGGTTGCTCGGGTCGTCGACGAACGCCTCGTCCCACGTGCCCGAGTAGTCGGCGGTGACAAACCCATCGGCGAGCGCCCGCGCGGGCGCGGCGCCTAGCGCGAACACAAGCGCCCCGATCAGCAGAAGGCCCCGGATCCATCCCGCGCGGCGCGGTGCCATGGCGCGAGTGTGGACCGATCTGCCACCGCTGTCAAGGCGTTCGATCTACGGGCCAGGACGATCGACTCGCTCGTGCTCAGCGGGATCGCGACCAGCGGCTCGCGCCGTACTCCTCCAGTTACTCGCGGAGAGTATGTGCGTGTTGCTCCAGGCGGCTGCTGCACCTCCTGGCTCTCAGTCCTTCGGGGTGATGCGAACTTCGAACGTTTCCGTGTTGGATGAAGGCGCGTCCTCTTCGCGGCCACCAGTTCGCGGGACGCTGTTTGATGACGCCGCCGAGGTCCACTGGGAACACGCCGCAGGCATCGAGGATCGTGCCGGAGGTCACCTGTGTCGTGCCCTGCACGATGAAGGCGCTGCCGCTCGCATCCGTTGTCCCTGCGGTGGCTGTCCAGACATGTCTCCGATCCGTTGACGGGTCTCGCCACGTCGCCTTGTTGAGCAGCACGTCGAAGGCGGCCTGCTCCATGCGGTCGATCACGGGGCGCACGACCGCCTCCAGCAGGCACTCGCTTCGGGCGTCGGCGTCCGGAGCTGCCGCCCGATCATCCTCCGACCCTATTCAGGCATGATCACTGATCACGCGCGACACGCGGGTTTGCCCGCATGGATAGGTGCCAGGTAGGCTTCTGTGCGGGCGCGGAGACCCTGCGGGGTCGGATGAGGAGGGTTCGGTGCAACGTCGTCTCGTGGCTGGAGTGGTGGCGGCCGCCGTCATGGTGCTGCCGGGATGCGGTGGAAGCTCGTCTTCGAACCAAGCCGCGACGTTCAAGACGGGTTTTCAGTCTGCCGTGAATCAACTGAGGGATACCTCGCAGGCGATCGGGACGGCGATCAAGCAGGCTCCGTCGCAGACGGACGCTCAGATCGCAACCACCTTCCAGCAACTCGCGACCCGCTGGCAGAACCATGTCAGCCAGCTTGAGACGCTGAAGCCTCCGTCGAACCTGGCCGCGGTCTTCAACACGCTGACGGCCGGGGCGACACGTGCTGAGTCGGATCTGAACGCGATCGTCGCGGCCGCCAGGACCCACAGTTCGTCGGCCGCCGAACAGGCCAGCGCCACCTTGGTGAGCGACATCCTGGCGGCTAAGTCGGCGAGCACAACGATCACGAACAAGCTCGGGATCCAGTGAAGACACAACCCGGTCGGACGCGCCGGGACGTCGAAACGGGGCGTCCGAGCGTCCGAGCCCGGACGGCGGTGACCGTGCGGGATCGCCTTTCTCGGCTCGCGAGACCCGTTCGCCGGCGGAGGGGAGTACCCTCGGATCGAGGCGGCATGAACCGAGTGGGTGGTCGAACAGTTCGGCGCTCAGCTCTCTTGGGACGTGGTGACTCGCCTCAACCGGGTCAGGGTTTCGTCCCGATCTCCCTGACTCTCCGGGGCCCCGGACGGATCCGGGGGACCCCGGCCATCTGGGGTTCGCAGCGCGGTCGAGCCGGACCGCTCAAGCGCTCGTCGCCCCTTCACGCGCGCCGTCGAGCGGCTCCTGCGGGGCCCTCGCACGCCAGGGGAGATCTGGCCTCGGAGGGATTGCGCGCACGGACCCGGGCCCCGGCTGGGCCTCCGCGGACGGGGCCGCGATGGCGATCAAGAAGCGTACGCTGGCGTACCGAATGTGCGAGGATCGACCGATGGAGAGACGGTGCGACCGCTGCGGAAGGCCCGGGCAGGGGCCCTTTGACCGACTCCACATCGGCGGCCGGGTATGGGTGGGCTGGGACTGCATGACCGTGGAGGAACAGCGACGCGAGCGAATGGTCTGCGAGCGATGCGAGGCGCCGTACCACGCGCAGGACGACCCGGATGAGGGCATCGAGGCCAACGCGGAGGGCTGGATCTTCGAGGTCAGTCGGTGGCTGATCTGCCCGGACTGCCAGAGCCTCGACGACCGCAGCGACTTCGTTCGCCGTCGGATGGAGATGTGGGCGCAGACCACGGAGCGGGCCAAGCGGCGGATGGACCCCGAGATGCGCGAGCGCATCGAATCCGCGGTGCGGGAGGAGACCGAGGAGATCGCGCGGCTCCGGCGGGAGATCGAGGACCTCAATCAGAGCCTCGAACCGCCAGCCGAGCCGACCGGCGGCGAGTGATCGCCGGCGCGGTATTCGGCAAGCTCGGGATCTGGCCGAGGTCGCGGCGGGCAGGTCCTGCCTGTGGCGACGAGTGGACACGTCGCCACACGCCGGTCGAAGACGCGCACTTTCTACTCGCGCAGACCAGCGATTCGCGTCGAGCTTTGTGACCGCGTTCGACTTCTACGTCGAAGTGGCTAGGCGTGGGAAGACCTGCAGGGCGATGCTTCGCAAGGCCGCGACGGTCTGCTCGGGGGACGAGTTGGGGTCGGTTAGCTCAGCGGGGATCACGAGCCCGGACTGCTTTGCATGCTCGAGGATGCCGTTGGCTGCGGTCTTGCCGAGGACGCTGAGGGCCCTTCCCATCTGCACCATGTCCATGTGGAACTGCGGGACCGGGAGCGCCTCGACGTCCGGCCAGCTCGCGGGATCGCGAGGAGTCTCGCGGGAGAGCAGGTGATCAAAGGTGGTGGCGGCGGCGTCGCGGCCGGTGAGCGGGTCGCCGAGACCCCATGCGTTGCGGAGCGTGGCGATCATCGATGTGTGTCGGTGCTCATCGTTGATCACGATCCCCTCGTCCACCCACGGGGAAACGATGACCGCCGGCACCCGGTAGCCCGAGCGGTCGAATTTGAAGTCGAGTTGTCCCGCTGGCGCGCTCGGGTCCGGCGGGGGCACGGGTCCTGGGGGAATGTGGTCATACGTTCCGCCGGGCTCATCCCAGCCGATGAAGAACAGCGTGTTGTACGCGTTAGAGCCGTCCTGGGACGCGGCCGATCTGATCGTGTTGTAGATGCTGGCCAGGAACGCCTCGCCGCCGCCGATCGATGACGGGGGGTCCATCGGGATGTTCATGTCGCCGGGGATCAGCGACCGGCCGAAAGCAGGGTGATAGTCGCTGTGCCCGGAGAGCATGTTCGGTTCGATCAGGCTGAAGTCGGGCAGGGTGCCGTTGACCGCGTCCCGCTCGAACTCGGAGTAGGGCACGAAGTTGGTCGCGAGACGGTCCTTGACACGCGGTAGGTGGATCAGGCCCGTGAACGACAGAGGCATCGGTTCGTGCACGTACACCTTCCATGTGCGCCCGTGCGCCTCGAGGCGATCGAACAATGTCTCGGCGGTGTTGTGCTGGGTCCAGTTCGACACCGGGCTGTTGATCACGAACCCCGACGACGTCGCGGCGGTCCAGAAGGAACGGTTCATGAACGTCTGTGAGGGCACCTCGCAGAACCAGTGGTCGAACACCCCGAAGCCCTTCGCGATCGCGCTCAGGACCGGCACCTGCTCGGGTGTGTAACCGGTCATGATCTGCGCGTATTCCTCGTAGGTCGGCTGGCGCCCTACCTCCGCGGTGAACGTGCTGATGTAGTCGGTCACGAACCCGTCCATCGTCGGTACCGCCCCGATCTCAGGTGCGTTCCAGGGCGCGCTGACCGCCTCGCCGATCTTGAACCGGTTGGGCTCGTCGAGGATGTTGAACAGCTGGGTGTTGGTGTGGTAGTACTCCTCGCCCGAGTCGGGGTTCGGAGCGTCCATGTCCGTGGCGACTGTGTAAGGGACCGTCTCTCGCTCGGCGCTGTGCTCGGCCCACTCGGGGATAGGGTTGCTGAGGTTCTTGCCGATGACCCCGTCGAAGTTCTTACCGTCCTCGGGGCCGTAGAGGTGCCCGAGCATGTTGTCCAAGGAACGGTTCTCGAACAGCACGAGCACAACATGGTCCATCGCATGAGAACGATCAGGGCTCACGAGCGACTCCTTGTATCAAAACGGAGTTCCGACCGCCACAACCTCGCCGCCACTCGCCCCGCCCCAAGGAACGGTGCCACCGACGACTGTGCCGTAACCGGGGGCCCGCAGGGCGTGTCGATTTGCGGCGGTTACTCGAGACCGAGGCAGCGCACCGCGTTGCCCCGGGCCTCGAGTACGACGGCAGGTGCTTAGTAGCTCTCGGTGCCTGTCAACTTCACGCTGATGTAGTAGGTCCTCAAATCACCGACGCGACAGTCCCGTGTGCGCTGTACGTCGTCACCGTGTCGGTGCCTGCGGTACCCGCCTTGTTCAGCTTCACTTTCTGGATGCCTGCACCGCGAAAGCCGCTCCCCCAAACGTCATATACGTTCTCGGTGGAGCTCACCGGCGCCCCGAGGAACGTGAAGGTGACGTGCCGCGTCTTGACCTTGGTCGTGCTCGCAGACGCCCCACCCGTAAGTATTTCGGCGAGCGCGACGGCCACGGCCACCAACGCCATAGGCCGCGAGGCAATACCGCAAATGCGCTATCCCACAGCACGTGCTCCAGTCGCGCAACGGTCTGAGACACGATACGAGCGGCGCGACCGAACAGCGAGACGCGCTTGCACCCGCCGACGCCCGCACGCTGATCTGCGAAGCTCTCGCGCGTGATCGCCTCCCGGTCATCTCTGGATCTGGTGCGCGTCTGCCGGATCGCCGCGTTGGCCTTCGGCCTCGTCACGTGCGCGCCGCTCGTCACTGCCGTGACTGCTGCCGCAGCCACCCTGACGGTCACCACCACCAGGGACGAGCTCGTCGCGCACGACGGGAGGTGCTCGTTGCGGGAGGCGGTCGAGGCGGTCGGGTCGCCGGGAACGCGGACCGGCTGCGGGCGCGTGAGCCGCGGTTCGAACACGATCGTGCTCGGATCGGGTCGATACGTGCTGTCGGTCCCCCGCACGGGGGCGGATGACAACAGCAGCGGCGACCTGAACGTGCACGGTGCCGCGCCGCTCACGATCACCGGCGCCGGCCTGAGGGCCACGGTGATCGATGCGGGCGGGTTCGGCGACCGAGTGATGTCGGTGGCGAGCGGCGCGCGGCTCGTGCTGAGCCGGCTGAGCATCACGGGCGGCCGTGCACCAGCCGGCTCGCCCGGGGCGAGCGGCGTTGCGGGTGTCGCCTGCGCCGCGGGCGGTGCCGGAGCCGATGGCCTCGACGCTGGGGCCCCCGGCAGCGGCGGAGGCATCTTCAACGCCGGGACGCTGGTCCTCGCCACGGTCGATGTCACCGGAAACGCGGCGGGGGCCGGGGGAGCGGGCGGGAGCGGCGGAGGCACCGGCTGCAACGGCGGAAACGGCGGCCTCGGTGGCAGTGGCGGTGGCGTCTACAACCAGGGCAGGCTGACGCTGGTCGACTCCACCGTTTCGGGCAACCGCGGCGGTGCGGGCGGCGGCGCAGGCAGCGGCTACACCAACCCGCTCGGAGCGCCTGGCGCGGGCGGCAGCGGGGGACCGGGCGGGAGCGGCGGCGGGCTCGACAATCAAGGCACGCTGTCGGTGACCGCCTCGACGATCGGCCGCAACACCGCCGGAGCCGGCGGGGGCGGGGGCCCGGGAGGGACCGGCGCGGGACCGCTCGGTGCCGACGGCAACGGCGGACTCGGCGGCTGGGGGGGCGGCATCTTCAGTGGAGCCGGGTTGCTGACGGTGATCGACAGCACCCTGTACGGCAACATCGCGGGCGCCGGCGGCGCCGGTGGCGGGCTCACGGCAACGGGCGGGATCGGTGGCAACGGCGGTGGGATCGCGGTCGCCGCGGGACGCAGCCGGGTGCGGAATGCGACCGTGGCGGGTAACGGGGTTGGGACCGCCGGCGCGTCCGGATCATCCGCAGCCGGCGCAGCAGGCGTGGGCGGAGGCCTGTTCGTCCAATCCGCGCTGAGCGCCGACGACATGCACTTGCAGAACACGATCGTCGCCTCGAGCCTCGGCGCGAACTGCGCCGGGAGCGACGGCTCCGCAATCGCGAACGGCGGCCGCGATCTGAGCTACGGCGACCGGACCTGCCCCGGTCGCCGCAGTAACCCCAAGCTCGGCCGGCTGAAGGACAACGGAGGCCCCAGCGCCACGATGGCGCTCGGGACGGGCAGCAGCGCGATCGACGCGATTCCGGCCAGAAACGGCGGCTGTCCCGCAACCGATCAGCGCGGCGTCCGCCGACCCCAGGGGCGGGCGTGCGATATCGGCGCCTACGAGTTCGCGATCCCCCGGATCACGATGATCGCGCCGTTCCAGCGCGCGTCCTACGAGCGCGGCTCCCGGATCCCGGCCCGCTTCCTCTGCGACGAGGGAGGCGTCGCCAACACGATCTCCACGTGCACAGGCAGCATCGCTCGTGGTCATCCGATCGGCACCGGGCGACTCGGCAGCGTGCGGTTCGTGGTCACGGCGATCGACAAGAGCGGCATCCGGGCCCGAACGACCGTCCACTACGACGTCTGGATCTACCTCAACCCGCTCCGCGATGTAAGCGGGCTGACGCCGCGGCGGATCGACCTCGGCGTCGACTACGCGGGCACCGGACCGCTGCTGGCGATCGGCCGGGCCCGCGTAACGATGGCCAGCGACACGGACTCGGGGCCGTCGAGCTGCTGGGCGATCAGTTGCTGGCCTGGAGGCGGGATCGTCGTCATGCGGCTCCTGGACGGTCCGTTCGCCGGCAAGTACGTGTATGTGGCCGAGCACATCACGGTCACCGTTCGGGCCGGGCAGACGGTCAGCGCCGGGCAGCAGATCGCCACGCTCTACGCGGGCTACCCGTGGTCGGAATCGGGCTGGGCCGCCGGACCGGGACCTGAAGCACTGGCGAGAGCGGACGGCCACTGGTGCCAGACGTGCGCCGATGTGGGCGATTGGTCGACGATCGAAGGGCGGAACATGAACGCCCTGCTCGTGCGGCTCGGGGCACCGTCCGGGCTGTTCCAGCCGATTCCCAGCCAGAGCATGCCCCCGGGCTGGCCGACCTGGCCGAGGTAGCGGTCGCCCAGCCTGAGCAGGCCACGCTCCTGGTGCGCCACAGCCCGGGAGCTCGAGGGCGGTCAGATGCCCCGTACGAGCTCGTCCGAAGCTCCGCCGACCGTTGGCTGCAGCCGGCTCTCCGGTTCGACGATCTCCAGCAGGACCTCGACCACCTGGGGGTCGAACTGGCCGCCGGAGCTCGAGATCATCTCCCCGACCGCCAGCTCGTACGAAAGCGCCTTCCGGTAGGTGCGGTCGGTACGCATCGCGTTCCAAGCGTCGCAGCAGGCGATTATCCGCGACTCCAGCGGGATGTCCTCCCCGGAGAGGCCGTCCGGGTAGCCGCTGCCGTCCCATCGCTCGTGATGGGAGCGGACGATCAGCCCCACGTCGTGCATGAATCCGCCGACGCGGTCGAGCAGCTTCTGGCCCTCGATCGTATGGGTCTTGAGCACCTTCCACTCTTCTGGATCGAGGCGCCCGGGCTTGTTGATGATCTCCTTGGGGATCGCGATCTTGCCGACGTCGTGAAGCAGGGCCGCGAACTCCAGATTTCGCCGCTGCTCGGGGCTGAGCCCGAGCTGATTGGCGGCGGCGAGTGTCAGGTCCAGCACGGATTTGCTGTGCTCTCCCGTGTAGGTGTCGTCGGCTTCGACGACGTCGGCCAGGGCCTGCGCAGTTCCGCGGTACGCGCGGTTGAGTTCCAGCAGGCCCTCCAGGCGCTGATGGCGCTCACGCGCAAAGACAGCCAGCAATCCCAGCAGTGGGACCAGCGCCAGCGCCGCGGCGGGTGTCGTGTGGACGTCCTCGGCGACGACCAGTCCGATCAGGGAGAGCGCCGCGTCGATGCCGTAGACCCACAGCTCCCGCAGCTGTGTAGTCAGGGAAGCGCCCCTGGCGATCGCGTAATTGAGCGCCGACACCGTGAAGTCGACGACGAACTGCGCGGCGAGCGCCGCCAGTAACAGGCCGGCGCCCGCGTTGATCGGCGCCGTGTCCGCGATCGCGAACACGGCCGCCGGACCGATCGAGAACCATGCGTTTCCGACCGACGCCACCAACCTGCCGCGCGGCATCCCTCCGGGCCCGGCGTAGCGCAGGCTCGCGATCACCAGGGCCGCCAGCACGGCAATCGGCACGATGGCGACCGGTAAGGCAAACAGCAGCGGGACGAACGCGACCTGAGTGGGAACCGTGAAGCCGAACGGCGTGTCGATTCGCACGAACGCCGCCAGCACGAAGACGAGGAAGCAGACCGCAGCAGGCACGATGTCGAACGACTGCGGTGGTTGGATCAGCCATAAAGCGGCGACCGCGACGACAAAGCCAGCGGTCACGAGCACCTCCGCGAAGCGCTCGCGCGGCGTCATATCCGAGCCGGCACGGCGGAACGTGTCCGCAAGCAGCTCCTGTTCCTCCAGGCCCGGCTGGAACGACATCTCATTCCACTGTAGCTGCAGAGGTTGATCGGGCAAACATCCGTCCAGGAATCGGGTCAGCTGTGCCCGTCGCCGGTTTCTGACCGATCAATCGCGCGGGACCGCTCATATCAGAAAGGTACGCAGCATGCGATACACACAGATAGCTCGTCGGCTCGCCGGCCTCGGTGCCGTGCTGGCCGCCCTCGTGCTGATGCCCGGGTCCGCAATCGCAGCGACAACCGCATCCGGGCACTACATCGCCCACCCGCGCATGCATATGGCCCACCCGCGCATGCACATGGCCCATCCGCGCATGCATATGGCCCACCCGCGCATGCATATGGCCCACCCGCGCATGCATATGGCCCACCCGCGCATGCATATGGCCCACCCGCGCATGCATATGGCCCACCCGCGCATGCATATGGCCCATCCGCGGATGCACGCCGCGCGTTGACGGAGCGCCGTGGCGCTGTCAGTACGGCTGTGACCCACGTTTGGCAAGGCCGGTCGAAAACTTGGCCGGCCACGCCGGTTGAAAACCAGGCCAGTTGCGCAGCTCCAACCGCCAGTCGTTGCAGGTCATGAAGTGTCCCTTCGGAAACTCGAACTCGCTCGCTCCGAGCAGTTCGAAGCCGAGCTTGCGGCAGATCGCGTTCGACGGCGCGTTGTCGACGTTCGGGAAGGCGTGCATGAAGCGGTGCCTGTCGTCGCGCTTGGCGAGCTCGATCGCCTGCGCGGTTGCCGCCACCGCGATGCCGCGACCCTGGAACTCTGGCACGACCATCCAGCCGGCCTCGTAGACCTGCTCGTCCTGCCACTCTGTCGTCCAGAAGCCGACCGAGCCGGCGCCGGCGCCGCTCGCCGCGTCAACGATCTTGAACATGCGATCGCCGCCCTCGAGTCGCTCATAACGGCCCTGACGCTCGCGCAGCTTGTCGGGGCTCTCGGGCCCGCCGAGGTGCCCGGTCATGCGCGGGTCGCCCATGAGCCGCTCGAGCAGCGGCAGGTCGCCACTGCCCCAGGGCTCGAGGATCACCGTCGCGGTCACTCCGCGCAGCCTAGTCACCCGTGTCGATCCGGGGACCGGCCCGGAGCCTGATCGCGATCGCACAATCGTGCGGCAAGAGAGCGAAATAACACGGATTTGTGTTATCGGCGTTATGTGTGCTATACCTAGCGCATGCCACGCGATGAAGAGATCACATACGCCGACCACCTCGGCCGCTTTTACGCCCGCCGCTACGCGTATCCGCCGATGGTCGGACGCGTGCTCGGCTACCTGTTGGTATGCGAACCGCGGGACCAGACGATTGCCGAGCTGAGCGAGGCGCTGCTGGCGAGCCGCAGTGCGATCACCGGCGCGCTGAGCGTGCTGGAGCGGACCGACGCGGTCCGGCGCTCCCGGGCCGCCGGAGAGCGGATGGACCGCGTCCGGATTGACTTCTCCTCCGCGCAAGCGCGGGGGTTTGACATCTCGGAATATCAGGAGCTCCGTGACCTGGCCCGGGAGGGCCTCGAGGTGCTGAGCGATGCGCCGCCAGAACGACGGGCGGAGCTGCTCGAGCTGGAGGCGTTCGCAGAGTTCCTGGTCGAGAGCACCCAAGCGCTCCGAGTGGAGTGGGAGGCGCGTCGTGACGCCCTCCGTGCCTCGGGCGAGCTGCCCTCCTGAAGTCATGCCCTGCACCCACGTCAATCACGAGAATCGATCGGAGAGAAAGCCATGACGGATCCATCCTCACTCGCCATCACCGCCGTCGATGTGCGCAAGTCCTACGGCGAGAACGTCGTCCTCGACGGACTCGAGCTCGCCGTCGAGCAGGGGACCGTGTTCGCGCTGTTGGGGCCCAACGGGGCGGGCAAGACGACGATGGTGCGGATCCTCGCCACCCTGCTCGAGGCAGATCACGGCACGATCCGTGTCGCCGGGCACGACGTCAGGCGCGAGGCCGATGCGGTCCGCGCCGCGATCGGTGTCACCGGTCAGTTCTCGGCCATCGACGAGCTGCTCACGGGTCGAGAGAACCTGGCGCTGATGGCGGACCTGCACCACCTCTCGCGCGCCCCCGCACGAAAGCGCGTGGACCAGCTGCTCGAGCGGTTCGAGCTGGCCGATGCCGCCGATCGGATCGCGATGACGTACTCGGGTGGGATGCGTCGCCGTCTCGACCTGGCGATGACCTTGATGGGGGCGCCGCAGGTCATCTTCCTCGATGAGCCGACCACCGGCCTCGATCCGCGCAGCCGTCGCACCGTGTGGGAGATCGTGGAGAGCCTGGTCGACGACGGCACGACCGTGTTCCTGACCACGCAGTACCTCGACGAGGCCGACAAGCTCGCCGACCGGCTGGCGATCCTCGACCGCGGACGGCTGGTCGCCCAGGGCAGCGCGCAAGAGCTCAAGCTGCAAATCCCCGGCGGCCGCATCGACGTCCACTTCGCCGACGCCGAGGCACAGCTCGTGGCCGGCGACGCGCTGGGAATGCCGGTCACCGCCCATGCCTCACCGAGCTTGCAGATCCCCACCGACGGCAACGTCGCCACCCTGCGTCGTGTCCTCCGCGACCTCGATGAGGCGGGTGTCGACGTGGTCGATCTCGCGATTCACACCCCGGATCTGGACGACGTGTTCTTCGCGCTCACGGGCCGAGATGCTCCCGCCGCGGAATCGAGAACAGAAGAGGAGGTCCACCGATGACCAGTACATATGCCCTACGCGATACGGCCACAATGCTGCGACGGAACCTGCGCCACCTGCAGCGCTACCCCGGCCTGTCGCTGTTCCCGATCTTGGGGCCCGTCGTGTTCCTGCTGCTGTTCGTCTACGTCTTCGGCGGCACGCTCGGCAACGGCATCACCGCCGGCGGGGGACGCGGCGCCTACGTCAACTTCCTCACGCCTGGGATTCTCCTGTTCGCCGTCGTGGGCGCCGCCAACACCACCGCGATCTCGGTGGCCAAGGATATGACCGAGGGCATCATCGCCCGCTTCAAGACGATGCGAATCTGGCGACCCGCCGTGCTGACCGGCCACGTTCTCGGCAGCCTGATCCTGACCCTCATCAGCCTCGCGGTCGTCATCGGCGTCGCGCTGCTCATCGGCTATCACGCCAGTGTCGGCCCACTCCGGTGGCTGGCCGCCCTCGGGCTGCTCGTGCTCCTGGCGATCGCGCTCACCTGGCTGACGGTCGCCTTTGGCCTCCACGCGAAGAGCGTCGAGACGGCGAGCAACATGCCGATGTTCCTGATCCTCCTGCCGTTCCTCGGTAGCGGCTTCGTGCCCGTCGCCTCGATGCCCGCCGGCCTCCGCTGGTTCGCCGAGAATCAGCCCTTCACCCCGGTCGCCAACTCCGTGCGCAGCCTGCTCGCCAACCAGCACGTCGGGAGTGCCGGCGTCAAGGCGATCGTGTGGTGCCTCGCGATCACCGCCGCCAGCTATCTCTGGGCCAGGCATCTCTACAACCGCCGACCCGGTCCAGTAGACGCCCTCCCGCCGGTGCTTCTCCGGGGTCACCTCTGCCCCGGAGAAGCACCGTGCCGACGTGCACGCCAGTCATGGCGGGCCCCCGCCGGTCAATCGGACAGGTAGCGCTGCAACTCAGTTCCGGGGGCCGAAACTCAGCTGCAACGCTTCGGCAGGGGTCGCGACGCGGCACAATCCTGCGAGACCGTGGCGCGCACAGGGGCGGTCAACGCCGGACAGGCCATTCACAGGGTGGTGGAGCACGTGGCTTGACCGACCCGCGCGGTGATCCGCCGCCCGGAGGCGTTGCCGCCTGACTTGAAGTAGACGTCGGCGTATCCCGACGCGTCGGTATGCCAGCTGTCCGTGTGTCCCTGGCCGTCGGTGACCGTGACGGTGTGGTTCGGCTGGTTGGAGCGGACGTACACGTCGTAGTCGTTGTGAGCCGAGCTGTAGGACGCCGAGACCGTGCACCCGGCGCCCTGGGCGGGCGCCGACGGGGCGGGCGGAGCGCTCGGCGCAGGTGTCGGGCGCTGGGCGAGCCGCACCCAGTTCGTGGCAATCTCATTCTGCGCTTTGGTGAGGGTGATCTGTCCGCCGCACACCTCCTGGCGCAGCTCGTTCTCAACCGAGTCCTTGGGGTTCGGCGATGCGCCTGGTTCGGGCCAGAGGTTGCGGGCATCGTTCGTCGCACCGCCGAGCTCGAGCGGGATGAAGTGGTCGTACTCGTAATCGCGCAGCGAGCCGCTGTCGCCGTAGGCGGCCATGCTCCCGGTCTTCTCGCGCTCGGTCACGCTCTCGGATGGGCGGACCGTCCGGGTCCAGCCGGAGACGCAGATCGTCCGGTCGATCGTGGCCTGCGTCACGGCTGGATTGAGCGCGCCGGGCGTGCAGCCCGGGTTCGGCCGCGAGTACAGGCCGGTGCCGATCGCGTGGCAGGACCCGGGGGACGGTTGCGGCTGCACGATCGCATTGCTCGCCGTCGAGTATGCGAGGCGAGGCGACCGGGCGCTCGTCGGCGTGACCGGATGAGCAGGATGCCGGCGGTGCGATGGATGAGGCGGCCGTGTCGGGTGAGCTCCGGAGGCGGTCGTTGCCGCCGGCGCCGCCGGCGAGGTCGCCTGTGTCGGGGCCCCACCCGTCGTACCTGCGCCGCATCCCGACGCGCCGAGCGTCGCCACCACGAGTGCCGCCACCAACCTGCGCCGCGTGCGCCGACCGGCCGGCACAAGCGCTTCCCGCGGCGGGCGCGTCACGGACACACCTATTGAGAGCGGTGCGGCGGCGCGGACCGCGCGCGCCGGCCGACCACGCCGGTCAGGCGCTCAGCCACAGCCCGGAGTCGGGCCCGGGCCCCATCGTCGTAGGCATCGGGCAGGGCGCGAGCCTCGTCGGCCTGGTCGTAGTAGCGGCCGGTGACGGTCTCGAGGGCCGGGTCGCTGATGAGGCGAATCGTCGTGCGCACGCCGTCGGCGATCGTGCTCTGGGGTGTGAACATGTGGGTGACGATCTTGGTCGGCATGTTGAGCGCGGGATGCAGGGAGTTCACAGTGACGCCGGTTCCGGCCAGCTCTGCCGCGTGGTCGATGGTCAGCATCACGTCGGCGAGCTTCGCCTGGCAGTAGGCCTGCATTCCGTCATACGTTCGCTCGAGCATGATGTCGTCGAAGTCGATCGGCGCCTGCCCGGCTGAGGCGACATTGACGATGCGGCTCGGCGCCGATGCGATCAGCAACGGCTCGAGCAGGTGGCTGAGCATGTACGGCGCGAGGTAGTCGACCTGGAACGTCGCCTCGTTGCCGTCGGCCGTCACGCGCCGCGCGGGGTCGATCCCGAGGGCGGCGTTGTTGAGCAGGACATCGAGGCGATCGTGCTCGGCCGCAACGCGCCCGGCGAGGTCCCGGACCTCGGCCAGCGACTCGAAGTCGGCCCGGTAGTAGGTCAGCTTGTCGTTTCCGCTGTGCGCCTCGATCGCGGCGATCGCGCGCCGGCCGCGCTCATCGCTGCGGCCGTGAAGCAGCAGTGTCGCGCCTCGATCGGCGAGCTCGCCCGCCACAGCCCGGCCGAGGCCGTCAGTGGCGCCCGTGATGAGGATGACCTGGTCCGCGATCGGCCGCATGACGTCAGCGCAGCGCCCGCAGCGAGCGCTTGCGGCGGATGTCGCTCATCGTGGCAGACCGGGTTCGGCGGGCACGTGGATCGGACTCTTGCAGGTACGCCGCCATGACGACTGCGTCGCGATCACCTGCGCGGGCCGTTAGGCTTTCTGTGCTCGCCGGGTGCCGACCACGAGAGAGGACCATGAGCGTCACGTCCCCGCAGACTGCGCCAACCGGCAGGGTGTAAGCGTGCAGGTCGAATGGGTCGTCACCTGTCGGTACGCCGAATCCGACGGAAGTGTGGCCACCATCGTCGGCGCCGGCATCGACGTTCTCTACGTCGCCGGATTCCCGCAGGAGGTCGGCATCATGGTCGCCGTGCGGCTCTCGGCCCCGTTCGAGGAGGTGAGCGCGGACGAGGACCACCAGATCATCGGCCGCATCCTCGGGCCCGACAGCGCACCGGTGCGCGCGCAGGATGGGTCAGCAATAGCGCCGCTCGAGCTTGACCTTCACACCGCCACCGGAGCCGAGCAGCTCGTGCCGGGCTGGCTCGCCACGCCACTGCACGCGATCGGGCTGCAATGGTGGGCCGCACACGAGGGCACCTACACGATCGAGATCGGCGTCGACGACGGAGAACCGACCCTGACGCCCGTCCACGTCCTGGAAGCCTCGCCGTAGCGCCTGTCCGTCCGACGTCTGCGCGGACGGGCGAATCGCGAGAGCTTGATGTTTACGCGCCTCCTGCCGATACAGGAGTGGGCGGTCGTTGATCGAGCCGACGTGGTCGTCGGTTCGCTCGACCCGTTTCGCCGTCCCGGTGGGCTCGCGCCCGCGCACTGGTCGCGGTTGCCGGCGAGAGACATCCAGTCACGCCGCGCCAGGCGCAACGGACTGACGAGCAAGGGAGATTCGATGATTCGGCCTGATGGTGGGCGCGCCGGCGCCAGGATGGCTCTGCGCGTGGCGAGCATCGCCGCGCTGTGTGTGGTGGGCTGGGTCAGTCCTGCCGCCGCCGCGACGACCCCGTTCCCGGGCTGTTCGTGGCCGGTCGAGTCCACCCCGACGAGCGCCAACGTCCTGTATCCGGACTCCAACTCCACCTACTGGACGACGCCGTATCGCGTCCGGGCCGGGATGCGGATCATTCTGCGCGGAACCTACCCGACGGCCCGGTACTTCTCGATCCAGGCCTACGACAACAACGCCCAGCCCTACAGCGTGCGCGGGGTCTCGTCGTCGCTGACCGACTACCAGATCACACCGGCGACGGGCCGCAACCCCTGGAGCGCGCTTCCCGGCTCCTCGGCGCGACGCGCGCGGTACATCGTCACATTGCGGTCACTGCGCTCGGCGAGCTCGGTCGGATCCGCGCGAACACTGCGCAACACGTTGCCGATCGCGCCCGCCCGCCCGGCGTCCGGCGCTCTGCCGAAGGACATCGGCTTTCTGATGATCCGTGTCTATCTGCCGCCGCGACTGAACTTCAGCACCGTTCCGCTCCCCTCGATCACGATCACAATGCCCGGCCGCAAGGCCGTCACGCTCCCCCGCTGCGGGTCGCGGACGGCTGGTGCGAAGCTGGGCTCCTCGGCACTCGGCGCCAAGCTCCTCGCGCTCCTCAAGGGCAAGGCGGCGCCCCCGGCGGCACCGTGTCCGCCCGGGACCACCGGCTGCCCCCCCAACCTTCAGTTCTTCGTCCCGGCCTCCGGGGGCGACATCCCGTTCCCCAACACGACCAGCGGCTACGCGGCGGCGTTCTTCACGCCACAGACCGGGAAGGTCGTCGTCATCCAGGCCAAGGTGCCGACCTCGCCCTTCGCGTACAACGGCGGGGAGAGCCCGGCGCCGTGGCCTCGCAATGACATCGCCCGGTGGCAGGTCCGCTACTGGTCGCTGTGCAACTACGTCTACGCGAAGCCGTTCCCGGTCGTCGTCGCGCCCGGCCCATCGGGCAGCACCGTCTACGGCTGCGCCGCCGATCTCCAGGTCCCCACCACCGCCCAGGGCACCGCCACCGTGGTGCTCTCGTTCCCGGCCGACCGGCCATCGAACGCCACCGCCGCCAACGGCATCGCGTGGCTGCCGATGTCGACGAGCCATCCCACGACGGTCGAGCAGGTCTCGCTGCGCAACATGCTCGTCAACACGCGCTTCACGAACAGCCCCCGAGCCGCCACCGGCACCTCGGTCGCCGACGCGCAGCAGGCCCTCGGCGCCTACTACCCGCACGCCGCGATGTGCGATGTCGCGACGTTCGAGACCGGCGGGGCCGCGGCCTGCCTGGCGAGCGCGCCGACGACGCCGTGACGACTACAGGTGGGGCGGAATTGGGGAACCGGACCGGTGCGCCGCGGAACGACGTCGTCAGTGACCTTCCGACCGCGCCGGGTCTGCGACGGCTCGATCTCCGGCGCCAGCAGTCGGAATCTCATCCACAATCCGGACAGAGTCATCGGGCTTAGGTTCTGCGCCTGCGTGCGAGAGGGGCGTGTGTCGGCACGGATCGATGCGCCGAATGCTGAATCCGGCGTGGGCGAGAACCTCCGGTATGGACCTCACGTGGGCGCGATCCTTCTCCTTGTTCTCCTCCGGCAAGTCTTCGTACGGAACGTCGATCATCGGATGCGTCTTGCCCTTGTTGTCCCTGCGTTCGCCGCGGGTATATCCGATCAGCTTCATGTGGCTCTCCCAGCGAGCGTGCTCTCCCGGTGCCAGACGCTCCACCTCTGTCTCGGTGAGCACGACCGGCGCCACCTCGGGGTCCATGAGAGGGGTGAACGTGATGAGGCATCCGAGCTCTGCGAGCTTGGCGGGAATACCGTCGGCGAAAAGCCGATTGGATTCTCTGAGGGCGTCTGGCAACTCCTCCCATGGCCTGAGCGACGGATCGTCCTTCTGCGTGTCACCGCGGGCGAGCCGGTCCCTGACGTGACATTCGTGGCTCAGCCGAGCAATGGTCTCGGTTGGCGTGTGAAGAAGAGCCCTCGCCGTGACGCTCCGACGCAACACTCCGAACGCGAACACATCCTTGAGCGCCGGTCCGCCGCGACCGATCGTTCCGCCAACGCCGGCGTCTTCGTCGGCGACCGCCACGACGATAGGGACGTCGAACCGGAGCTCGGGGTGCTGGCGCAGCTTGAGCGCAACGTTGAGCGCCTGTGTTTCAGCTGGCAGTGAGACATAGACCGCATCGACATCTTGCGACGGCAGACCCGGGTTTGCCGTCGTAACGAGATCGACGTCCCAGCTCACGACCTCGCAGCACGGCACGGATTGGATCTCGGGGTGGGCAGCCATCAGCCTGTCTCGCTCGTCGCCGGCCGATGGGCCCGCGAGCGTCACGCGGAGACGGTCGTCGCCCGAACGGTGTGCGTTCAGCCACGCTTTCAGGATCTCCATGACGAGACTTGTCCCGACCCCGTCCGTTCCGACCACGAGCACGTGTGGGGAACCTGGGCTCGCCGAGTCGAACGCGGGGTATTCGTGGAGCAGCATTTCCGCGGCCAGCGCAAACGTATTGAAGAAATGCAGGCGGTATGGCGTGCCGTCACGCGTCAGGAACGCCTGCGCCTTCATGACGCCCCACAGCCCGAAGTCGTCAAGCTCGACGAGCGTTGTGAGGATGCCCCGCGTTCGCTCTGCGGTGACAGTGCGCGCGCTGGCGGCAGCGTCAGCGTTCGTGCCGTCATCGCCGCACATGGCAACAAACAGGATTGCTTGTCCGAGGCCGGCCTTGCGGAGGATCCGCGGGTCTGTCGCATCACCGATCACGACGCCGATCCCCCGCTCGCGGCAACCTTTGATGGCCGGGTTGCCCGAGTCCTGTTCGACCACGACAACTCGCCAATCGTCCCGATCCAGGGCTCTGGCCATCGTGAATCCAGCCGTGCCGAGGCCAGCCACGACCGTGTGGTCTCGCATCCATCGGCACCGAAGCAGCTGAAGTTGATCGCGATAGAGCAAGGCGATGGCCCGGAGCGCCGCGACGCCGACGACGATGGGGCCGAGGATGCGAGCGATCTCGAGCCACGGGTTCGGATGAGCGCTCGTATTGCCGCCGAAGGTGAACAACTCGAGCGCCCGATACCCGGAGTCCAAGAGAGTCTCATGTGGATCGGTCCGGGCGAATCCGATCATCCCGAACACGACGACGATCACGGCTCCGATGCCCAGGACGACGGGTCGAGCTGCCCGGGCCGCCGGGCGCAGACGATCTCTCCACACCGCCTTGACGAACTGACGGCGCCGCGATGGTTGGTGACTGAGAACGTCTACGTACATGCGACCCGTTCGTGCTGAGACGCCCGGCACCCCACGAACACCAAGCTCCCTGCAAATGCTCGCTCGAGGATAGAGACGGAATGGCCCGCCGGAACCGTTTCGTGGTCTGTGGCTAACACGGTTGGCGGTAGCCGATTGACGGCTCGATCTGTCGCCACAGGACGGGCGCCGTGCGCTTGTCGATATAGGAGCACAACCGACTGATCGCGGCCCCGAGTGAGAAGTTTCCCCACAGCCGCACGGTACCGTCGCCACCGCCGGACGCGAGCATCCGGCCATCGGGGCTGAGGGCTACGCCGTAGGCGTAGCTGGTGTGTCCCGTCAACGTCAACTCCGGTAGCCGGGCGCTGACGTTCCAGAGGCGCACCGTGTCGTCCAGACTCGCGGAGGCGAGGGTCGTGCCGTCGTGGCTGAACCCGACGGTGTAGACCGCGGCTGTGTCACCGGTCAGGGGGAGTCCGAGCTCCGAGTGATGCGCCACATCCCAGAATCTGATCTCACCGTCCCCACCGGCCGAGGCGACATCCTTTCCGTCCGGGCTGAATGCCACGTCGTACATCCCGGAATTGCCGCCCGTATGCATCGCCGCGACCTGGCGGTCGTCGCCCAGATTCCATAGACGGATGTTCCCGTCGAAGCCGGCCGAGGCGAGCATCTCACCGTTTGGACTGAACGCAAGGCCGCCCAGGCCGCCTGTCTTGCCAATCTGAAGGGGCATCAGGTAGCGGCGATGCCGCACGTCCCAAAGTCGGATGGTGTCTTTCAACCCGTTCAAGTCGTCGAATGCGACCGTGGACCCGTCTGGGCTGATCGCGACACGCTCGATGAACGTGTTCCCATTCGGGGCGGGGATTCGCTGAATCCGCCGGTCTTGTTGCACGTTCCAGATCCAGACGCTGTGGTCAGCCTCTGCCGCCCAAGCGAGCATCCGGCCACCGGGACCGAAGGCCAGACTGTTGACGTTATCGGTCGGGGCCGAGATGGTCTCGACGACGCGCTGCCGGCTCGTATCCCACAGATAGACGGTGGGGGACGTCTTACCGGACTTCGACGTCGGGGCGTGGTCATCCGTCCACGCAACGGTCCGATCGTCCGGGCTGAACGCGACACTCAGGGCGTTGGGGGCGCCGGCCGGCAGCACACCGAGCGCATAGGGGCCCGCCACCCTCCACACGCGCACTCCATCCGACCCGGCCGACGCGAGTGTGTGGCCGTCGGGGCTGAAGTCCACGGAGTTGACGTCGCCGACATGGGTGAGTGGGGCGCCGACCTGACGATGCTGCGCGACGCTCCACAGTCGCACGCTGTGGTCACGGCTGGCGGACGCCAGGGTCTGGCCGTCGGGGCTGAACGCGACCCCGTTGAGCACGTCTGTGTGACCGACGAGCGGCAACCCGATCCGCTGGCGCGTCTTGACGCCCCACAACGTGATCGCTTCGTTGTCGCCGGCCGCGGCGAGCGTCTTGCCGTCGGGGCTAAACGCAACGCCACACACCGGGGATTGGCCGGGTAGGTGGGCGAGCAGGCGACCGCGCCGGGGATTCCACAGCAGCACCGAGTCATCGTGGGTGTCCTCGTGGTTGTCGTGGTCACCCGCGTCGCAACTCGACGACGCCAGCCGTCTTCCATCGGGGCTGAACGCCACCGCGTTGACCGCGCCGACGTGGCCTTTGAGCCCCCGCGCCGGCCGCCGGCCGCTCACGTCCCAGAGCCATACCTTCGTGTCGCTGCTCGCCGCCGCAAGTTGAGCGCCATCCGGGCTGAACGCCAGCGCGTTGATACGACCCTTGGGTCCGCTGAAGGAACGAACCGGGATCCGAGCTCCGACATCCCACAGCCGCACGGTCGCCAGGACCTGCGGGTTCCCAACCGAGTCGTAGTACTCGACGTTCTCCGCATACGCGAGCTGCCGACCATGGTGACTGAAGGCGACAGCCCCGGTGTTGATCCCGATGACGCCGAGGTGCGCCACGCCTCTCAGGGCCTCGGCCACAGTCGGGGGTGGGATCCGCGCAAGCTCTTGGTGCGAACCAACGTCCCACAGTGCCACTGCCCCGTCGCCGCCGGCCGTGGCGACGGTGGTCCTGTCGGGGCTCCAGGCCACGTCGGCCACACCCCCCTCGGTGGTCGCGAACGGCCTCCCGAGCTCGTAGCTGCCGGCAACCTGCAGAATTGCAGCTTGCGCCTCCTCGGTCCCGTATCTCCGGTACGCCTCCAGGGCGGACAGGCTCGCCTGCTCGGGATCCACCGCGGCCTCGGCACGGCGGGCCAGCAATCGCGACTGTGCCGTCGCCGTCGCCTGATCAGCGTGGCGCACCAACGTTACGACGACGACGGTCACGGCAACCACGAGGAGCGCGATCGAAACGATCGCCATGCCCCGGAATATCCGCGCTCGCCTGCGTTCGTGCGCAAAGCGAACGGCCGTGTGCCGAGCCCTCCAGTCGAGAATCGGGGCCGCGAGTGCGTCGTGGAAGATCTCGAAGCGGCTCTCCTCACCGTGATCCGGCGGCTCGATCTCGCGAATGATCCGGACGTCTGGCCCGGCGAGCTTCTTGAGCAGCTCCATCGCACTCGGCGCGGGTATCCCGGTGTAGTCTGCGAGGTCGCTCGCGCTATGGGCGATCTTCGTTCCCGACGGTGTGACGAGGTGGTGGAACAGGTCAGAGGCCTGATCTCGCTCCCGCTCGTCAAGCTGTCCCTCGAGGGCGGTGTCGAGATGTGTCCGGACGATCTCCTGGGCACCGCCCAGTTTGACCAAGGACTCGAACCGGAGAATGCGTGAGTCGTTGCCCATCTCAGTCCACAGCCGGGTCATGACCAACTGGAGATAGGGCGTCTCGATCGCGTTCGAGGTCGTGTGCTCCGCGTCCGCCGGCCCCGCGGTCGTGCCTCGACCGGACTGCTCGAGCTCGACCTCCCCGGTCCGCACCTGGGTGAGGACTTCGTCCACCAGCTTCGGTTCGATCGTCACCCGCCGTGACGGTTCGACGCGCGTGTTGTAGACCTCGAGCGGCGCCTCGATCGCCTCACGAGCAGCATCTGGATCGAGATGCTCAACCCGGATGTAGTTGTCAAACAGACGCGGGATGGTCTTGCTCGAATCGATCGAGCTTGGCGAGCGCATCCTCCCGGATGCCCAGGAGAAACCCGGCGGGAAGCCCGGGCCTGTTCACGGCACGCGCAAACTCGGTCGCAAAGCCGCTCTCGCCGGCCTCGGTCCCGTGGTACAGGAAATACTCCTCGAACTGGTCCAGGATCACGAGCAGCCTGGCGCCGGTGAGCCTGGTGCCTTTCTCGATCAGCTCCGCTAGTCGATGCTCCCCGTCGAGCGACCCGGCGTCAGCGACGAACTCCCCAATCGCATTCCGCACGGCGTCGACGAGCCCCGCACCGGGTCGTCGCGCCAGTCGCTGAATACGACGGGAACGAACTCGGGTGCTCCGAGCCCAAGCTTGTCCCGACGCGCGGCTTCCAACAGACACGAGGCCACGCCGGCGCGCAGCAGCGAGCTCTTTCCGACGCCGCTTTCACCAAGGATCAGGGTCAGTCGGCGCGCCTGCAGGTTCGCGATGATCAGATTGCGTTCGACTGTGCGCCCGAAGAAGTACGCCGCATCGTCTTCGGTGTAGTGCCTCAGACCCTTGTACGGCTCATCATTCACTGGCATCGTCGAAATGCCTGCGCAGGCCTGCGACATATTCGTCGAGGGGCATGTCAAAGAGGTCGACCCCCCGACGGCGCCAGGATTGCACCTCCGTGGCGGTCGCGTCGCGAAGGATCGCCCACCATTTACGGCTCAAGTGACCATCGGCCGAGAGTTGGTCAGCGGCAAGCTGATACATCATCGCCCGTAGGTTCCAATCGCCCAGGCTGTACCCGAGGAACAGCAGGTGGCAGTTCTTGAGCCGCGCGAGCACGTGGACCGGAACCAGGGCGTCGAGGTTCAGACGTGTGAGGTAGGAGATGTAATGATCCTCGGTGATCACGAAGCTGTCAGCCGGCGGCTCATCCCGCCGATCGATGAAGCCATGGATCTTGAGGATGACCGTCCGCCGCGCTGGGTCTACCTTGGCGTAGGTCTTGGGATTGGTGATCGGTGTGAGCGTCCCCCCGGGAGGCTGATGACAGAACCGTCCCGCGTGGCGATGATCGGGCATGCCTTCGGCCATGTACACAACGAGGTCGTAGGGCTCGCCGGCTTCCTCCAGCGCCCGCTCGAGGAGATCGTCGTAATTGGTGGTGACGATCAGCGGCGGCATCCGCAGGCGGCCCCGTGCTCGCAGGGCCCCTGGTTTGGTGGCCAAGAGCTCGTGCAACGGCGTAGGGGCGAAATTGACGTCGAAAACGTCATGAAGGTAGTCGTAAAGTGACTGGACCCCCGTCGCCGCCGAGACGTACTGCGACACCTCGAGCAGCGCCGGGGGTTGACCCGTGCTCGTGGCGTAGTTGGATCTCGTTGCGAGGTAGGACGCCAGCTCGTGGCCGCTCGGCGGATAGTGACCGATCCACTCGTCGCCCGCGATGTCCGGCCGTCCGCACAGGTTGGCTCCTGCCCCAAGGACGGGAGTCAGGCGCCCGCTGGCGAAACCCGCAACCACTGCGGCATAGTGGGTAGCCAGCTGCCCCGGATCAGGCCGCAGCCCTCCGTCGTGGTCCTGGGCCGAGCTCATCTCGCCCGCGCCCGCGATGCCAGCTGTTTGGTCACGGCCCCGATAGCCCCCATACAACGCGACGGCGAAATCATACCCGCGGGTGCAAGCGGCACGCGATGAGTGGTGCCGCGCCAGCATCTGCCTCGTCAAGCCGCGACCCGGGCAAGCCGACGGGACTTGGTGTCTACAGGCCGATCGCCACGCCGTCGAGGCGCGGATCAGTCGCGCCCTCGAGCGTTCCGTGGTCGCGATGGAAGCGGATCATCTGCGCGCTGCCCTTGTAGCTCCGCGCGAACGCCGGCGGAGAGGTCCAATCGCCGGGTCGGGCATCCCCGCTGACCCGGTGGTGACCGCGGCGCGCGAGGTCGGCGACGACCTCGGCGTCGAGCGTGTCCTCGAAGGCGACCTCGTCTCCGTCGAGGATTCGGTACCGGGGCGCATCGATCGCCGCCTGAAGCCCCATGTCCAGGTCCAGCACGTTGACGAGAAGCTGGACGTGGCCCTGGGGCTGCATGTTCCCGCCCACGCAGCCGAAGACGATCTCGGGCCGGCCGTCGCGCATCGCCAGTCCGGGCAGGATGCTGTGGCGGGGGCGACGTCCGGGGGCGATCAGGTTCGGACTGGTGGGGTCGAGTGAGAACGCGGCGCCGCGGTTGTGCATGAGCACACCGGTGCTCCCGGCGACGACGCCGGCGCCGAAGAGGTCCGAGATGCTCGTGATCAGTGAGACGGCGTTGCCGGCAGCGTCGACCACGCACAGGTAGGTCGTATCGCCGTGGGCGCCGGTTGCGATGGGTCGTGCCCGTGCCGTGCGCCGATCGACCTGGTCGCGCAAGCGCGAAAGCGCCGACTCGGTCAGCAGTGGGGCGACATCGACCTCGACGCAGCGGGGGTCGCCGACTTGAAGCTCTGCCTCCTCGAACCCGATCCTGGTGGCTTCGATCTCGAGGTGGATCCGATCGGCCGGGGAGAGCGAGCCGAGATCGTCGAAGGCCAGGATGCCGAGCGCCACCAGCGCGACGATGCCCTGGCCGTTCGGAGGCATCTCCAGAATCTGCCGGCCGCGGTACTCGAGGCCGATCGGTTCGACCCACTCAGCACGCTGGGCACCGAGATCAGACTCGGTCATCGTTCCGCCCCCGGCCGCGCACGACCGCGAGAGCTCGCGCGCCACCGGCCCGGTGTAGAAGCCGTCACGGCCCTCGCGGCCGAACAACTCCCACGTGTCAGCGAGTTGAGGGTGGCGGAACCGCTCCCCGGGCGCCGGCGCGCGCCCGTCCACGAGATACCCGGCGGTGCCAAACCGCTCGAGCTTGCCTGCCGCGTGGGCCCAGATGTGGGCGATCGACTCGCCGACCGGAAAGCCGTCCCGTGCGAACGCGACGGCGGGAGCGACCAGCTCGCTGAGCGATCGGGTCGCGAAGCGCTCGTGGAGCACGCTGTAGCCGTCGCATGCGCCCGGAACCGTGACCGCGCCCCACCCGGCCTGGGGCATCGTCAGGCGGCCGGCGAAGGACCCCGCAGTCACTCCTTCCGGGCAGCGGCCGCTGGCGTTGAGCCCGTACACGCGCTGCTCGCCCTCCGACCAGACGATCGCCCACATGTCTCCGCCGAGCCCGTTCATCATCGGCTCGACGACACCGACCACCGCCGCCGCCGCGAGGGCCGCGTCGACCGCGTTGCCGCCGTCTGCGAGGACCGTGAGTCCGGCTTGCGTGGCCAGCGGCGAGCTCGTCGCCACCATCCCGCGCGAGGCGAAGACCGACGAGCGGTGGTCGAACGGGTCCATTCGTTGCTCCCTCAGATTGTTGCGGACGGCAACCTGATCACCTCGCGGCGGGTCTGCCCGCCGGCGATATCGAGCCCGCACTCGATTCTCTCCGGGCCGTCAATCGGGGGCGCGCCGTCTCCCGATTCGCTGCGCCGAGTAGGGTGCGCCGGTCGTGACTCCCATCGTGGTCATCCATGCCGGCGCCGGCGACCGCAGCGCTCGGCCCTCTGGCGACGACGACGCGCGCCGCGAGGCGCTCATGGCGGCGCTCGAGATTGCCCGCTCCTGCCTGGCCCGCGGTGGCGATGCGATCGAGGCGGCGCACGACGCGGTCGTGTCGATGGAGGCCTTTGATCTGTTCAACGCCGGCCGCGGGTCGGTGCTGTGCTCAGACGGGACCGTCGAGATGAGTGCCGCGGTGATGCGGGGATCCGATCGCGCCGCGGGCGCGGTCGCCGGGATGCGACGAACCCGACATCCGATCTCCGGCGCGCGGTCTCTGCTGGCGGCGCAGTCGGTGCTGCTGGCCGGCGAGTGCGCCGATGCGTACGCGGAGCAGATGGGCGTGGAACAGCTCGCGAACGCGGACTTCATCACGGAGCGCCAGCGCGCCCGCCTCGCCGAGCGCGATCCCAGCGCCGAGGGCGCCACCGTGGGCGCCGTCTGCGTCGACCGCTCGGGGATGCTCGCAGCGGCCACCTCGACGGGCGGGGTCCGCGGGCAGCCGCCGGGCCGGATCGGCGACTCGCCTCTGATCGGGGCCGGGACCTGGGCCGACGCGCGCGTGGCCGTGTCCTGCACCGGTGACGGCGAGGCGTTCATCCGCTCGGGCGCTGCCCGCCACATCGCGGCTCTGATCGAACACGGTGTGCCACTGGCCGACGCGGCGCAGCGCTGCCTCGACGACGTCAGCGCGCTGGGCGGCCGCGGCGGGCTGATCGCCGTCGACGCACAGGGCAGCGTGGCGATGCCCTTCTCCACCGAGCTCATGCCGCGCGGGATGTGGCGGTCCGGACAGGAGCCGACCGCCTGGATCGGCCGGCCAGGCGTGGGCACATGACCTTGGATCAGGACTCACAACGCGCCTCAGTAGCGCAACAGCGCCACGATACCGCCGGCCTCGCGGAGGATCGCGGATGAGGTGGTGGGCAGCGCGGTGACCTGCGCGCCGGTGGCGATCGCCGTCTCGACCGCACGCTCTCCGATCAAGTCGGCGGGGCCGCCGATCGAGGGCGGGATCATCGTCGAGGTCTGGGCGAAGTCGTAGTCGGGATCGAGGATGAGGTGGTCCACCCGTCCCTCGGCGAGTGCACCGAGTGTGTCCTGGGCGCCGAGCGTGGCCGCGCCTCCGGCCCGTGCACGCCCGTGGGCGGTGCCGATCAGTGCCGTGGTGCGCGTGAGCCAGGCGTCCTCGATCAGCGGCTCGAGCGCGTCGGCGATCACGGCCGGCTCCGCGCCATGCAGATTGAGATCCACCTCGGCGATCACGAGCTCGCAGAGTTCGGTCGGGAGGGCGTGGCGAAAGCGGTTGGCCACCTGTCGCTCGGAGATCAGCACGAGGCGCTCCCAACCGAGCTCGCGGAGCCGCCTGGCCGTCTCGGTCGCAGCGGTCTCGAACAGCTGGTCGCGCTGAGCGTCGACCCGTGCCTCGTATTGCTCCTGGTGCGAGGTGGTCTGCCGTCCACGGCCGGGACTGCCGCCGGCCGATCCACCGAACGGCCGCCAATCGCCGAGGGCCAGCTCGTAGGTCGAGTTCGCCGGTTCACTCGGTTCCGCCTGCTCGATCTGCATCAGCCGCACGAGATCACCGCCGACGAGGATGACGCCGGTCCGTGCGCCGCGGTCGGCGATGTCCACGAGCGGGGAGACGAATGGCTTCGTGTCCTCGACGACGTCGTTGGCGTTGAGCGGAAGCTGGAGGCTGAAGCGCTCCGAGCTTGCTCCGTCGAGATCGATGAACCAGGCGACGCTGCGTGCCCGCGCGGCCGGCTCCAGCTCCACGAGCTCACTCTCGATCCGCTCGCGCAGGTCGCGGAAGGCGAGCCGGTGCTCGCGGCCGGCGCCGTTCTCCAACCGCTCCGCGACGGCACTGAGCCCATTGCGCAACGCGATCTGCCAGGCCGGGGTGCTCGCCGTGTTCGCCGGGTCCCGTGGGTCCGTTCGCGCGTAGATGCTGACCACGAGTCCCGCCGGGGCGGCGGTGGCGAGATCACGCAGAGCGTCACGGGTGAACATCGATTCCTGTCGGACGGGGGTGGGCTGCACACAGACTCGCGGCTGCACCCGCGCCCGACCTCACCCCAACGGGGTGAACCCGCGACCGTACGGCCGGCAGGGGAGGGCCCGCCGCGCCGCTCCCGGCCGACCGGCATCCACCGGCGCGAATATGCTCGGCCGCATCGATGTGTGCCCGCAACGGCTCTGAGAGCGGATGAATCAGTCGGAGGCCACGGCCACCAAGGCCGCCGGGGCGGTTCTCGCCACGCTGTGCGCGGGGCAGTTCCTGATGACGCTCGACAGTTCCGTGATGAACGTGTCGATGGCCACCGTGGCCAAGGACCTCGACACGACGATCACCGGGATCCAGACGGCGATCACGCTGTACACGCTCGTGATGGCGTCGCTGATGATCACCGGCGGCAAGCTGGGCAAGATCCTCGGGCGCAAACGGGCGTTCGCGATCGGCTGCGTGATCTACGGCTGCGGGTCGGGCATCACCGCGATCGCGCCGAACCTCACGGTGCTGCTGATCGGCTGGTCGGGGCTGGAGGGGATCGGGGCCGCCTTGATCCTGCCGGCGATCGTTGCCCTGGTGGCGTCGAACTTCGAGCGCGGCGAGCGGCCGCGCGCGTACGGACTCGTCGCAGCGGCGGCGGCGATCGCCGTGGCCGTCGGTCCGATCGTCGGCGGACTGTTCACGACCTATCTGTCATGGCGATGGGTGTTCGCGGGCGAGGTTCTGATGGTCCTGGTGATCCTCGTGCTGGCCCGGCGCATGGCCGACGGCCCGCACGAGAGCGGCGTGCAAGCTCGACCTCGTCGGAACGGGGCTGTCGGCGGCGGGTCTCGCGCTGATCGTGTTCGCGATCCTTCGCTCCGGCACCTGGGGGCTCGTGAAGCCCAAGCCGGGCGCGCCGCAGTGGATCGGCCTGTCGCCGACGATCTGGTTGCTGCTCGGCGGCGGGGTCGTGCTGTGGTTGTTCCTGCAGTGGGAGAACCGGCAGATCGCCCGAGGGCGCGAACCGCTCGTCGACCCGGCGATCCTGCGCACGCCCGTGCTGCGCGGCGGGCTCACCGCCTTCTTCTTCCAGTACTTCCTGCAGGCCGGCCTGTTCTTCGCCGTCCCGCTGTTCCTGTCGGTGGCGCTCGGATTGTCGGCGATCGACACCGGCGTACGGTTGCTGCCGCTGTCGATCACGCTGATCCTCGCGGCCGCCGGCATCCCCAAGGTGTTCCCGCGCGCGTCGCCCCGGCGGGTGGCCCGGATCGGCTTCCTGGCCCTGTTCGCCGGCCTGGTCGTGATGGTGGCCGCTCTTGACGCGGGCGCGGGCGCGGAGATCGTCACCTGGCCGATGCTGCTCGCCGGCCTGGGGATCGGCGCGCTGGCCTCACAGCTCGGGAGCATCACGGTGTCATCGGTGCCCGACGAGCTGAGCGGCGAGGTCGGCGGCCTGCAGAACACGATCACGAACCTCGGCATGTCGATCGGCACCGCCCTCACCGGCGCGATCGTCATCGCCGCCCTCACGACGTCGTTCCTGAGCGGCATCCAGAACAACCCCGACGTGCCCGAGAGTGTCAAGTCGCAGGCCACGACGGAGCTCGCGGGCGGCGCCCCGTTCGTCTCCGACGCCCAGCTCAAGGAGGCACTCGACAAGGCCAACGTGCCGCCGAAGACCGCCGATGCGATCGTCGCGGAGAACGCGACGGCGCGGATCGACGGGCTGCGCACGGCACTGTCCGTGCTCGCCGTCGTCGCGCTGATCTCGCTGTTCTTCCTCGGCAAGATCCCCGACCAACAGCCCGCCGCGGCCGAGGAGGCCGAGGAGGCCGAGGACGACCTCGCGCACGCCGCGCCGGCGAGCCGGTGAGCCGCGGCGGCGGACGTGCCGCGTCCGCCGGACGCCATAACCTCACCCCGCATGGTCGCACGGGGGGATTTCCGCTCCTACGAGGAGGTGCTGCTGCACCTGCACGGGTGGATCGGCCGGTCCGTCGCGGTGACGATCACGCCGAGGTTCGACGGCGCGATGCCCGTGGCGGGGATGAGCGGCCCGCTGAAGCGATCGGGGGCGCCGCCGGCGTGGCTGCTCGAGGCCACGGGACAGACCGATGAGGTGCTGCTGTTCATCGTCGGCGACGATGAGGAATGGAGCCGCAACTGGTTCTCCGTTCCCCGGGCGCATTTCAAGACGGCGTTCGTCCGCGCCGGCGCGGCCGGCAACGAGGTGCTCGTGATCGCGCTGAACCAGGCCAACATGACCGTCGCGCTGCTGCCGTTGTTCGACGACGAATGAGATTGGGCGCGTGGCCGCGCGCGCGTGGCGGCCAGCGGGGCGTGAGCGTCGATCCGCTCCGACCCCGCTGGTCAAGCTGGGCTGGCCGGGCTCGCCAGCCCCCACTTGGCGAGCCCTGCCCGTCCAGCGGATCCGATCATGCCCAGGATCCGGTGCGCTGGATAGGGAGGTGGTTGGTGTCCTGACAACGACCGCGTTGGCGCGTTCTGTTCCTTCCCTGGAACTGCCGATCGCGCGGGATGAAGCAGCGCCGCCGATTCAGCCGTTCCGGCGCTTTCCGGCGCCGGGTGTGAGGACTTATGCTCTCTGCATGGCCTACCGGCACCTGCTGGTCATCTGCGACGGCAGCTCGGAGGCAGACGACGCCGTTCGCGCCGCCTCGGAGCTTGCCCGGCGTGATCAGGCCAAGCTGACTCTCGCCGCAGTGATCGAGCTCGCGCGTTCGGGCCGTGACTGCACGGTGGGCGCGAGCGCCTGGAATGAGGTGCTGCGCGACGCCGCCCGGGCCGACCTCGATCGCGCGGCGCTGGCGCTCGACGTCCCGGCCGCCTTCACGGTGCTCTACGGCGATCCGGCTCGCGCCGCCGCCGACGGCGCTCGGAATCTCGGCTGTGACGCGATCATGCTGCCCGCGCCGTCGCGCCGCCGGCTGGGCCGGCTGCTCGCCCGGGACCGAGCTTCGGCGCTGCGCCGGCGTGCCAACTGCCCCGTGCTGCAACCGCGCTGACGTGGCCCTCCGCGGGTCGGCCCGAGTCGTCGTCATCGGCGGCGGCATCACCGGCTGCAGCGTCGCCTACCACCTCGCCGCGGCGGGCTGGCGCGACGTGCTGCTGCTCGAGAAGGGCGAGCTGACGAGCGGCTCGACCCACCACGCCGCCGGCCTCGTGACCGCAGTTCAACCCGTCGGCCGACGATGATGCGCTTCCGTCGCTACAGCGTGGCGCTGTACAACGAGCTCGGCGTGTTCAACACGGTCGGCAGCGTGCGCATCGCCTCGAGCCGCCGACGCGCTGCTCGACCTCGAGCGCGCCGTCAGCCGCGCCGCCGGCGCTCGGCCTGCGAGGCCGAGCTGATCGGACCCGACGAGGTGCTCGAGCGGCTGCCCTACGCCTCGGCGCCGACTCGCTCTACGGCGGCGTCTGGATGGCCGGCGACGGCCACGTCGACCCGCACATCGCGACCTACGCGGTCGCCGACGCGGCCCGCGCGCTCGGGGTGCGAGATCCGCACTCCGCACGCGCGTCACGCGGGATCGAGCTCGGGCCCGGCCGCGACGTGCGGGCCGTGCTGACCGCCGACGGCGCGATCGAGACCGAGCACGTCGTCAACGCCGCCGGGATCTGGGCGCCGCAGCTCGCCGAGATGGTCGGCGCGCGTCTGCCCTCGGTGCCGGTCGACCACCAGCACGTGCTGATGCAGGCGGTCCCCGGCGCAGAGGTGCCACGCGGCAGCCCGTGCTTCCGCGACACCGACAACCTCGTCTACGGCAAGGACGAGGCCGGCGGGCATGCTGATCGGCGGCTACGAGCACGAACCCGGTCGCCCGCTGGACCGACGGCGTCCCGTGGGATCACGGCGCGAGCCCGGTCGAGTCCGACATGGACCGCTTCGCGCCGCTGCTCGAGGGAGCGATCCGGCGCTTCCCGTTCCTCGAGCGCGCCGGCGTGATCCGCCTGCTCTGCCACCCCGACGCGATGACGCCCGACGGCAACCCGCTGCTCGGCCCGATGCCCGGCGTCCCCGGCTTCTGGGTCGCCGCCGGGCTCTCGCTGAACGGCTTCGGCGGCGCCGGCGGGATCGGCCGGGCGCTCGCCGAGTGGATGACCGACGGCGAGCCCGAGATCGACGTCAACGCCTACCGGCGCCTGGCGCTTCGGCGCGGTCTACCACGACCGTGGTTCGCCGCCGAGCCTGCGCGCGCGAGGCCTACCGCTACTACTACCGGCTGCGCTATCCGTTCGACGCCGACGAGTGGGGCCGCGGCCGCGCGCTCGAGCCCGCTGCAGGTCCGCCTCCAGGAGCTCGGCGCGGTGTTCGGCGCCAAGAACGGCTGGGAGCGGCGCCGACCACTTCGAGCCCGGGCGGCGCGTGGCGGCGCAGCGGCGCGGACCAGCGCGGCTTCGGCTGGGCCGCGCCCCCGTGGTTCGAGCGCGTCGGGGCCGAGCACGAGGCGTTCCGCGAGCGCGTCGGGATCATCGACATGACCTCGTTCGGCAAGATCGAGGTCACGGGCCCGGGCGCGCTGGCGCTGCTCGAGCGCGTCGTGCGACAGCCGCATCGACCGGCCGGCCGGGAGCGTCGATCTACACCCAGTTCCTCAACGCGCCGCGGCGGGATCGTCGCCGACGTGACCGTCACCCGGCTGGGCGAGCAGCGCTTCCGGGTGATCACCGGCGCCGGCGACGGTCGACGCCGACCTCGGCTGGCTCGAGCTCAACCGCCGCGACGCGCGACGGCGCGGTCGAGATCCGCGACGGCAGCGACGAGCTCGCGGTGATCGGGATCTGGGGCCCGGCGCGCGCGAGACGTGCTCGCCGCGGTGAGCGGCGACGACGTCTCGGACGCCGCGCTCCCGTTCCGCCGCGCGCTGAGCATCGACATCGGCGGCGCGGCGGTGCTGGCGCAGCGGATCACCTACGTCGGCGAGCTCGGCTACGAGCTGTACGTCGCCCGCGAGTGGGCGGTCCAGGTCTGGGACCGCCTGATGGCGGCCGGGTCGAGCCGCACGGGATCACGCCCGGCGGCTACCGCGTGCTCGAGTCGCTGCGGCTCGAGAAGGGCTACCGCTACTTCGGCACCGACCTCACCGTCGTCCGACACGCCGTACGAGAGCGGGCTCGGCTTCTGCGTCGACCTCGCCAAGGGCGAGTTCAACGGCCGCGCAGGCGCTCGCGGCCCGGCGCCGAGGCGCCGGCGCAGCGGCTGCGCACGCTGACCGTCGGGCGACGAGGAGTACCTGACGCTCTACGGCGGCGAGGCGGTGCGGCGCGACGGCGACGGTGGTCGGGCGGGTGCGCAGCTGCGCCTACGGTTTCACGGTCGCGCGCAACGTCGCGCTGGCCACCGTTCCGGCCGAGCTGAGCGGTCGGCACGCGAGTTGACGGTCGACGTGTTCGGCGAGCCGTCGCCGGCGCGGTCGAGCGCGATGTCCTCTACGACCCCGAGGGGAGCGCACCCGTGGGTGAGTCGGCCCGGGGCCCGGCATGAGCGAGCTCGACTCCGAGCTGGAACTGGTCCTCGAGCGCATCCCGGAGCTGACGGGCGCCGATCGCGTGGTGACGCCGATCGCCGGTGGGATGACGAACCGGAACTTCCGGGTGCGGACCGCGCACGGGGACTACGTGATCCGGCTGGGCACCAAGGAGACCGGGCAGCTCGGCATCGATCGCGACAACGAGGAGGACAACTCGCGGCTGGCCGCCGCCGCCGGGGTGGGCGTCCGTGTCGTCGCCCGTCTACGTGAGCCAGAGGCCCTGGTGGTGGAGTTCGTCAACGGCGCCACACTCGCACCGGAGGACTTCCGCGATCCCCGGCGCGTCGCGGTCCTGGCCCGGCTGCTGCGCAGGCTGCACGGCGCACCGGCGTTCAGCCACGACTTCGACATGATCGAGGTGCAGCGCCGCTACCACGAGATCGTCGTCGAGCACTCCTACCCATTGCCGGACGCGTACGCGCGCTACGAGGAGCGGGCGCGGGCGGTGGGGGAGATCCTCACCCGCACGCGCACCCGGACCGCGCCGTGCCACAACGACCTGATGCCCGGGAACTTCATCGAGTCCGCGGGGCCCGGAAGCCACATCTGGCTGATCGACTACGAGTACTCCGGCAACAACGACCCCTGCTACGACCTCGGCGACGCGATCAATGAGCTGGAGCTCGAGTCCGGCGCTGGCTGAGCTGCTCGTCACCGAGTATCACGGCGCTCCCCGCCCGCAGGAGCTGGCGCGGGCGCGACTGTGGTCGCTGATGTCGAAGTACGGATGGAGCCTGTGGGGCGCGATCCGGGTTGGCACGACGGGCGATCCCGAGATCCGCGAGTGGGCGCACGCGTTGTGGAGCCGGGCGGTGGACGAGTTCGAGTCGCCCGAGTTCGAGCCGCTGCTCGAGCGCGCGGCACGGCCCGAGGCGGACTGAGCGAGCCCATGTCGGCGAGCCTCGGGATCCCGGCGATCCTGGCTGAGCTCGAGCCGCTGCTCGGGCCGGCCGAGCGGCGAGCCCGGCCGCTCGACGGCGGGATCACGAACCGCAACTACCGCGTCCGGCTCGGCGCCGAGGACTACGTCGATCCGCCTGCCCGGCAAGGACACGGCGCTGCTCGGGATCGACCGCGCAGGCGGAGCGCGTCGGCGAACGCGGCCGCCGCCGACTTGGGATCGCGCCCGCGCGTCGTGCGCCGGCCGGATGCGTGCCTGGTCACTCGCTTCATCGCATGCCGCCCGGTCGCCCGCCCGGAGCTGCGCCGACGCGCCCGGCGAGGCCGGCGCGGGCGCTGCGGCGCCTTCCACGAGCTCGGGCCCGAGCTGCCCGGCGCGTTCTGGGTGCCCGACCTGCTCGAGGACTACGCGCGGATCGTGCTCGAGCGCGGCGGCGCGCTGCCCGACGCCTACGAGCACGCGCGCGCGGTCGCGGCGCGGATCGCCGGCGGCGCTGCCGCTGAGCGCGAGCGCGCCCCGTGCCACAACGACCTGCTGCCGGCGAACCTGATCCGCGCGCGGATGACGGAGCGCGTGCTGCTCGTCGACTGGGAGTACGCCGGCATGGGCGACCCGTTCTTCGACCTGGGCAACCTGTCGGTCAACAACGACTTCGACGACGCTCAGGCCGACCTGCGCCTGCTGAGCGCCTACCTCGGGCGCCCGCCCGAGCGCGGCGAGCGCGCCGGCTGCAGCTGATGCGGGTCGATGTCCGACGTCGCGCGAGGCGAGCCTGGGGCGTCGTCCAGGGGCGATCTCGGACCTCGACTTCGACTTCGCCGGCTACGCCGCGCGAGCACTTCGACCGGCTGCGGCGGACCGCGCCGGACCCCGACTTCGAGGAGTGGCCTGATGCCGCGGCCGCGTGAGCTGCCCGACCGCGCCCGCGTGGTGATCATCGGCGGCGGCGTCGGCGGCGCGTCGATCGCGTACCACCTGGCGCCGCTCGGCGAGCGCGACGTCGTGCTGCTGGACCGCAACGAGCTCACCAGCGGCTCCACGTTCCACTCGGCGGGGCTCGTGGGCCAGCTGCGCGGCGAGCGTCTCGCTGACGCGGATGATGATGCACTCGGTCGAGCTCTACCGCACGCTCGACTGCGGCTGGGTGGAGTGCGGCGGGATCCGCCTCGCCTGCACGCCGGAGCGCGAGCAGGAGGTGCTGCGCCAGGTCGCGTGGGCGCAAGACCTTCGGGCTGCCGCTCGAGCTCGATCTCCGCCGCAGCGAGGCCCAGCGAGCTGTTCCCGCTGATGGTCACCGACGGCGTGCGCTGCGCGCTCCTATCTGCCCGAGCGACGGCTACCTGGATCCCTCGCTGCTGACCACGGCGCTCGCCGACGCGGCGCCCGCGAGGGCGGCGCGCGGATCTTCACGCAACACGCGCGTCACCGGGATCGACGTCGAGGAGCGCCGCGCGCGAGCCCGCGCGTGCGCGGCGTGCACACCGAGTGGGGCACGATCGAGGCCGAGGTGGTGGTCAACGCGGGCGGCATGTTCGCGGCCGAGATCGGCCGGCTGGCCGGCGTGCGCGTGCCGATCGTGCCCGTTCGCCCACGAGTACCTGGTCACGCAGCCGTTCCGCGACGCGCACGGCCGGAGCGTGCACCTGCCGACGCTGCGCGACCCCGACCTGCTGATCTACTTCCGCGAGGAGGGCGGCGGGCTGGTGATGGGCGGCTACGAGCGCGACAGCGCGCCGTGGGCGCTCGACGAGCACCTGCTCGACGCGATCCCGCCGGACTTCAACGGCCGCCTGCTCGAGGAGGACTGGCCGCGCTTCGAGGAGATCGCCGACAACTCGCGCCGGCGCGTGCCGGTGATGGACGAGATCAAGGTCACGCGGCTGATCAACGGCCCCGAGGCGTTCACCCCCGACAACGAGTTCTGCCTCGGCGAGACGCGAGGTGCGGCGGCTTCTTCGTGGCCGCCGGGCTTCTGCGCCCACGGGCTCGCCGGCGCGGGCGGCATCGGCAAGGTGATGGCGGAGTGGATCGTCGCGGGCGAGCCGTCGCATGCGACGTCTGGGAGATGGACATCCGCCGCTTCGGCGCCGCACTACCGCTCGCCCAGCTACACGCTCGCAGCGGGCCAAGGAGGTCTACGAGACCTACTACGACATCCGCTACCCCGGCCACGAGCGCCTCGCCGGCCGGCCGCTGCGCACCTCGAGCGCCTACGCCTGGCACGTCGAGCACGGCGCCGCGTTCGGCGAGAAGTCGGGCTGGGAGCGCGTCAACTGGTACGAGTCGCAACGCGCGCCGCGGCGACGAGTCGCTGCGCCCGCGCGGATGGGCGGGGATGCACTGGTCGCCGGCGATCGGCGCCGAGCACCGCGCCACGCGCGAGCGCGCCGGCCTGTTCGACGAGTCCTCGTTCGCCAAGCTCGAGGTCGCGGGTCCGGGCGCGGCGGAGTTCCTCGAGGCGCCTGTGCGACAACCGCGTCGCGCGCGACGTCGGGCGCGATCACCTACACCCAGATGCTCAACCGCCGCGGCGGGATCGAGTGCGACTTCACCGTCACGCGCGTCGAGGAGGAGCTGTTCGCGATCGTCACCGGCACCGCGTTCGGCAACCACGACCTCGGCTGGATCCGCCGCCACCTGCCCGGCCGACGGCATCGTGCGCGTCGCCGACGTGACCGCGCGCTGGGCGTGCTTCGGCCTGTGGGGCCCGCGCGCCCGGGACATCCTCGCGCCCGCTGACTGCCCGACCCGCTCGACTTCCCCTACATGCGGATGCGCGAGATCGCGCGTCGGCGACGTGCCGGTGCGCGCGCTGCGGGTGACGTTCGTCGGCGAGTTCGGCTGGGAGCTGTACTGCCCGACCGAGTACGGCGCGGGGCTGTGGCGGACGCTGTGGGAGGCCGGGCGCGACGCACGGCCTCGTCGCCGGCGGCTACCGCGCGATCGACTCGCTGCGCCTCGAGAAGGGCTACCGGGTGTGGGCGGCCGACATCACCGCCGACGAGACGCCCGCTGCGAGGCGGGCCTCGGGTTCTGCGTGCGCGACGACAAGGAGTTCATCGGCTCCGACGCGCTCGGCGAGCGCGGAGCTCGACAGCGCCTGCGCTGCCTGGTGCTCGACGACCCGCGCTCGGTCGCGCTCGGCAACGAGCCCGTCCGCGTCGACGGCGAGATCGTCGGCCGGGTCACCAGCGGCGGCTACGGCTACACGGTGGAGCGCTCGATCGCCTACGCCTACCTGCCGCCCGCGATCGAGCTCGGGCACGGCGGTCGAGGTCGACATGTTCGGCGAGTGGGTCGCGGGCGAGGTGACGGCCGAGCCTCTCTTCGATCCGGCCGGGGACCGCGTCCGCGGGCGCGCCGCGGTCGGGCAGGGCGCCCAACCGCCGCCGGCCTGATCGATACCGGCGTGTTTCCCGACAGCGCGGATGTTCAGTAGGGTGCGGCGACGGCCGTCTGAATGCGCACAAGGGGGAGCTGAGTGAGGTATCGCACAGCAGTGGCAGTTCTGTCCACGGGGTCCGCGCTCGCTGTCGGTCTGGTGGCGGGGACCGGTGCGGTTTCGGCATCCGCCACGACGAATCTCAGAGGCACCGCCTCGCCGGAGGCGGCCAAGAGCCCGACCGTCGCCGCCGTGCCGGCGTCGAGCCGGATCGCCTTCGAGGTCCAGCTCAGCCCTGCCGCGAGTGCCCGCGCGTTCGCCGCCGCGGTCTCGACGCCGGGCAGCTCGGCCTACGGTCACTACCTGAGCCCGGCGCAATGGGAGCAGCGGTTCTCGCCCACGGCGCGTCAGGTGGCCGAGGTGACGACGTTCCTGCGTGCGAACGGGTTCGCGGTCCACAGTGTCTCGGCCGACCGGATGGCGGTCAGCGCGTCGGGGACCACGGCCCAGGTCGAGCGCGCCTTCGGAACGGCCGTCTCCTATCACCGGGTCAGCGGGAAGCTGCTGCGGCTCGCCGACCGGAACCTGTCTGTGCCCGCACCGCTCTCAGGGCTCGTCGCCGGCGTCACCGGCGTCAGCCAGACGATGGCCACTCCGCGACTGCGCAGCGACAACCCGGCCACGACGGCACCGGCGCCGGCGGCGTCCGGGAAGACGATTCCGCAGCCCCCGGGCTTCCGTGTCGCCACGCCGTGCGCTGACTACTACGGCCAGAAGGTCGACACGATCCGGCCCCCGTACGGCAACGGCTACCCATCGCCGGCGCCCTACGCCGTCTGCGGCTACACGCCGGGGCAGCTCCGCAGCGCGTACAACGCGCCCGCGGGTCTCGACGGCTCGGGCCGGACGGTGGCCGTGATCGATGCCTTCGCATCGCCGACGCTGCTGCAGGACGGCCAGACATACGCCGCGCGCAACGATCCGGCCCATCCGCTGCTCTCCTCGCAGTTCAGCGAGGTGCTGGCCACGCCGTTCACGCAGGCTGATCTGTGCGACGCGAGTGGCTGGTCGGGGAGCAGACCCTCGACGTCGAGGCCGTCCACGCGATGGCCCCCGGGGCGCACATCCTCTACGTCGGCGCCCAGAACTGCTTCAACGATCTGTTCACCAGCCTGCGCCAGGTCGTCGACGGGCATCTGGCCCAGTCGTCACCAACTCGTGGGGTGACGACGGCGGCGACCTGCTCGACGACGCCAGCGTGCGCGCCTCGGTCGACAACACGCTGATCATGGCGGCCGGAACCGGCGTCACCGTCCTGTTCTCGAGTGGTGACAACGGCGACGAGTTCACGACGCTGGGCGCGAACGTGGCCGACTATCCGCCGTCGAGCCCGTGGGCCACGGCGGTCGGCGGCACGACGCTGCAGATCGGCGCGGCCGGTCAGCGACTCGGTGAGTTCGGCTGGTCCACGGCCCGGAGCTTCCTGTGCAACGACACCTACCTCGCGCTCGGCGGCTGCACGGATGCCCAGCTTCATACCTGGACGCCGATCGACCTGGCGCTCGCCGGCGGCTCGGGCGGCGGGACCAGCTACATCTACCCGCAGCCGTCCTACCAGGCCGGAGTCGTGCCGCTGTCGATGTCGACCATTCATCGCGATGTCGTCGGTGCCGATCCGAAGCGCGTCGTGCCCGACATCTCGACGGTCGGCGATCCGGCCACCGGGTTCCTCGTCGGCGAGACGCAGACATTCCCGGACGGCGTCTACTACGACCAGTACCGGATCGGCGGGACGAGCCTGTCCTCGCCGCTGTTCGCCGGCCTGGTGGCGCTGGCCGACCAGGCCGGTGGCAGGTCGCTCGGGTTCCTGAACCCGAAGCTGTACGCGCTGCACGGCAACAGCGCGGCGATCAGCGACGTCGGCCCGGCGGGCAAGCAGGACCAGTCCCGGGCTGACTTCGCCAACTCGATCAACGCCAACGACGGGCGCCTGTTCTCGACCCGGCTGATCGGGTACGTGGGTCCGGAGCAGTTCTGCCCGCCCGAGCCGTCCCACGATCCGTGCACGACACAGGACGTGTCGATCCCCGCGCTCGCGGGCTATGACGCCATGACCGGGCTCGGCTCGCCGGGCAGCAACTTCGTGCACACGCTCGGCGGCCCGTAACGGACCGACCGGGAAGACCCTGAGGCCTCGCGTCGGCCATCATCGTGGGTGATGGCCGGCCGAGCGCCTGAACCGACGCCGCACGAGGTCCCGAGGATCCCGGCCTCCGCCGGTGCGCTGATCTTCGACGGCGCTGGGCGGTTGCTGATCCTCAAGCCCAACTACAAGAAGGGATGGACGCTCCCGGGCGGTCAGATCGACCCGACCGGCGAGTCCCCCTGGGAGGCATGCCGTCGCGAGACCCAGGAGGAATGCGGGCTCGAGGTGGAGCGGGGCCGACTGCTGTGCGTCGACTTCCTGCGGCCGAAGGCGAGGCCGCGCCGGCGGGGTGAGGTTCCTGTTCGACTGCGGCACCCTGAGCGATGAGCGGCTGGCCGGCGTCCGGCTCCAGGCCGAGGAGATCGAAGACCATCGGGTGGTCGAGCTGTCCGAGGCGCTCGACCTGCTGAGCGGACCGCTGCGGCGCCGTGTCTCGGCCTCTGTGGGCAGCGAGCACTGCGTCTATCTCGAGCAGGGGCGCCCGGTCCCGGGCGTCGGCTGAGGGGCGCGCGCCCAGGATCGGTTTCGACGGCGGTCATTCCGGCTAGGCATAGGCGGTCCCGTCGTGAGTTCGGCCACCGGTGTCGGTACTCTCAGCGGGAAACCCGGTCCGGTTTTCCCCTTTTTGTCCAGAGAACACTCCGCCCACGATGAGGGGCCGTCGCCGTTCCCACAGGCGGCGTCGCTCGAGCTGCGCCAGGTCAGCAAGCGGTATCCGGGCCAGAAGGAGCCCGCGATCGCGGAGCTCAGCCTCAGCGTCGAGGCCGGCGAGGTGTGCGTGCTCGTGGGCCCATCGGGGTCGGGCAAGACCACCGCGATGCGACTGATCAACCGGATGATCCCGCTCGACCAGCGGCGACATCCTGCTCGGCGGCCGTAGCGTGCTCGATCACGAGCCGACCGAGCTGCGCAAGCAGATCGGCTACGTGATCCAGCAGATCGGGCTGTTCCCGCACCTGACCGTCAACGAGAACATCGCCACCGTTCCGAAGCTCCTCGGGTGGGACAAGGCACGGACCGAGGGCCGCGTTCGCGAGCTGCTCGAGCTGATCGGGATGGACCCGGACGACATCGGGCCCCGGTACCCGGCCCAGCTCTCGGGCGGGCAGCGACAGCGCGTCGGGGTGGCGCGGGCGCTGGCCGCCGACCCTCCGCTGATGCTCATGGACGAGCCGTTCGGGGCGATCGACCCGATCAGCCGCGCCCGCTTGCAGGATGAGTTCCTGCGTCTGCAGGCGCGGGTGCGCAAGACCGTCGTGTTCGTGACCCACGACATCGACGAGGCGATCAAGATGGGGGACAAGATCGCGATCCTCCGGCAGGGCGGCGTGCTGGCGCAGTACGACGACCCCGGCCGAGATCCTCACCGAGCCCGCCGACGAGTTCGTGGCCGAGTTCGTCGGCGAGGACCGCGCGCTCAAGCGACTCGGCCTGGCCACGCTGGCCGACATCGAGCTGCTCTCGCCCAACGGGCTGGCGCCCGGACCGGCCCGGGTCCCGCTCAGTGCCACCGTGCGCGATGCGCTGTCGCGGCTGATCGCCGGCGGTGGCTCCCCGCTCACCGTGGTGGACGGCGAGGACCACGTGGCCGGCATCGTCACGCTCGAGCTGCTCGGGGGCGTGCTCGGCAACGGCGCGCTCGCCGATGGCGCCCACGCTGACCGCGCGGGCGCGGGCGCGGCCGCGGAGGGCGCCCACGCCGACGGCGCGGGCACGGCCGCCGAGGGCGAGTGATGACGTTCGTCGTCGTTGCCGCGGCGCCGGTGATCCCGAGCTTCGGAGGCGGTGCCGGGCAGTTCGCGTGCGAGCGGGCGAACCACCTGTTCTGTCCGAACTGGGTGTCGCGCAACTGGAGCACCGTCCTGTGGCCCGCGTTGCGCCAGCATGTCGAGCTGACGCTGATCGCCGTCGCGATCGGGTTCGTGCTCTCGACCGCACTCGCCCTCACCGCCTATCGCCGCCATTGGCTCGAGCGCCCGGTGCTGATCGTCACGTCGATCCTCTACACGATCCCGTCGCTGGCGCTGTTCGAGCTGCTCGAGCCGCTGCCGGGATTCGGGCTCAGCCGCACCACGGCCGAGGTTGCGCTCGTCTCCTACACGCTGTTGATCCTTTTCCGCAACACGCTCACCGGTCTGCGAGAGGTGCCGGCCGAGGTGCGTGACGCCGCCCGGGGGATGGGCATGAGCGACCGGCAGTCGCTGCTGCGCGTGGAGCTGCCACTGGCCATGCCGGCCATCATCGCCGGCCTGCGGATCGCCACCGTGACCGTGATCTCGCTGGCCACGGTGGCCTCGCTGATCGACAACGAGGGACTCGGAGTCGCCGATCCTCTCCGCGATCTCCAACGAGGTCTTCAAGACGGAGCTGATCGTCGCCGGCGGCATGGCCGTCCTGCTCGCCCTGCTCGCCGACGGGCTGCTCGTGCTCGTGCAGCGGCAGCTCACCCCGTGGACGAGCGCGGGCGGTCTGATCGCGATGAACAACTTCGTCGACGCCTTCCGTTCATCGGCCGCAACGGGCAGGTCCCCGGGCGCGCCGCCGCTGCCGACGCTCGTCCACCTGACGCTCGAGACGCTCAAGATCGCGCGGGATCGGGATCGGGATCGCGCTGGTGATCGCGATCCCGATCGGCGTGTGGCTCGGCCACATCCACCGCGGGTCGTTCGTCGCGATCAACGTCGGCAACATCTGGCGGGCGCTGCCCAGCCTCGCCGTGCTCGCGATCGGCGTCGCCTTCCTCGGGATCGGCCTCGGCAACGTCGAGCTCGCGCTCGTGGTGCTCGCCGTTCCGCCGATGATCACCAACGCGTACGTGGCGATCGACGGCGTCGACCGCGACTCGTCGACGCGGCCCGGGGCATGGGGATGAGCGGCTGGGAGGTCCTGCGCAAGGTCGAGCTGCCGCTCGGGCATCCCGCTGATCTTCGCCGGCATCCGCACCTCGGCGCTGTTCGTCGTCTCGACGACGACGATCGCGCGCGCTGACGGGCTACAGCGGGAGCCTCGGCGACATCATCAACAACGAGACCAGCTACCACCTCTCGGGCGTGCTCGGCGCGGCGATCTGCATCGCGGCGCTGGCGCTCGTCGTGGAGTTCGCGCTCGCCGGCGTACAGCGAATGCTGACCCCGCGCGGACTGAAGCTCGCCGGGCAGGAGGACGCCGGTGTCGGCGCTCGTGCCGATCGTCACCGAGAGCACGTAGAATCCTGATCCATCAACCACTCAGCACAGAACAGGAGTCACGATGCGTTCACCCAGATCGAAGGGCGCGGTGGGCACCATCGCTCGCGTTGGCGGCGGCGGTCCTCGCTCGCCGCCTGCGGCAGCTCCTCGTCCTCGAGCTCCTCGAGCTCGAGCTCCACAGCGGCCACCACCAGCTCGGCGGCGAGCTCGACGGCCGCGGCCGCGCAGCGGGCCCGGGGCCGGCAAGCCGGCCGTCACGATCGGCGACAAGAACTTCACCGAGGAGTACATCCTCGGCGCGCTCTACCAGCAGGCACTGGCGGCCAAGGGCTACAAGGTGACGCTGAAGGGCAACATCGGCTCCTCGGAGATCACCTACAAGGCGCTCACCGTCGGGTCAGATCGACATGTACCCCGAGTACACCGGCACGCTGCTGACGGCGGTCGCCGGCGTGACCACCCCACCGCACAGCGCGCAGCACGCCTACAACCAGGCCCAGGCGTTCGCCGAGAAGCACGGCTACACGCTGCTGACCAGACGCCGTTCTACGACTCCGACGCGCTCGGCGTCCTGAAGCCCTACGCGAAGAAGCACAGCCTGAGACGATCGCCGACCTGAAGAAGCTCGGCAAGTCGGTCAAGCTCGGCGGCGCGCCCGAGTTCGCAGACCCGGTCCCAGGGCCTCGTCGGCCTGAAGAAGCAGTACGGCATCAACCCGACGTTCGTCCCGCTGGCCATCGGCCTCACCTACAAGGCGCTCGACAACGGCCAGGTCCAGGCCTCCGACGTGTTCACGACCGACCCGCAGCTGACGACCGGCAAGTACGTGCTGCTGACCGACCCGAAGAAGGTGTTCGGGTTCCAGAACGTCGCGCCGATCGTCAAGAAGAGCGTGCTCACGGCCGAGGGCCCGGCGTTCCAGCAGACGATCAACAAGGTCAGCTCGCTGCTGACGCTGCAGGCGATCCAGAAGATGAACGCCGCGGTCGCGCTCGACCAGCAGTCGCCGGCGACCGTCGCCCACCAGTTCCTGGCCGCCAACGGCCTGCCTGTAGCGGCGTGCTCGGCCGGGCCTCGGCCCGGGGCGCGGCCGGGCCACACGTGTCAGCCGTGACCGACGCGTCTCGACGTCGCCCGGCGCCCGTGCCGCCCCCGTCGGCGGGCGAAGACACAGCCGACCGCCGGGGGGCGCGGGACATGCGATCTCGCCGGCATGCGGGCTGAGCCTCGCCGGCGGCTCTCGGCGCTGAGCCTCGACGCGCTCTCGAGCGTCGCCTACGGCCCCCAGGCGATGATGCTCGTGCTGATCCTCGCCGGCACCGGCGCGCTGCGGTTCACGCTGCCGCTGACACTCGTGATCACCGCGATGCTGGTGCTGCTGGTCGATCTCCTACACGCAGGTGATCGCCGCTCACCCCGAGGGCGGCGGCGCCTACGCGGTGGCCAAGGAGAACCTCGGCCGCGACGACGAGCCTGCTCGCGGCGGCCTCGCTGGTCGTCGACTACGTGCTCACCGTCGCCGTCAGCCTCGCCGCCGGCGCGGCCAGCCTCGGGAGCGTGTTTCCCGGGCCTCGCCCACCACCTGCTGCTCGTGTCGCCTGATCGGCCTGGTGCTGCTGACGGCGGTCAACATGTTCGGGATCACCGAGTCGGCCCAGCTGCTGATGGTGCCGACGCTGCTCTTCATCGTGAGCATCGTCGCGGTGATCGTCGTCGGCCCGTTCCATCCCCACCCGGTCGCGGTGATCGGCACCAAGCTGGCGTTCCCGGTCACCGAGACGCTCGGCATCGTGCTGCTGCTCAAGGCGTTCGCGGCCGGGTGCTCGGCAGTCACCGGCGTCGAGGCGATCGCCAACGGCGTGCCGGCAGTTCCGCCAGCCACGCGTCCGGACCGCGCAGCGCACGGAGGTCTCGCTCGGCGTGCTGCTCGGGATGATGCTGGTCGGGCTCGCGATCCTGATCAAAGTCCACCACGTCGTGCCGCGCGGCGGCGTCACGGTCCTCGCCCAGCTGACGGCCGGCGCGTTCGGCACGGGCTGGCCGTTCTACGTCTCCAACCTCGCGGTCACGCTCGTCCTGGCGCTGGCCGCCAACACCAGCTTCGGCGGCCTGCCGGTGCTGATGAGCCTGCTGGCCAAGGACCACCGGCTCCCGCATCTGTTCTACCTGCGCGCCGAGCGGCCGGTCTACCGGCACGGAATCGTCGTGCTGGCGGTCGCTGGCCGGCGCTGCTGCTGATCGCGGTCGGCGGCGAGACCGACAAGCTGATCCCGCTGTTCACGATCGGCGTGTTCGTCGGCTTCACGATCAGCCAGGTCGGCCTCGTGCGCCACTGGCGCAAGGATCGGCCGCCGCGATGGCGCCGCGCGGGCCGCGCTGAACGGCGCCGGCGCGGTGATGACCGCGGTGGCGGTGGTCGTGTTCGTCTCGACCAAGTTCCTCGAAGGCGCCTGGGTGGTGGTCATCGCGGTCCCGGTGATGATGGTCCTCTTTCACCGAACCGAGAACTACTACGCCGAGGTGGCACGCGAGCTCCAGCTCGGGCGCATCCCGCCGCCGCCGCGGCGCAAGGAGACCGTCGTCATCGTCCCGACCTCGACGGTCAGCCTGCTCACCCAACAGGTCATCAGCACCGCGCTCTCGCTCGGTGGCCGCGTCGTCGCCGTCGCGGTCGCCTGCGACGAGGACGAGCGGGGAAAGATCCTCGCGCATTGGGCCGACCTGGGATCCGGGCGTCCCGCTCGAGGTGCTCGTCGATCCGCAGCGCTCGCTCGTTCGCTCGGTCGTGAAGTACGTCGAGTCGCTGGCCGGCGAGGGCGTGATCATGGCCGTGCTGATCATCGAGATCCAGCCCCAGAAGAAGCGCCACGAGATCCTCCACAACCAGCGCGGCGCCCTGCTCGCCGCGGTGCTCCGGTCCCGAACCGACGTGGTCGTGGCCACACAGCCGTTTCGCTTGCACGAGTAGGGGCGAGGGCGTCGGCCCGGCTGTGGCCAGGGATGATCGTCGCAGAGCCGTCGGTCGCCGGCGCAAGAACCGCGGCTCGGGACGGGGATGCCCGCAGGGGGTGCATAAGTCGTCAAATCGCCGGCCCGCCGGTGACCTTGTGCCGCTAAGCGCCGGAGACGCGCTTAGGCGGCCAAGGAAGCTCCAACCGACGGTAGTTTGTCCCCTTATGCACCCCCGGAATCCGGTGCATCGACCCCGCCAGGGTCCGCCCGCCCCACCCGCCGGCCCGCCCCACCCCGCCGGCCCCTACGCCGCCACCTTCGCCCGCGCCGCCCGTGCCCGGGCCCGCGATCCGCGCGAGCCCCGCGACCGTCGCACGCGCCGGGGCGGCGGCGGTCCGAGGTGCTCGTCCTTGTCGGGGCGTAGGACGACGATCTCGCCGGGGGCGTTGTCGAGCAGCCAGGCGACGTCCTCGGGGTCGAAGCCGGCGCCGCCGTGCTGGGCGGCGGCGATGACGATTCGGTCGAACTGCTCGTGGTCGATCGTCAGGCGGAGGGCGTGGCGGTAGGTCCGGCCCGCGCTCGATTCGGGCGTCGACGGGGATGCCGAACTCGGTCGCTCGGTGCTCGATCGCCTCCTGGAGCGGGATCGCGATGGCGGACTGGCGGGGGAGGGGGGTGTCGAGCGGGAGATGCAGCGAGACGCGGGCGAGGAATACGGGGACGAGCGTCGCGTCCTCGGCGGCGCACAGCCGCAGCGCGGCGTCGAGCGCCTGCTGGGAGAGCGCGTAGGCGACGAACGGGAACAGGATCCGTCGCCGGTGGCCGTTGGAGCTCGTCGAGCGCGACGGTCGCCGCCGGCGGTAGCTGAGATGCACGCCAGGCGAGCACGGCGAGTGCGACCACGAGCGCAGCGACGATCACGATCAGTGGGAGTGTCATCCGTCTTCCTCCTTGGTCATCTGCGTGCGGTCGGCGACGATCCGGAGGTCGACGCCGGGCAGCAGTCCGAGCAGGCGGAACGGGAGCGCCGGCTCGATCAGCCGGCGGATCGCGCTGCGTGGCCTGGGGGTGCCCATCAGGATGTAGGTGGTGCCGCGCTCGATGCGCCACGCGTTGGGTGGTGAGCGCGACGTCGTCGCCGTGCTCGACGAGCAGGTGCGCTCCGAGCACGCTGGCCAGCCGCCGGAGGGCGTCGATCTGCTCGCTGCTCGTCGGGCTTGGGGTCGCGGTCGGTGACCCAGAGCAGGTCGAGCTCGCCGCCGAGGCGCTGGGCTGAGCGCCAGGCTCGTCGCACGACGCGCTGGGATTCGGGGCGTGGGGTGATCAGAGCGAGCAGTCGCTCGCCGATCGCCTGCGGGGCGGCGTTGTCGATCAGGCGCTCCTCGCGGCCGCGGCCGCCGGCCGCTGACTCGGCGGGGATCCGCTTGGCTTCGACCTCCTCGGCGACCTGGCGCAGAGCCACCTCGCGCAGCGCCGAGAGGTTCTCGAGCCTGAAGAAGTTGTTCAGCGCCGCCTCGACGCGCTCGCCGGGGTAGACCTTGCCGGCGAGCAGCCGCTCGATCAGTGATTGTGGGGTGATGTCGATCAGGACGACGTCGTCGGCTGACCCGAGCACGGCATCGGGCACCGTCTCGCGCACGCGGATCCCGGTCAGCTCGGCGACCTGGTCGTTGAGGCTTTCGAGGTGCTGGACGTTGACGGTGGAGTACACGTCGATCCCGGCTGCCAGCACGTCCTCGATGTCCTCGTAGCGCTTTGCGTGCTCGAGGCCGGGCGACGTTGGTGTGGGCGAGCTCGTCGATCAGGCCAGATCCGGCGCTCGGCGCAGGATCGCCGGGAGGTCCATCTCCTCGAGCGCCGATTCACGGTAGGCGACCCGCCGGCGGGGGATCGTCTCGAGACCCGCCGCCTGGTCGACGGTGTCCTGGCGGTCGTGCGGCTCGAGGTAGCCGATCACGACGTCGCGGCCCGCTCTCGGCCTCGGCCTGACCCTCCTGCAGCATCCGGTACGTCTTGCCGACGCCGGCGGCCATGCCGAGGAAGATCTTGTAGCGTCCGCGCCGGCGGCCGCCCGGAGCAGCGACGTCGGATGAGGGCGCCATGCTCGATAGGGGGCTCATGCCTGAGTCGGTCACCAGGGGCATGATCGTAGGATGAGGCAGGCGGCGGCCACCGCGTTCGCGAGATCGTGCGATCCGCGCAAGGCGCGCCGTCCTCAGGCCCCGAGGATGTTGTGGATGATCAGGTCGATCAGCTTGATCCCGATGAACGGGGCGATGATGCCGCCGAGTCCGTAGATCAGGAGGTTGCGCCGCAGCAGCGCGCTGGCGCCGATCGGACGGTAGCTGACGCCCCTGAGCGCGATCGGGATCAGCAGCGGGATCACGATCGCGTTGAAGATGATCGCCGAGATCACGGCCGACTCGCGGCGTGCCGAGGTGCATGATGTTGAGCACGTTCAGCGGGCCCTTGCCGCCGGGCGAGGTCGCCCACGTGGTGACGAAGATCGCCGGCAGGATCGCGAAGTACTTGGCGACGTCGTTGGCGATCGAGAACGTGGTCAGCGCGCCGCGGGTGATCAGCAGCTGCTTGCCGACCTCGACGATCTCGATCAGCTTCGTCGGATTGGAGTCGAGGTCGACCATGTTGCCCGCCTCGCGCGCGGCCTGGGTGCCGGTGTTCATCGCCACGCCGACGTCGGCCTGGGCCAGCGCGGGAGCGTCGTTGGTGCCGTCGCCGGTCATCGCGACCAGCCGGCCGGAGGCCTGCTGCTCCTTGATCAGGGCGAGCTTCGCCTCGGGGGTGGCCTCGGCGAGGAAGTCGTCGACGCCGGACTCCTCGGCGATCTTGGCCGCGGTGAGGCGGTTGTCGCCGGTGATCATGATCGTGCGGATGCCCATCGCGCGGAGCTGGTCGAAGCGCTGGCGCATCCCCTCCTTGATCGTGTCCTTGAGGTAGATGACGCCGAGCACCTGGGAGTCGCGGGCGACGGCCAGCGGCGTGCCGCCCTCGCGACCGATGCGGTCGAGCTCGGGCTGCAGCTCCGCGGGCGGACGGCCGCCCTCGGCCGTGACCCAGGCGATCACCGCGTCGCCGGCGCCCTTGCGCAGCTGGCTGCCGTCGAGGTCGACGCCGCTCATCCGCGTCTGGGCGGTGAAGGGCACGAACTCGGCGTGCAGGGAGTTCATGTCGTGCTCGCGGATGCCGTACTTCTTCGCCAGCACGACGATCGAGCGTCCCTCCGGGGTCTCGTCGGCGAGCGAGGAGAGCTGCGCGACCTCGGCCAGCTCGGCCTCGGTCACGCCCGGCATCGGGATGAACTCGGAGGCGAGGCGGTTGCCGATCGTGATCGTGCCCGTCTTGTCGAGCAGCAGCACGTCGACGTCGCCGGAGGCCTCGACCGCGCGGCCCGACAGCGCGAGCACGTTGCGGCGGACCAGGCGGTCCATGCCGGCGATGCCGATCGCCGAGAGCAGCGCGCCGATCGTGGTCGGGATCAGCGCCACGAGCAGCGAGATCAGCGTCGTCTCGGAGATCGGCGTGTGGGCGAACAGCCCGAACGGGCGCAGCGTGACGACGACGATCATGAAGATCAGCGTCAGGCCGGCGAGCAGGATGTTGAGCGCGATCTCGTTCGGGGTCTTGCGGCGCTCGGCGCCCTCGACGAGCGCGATCATCCGGTCGAGGAACGAGTGACCGGGCTCCTGCGTGATCTCGACCACGATGCTGGTCGGAGAGCACGCGCGTGCCGCCGGTGACGGCGCTGCGGTCGCCGCCGGACTCGCGGATCACCGGGGCCGACTCGCCGGTGATCGCCGACTCGTCGACCGAGGCGATGCCCTCGATCACGGTGCCGTCGCCGGGGATCAGCTCGCCGGCGTCGACGACCACGATGTCGCCCTTGGCCAGCTCCGAGGCGCGCTTGGTCGCTGCCGTCCTGCAGCGTGGCCACGGTCTCCTGGCGCATCGCGCGCAGCGTGTCGGCCTGGGCGCGGCCGCGGCCCTCGGCGAACGCCTCGGCCATGTTGGCGAACACGACGGTCAGCCACAGCCAGAACGAGATCGTGAACGTGTACCAGGACGGGCTCGTGACCGCCGCCGAGCGGCTTGCCGCCGAAGACCTGGATCAGCCACGTGATCGGTCGTGATCACGGCGCCGATCTCGACCACGAACATCACCGGGTTGCGGACCTGGACGCGCGGGTCGAGCTTGACGAGGCTGTCGATCAGCGCGCGCGCGACGATGTCGCGCGCGGAACAGCGAGACCGCCTGGCGCTCGTGCGGAGCGGCCGGCGGGGTCGGGGCTGTGGCGTCACGGCACTCATCAGTGGCCTCCGGCGCTCAGGCGGTCGAGGGCGAGGTTCAGCTGCAGCACGTTGACGCCGGGCTCGCCGGAGAACCCGAGCCCGCGCCCGTGCGTGTACGTCGGAGATCAGGCTGTCGACCTGCGGCGAGCGGCAGCTGGCGGACGGCGGCGATGCGGTGGGCCTGGATGTCGGCGTTGGCGACCGAGATGTCGGGGTCGATCGCCCGAGGCCGAGCGTGTCGGCGGCGTCGACCGGGACCTTGGCCGCGGTCAGGCCGCCGGGATAGTACGGCGTGCCGTTCTCGAGCGCGATGTAGGCCTGGATGTTGGCCGCGATCGCCTGCTCGGTCGCCGTGTTGTTGGGGCCGAGGTTGGAGAACGCGGTGCGCGGCGGCGTTGTTCGGCGGGCACGGTCGCCGACGGGCGGCTCTGGAAGTACTGCGGGTCCGGGATTGGTCACCGGATTGCCGTTCTTGTCGACCTGGGCTTGCCGTTCTTGACGACCTGCATCGGCGAAGTTCTGGCCGATGATCTTCGAGCCGACGAGCTTGCCGTTGACCTTGATCTGCTGGCCGTTGGCGTTGCCCGGGGAACGCGACCTGGCTGACGCCGGTGATGACCAGCGGATAGAGGATGCCGAGCAGCAGCGTCAGGACGACGATCCCGATCGCGGAGGTGATGAGGTCTCGTCTTCATTCATCAGTAGAGGTGTCCGGTCAGGCCCTGGACGATCGGGCCGAGCAGCAGGGCGGGGAAGAAGGTCAGCGCGCCGACGAGCACGATCACGCCGATCAGCAGCACCACGAACGTCGGGTTGTCGGTGCGCATCGTGCCGAGGCCGGCCGGGCTGATCGCGCTTGCCGGCCAGCGAGCCGGCGACGGCGAGCGCGAACAGGATCGGGGCGAAGCGCGCGAACAGCATCGTCGAAGCCGCCGAGCAGGTCGGCGAGGGTGATCCCGTGGGAGCCGACGTTGCCCGCGTTGGGCTGGATGAAGCCCGTGTAGCCGGCGAACGCCGAGCCGTTGTTGTTGGCCTGCGACAGGTAGGCGTAGAAGGTCTCCGAGAACCCCTGCGGGCTACCGGCCGCGTTGGCCGAGATCGACAGCGTGCGCGCCGGCGGCTCGCCGTGGCCAGCGCCGTTGCGAACAGCGCCGCCAGCGGCGTGATCAGGATGCCGAGCGTGACCAGCTTGATCTCGCGCGCCTCGATCTTCTTGCCCAGGTACTCCGGCGTGCGGCCGACCATCAGGCCGCCGATGAACACCGCCAGCAGGACGTAGAGCAGGATCGAGTACAGGCCCGTGCCGACGCCGCCGAAGATGACCTCGCTGGCCGACAGGTTCGCCATCGGGATCGCGCCGCCGATCCCGGTGAACGACTCGATCGCGCTGTTGACGGCGCCGCACGAGGTGACCGTGGTGACGACGTCGAACAGGGCCGAGCCGGCGATCCCGAAGCGCTGCTCCTTGCCCTCCATGTTGCCGCCGCCCGAGCCGGCGATCACGCCCGTGTGCAGGCCGGCGGCGTGCTGAGCCGGGTGAGCCGTGGGCCTCGGCGATGTAGGCGACGACGCACGGCGCCGAGGAACATCACCATCATCGTCGCGTAGATCGCGTAGCCCTGGCGGCGCTTGCCGGCCATCTTGCCGTAGCAGAAGACGAGCGCCGCCGGGATGATCAGCACCAGCAGCATCTCGAAGAGGTTCGTGAACCCGGTCGGGTTCTCGAACGGATGCGCCGAGTTGACGTTGAAGAAGCCGCCGCCGTTGGTCCCGAGCTCCTTGATCGCCTCCTGCGAGGCCACCGGCCCCATGCGCGATCGTCTGCGCGAGCCCGGTGAGGCCGTGTGAAGCTCAGGTAGTGCGAGAAGTTCTGGATCGAGCCCTGGAAGACCAGCACGAGCGCGAACACGATCGAGATCGGCAGCAGCACGTACAGGACGGTGCGCACCAGGTCCTGCCAGAAGTTGCCGAGGCTCTTGCCGCTGCGCCCGATGATCCCGCGGATCAGGGCGATCGCGACGCAGATGCCGACACCGGCGGAGAGGAAGTTCTGCACCGTCAGCCCCGCCATCTGGCTGAAGTAGCTCATCGTCGTCTCGCCGCCGTAGTACTGCCAGTTCGTGTTCGTCACGAACGACGAGGTCGTGTTGAACGTCACGTTCCACGGCGCCGAGTGGAAGCGCCTGCGGGTTCAGTCCCGTCCAGTTCCACAGCGTCTGCGTGCGCAGGATGAAATACAGCAGCAGCCAGCCGGCGAGCGAGAAGATGATCACGCTCTTGGCGTACGCCTTCCAGTCCTGGCCCTCGGGCGGATCGACCCGCATCACCCTGAGCAGCAGGCGCTCGGGGCCGCGAAGACATGGGATCGAGGAACGTGCGCTCGCCCGTGTAGACGGCGGCCATGTACCCGCCGAGCGGAATCGCGAGCACGGTCAGGATGCCCGCGAACAGGAAGATCGTCAGCCAGCCGAGGAACGTCATGCGCCTCAGAACTTCTCTCCGCGCAGCAGCGCGTACAGGAGGTAGATGCAGACGAGAACCGATACGACCAGCCCGAACAGATCCGCGCCGCTCATGTGGCTGAAGAAGATTGCGCCGAAGAGCGGGCTCATATCCGATCGATCCCGTAGATCAGCGCGTATAGGACCCCGAACATCACGAGTCCGAGGACGACGGCAAGAACATCGACTAAACCCATGGCTGCATGATCGGGGCGCCTCCGTCAATTCGGCGTGTAGATCCAGCGGGCCGCCGTGCAGATCGTGTGAAGACGTCTACGATCCCCGCCATGGAGCTCGTGGCACTGGTCAAGCACGACTGTCCCACCTGCGATCAACTGCTCCCGGCGCTGACGGCGGCGGCAGAGCGGGGCGCCCCGCTGCGCATCCTCTCGCAGTCGGATGAGCGCGACACCTCCGAGCAGGCGGCTCGGGTCGGGGTGCGCGCGGTTCCGGAGCTCGACACCGACCTCGCCGTGTCCGAGCGGCTCGATCCCGACGCCGTCCCGGCCGTGATCCTGCTCGACGGGGGCGCTGAGGCCGACCGCGTGGAGGGCCTGCAGCGTGATCGTCTGGTCGCGCTGTTCGCCGCCGCGGGAGCAACGCTCGACGTCGCCGGGCTGCCTGCGCTCCGCCCCGGGTGCGCCTCCGTGACCCGGGATCCCGCGGTCGCCGGCATGATCGCCTCCCGCCGCGCCCGTGCCGACGGCCGGATCCGCTCGCGCGTGCTGCGCATCGGCGGCCTCGAGGATCCGGTCGAGGCGCTCCATGACCGCGGCCTCACCGACGGGCTCCCGGTCGTGCCGCCGACACCCGCCCGGGTGGTGGCGATGCTCGAGCACACCTCCCGCGACCCCCGGGACGTGGTCGGCGTGCTTCCGCCCTATGGAGGCCGGGCGACGGTCGAGAAGGTCGCGGTGAACGCGGTCATGGCCGGCTGCGCGGGCCCGGAGCTGCCGATCGTGCTGGCGGCCGTGGAAGCGGTCAGTCGTGATCCGTTCGCGCTGCACGGGCTGCTGGCCACGACGCACCCCTCCGGTCCGGTGATCGTGGTCTCGGGCCCGTACGCCGCGCAGGCCGGGATGCAGGCCGAGGTCAACGCGCTCGGCCAGGGCTGCCGGGCCACGCTCTGCACCGGTCGCGCGCTGCAGCTGACGGTGCGCAACGTCGGTGGCGGCCGGCCCGGGGTCGAGGACCGCGCCACCCACGGCTCGCCGGCCAAGGTCGGGTTCTGCTTCGCCGAGCGTCTCGACACCGGAGCGCCGTTCGCCGGCCTCGCCCACGACCGCGCCGGGCTGGGCGCCGATGAGACCGGCGTGACGGTGTTCGCAGGCGAGGCTCCGCGGCTCGTCGCCGACCAGCTCGCCCGGGAGCCCCACGAGCTCGTCGCGTCGCTGGCCCAGGGCCTCGAGCAGGCCTTCAGCCCGCGCTACCGGCTCGGCTTCGACGCGATGCTCGTGCTCGGACCCGAGCACGGCCGGGTCTTCCGCGAGGCGGGATGGACCCGGTCCGAGCTCCAGCAGGCGCTGCACCTCGCCTCGCACCGGCCGGCGGGGGAGCTCGTGCGCGGCGCCGGCGGCATCGCCGAGGGGCTCGACCCGGCGTGGGTCAGCGATCCCGCCTTCCCGGTGGCCAAGTTCGCCGCCGCCGACCGGATCCTGATCGCCCACGCCGGCGGCGATGCCGGCCTGTTCTCGATGGTCATCGGCGGCTGGGCCTCGGGCGAGATCGGCTCCGCGCCCCAGAACGCGACGGTCGAGGACTGGCGGTAGCCCGCCGGGGTAGGATCGAGACGTGGACTACGTGGAGGTGCTCGATCCGACCGCGGAGCGCGACGCCGTCGCCCGGCCGCTGGCCGAGCGAGGCCGGTCGATCCGTCGGATCGCGCTGCTCGACATCCGCAAGCCGCGCGGCGACGTCTTCCTCGACGAGCTCGAGGCGCTGCTCCGCGCCGAGTCGCTCGAGGTCCAGCGCAGGGCCAAGCCGACCTTCACCAAGCCCGCGCCGGCCGACCTGCGGCGGGAGATCGCCGAGAGCTGCGACGCGGTGATCGAGGCGCTGGCCGACTGAGGCTCTTGTGTGTCCTGCGGTCTGCAGGACGTGCTCGAGCTGGAGTCACTGGGGACGCCGGCGGTGCTGGTCGCCTCGGACGCGTTCGCCCAGGCGGCGGCTCGCCAGACCGAGCTGCTGGGCGCCCCGGACCTCCGCTACCGGCTGGTCGCGCACCCGATCCAGGACCGCACCGACGACGAGCTGCGGGCGCTCGCGCGCGATGTCGCCCGCGCGCTGCTCGACGCGGTCACGCAGTAAGGGCCTCCGAGCAGCCTCCGATCAGTCCGGTCGCCGCGGGATCCGGCGCCGGCGCGCGAGCCGTCGCGATGCGGGCGGCTCGGGCGGGCGGGAGTGGACATGACGCCGGTCCGCGCCCCGCGCGCCCTCGTGCGCGTTCTCCTGCTCGAGCTCGCGCTCCCGATCCTCGCTCAGACCGATCTCGAAGAACACGAGGCTCGTCGCGAGCACCAGTCCGATCCCGATCAGCGCGGTGGCCAGCGCGCCTCCGAGCGCCCCGGGCACGAACGCGGCGCAGGCCAGACCCGCGACGACAACCACGGCAGCCGCTCCGAACCCGAGCAGCCGGAAGCGCCGCAGCACCGCTCAGCCCGAGAACCGGTAGCCGACGCCGGGGTCGGTCTTGATGAACCGGGGCCCGTCGGCGGGCTCGATCTTCCGGCGCAGGTTGGCGATATGCGCCCGCAGCACCTGCGTGTCGTCGCCGTATCCCGCTCCCCACACGTTGACGAGCAGGTCGCGATGCGTCATCAGGCGGCCGCGATTGCGGATCAGCAGTCGCAGCAGGTCGAACTCGATCGGGGTCAGGTGCACCTCGCTGCCGTCGACCACGACCGATCGCCGCGCGAGGTCGACGACGAGGCCGTCAGACTCGATCACCGCCTCCTCGGGTTCGGGCGCGGTGCGACGGAGGTTGGCCTCGAGTCGCGCCACCAGCTCTCGCGGGCCGAACGGCTTGGTGATGTAATCGTCCGCACCGGCGGCGAGCGCGCGGACCTTCGCGTCCTCGTCGCCGACGGCGGAGAGCAGGATGATCGGCATGCCGCTCCACTCTCGCAGGCGCCGGCACAGCTCGACGCCGTCGAGATCGGGCAGCACCAGGTCGACGATCGCCGCATCCGGGGTCTGCACCGCCGCCAGGTCGAGCGCTTCCTCGGCGCTGTTGGCCGGCACCGCCTCGAACCCGGCGTCACGCAGGATCACCCGCAGCGCGCGAAGGATCTGGTGCTCGTCGTCGACCACGAGGACGCGCGGCTTTCCGGAGCTCATCGCGCCACTTCCTCCGCCTCGACGACACCGTCCTGCGCCACCGGGAGCGAGACCACGAAGCTCGTCCCCTGTCCGGGCAGTGACTCGACGGCGATCGAACCGCCGTTGGCTTCGACGAAGCCCTTGGCGATCGCCAGCCCGAGCCCGGAGCCGGTCCAGGGCCCCGACCCGTGCTGCGGGCCGCGGTAGAAGGGCTCGAAGATGCGCTCGCGCTCGGCCGGCTTGATCCCCGGACCCTGATCGACGACCCGGACGACGACCCGCCGGTCCGTGCGGCGCGCGTGGACCGAGACGGGATGTCCGCCTGAGTACCGGCGCGCGTTCTCGAGCAGGTTCGCGAACGCGCGCTCGAGCTGGGCCGCGTCGGCCCGCACCGCCGGTACGTCGGGATCGATCGTCACCCGGATCTGGGCCGCGCGGTCGGTCAGACCCTCCTGCGCCGCCATCACCACATCCTCGATCGAGATCCAATCGGTCCGCGGCTCCGCACCGCCCGCCTGCAGACGCGAGAGATCGAGCAGCTTGTCCACGAGCGTGGCCAGGCGCGCGCCCTCGTCGACGACGGTGGCGCTCAGCTCACGGCGCTCCTCGGCGCTGAGCGAATCGGTCCCCAGCGCGTGTCCGGCCGCGACGATCGAGGTCAGCGGTGTGCGCAGATCGTGGGAGACGGCGCGCAGCAGCGCCGTCTTGACGTCGTCGCTGCGCCGCAGCGCGGCGGTCTCGACCGCCTCGGCCTGCATCGCGTCGCGTCGCAGCGCGATCGCGACCAGCGCCTCGAGCGTCGGCACGACGCCGCGCCTCAGGCGCGCCGCCGTCTCACCCGGGAGGCCCTGCGGGACCAGCAATGTGGCGATCTGAGTCCCGTCGCCAGCCCGGAGGGGCAGCGCCCGGCGACGCTCGTCACCCGAGGCGATGCGCAGCTCGATCGTGGCCGAGGCGATCGTCAGGGTCTCGGCCACCCGGCGCCCGGCCGCGCCCAGCGCCTCGCGGGTGTCGTTGCCCGACAGCAGGTCGCGGGCCAGTTCGGCGGCCAGGTCGGCTTCCATCCGGCGGCGCTCGGCCTCGGTGGCACGGGTGCGGGCGAGCTCCGCCGTGGTGCTGACCACCGCAGCGACGGTCACGAAGGCCGCCAGCGCGACCCAGTTGCGGCTGTCGGCGATGGTGAAGCGGCCGACGGGCGGGATGTGAAACCAGTTGAACGCGGCCGCGCTCAGCAGCGAGGTGAACAATCCGAGCACGAGTCCCCAGTAGGCCGAGACGAGCAGCACGGCGGGCAGGTACACGACGCTGAGGGAGAGCGCGGGGGCCAGGCTCTTGAGCGGGTAGATGAGCGCGGTCGTGGCCACGACGGCGGCGGCGGCCACGATCACGCCGGTGAGCGGACTCGGCCGACGGCCGACGAGCAGGCCCGGTGCCGTACGCGTGGTCATGGCCGGAGCGTACGCCGCCACGAAACGGCGGGCGGCCGCGAAGCGGCCGGGCCGCGCCGATCCTGCGATCACTACGGCAGCCGGGCGGGCAACCAGCCGTCGGCGACGTCGGGCGCGAGCGTGTCGGCGATCTCCCACAGCTCGTCGGCCAGCGCCACCTGTGCCTCGCGGTGATAGAGCGGGCCGGTCCCGTCGGTCAACAGGCCCAGTGCCCGGGCCACGCCCTCGGCGCTGACCGGGAGCGGGCCCTCGAGCCGCTCGGCGAGCCCGAGCATGGCCGACCGGACCGCCGCCGTGGTGTCGCGGCGGACCGGCACCGCCGATCCGAATGGAGCTCGTGGGGACTCTGCCTCCCGCACCGCGCTGCGCAGCGACCGGGCGATCCGGCGCCGCGTGCGGTCCTCGACCAGCTGTGCCGCGCGGAGTCCGAGCGCGGGCGAGGAACCGCGATCGGCCCCGCGCGCGAGCTCGTTGTCGAGCCGGTGGCGATGGAGCGCGACGGTGAGGCGCAGGCGACGTCCGGCGGGCGGCGGAGGCACCGTTCGGTGCGATGTCCGGCCGCGGAGGGTAGCGACGCTGAGGGGATTCATGCCGGTCTCCGTGCAGTCGAGGGTCTCGCCCTCACCAAGCTAGGCCTCGCTCGTCAAGCTCGTGTAGAGATCGCCGGGCCCGGTATCAAGATTTCGTCAACGACCCAGGCGTGAAGGACTCCGGCCGGCCGAGGCGAAACGCTGTCCATGCTGCTCAGACATCGGCCTCCGGGCATCGACCCGCGGCCCGCAAACACCACGAAGGGCTTCGAGCACCTGAACGACGAGTGGATCTCCGTTCTTCGCTGGCTCGATGCGAACCACGTCGAGCACGTCCTCGTCGGCGCGGCCGGGCAAGCGATCCGCGGTCAGGCCGGCATCGAAGGCCCGGTGTCGATCGTCCCCGCGCCCTATGGACGCAACCTCGAGCGCCTGTCCAGGGCGCTCGGCTCGGCACACGCCCGAATGCGGGTCGACGGCGAGGCGGAGACCGCCCCGGTCAAGATGACCGCCGAGAAGCTGGCCCGGGGCGCCTGGTGGACGCTGCGCTGCGGCGAGCACGACCTCGACATCGAGCCGCGCCCGGTCGGAGGCCCCCGATATCAGGAGCTGCTCTACGAGGCCTCGCGCTTCGAGCTCGAGCCGGGCCTGCACGTGGAGGTCGCCTCGCCCGAGGATCTCGAGCACTTCGCCTACGTGCGCCGGACCGGCATCTCTCCGGAGATCCGCATCTCACGTGCGCCCGAGCGCGCCGAGGACCACGACAGGGTCGCAGAGGAGCCCGACCGGGCGCCCGAACAGGCGCCCGATCGCCATCCGGGCCCGGACTGATCCGGGCTTGAAACTGCTGGGCTAGTCTCGGCCCATGCCCAGACGCGCTGTGCTGGCGCTGATCGGTGTGGGTGCCGGGATCGCGCTGCTGTTCATCACCTGGTACCTCTCGTTCCACGTCGGCGTCTTCGAGCGCGCCGACCAGAGCATTCTGCGTGGGTTCTTCGACCTGCACCGGCCGCGAGTCGCCCCGATCGCCAGGTTCATCGCGCAGCTGTGCAACCCGAAGCCGTACGTGTTCCTTGCCGCCGTACCGGTGCTCGTGGCCCTGCGCCGCGGCCGCCCGCAGGTCGCGATCGCGATCGTGGCCATCCTGTTCGGCGCCAACGTCACCACCGAACTGCTGAAGCCGCTGCTCGCGCAGCAGCGGTTCTCGCCGCCCCCCCTCGGCGTGCCGCAGATCGGCGCCGGCTCGTGGCCGAGCGGGCACGCCACCGCCGCGATGACGCTCGCACTGTGCTCGGTGCTCGCCGCACCCGCCCGGCTGCGCCCGATCGTGGCCGCCCTTGGAGCCGTGTTCGCGGTCGCCGTCAGCTACTCGTTCCTGACCCTCGGCTGGCACTATCCGAGCGACGTGTTCGGCGGTTTCCTGGTCGCTGCGACATGGACCCTGCTCGGCGTCGCCGCCGTCTTCACCGCCAACGCCCGGACCCCCGTCCGCCCGGCCGGCGCCGGCCGCCGCCTATCCCTGCGCGAGGCGCTCGGTCCGCCCGCCATCGCACTCGCGGGCGCGCTTGCGCTCGTCATCCTGGTGGCGATCGCGCGACCGCACGAGGTGGTGGCCTGGACGCGCGTCCACACCGCGTTCATGGTCGGCGCGGCGGCCATCGGCGCGCTCAGCCTGGCACTGGCCACCGGGATCATGCTGGCGCTCCGGCGTTAGGGCCTCTCGCCGCTCGCGATCCTGCCGAGCACCCCAGCACGGTTCCATAAAACAGTGGTTGATTGAAAACTGGACGAATGTTGGGGTCGTGGGCTGGTCCCGGGTGCCGATAAACGAACACCAAAGCGCGTCTCACGGCGCCAAACGGAAGTGGAGAGGACGAATGCGTGGAGCGAGGACACAACTCTCGAAGCGACAGGCCCCGAAGCTGCTTGTGCTGCCGGTTCTGGCCGTCGCCCTGGCCGTGCCGGTCAACCCGGCGCTGGCGGCCCGCGGCCACGTGCGCCACGAGGCCCATCGCGGCCGCGTGACGATCACGCCGGCCCCGCACGGCCGCGACGGCGGGAGGCACACCGAAGTCTGGAAGGGCCGGAAAGTCGGCTAGCCAATGGGAGTTGGCCGCGATGCATGACCAGAGCGCCGATTCGTCTCCGCGCATATTGCCCGTCCCCCGCGCGTTCATCGTCTACGCGTCGGTGACCCTCGTCGCGGCGCTCGTGCTCCTCGGGCTGGCCTGGGCGGCCTCCTGGGAGATCACGGACCAGGCCCGCTTCTGGATGCTGGCGCTGTTCGTGCTCGCGGGTGAGCTGCTGCCGATCCCCGTACCGCGGCGCCACGGACTCGACAAGGTCACGATCTCGACCCCGTTCGCGTTCGCGATGCTGCTGTGCTTCGGCGCGGCGCCCGCGATGGTCGTCTACGCGGCCTGTTCGGTGATCGCCGACTGCCGCGAGCGCACGGCTCCGATCAAGGTCGTCTTCAACGCCGCCCAGTATGTCCTGACGATCGCCGCCGCCGCGGCCGTGATGGCCGTGGCCTCCGCCGATCCACCGGTGGCGATGACTGCCGCCAACCTGCCGCTGATCCTGATCGCGGGCGCTGCCCTGTTCGTCGCCAACCACGTGTTGGCGGGTACCGGCGCGGCGCTGCTGGCCGATCTGCCGGTGCTCCAGTACCTGCGCGAGGACTTCGCCTTCCAGGCGTGGACCGCGGGCTGCCTGCTGTCGTTCACACCCGCGCTGGTGGCGGCGGCGAACGCCAGCGTCGCCCTGATCCCGGTCTCGTTCGTCCCGCTCCTGGCCATCTACGCCGGGGGCCGCCAGGCCGCCGTCAACAGTCATCGCGCTTCGCACGACGCGCTCACCGAGCTCCCGAATCGCTCCCTGCTGGCCGAACGGCTGCGCTCGGCACTGCTCGTGGCCGAGCGTGAGCAGACGATGGTCGCGGTGATGATCATCGACCTCGACGACTTCAAGGCGATCAACGACACGCTGGGGCACGAGTTCGGCGATGCCGTGCTGCAGCGGATCGCTCCGCGGCTCGAATCCGCGATCGGACCGCACGCGACGCTCGCCCGCCTGGGCGGCGACGAGTTCGCGGTCGTGATCGAGGGGGTCCAGGACGAGGCGACCGCGACGGCCGTCGCCCGCCGGATGCTCGAGACGCTCGAGGGCACGCTCGAGGTGGACACCCTCGCGCTGCAGATTGCCGCCAGCGTCGGGATCGCCTGCTTCCCGCAGCACGGCCGCACCGTGCACGAGCTGCTGCGTCACGCCGACGTCGCGCTGTACTGCGCCAAGGCATCGGACGTCGCCCACCAGATGTACGCGTTCGAGCAGGACGACTACAGCCTCGACCGGCTCGCGCTCGCGGCGCAGCTCAAGCGGGGACTCGACCGCGGCGAGCTCGTCCTCCACTACCAGCCCAAGGTGCCGCTCCGCGGCGGTGGCATGCGCGGCGTCGAGGCGCTGGCCCGCTGGAACCATCCGCAGCTCGGTTTCATCGGCCCGGAGGGCTTCATCCCGCTGGCCGAGCAGACGGGCGTGATCAAGCTGCTCACCGATCGTGTCCTCGAGGCCTCGCTGCGGCAATGCGACCTGTGGCGCCGAGAGGGCATCGATCTGCGGGTGTCGGTCAACGTCTCCACCCGCAATCTGCTCGACCACGACCTGCCCACGACGATCCGCGGCCTGCTCGAGCGCTTCAGCCTCCCCGCCTCCGTGCTCCAGCTCGAGATCACCGAGAGCCGGATCGTCGCCGACCTCGGCCGCGCCCGGACCGTGCTCAACGAGCTGCGGGCGATGGGCGTGACGATCGCGATCGACGACTTCGGCACCGGCTTCTCGTCACTGTCGCAGCTGCAGCAACTCCCGATCGACGAGATCAAGATCGATCGCTCGTTCGTGATGCGAATGGAGACCGACCGCAACGATGCCGTGCTCGTGCGCTCGATCATCGAGCTCGGACGCAACCTCGGCCTTCGCGTGACCGCCGAGGGCGTCGAGAGCGAGAGCATCAAGCGCAGCCTCTCGGAGCTCGGCTGCGACTTCGTCCAGGGCTACCACATCGGCAGGCCGGTGGCGGCGGAGGAATGCCGCCGCAGCTTCGAGGTGATCGAGCATCCGGTGGCGCCCCCGCTGGCGGCCGTGCGCCGGATCGAAACCGGCACCTGAGTCAGCCGACGGACTCCGGATTCGAGCGGTAGCGGCCGGGCTCCCACAGCGGCTCGTCGCCGGCGTTGGCGCCGCGGCTGAGGATGAACAGCAGATCCGAGAGGCGGTTCAGGTAGCGCACGACCTCCGGGTTGCAGTCCTCGCCGCAGGCGATCGCCAGCCGCTCAGCCCGCCGGCAGACGGTGCGGCAGACATGCAGGCTCGCGGCGGCCGGCGTGCCGCCCGGAAGCACGAACGACTTCAGCGGCGTCAGCGCGTCGTTGACCTCGTCGCAGCGGGCCTCGAGCCACGCGGTCTGCTCGGGCAGTACGCGCAGACGCTCACGCTCGGGGTCGTTCGGGGCCGAGATGTCGGCGCCGACGTCGAACAGATCGTTCTGGATCCGCCGCAGCCAGGGCACGTAGGCCTCCGGCAGCGTCTCGATCGTCAGCGTGACGCCGATCTGCGAGTTGAGCTCATCGACCGTCCCGTAGGCCTCGATCCGGGGATGGGTCTTGGCCACCCGGCTCATATCGCCGAGATGGGTTTCGCCGGAATCTCCGAGCCGGGTGTAGATCCGCGTGAGGTTCACCGTCATGGCCCGAATTCTACGTTCCGCGCGAGCGGCGGCCTCCGTGCCCGCCCCCGCGGTACGATGGCGCCGTCAAGGTCGGGGTGATGGGAAGCCGGTGCAAGTCCGGCGTGGACCCGCCACTGTGATCGGGGACGCCAGCCGCACGCACAGCCACTGGATGACCGCTGGGTCACCTGGGAAGGCGCGGCCGGTAGGCCCGTCAGCCAGGAGACCAGCCTCCGACCACAAAGCCTGAGACCCTCGTGGAAAGGGTGGCTCCCATGAATCGCAGATCAATCCTGGCGCTGGGCGCAGCGATGTCAACGCTCGTCCTCGCCTCCTCCGCCGTCGCGCTGGCCGCCGGCACCAAGGTCACGGTGAGAATCGAGGGCCGCACGCGCGCCCTGCTCGCCCCGACCGTCGTGCACACGCACAGCGGCTTCCTCACCAAGGACGGCGCTCCGGCCGGGACGTGCCCCGACGCCAACGCCGCCGGTGCGCTCGATGGGGCGACCCATCATCGCTGGAAGGCGAAGTTCTACGCCAGTTTCGGGGATTACCTGGTCGAGTCCGTCCTCGGCGACACCGAGACCGGCAAGGCCTACTACTGGGGCGTCTGGCTCGATAACCAGTACGCGAGCGCAGGCATCTGCGAGCTCAAGCTCCACGCCGGCGACCGACTGCTGTTCGCGGTCGACTCGGTCGCCCACCATGAACACCCGATCGGCGTCAGCGGCCCGCGAACGGCGACGACGGGCAAGTCGTTCACCGTGAAGGTCGTGTGGTACACGGACGCCGGGGTCGCCAAGCCGCTCGCCCATGCCCGGGTGCACGGCTCCGGGGTCAGCGCCACGACCAACAGCCACGGAACCGCGACGATCACCGCGGCGCACGCGGGCACGCTCGTGCTGCAGGCCGATCGCAGCGGCTACATCCGCGCCACGCCGGCCCGCGTGCGCATCACCGGCTGATCTGGATGCTCCGCAGGGCGCGCATCGCGCTCGCGACGCTGGCCATGGCCGGCGTCGCGGGCTGCGGGCTGGGACCGGGCAAAGGGACCTCGGACGTGACGCTCACGGTCACGCACGGATTCGGCAGCGGCCCCGTCGCGTCCCTGACCGCCCATCAGGTGCCGGGGTCCGAGACCGTGATGCGGATGCTGCAGCGCTCGCTGAAGGTGCAGACGCGCTACGGCGGCGGCTTCGTGCAGTCGATCAACGGCCTGACCGGAGGTTCCGCGCACCGCGACTGGTTCTACTACGTCAACGGTGTGCAGGCGGCCGCCGGTGCCGCCACCACGGCGGTGCACCGCGGAGACCGCATCTGGTGGGACCTCCACGACTGGAGCGCGACCGAGAGCATCCCCGCCGTGGTCGGCTCCTACCCGGAGCCGTTCGTGCACGGCGTCGGCGGCAAGCGCCTGCCGGTGACGGTCGAGTGCGGCTCCGATGTCGGACCCGCGTGCGACAAGGTGTCGGCCGCGCTGGCGGCGATCGGCGTGCCGGGAGCCCGGCAGTACATCGGCACCGGGTCAGGGCCCGACTCGCTCGGCGTCGTCGTCGGGACGTGGCGCGAGCTCGACGGACAGGTGGCCTCGGCGCTCATCTCCAAGGGACCGTCGGCGAGCGGCGTGTACGCGAGGTTCAGCAGCGCAGCGGGCGACGCGCTGGCGCTCCTCGACCCGCAGGGACGGGTCGTCCGCACGCTCGGAGCCGGCGCCGGCCTGATCGCCGCCACCGGCGATCCCCAGTCGGAGCCGACCTGGCTGATCACGGGGACCGATACCGCGGGCGTGCTGGCGGCGGCGCAGGCACTGACCGCCGCCCGGCTCCGCAATCACTTCGCGCTCGCCGTTGACGGCGCCACCGATATTCCCGTGCCCGTTCAGGCGGCGGGGCGATGACATACCGCAGGCTGGCCGGCCCGCTGCACGCGGCGCGCGCCGGGGCCGGCTGTGCGTACTGCCTGGCGCTCGCCTGCGCGGCGCTGCTGGCCGAGAATCCGCTCGAGCTCGCCGCCGTCGTGATCGCGGTCACCGGCGCCGGGATCGCCGCCGGCGTCGGACGCGAGCTGCGTCGCGCCGCCCTGTTCGCGCTCCCGCTGGCGCTGGCGATCATGGTCGTCAACGCGCTCGTGGCCCGCGACGGGCTGACCGTGCTCGTGCGGCTCGGCCAGCTGCCCGTGCTCGGGCACACCGATGTCACGCTCGAGGCGACGGTCTACGGCGCCGTGCTGGGCCTCCGCGCGATGGCCCTGATCCTGTGCGGCGCTCTGTACACGTCCGCGGTCGACCCGGATGAGGTGCTGCGACTGTTTCGGCGGGTCTCGTTCCGCTCGGCGCTGACCGCGACGCTGGCCACGCGCATGGTGCCGGTGCTCGTGCGCGACGCCCGCCGACTCAGCGATGCGCAGCGCTGCCGTCCCGGGCCGCCTCCCTCACGGGCGGCGCTGATCCGCGCGGCGAGCGCGGGGGTGCTCGATCGCGCGCTCGACGTCGCGGCGGCGCTGGAGGTCCGGGGCTACGGCTCGGCCCACAGTCCGCCGCGGGCGGCGCGCCCGTGGTCGCGCCACGACGTCGCGTTCGCCGCCTCGGCGGCGGCGATCCTGGCCCTGTCGATCGGGGCGCGCGTGGCCGGGGTCGCGCCGTTTCATGCCTATCCGTCGCTGGAGGCGCCGGCGGGTCCCGGCGAGCTCGTGCTCGCCGTCGCGCTGATCGCCGGCGCGCTTGCCCCCTTCGCCGACCGGAGGGGGATCGGGCGGTGAGCGTGCTCAGCGTGGAGCGCCTCAGCTACAGCTATCCGGGGTCGCCGCGGGCCGCCCTGCGCGACGTGTCGCTGGAGCTGTCGGCCGGTGAGCTGGTCGTGCTCGCCGGCGCCTCCGGCTCGGGCAAGTCGACGCTGCTGCGGGCGATCAGCGGGCTGGTGCCGCATTTTCACGGCGGCGAGATCACCGGCCGGGTGGTCGTGGCCGGACTCGACACGCGCGCGCACGGCCCGGGTGAGCTCGCCCTCGCCGTCGGCACGTTGTTCCAGGACCCCGAGACCCAGGTCGTGATGGGAACCGTGCGTGCCGAGCTCGCGTTCCCGCTCGAGAACCGGGGCGAGAGCGCCCCCGCGGTCGCCCGCGGGGTCGAGGAGACGGCGCTCGCACTCGGCATCGGCCACCTGCTCGACCGCTCGACGAACGAGCTCTCCGGGGGCGAGCTGCAGCGTGTCGCGCTCGGCGCGGCGCTCGCCGGGCGCCCCGAGCTGGTCGTGCTGGACGAGCCCACCTCGCAGCTCGACCCGGTCGCCGGCGATGAGTTGATCTCGTTGCTGCGCCGGCTCAACGAGGACGCCGATACGACGATCGTGCTGGCCGAGCATCGGCTCGAGCGCTGCCTGCCGGCCGCTGACCGGGTGATCGCGATGATCGACGGCGAGGTCGGCTGCGACGCCCCACCGCCCGCGTTCCTGCGCTGGGCGGCGACCGGCGCGCCCGAGCTCCAGACGCCCGGCGCCCGTCTGCTGGCCGGGGTCGGGCTGCGCCCGGCGGTCGGCGTCAAGCCGGCCCGAGCCGCGCTGCGCGAGCACGGGCTGCTGCCCTCCGGGGCGGATGCCGCGCCGCCGGCGGATGCGGCGCCGCCGAAGGAGGCCGCGGCGGAGCCGGCCGGCGGCGGTTCGGCGCGCGGACGGCGGCGGCGCGGGCGCAATTCCGGGCCGGTGCCGGCGCTCGCGCTGCGCGGCGTCTGGCACGAGCTGCCCGACGGTCCCTCCATCCTTCGCGCCTGTTCGCTGGAGCTGGCCCCGGGCGAGCACGTGGCCCTGATGGGGCGCAACGGCGCCGGCAAGTCGACCCTGATGCGGCACGCCGCCGGGCTGATGCGCCCGACCCGGGGCAAGGTCCACAGCGCCGGGCGCGTGGCTCTGCTGCTTCAGAACCCGACCGACTACCTGATCCACGAGACAGTGGCCGCCGAGGCCTCGAGCCGCTCGCTGGCCACCGTCGGTCTGTCTGACCCGGCGTTCGCGCGGCGCAACCCCCGCGACCTCTCCGGCGGCGAGCGCCAGCGGCTCGCGCTGGCGATCGTGCTCGACGACCCCGACGACCCGCCGGCGGTCGTCTGCCTCGACGAGCCCACGCGTGGGATGGACCGGCGGCGCAAGGGAGAGCTCGCCGAGATGCTCGCGGCGATGCCCGCGGCGGTGCTCGTGGCCACTCACGATCCCGAGTTCGTGGCCGCGTTCGCCGATCGCGTCGTGCTGCTCGCCGACGGCGCTCCGATCGCCGACGGTCCCGCCGCCGAGATCCTGTCCGGGGGAACGTATTTCGCCACCGAGACGGCCCGCATCCTGGGTGGCGCCGGCGGGGCGCTGGCGCCCGAGCAGGGCGTCGCGGTGCTCGAGGCCGGCGTGCGGGCGGAGGTGATCGCCGGATGAGCTGGCAGCTCGGCGCGTTCGCGGTGCTCGCGCTGGCCCTGGCGGGAGGGTTCGCCTGGTATGAGCGGGCTCGGCCGTCGGCGCGTCTGGTCGCGCTGGTCGGCACCCTGGCCGCCTTCGCCGCCCTCGGCCGGATCGCCTTCGCGGCGCTCCCGAACGTCAAGCCGACGACCGACATCGTGTTGATCGCCGGATATGCGCTGGGAGGGGCGCCCGGGTTCGTGGTCGGGGCGCTGGCCGGATTGACATCGAACTTCTTCTTCGGGCAGGGGCCGTGGACGCCGTGGCAGATGGCGGCCTGGGGGTTGACCGGGATGCTCGGCGCCGGCCTGGCGATCGCGAGCGGGCGCCGGCTCGGTCGCTGGCCGCTGGCGCTGTCCTGCGCGGCCGCCGGGTTCGCCTTCGCCGCCGTGCAGGATGTGGGCGACTGGGTCACCTACAGCGACCACAGCGTTGCCGCGCTCGGGATCTATGTCGGCAAGGGGATCGGATTCGACGTCATCCACGCCGTGGGGTGCCTCGCGTTCGCGCTCGCGTTCGGCCCTGCCCTGGCCCGGGCGCTGGCGCGGTTCGCGCGGCGGCTCGAGGTCACCTGGCACGATCCGCCGGTCCCCACCGCCCGCGCGGGGCTGTTGCCGGCGCTCGTGCTGGCGGTGATCCTGGCTCAGGGCGTCGGCCTCGGCGCCGCCGGCGAGGCCCGGGCGGCGTCGGTGTCCGCCTATCTGCTGGCGGCGCAGAACGCCGACGGCGGCTTCGGGCCCGCGCCCGGCACCGGCTCGACCGGGCTGGAGACAGGCTGGGCCGCATTGGGGCTGGCGGCCGAGGGCCACAACCCCCGGGACGCCATCAGCCATGGCCACAGCGCGCTGGACTACGTCCAACACGCCGGCTGGGCGGGAGACGTGGGTGCGCTCGAGCGCACGATCCTCGTCGTCCGGGCTGCCGGGCTGCCGGCGACCAGCTTCGGCGGCCAGAACCTCCTCACCGAACTGCAGCACCAGATCCGGGGCGACGGCTCGGTCGCCGACCAGGTCAACCTGACCGCGTTCGCCGTGCTCGCCCTCCGCGCCGCGGGCGTCGCGCCGGCCGGGCGGACCCGGTCGTGGCTCGTCCGCCAGCAGAACGGCGACGGCGGCTTCAGCTTCGCGACCGGCGGCAGCACGAGCGACGTCGATGACACCGGGGCGGCGCTCGAGGCGCTCGCCGGATCCGGTGGAGCGTCGGCCCGGGCGCGCGCTCGGGCCGTCGCCTTCGTACGCGCCCAGCAGGACGGCGACGGTGGCTTCGCGGCCCAGCCGGGCGGCGAATCGAATGCGCAGTCGAGCGCGTGGGCCGTGCAGGGGCTGCTGGCGGCGGGCGTGAACCCGAGCTCGCTGCACCGCGGCGGCGCGCCCTCGCCGCTGCATTTCATCGGCTCACTGATCGCCTCCGACGGTCACGTCGCCTACGCGCACAGCAGCGACCAGACGCCGGTGTGGGTCACCGGCGAGGCGGCGCTGGCGCTCGCCGGCCGGCCGCTCCCGCTGGCTCCTGTGGCCGCGGCGCAGCCCGCGCCGGTCGTGCCCGCCCGCGCGCGGGCTGCGGTCCGGGCGCACGCGCACCGACGGGCCCGGCGCCCCGCGCACTGGGCGCCCCCCGCGCGGCGCCGAGCGACGAGGAGCACCGCGATGCTGCAGCTCGCCGCCGACGCCGGAGTGGCGACGGCGCTGGTGCTCGCGCCGGTCGGCATCGGCTGATCCGGCCGTCCACACACGCCGAAAGCCGGGTCACCCGGGTCGTGAGGAGTGGCGCCGGTGGCCGATGGCGCAACGTCACCCGCGCGCATTGGATAGCCTCCCGCGCCGCATGAAGATCGGAGTGCCGAAAGAGACGGCTGCTGGGGAGCGTCGCGTGGCGCTGGTCCCTGAGGTCGTCAAGAAGCTGGTCGGGCAGGGCCTCGAGGTGGTCGTTGAGCGCGGTGCGGGCGACGGCGCCCTGATCCCGGACGCGACGTACGAGGAGGCCGGCGCGACGCTGGCCGACGCGGGCGCGGTCTGGGCGGCGGAGGTGGTGGTGAAGGTGGCGCCGCCGAGTGCGGAGGAGAGCGCTCGGCTTGGCTCCGAGAGCGTGTTGATCGGTTTTCTGGCGCCGCTGTCGGGCGGTGAGGGCGTGCGGGCGATCGCGTCCTCGGGCGCGACGTCGTTTGCCATGGAGGCGGTTCCGCGGATCAGTCGCGCCCAGTCGATGGACGCGTTGTCCTCGCAGTCCAACGTGGCCGGGTATCGCGCGGCGTTGGTCGGGGCGCAGGAGATGGGTCGCTTCTATCCGATGCTGATGACCGCGGCGGGGACGATCCGGCCCGCGACGGTGCTCGTGCTGGGCGCCGGGGTCGCGGGGTTGCAGGCGATCGCGACGGCGCGGCGGCTGGGCGCGGTGGTGCAGGGGTTCGATGTGCGGGCGGCGGTGAAGGAGCAGGTGGAGTCGTTGGGCGCGCACTTCCTGGAGTTCGATCTCGGCGGTGATCTGGAGGGCGCGGGCGGGTACGCAAAGGAGCTCACGCCCGAGCAGCAGGCGCGCCAGCAGGAGCTGATGGCCGAGGCGATCGGCAAGGTCGACGTGGTGATCACGACGGCGCTGGTGCCGGGTCGCCGAGCGCCGATCCTGGTCACCGAGGCGGCGGTGGAGAAGATGAAGCCGGGGTCGGTGATCGTCGATCTGGCCGGTGAGGCGGGCGGCAACTGCGAGTTGACCGAGCCGGGGGAGACGGTGATCCGCCATGGCGTGAAGATCGTCGCGCCGTTGAACCTTCCGAGCACGATGGCCGAGCATGCCTCGCAGCTGTATGCGCGCAACATCCAGTCGCTCTTGGAGCTGATGATCGACGAGGGCGCGCTGAAGCTCGACTTCGACGACGAGATCATCGCCGGCGCGTGCGTGACCCGCGGCGGCGAGATCGTCCACGAAGGCGCCAAGGCCGCGGCCGGCGCTCAGTAGCACGAGGAGGCACAGCTGTGAGCATCGTCACTGATATCGCGATTCTGGTGCTGGCGGCGTTCGTGGGCTTCGAGGTGATCTCGAAGGTTCCGAATACGTTGCATACGCCGTTGATGTCGGGCACGAACGCGATTCACGGGATCGTGGTGCTGGGCGGGTTGCTGCTGATGCATCTGGCCAGCGGGTGGTTTGAGCATGTGTTGCTGGTGATCGCGGTGATGTTCGGGACGATCAATGTGATCGGTGGGTTCCTGGTCACCGATCGCATGCTGGCGATGTTCAAGAAGAAGCCCGAGCCGGTGGCCGAGGCGGCGAAGCCCGAGGCGATCGCCGCCGGGGACGGGGATCAGAAGTGATGCTGGCGACGATCTTCCTGCACAGCCAGAACTTCATCGATTCGCTGTACATCGTGGCGTTCTCGCTGTTCATCTTTGGCCTGAGCCGGTTGACGGGGCCGAAGACGGCGGTGTTGGGGAACAAGATCGCGGCGGTCGGGATGGCGATCGCGGTGGTGGCGACGTTGTTGGAGCCGGGGGTGCTGGATGGGTCGGCGCCGTGGTTCATCGCGCTCGGGGTGGGCTTGGGGACGGCGATCGGGATCCCGGCGGCGCTGAACGTGCGGATGACCGCGATGCCGCAGATGGTGGCGCTGTTCAACGGTGTCGGTGGTGGCGCGGTGGCGTTGATCGCGTGGGTCGAGTTCCGTCATCATTTCGGCGGGGATTTCCCGTTGCGGGTGGAGATCCCGTCGTTGTTCGCGGCGATCGTGGGGTCGGTGTCGTTCTGGGGGTCGAACATCGCGTTCGGGAAGTTGCAGGAGATCCTGCCCGGCCGGCCGATCAAGCTGCCGGGCCAGTCGCTGATCAACCTCGCGCTGCTGTCGATCTGCGTGATCTCGGCGATCATCCTGACCGCGGGCACGCATTCGCAGGCGTTGTTCTTCTTCGGGATCCTGGTCGCGGCGGCGGTTCTGGGGAACATGGTCGTGCTGCCGATCGGCGGCGCGGACATGCCGGTGGTGATCTCGCTGTTGAACGCGTTCACGGGTCTGTCGGCCGCGGCGACCGGGATCGCGTTGAACAACACGGCGTTGATCGTGGCCGGGATGATCGTCGGCGCGTCGGGGTCGATCCTGACCAACCTGATGGCCAAGGCGATGAACCGCTCCGTGCCGGCGATCGTCGCCGGCGGGTTCGGTGGTGCTGTCGCGGCTCCGGTCGGCGCGGGCGGGGAGAGCGGCGGTACGGTCCGCTCGACCAGCGCGCAGGATGTCGCGATCCAGCTCTCCTTCGCCCGGCTGGTCGTCATCGCCCCGGGCTACGGGATGGCGGTCGCGCAGGCCCAGCACGCGGTGCGCGAGCTCGAACGCGCGCTGGAGGCCAAGGGCGTGGAGGTCAAGTACGCGATCCACCCCGTCGCCGGGCGGATGCCGGGGCACATGAACGTGCTGCTCGCCGAGGCCGACGTCCCGTACGACCTGTTGCGCGAGATGGACGACATCAACCCCGAGTTCTCTCGCACCGACGTGACCCTGGTCATCGGCGCCAACGACGTCACAAACCCCGCGGCCAAGAACGAGCCCGGCTCTCCGATCTACGGCATGCCGATCCTCGAGGTCGACAAGTCCAAGGCCGTGATCGTCCTCAAACGCTCCATGGCCTCCGGCTTCGCCGGCATCGACAACCCCCTCTTCTACGACCCCAAGACCGAGCTGCTGTTCGGCGACGCCAAAGCATCTGTCTCCGCCATCACCAGCGAAGTCCAGGCGCTGTAGGGCGCCACGCCCACGCTCCGTGGCGCCTCTCGCGCCCGATGGACCGTTTCCAGGTGGGAAACCGGTCACACGAGTCGGTTGGTGCTTCCCTTGTGGCCGTGAGCGCGGATAGAGTCGACCATCCAGACAAAACGAGGAGCGACCCATGGGCATGGACCCCAACCGGCTGAAGGCGATTCCCCTGTTCTCCGATCTCTCCGATGAGGAGGCGCGCCGCCTGGCCGCCTTCGCGACCGAGACCAGCGCCGCCGAGGGTCAGATCCTGATGAAGGAGGGCGACTACTCGACCGAGCTGATCGCGATCGAGGAGGGCACCGCCGACGTCGAGAAGGGCGGCCAGACGATCGCGTCGCTGAAGGCCGGCGATCTGATCGGCGAGATCGGACTGCTGAACCGCGAGCCGCGCAACGCCACCGTCATCACGACCTCACCGATGCGCATGTTCAAGCTGACGCATTGGGAGATCCGGCGCATGTCCGACGACACCGTGCACCGGATCGAGCAGATCGTCCAGGACCGGCTCAAGGCCGGCGTCGCCGACCCCGCTCATCACGACTAGTGGCCGCCGCGCCGGACCGTCCGGCGCTCCTCCGCGGCGTCGGCAGAGGACCGCGGATCCCTGCTCCTGACAGAGGACGTGCAGCTGGTTTTCCCGCAAATTGCGATGTTTTGTCCGGCGCCATGTGCCGGATGCTCTGATACTGTCGCGGCTGCCGAGTCCCTGGGAAAGTCGCCCTGGGGAACGGGGAACCCAATTCATTTGGGGCGAGTCCCACGGTGATCCGTGGGAAGCGCTTGTCACAAGCGCTAGCCCGTCAGCTAACCCCGCAGGCAGATCAAGCGCGATTTGCAAGTTCCGACCCCGCGGAGACCGCCGGCGTGCTCGCTTTAAGCAGGATTCGTCCGAACAACTTGTGCAAGGCGGGCCTGTGGCCGGTCGCGCCAGGGGCACAGACCGAACGTCATCGGACGATGGCCCACACCCGCCAACTCGCGTTGTTCACCGCGTTGTGCCTGTGCGGGCTCGTCTCGGCGGCGCAGGCCTCGACCGGCGGCGCTGGGATCGTGTCGCCGCAGACGCCGCGCGGCATCACCACGCCGGCCAAGGTCGCCAACCAGATCCCGTTCACGCGCACGCTTCGCCGCGGCGAGAGCGGGGATGACGTCAAGACGCTCCAGACGTGGTTGACCGACGTCGGCTACCCGGTACCGCAGATCGGCACCTTCGGACCGATGACCCAGGCGGCCGTGCGTGCCTTCCAGCGCGCGAATCACCTGCGCCCGGCGAGCGGGTCCGTCGGCGTCAGGACGGCGACCACGCTGTACACGGCGCTCAAGAAGATCACCAAGAACGGGTCGGCCGTGTTCACCACCACCGGTTCAGCGTCGAGCTCGTGGGTGTTCCCGCTGTATCCGAAGTCCCGCGTTCTGCCTCCGAGCGACTGGACGCTGGACCAGGGCGTGGACATCGGCACCGTGAACAACCAGTGCGGCTCGCGCGTGGTCGAGGTCGCGATGACCTCGGGCACGATCGTCGGCGAGGGCATCGACGGCTTCGGGCCCTACGCGCCGATCCTCAAGGTCGACTCGGGCACGTACAAGGGCCGGTACATCTACTACGGCCACGCCGCGCCGGCGCTCGTTCACGTGGGGGCCCACGTAAAGGCCGGTCAGCCCATCGCCGAGCTCGGCTGCGGAATCGTCGGCATCTCGAGTGCGCCGCACATCGAGATCGGGATCAGCAACGTCGGCGGACCCACCTGCTGCCCCGGTTACCAGGAGACCTCGCCCGAGATGTACAAGATCGTGCTCGGGCTGTACAAGCACGCCCCGTAGGCCCGCGCTCCGCCGCCCGACCCTCGCGGCCCGTACCCTGCGCGGAATGCTTTCGCGAGATCGAGCCATCGAGGCCCTGGCGGGCGAGCCGTTCGACGTGGTCGTGATCGGCGGCGGCATCACCGGCGCCGGCGTGGCGCTCGACGCCGCCACTCGTGGGTACAGCGTGGCGCTGGTGGAGAAGGCGGACTTCGCCTCCGGGACCAGCAGTCGCTCCTCCAAACTCGTCCACGGTGGGCTGCGCTATCTGCAGAACTTCGATCTCGGCCTCGTCCGGGAGGCGCTGCTCGAGCGGCGCCTGATGGTCAAGCTGGCCCCGCACCTGGTCACGCCGCTCAAGCTCGTCGTGCCCGCATTCGAGGGCGCCCGGCCCGATCTGCTGGTCGGGATCGGCCTGAACATGTACGACGTGATGGCCACGCCCGGCCTGCGCGGGCGACGCAGCGCGCGCCGCGCCGCGCTCGAGGCCGGCGAGGCACCGGACGCCGACTGGAGTCCCGAGCGTCACCGCGTGATCTCCGGCGAAGAGGTTCTGGAGCTGCTTCCGGCGCTCGAGTCCCGCAACCCTACGGGTGGGTATCTGTTCTATGACTGTCAGACTGACGACGCGCGGTTGGTCCTGACCGTCCTCGGCGAGGCCGAGCGCTTCGGCGCCATCTGCGCCAACCGGCTCGAGGTCGTCGAGCTCGTGCAGCAGGGCGGTCGGGCGGCGGGCGTGCGTGTACGCGATGCGGAGACCGATGTGCAATTCACCGTGCAGGCCGAGAACGTCGTGAACGCCACCGGCGTGTGGGCGGACCGGATCCGACCGGAGGAGCTGCACTCGGAGGCCGAGGTGCCGACGATCCGCCCCAGCCGCGGCACCCACATCATGCTCGACCCGGCCGACCTGCCGCTCGTCTCCGGGGCGATCGTGCCCGCCCGAGAGGGCCGGTCGATCTTCGCGCTGCCCTGGCTCGGCCGCAGCCTGATCGGCACCACCGACAACAACTACGACGGCGATATCGACCACGTGCAGCCCGCTGCAGACGACGTCGACTACCTGCTCGAGGCGACCAACGACTTCTTCGGCACAAGCCTCACCACCTCGTCCTTGACAGGCGCCTACGCCGGCGTCAGGCCCCTGATCTCGACCGGTGACACCCGCAAGTCGGTCGACATCTCCCGTAAGGCGGAGCTGTATGAGACCTCGAGCGGCCTGATCACGATCACCGGCGGCAAGCTCACGACCTGGCGGCGGATGGCGAAGCTGGCCGTCGACCGCCTCGTCGAGCGTGACGGCCGCCAGGCCCCCTGCCGCACGCACGAGATCCCGCTCGGGCAGGCCGTCGACCCGGACGGGCTCCAGCGCGTGGAGGGCGTGCGGGAGGACGCCTACCCGGCCCTGGCCTCGCGGTACGGCTACGCCGCCCAGAAGGTGCTCCAGACGGCATCGGAGCGCGGCGAGCTCGCGCAGCCGATCGTCGCCGGGATGCCCGACCTGCTCGCCGAGGCTCCGTTCTCGGCCCGCAACGAGCAGGCCCGCAGCGTCGGCGACGTCCTGCTGCGGCGCACGCGGCTGGGGCTGCTGGCGGCCCGCGCGCTGTGTGTCCCCGGGGGAGAGGGGCCGATCCGGGTTGCGCGCGCGATGGCGCCCGAGCTCGGCTGGGACGAGCGGCGGGTTGCCACCGAGGTCGAGCGCTTCCAGGCCGAGGCCTTGGCCGAGGGCATCTGCGGGCCGGTCGAGGGCAGCTAGCTGCGCCGCCTGCTCGCACTCACCGCGCTCATGCTCGCCGCGGCCCTGCCGGCGGCATCGAGCGCCACCGCCCAGCCGACGGCGCTGCTCCCGAGCAGCGCCGTCGACGGTCCGGCCGCAACCATCGGCAGCCTCTCCGGCCTCTCGGTCTCACGGGACGGCAGCGGTGGTCTCGTGTACCTGAAGACGGTCGGGGGCGTGGCGCACGTATTCGTCTCCCGCCTCGTCGGCGGCGTCTTTCTCGCTCCCGAGCAGGTCGATGCCTCGCTCGCCGGCGCCTCCTCCCAGCCGGTGATCACCGCCGGGGACAACGGACTGCTGCTGGTCGCGTTCATCAACGGCGGCGAGCTGTACGCGGTCACGCGCCCCAGCGCCGCCGCCGCCTACGGCGGACCGGTCCCGCTGGCCGGCGGGGCGAGTAATCCGTCGCTCTCACTCAGCATCCACAACAAGGGGTACCTCGCCTTCACCGCCGTGGGGGCGGTCGGCCACAACGTCAGGGCCGCGTACTGGGTGGGGGGGACGTGGGCGCTCGAGGCGCCGCCGCTCGACGCCGCTCCGGGCAGCGACGCCGGCACCGGCACCGGCGCGCCGCGGGTGGTGGCGGCCGGCGACGGCGTCGGGATCGTCGCCTGGGGCGAGGGCGGCCACATCTACACGCGCCGCGTCTGGGGGATATCGCCGAGCGTCGTCTTCGAGCAGGCTGACCCGCCGTCGCTGTCGGGCTGGACCGAGGTGTCGGCCGGCTACCCCACGATCGACACCGACGACGACTCCTCCTACGCCGACGTCGGCTTCGAGGAGGTGCTCACGAACGGCCCGGCGCAGCAGTCCCGGGTCGTGATGCGCAAGCTCCGCGCCTCGCAATACGACGCGATTGCCCCGCTCGCGCCCGACGGGCTGACGACTCCCGGCCCCGAGGGCGCGATCCAGCCCGGGGTCGCGCTGAGCGTGGCCGACCAGGGCTTCCTCACCTCGGCGCGCGACAGCTCGGGCAACGTGTGGGTCTCGCGCCTGGGCAAGGCCGGTCTGCCCCAGACCGTGACCCAGCTCAACAGCCTGTTCAACGCCTCGCCCCCGTACGCCGTCCCGGCCACGACCGGTCGGTACCTCGGTCTCGTTGCGTGGCAGCACGATCCTGGAGCCGGCGGCGCTGCGGACATCCGCGAGCGCTTCTTCGACGGCACGAACTGGGGTCCGGAGCTCGTCGCCTCCTCACCGGCGCTCGGACCCACCGACGCGGCCTCCGGCCTGTTCGCCGCCGGGGACCTCGGCGGCGACGTGGCCACCGCCTGGGTGCAGGGGGCACCCGGGTCCGCCTCGATCGTCACGGCGCTCCTGTACGCGAGCCCCGGATCGTTCGCCGGCGCCGCGCCGTCGCGGTACGCGCGCACGACCAGGCCGGTGTTCTCGTGGTCGGCGGCGCGCGAGCTCTGGGGCCCGGCGCGCTACACCGTGACCGTGGACGGGACCCCGGTGCTGCAGACGACCCACACCGCGGTTCGCGCTCCGGTTCTGAGCCAGGGGCCGCACGTGTGGCTCGTCACCGCGACCAACCAGGCCGGCCTGAGTTCCCAAGCGCGCGCGGTGAGCGTGTTCGTCGACAGCGACAAGCCCACCCTTCAGTTCCGGCTCACCGGCTCCGAGCGCGCCAGGTCCGCCCTGCGACTCACCCTCCGCTACTCCGACCAACCGCCGGGGGTACCCGCCGCCGACGCGTCGGGAATCGCGCTCCAGACCGTCACCTGGGGCGACGGCAGGAGCGCGAACATCCACCACGGCGCCGCGCACACCTACGCCAAGCCGGGACGCTACCGGCTCACCGTGACCGTCACCGATCGAGCCGGCAACCGCACCACCCTGACCCGGGTGCTCCGCATCGCGGCCGGACGGTGAGCTGCGAGCCGTGATCGCGCCGGCGCGGAGCTTCGCCACCAGCGCCGGGACGCTGGAGCTGGGCGAGCGCCCGCTGCTGATGGGCATCGTCAACGCAACGCCGGACTCGTTCTCGGACGCCGGCCTGCACCAGACCCTCGATCAGCGCGTCGCCCTGGCCGGGACGTTGCTCGAGGGCGGGGCGCAGATCATCGACATCGGCGGCGAGTCCGGCGTCACCAACGTGCCGGCGGTCGACCCGGCCGAGGAGATCGCGCGCGTGGTGCCGCTGATCGAGCGGGTGGCCGGTGAGCTCGGAGCGCTCGTCTCCGTTGACACGTACAAGCCGCCGGTCGCCCGGGCCGCGATCGCCGCCGGCGCCGCGATCGTCAACGACGTCAGCGGCCTGCGCGACCCCGCGCTCGCCGACGTGTGCGCCGAGACCGGCGCCGGACTGATCCTCATGCACACCCGCGCCGCGCCGAAGCGCAAGCTGCTCGATCCCTCGCTCGACGGCACGATCGTCGAGGACGTCGAGTCCTTCCTGCGCTGAGCGCATCGCGCTGGCGCTCGAGCGCGGTGTGCGCTTCGAGCAGCTGATGCTCGATCCCGGCCCCGACTTCTCCAAGACGCCGGCCCAGACCGTGGCCGTGCTCCGGGCGATGGAGCGGCTGCACGCGCTCGAGCGCCCCGTGCTGCTCGCGGCCTCGCGCAAGGACTTCATCGGCGCGATCACGGCGCGCCCACCCCGGGACCGGCTGGCGGGGACACTCGCAGCGGTCAGCTTCGGCGCCGACGCCGGCATCCACGTGTTCCGCGTCCACGACGTCGCCGACGCGGCCGACTTCCTTGCCGTGCGCGCGGTCCTGCGCGGTGAGCGGGAGCTCGACAGCGGCGCGCGCCTGCCCGACCGGCTGCGCCGCCAACACGGGTCCAATGCGGCCGGATCGACTCAAGCCGGTGAGGCGGCGGGGCGATGACACGGGGACGATGCCGACAGGACGTCGCCCCTGGGCTCACGCCATCTCCGCATTCGGAGGCCTCGGCCTGCTCCTCAGCCTCTGGCTGCCCTGGTACAGCTTCGAGATCCCGGCCCGCGTGCTCAACCAGGCCGCGCAGGCCGGCTCTCAGTTCGGCGCCCTCGCGCCGCTGATCCAGCAGGGCGCCGACCTGCTCCGCCGGCTCGGTCCCCAGCACCTGACCGCCTGGGACGTCTTTCACCAGATCGACGTCGCCCTCGCCCTCGCCGCCGTCATCGCCGCCGGCCTCGCCGCCCTCGCCCTCACCGGTCGCGCCACCGGCGTCTCGCCGGTGATCGCCGTGGCCGGCGCCGTCGCCGCCAGCCTGATCGTCTACCGCCTCCTCAAGCCACCGGGTCCGAGCGAGATCCTGCATCCCGCCTGGGGCCTCTGGGTCGCGCTCGCCGCCGCCGGCGCGATCGTGGCGGGCGGCCTGCTGAGCCGGGCGGAGGCCGACGACGACGTGGTCGGGATCGACTTGGCGGCGGCCGGCGCGGCGGAGTGGCCGGCGGCACGGTCCGTGGCGCCCCCGGGAGCGTAGGCGGTGGCGCGCCCGGCCTTTGCGGGGCGACCTCGGGGTGTGGACGATTCCGGCGAGTGGGCCGCCGCAATCGGCCACGCTCGGCAGCGCACGCCGGTGTTCCGCCCGCCAATGGCGCTACGGTGTAGCGTATCGCCGACCGCTGGCACAACGCGGTCGGGGCCTACCGATCAACCGAGGAGGAACCGTCATGTCCGTACTGGATCGCGCCGCGCTCGATGAGAGCCCGCTCGCCGACCTACATACGATCGCGTCAGAGCTGTCGATCGACGGCTACCGGCGCTTGCGCCGCGCCGCGCTGATCGACGCGATCATCGAGAAGCAGGGTGGCGAGCCCGCGGGCGCGTCGTCCGACCCGGAGCCGGCCGCCGCCGAGGAGTCGCCGGAGCCCGCGCCCAAGCGCACGCGCACCCGGCGGAGCCGCAGCGCCGCCGCCGCCGAGCCGGAGGACGGCGACAAGGCCGAGGCATCCGCCGAGGCCGTGGCCGAGGACACGGGCGCCGACGAGGACGCATCCGATGACGATCAGGCTCCGCGTCGCCGTCGCGGGCGGCGCGGCGGCCGGACCCGCGCCGCCGGCCGCGACGAGGGTCAGGAGTCCGAGGCCCGCGAGACGCCGGCCGAGGAGGAGTCCTCGCCGGACGAGGAGGAGCAGACGGTCGAGGGCGTGGTCGAGCTGCTGCCGAACGGCTCCGGGTTTCTGCGGGTCAGTCCTCCCGAGCCGTCGGACGACGATGTGTACATCTCGGCCGCTCAGGTCAAGCGGTGCGAGCTCGTCGCCGGCGACCGGATCTCCGGACCACGGCGCGCGCCCCGGCGCTCGGAGCGGTTCCCGTCGATGGTCCGCATCGACACGATCAACGATCGCCCGGCGTCCGAGATCGCCGAGGGCACGCGGTTCGACGACCTGCCGGCGGCCTTCCCGTCCGAGCGCATCCGGCTCGGCTCCGAGGACCCGACGATCAAGGCGATCGAGTGGCTGACCCCGTTCGGCAAGGGCTCGCGCGTCAGCATCGTCGGCGGCCCGCGGGCGGGCAAGACCGAGGCCCTGGCCCGCCTCGCCACGGCGCTCTCCGGGATCGACGGGCTGCAGCTGTCCGTCGCGCTGGCCGGCGTGCGCCCGGAAGAGGTGTCCGAGTGGTCCCGGGGCCCGGTCGAGCCGGCCGCCCACGCCAGCTTCGCCGCCTCCGCGGACGCGCAGGCCGGCGCCGTCGAGCGGGTGATCGACCAGGCGCGCCGAATCGCCGCGCGCGGTGCCGACGCGGTCGTCCTGATCGACACCCTCGACGGTCTGCATCCGTCGGCGGCCCGCAAGGCCCTGGCCGCGGCCCGCAACATCGTCGACGGCGGCTCGGTGACCGTGATCGCCACGGGCTCCAAGCCGATGGGCGGCGAGACCACGGTGATCACGCTCGATGCCGCGCTGGCGAGCACGGGCCGCTTCCCGGCCCTCGACCTCGCCGCGAGCGGCACGATCCGCCCCGAGCTGCTGGTCGGCGAGGCCGGAGCCGAGGCGATCGCCCGCGCGCGCGCCGAGGCGCTCGACGGCTAGGTGTAGGTCACGCCCCCGGGCCCGAGCGACCACCTCCTCAATACGCGCGGCACCGGGCCCGGTGCCGCGGGACGGCCTTGTAGCGCGGCTGCTGCCCTCGGTTCCAGAGCAGGCGGTCGACGTCGGCCGCACAGGTCCCGGACCGGGCGGCGACGATCAGCTCGACCGCGTGCAGCGCACACGCCCGGATCTCCACCTCCTCCGGCGATCCGTGGGTGAGCAGCTCACCACGCTCGATCCGCTCGACCAGCCCGGGCTCGAAGCGCAGCACGCCGTCGAGCCGCAGCACGTGGGGGACGAGGTTGTCGGCGAACATGGTCAGCCGGTCGAGATCGGGGAACGGAGCGACGCCGGCCTGCGCCAGATCCGCGGCCGTGATCTGGGCCCGTTTCAGAAATGGCACGGGCAGGCCGTCGTACTCCGAGACGTCGCGAAAGCAGTCCCAGTGGCGGAGGTGCTCGACCAGGGCCGGCGCCGAGCCGCCCGCGGCCTGCGCGACGGCCGTGAAGCGACCCGCGTGCTCGGCCCCGATCCGCGCGCCGAGATCGCGCAGGGAGACGGCGAACAGGCCGATCAGCTCGTGGTCAGGATCCTGATGCAGCACGACGGCCAGCTCGGCCGCCTCGAGCGCGCTCAGTTCCTCGGCCGTCCACGGCCCACGCTGCTCGAAGCGCTCGCGCAGGCCCGTCGCCACCGTCCCGTAGCCGGAGCGACCGTCGCGCTTGCGCAGGGTGGGAAACCAACCGGAGCCGAAGTTGATCGCATCGAGAGTCAGCCAGAACGCCGACAGGACCTCCGGCGAGGTGCCCGCCACGGGCATCGCCGCCCCGGGAGCGGCGTCCGGCGCTGCCGCTGCGCCCAGCGGCAGGCTCGCCGCGTAGACGGGGACGGCCTCCGGGACGACGTGGACGTGGCGGGCCCGGCCGGCGATGAGCCGGCAGGCGCTCCGCAGCTGATCGAGGACGTCGCTCACCCGCCCCAGCATGACCGACCGTCGCCAGAAGGACGACCGGGAGGACGACCACCGGGGCAGCTACCGTTGTGGGTTGACCGATGACCCAGCTGGCCGACGACATCGAGACGCTGCTCGAAGGCCTCAACGAGCCGCAGCGACAGGCCGTCACCCATGGTGAGGGGCCGCTGCTGATCCTCGCCGGGGCCGGGTCCGGGAAGACCCGGGTCCTGACGCACCGGATCGCCCATCTCGTGGCCACCGATGCGGCCCGGCCGAACGAGATCCTGGCCATCACGTTCACCAACAAGGCGGCTGGGGAGATGCGCGATCGGGCCGAGCTGCTGGTCGGCCGCCGGGTGCGCGCGATGTGGGTGATGACCTTCCATGCCGCCTGTGCGCGGATGCTCCGCGCCGACGCGCACCGGCTCGGCTACACGCGCCAGTTCACCATCTACGACCAGGCCGACGCGCGCCGGCTCGTGAAGCGCTGTCTGGACGAGCTCGGGATCGATCCCAAGCGGTTCACTCCGGGCGCCATCCACGCCCAGATCTCCGACGCCAAGAACCGGCTCCGCGACGCCGATGACTACGGCCGCATGGTCGGCTCGTTCTTCGAGCAGACGGTCGCCGACGTGTACCGGAGCTACGAGCGTGAGCTGCACCGCATGAACGCGATGGACTTCGACGACCTGCTGGTTCGGGCCGTCAACGTGCTGGAGCTGTTCCCCGAGGTGCGCGAGCGCTACGCCGGCGGCTTCCGGCACGTGCTCGTCGATGAGTATCAGGACACCAACCACGCCCAGTACCGGTGGCTGCAGCTGGTCACCGGCGAGCACCGGAACCTGATGGTCGTGGGCGACGACGCGCAGTCGGTGTACGGCTTCCGCGGCGCCGACATCCGCAACATCCTCGACTTCGAGGACACGTTCCCGGACGCCCGCGTGATCAAGCTCGAGCAGAACTACCGCTCGACCCAGACGATCCTCGACGCGGCCAACGCGGTCATCCGCAACAACCGGGCTCAGAAGCCGAAGTCGCTGTGGACCGAGCTGGGCCAGGGCGATCCGATCAAGGTCCGCGAGCTCGAGGATGAGCACGCAGAGGCCAGATTCGTCACCGGCGAGATCCAGCGGCTCGTCGACGAGGGGGTCTCGCGGGCGGAGATCGCCGTCTTCTACCGCACCAACGCCCAGTCCCGGGTCGTCGAGGACATGCTCGTCCGGGCCGAGATCGCCTATCAGGTGATCGGCGGCACGAAGTTCTACGAGCGGGCGGAGATCAAGGACGCGATCGCCTACCTGACCGCGCTGATCAACCCTCAGGACGCGGGGGCGTTCACTCGGATCGTCAACTCGCCGCGCCGGGGGATCGGTTCGACGTCGCTCTCGAGGGTGCTCGCGTTCGCCAACACGATGGGGGTCAGCGTCTGGGAAGCGGCCTCCGAGCCCGAGCAGGTGCCCGGCCTGGGCGCGGCGGCGATCAAGGCGCTGCGGCGCTTCATGGGCACGATGCACGTGCTCCGAGAACGAGCCGAGAGCGGCGCGCCGATCGCCGCGCTGTTGAAGGAGACGCTGAGCGAGAGCGGGTATCTCGACGCGCTCGAGGCCGAGCGCACGATCGAGGCCCAGGGACGGATCGAGAACCTCGAGGAGTTGGTCAACGTCGCCGCGGAGTACGACGCGGCCGAGACGGAGTCCGAACAGGCCGGCACGCTCGGCGAGTTCCTCCAGCAGGTGGCGCTGGTCGCCGATGCCGACGATCGCACCGACGACGACGGCCTCGTCACGCTGATGACGCTCCACAACGCCAAGGGCCTCGAATACCCGATCGTGTTCATGATCGGCTGCGAGGAGGGGGTGTTCCCGCACTCACGGGCACTCGACGAAGGCGGCCTCGAGGAGGAGCGGCGGCTGTGCTACGTCGGCATCACGCGCGCCGAACGCGATCTGTACGTGACCTACGCACGCACGCGGACCGTGTTCGGCGCCCGGAGCTACGGCGCGCCGAGCCGGTTCATCGGCGAGATCCCGCGCGAGCTCACCGATCGCGAGGAGCAACCGGCCCGCGGATACGGGTCGATCCGTCCCCGGGCCATGTCGTGGTCCACCGCCGGGCCCGACCCGCATCAGCCGGCGCCCTCGCCGGCGCCCAGCTTCCGGCTCGGCGAGGACGTCGTCCACGCGGCCTTCGGCGAAGGCGTGGTCACCGGGGTCGAGCCGGGCGGGATCGTCGTGATCCGGTTCAGCAAGGACCGCTCCGAGCGCAAGCTGGTCGCCGACCTGGCGCCGATCTCGAAGCGCTAGCCGTGGGTGGCCGGCGGCGAATCCGTCCGATCCTCTAGCGTCCCGGGCTATGGCAGCGACGATCATCGACGGGCGGGCGGTGGCGCAGCGCGTGCGCGAGCAGGTCGCCCGCGAGGTGGAGGAGCTGGCGCAGCGCACCGGGAGGCCGCCGGGCCTGGCCACCATCCTGGTCGGCGAGGACCCGGCATCGGCCGTCTACGTCGCGAACAAGCGCAAGGCGTGTGCCGAGGCGGGCATCGCCGATCACCACCAGCATCTGCCGGCCGACATCTCCCAGCACGAGGTCGCCGAGCTGATCGAGCGCTGCAACCGGGATCCTGAGATCAGCGGCATCCTGCTCCAGCTGCCGGTGCCGGCGGGCCTGAACGGCCAGGAGTTGACCGGCGTGATCGCGCCCGGCAAGGACGTCGACGGCCTCACCCCGATCAGCGTCGGCCGGCTGGTCAGGAACACGCCGGGTCTGCGGCCCTGCACTCCGGTCGGCGTACTCGAGCTGTTGGACGCCTACGAGGTCCCACTCGAGGGCGCCCAGGCGGTGGTCGTCGGACGCTCGGACCTGGTCGGCAAGCCGGTGTCGTTCCTGCTGCTGCAGCGCAACGCCACAGTCACGATCTGCCACTCGCGCACGCACGACCTCCCGGGCGTGTGCTCGCGCGCCGATGTGCTCGTCGCCGCCGCCGGAATCCCGCGGCTGCTGGGCCCCGAGCACATCAAGCCGGGCGCCGCCGTCATCGACGTCGGCGTCAACCGGACCGACCAGGGACTGGTCGGTGATGTCGACTTCGACGCCGCCGCGGAGCGCGCGAGCCTGATCACACCGGTCCCCGGAGGAGTGGGCCCGATGACGATCGCGATGCTGCTGCGCAACACGCTTCTCGCGGCCCGCCTCGAGGAGCAGGCGGCCGCGCACAGCGCTGCGGCCTGAGCGAGCGCTGCCGTCCCGATGACGAGCGACGCATCGACCGATGCAGCGGCCACTCGCGGCGACGCACCGCCCGCCCGGACCTCGCTCAGGCTGAGCGGCGAGGCGATCTCCGCAGTCAGCGCGGTGCTGCTGCTGATCCTGATGTTCGCGGCCAAGTGGTACGGGGCGGCCGGCGCCGGAGACGCGCTGGCGACGCGGTCCTCGCTGACCACCTCACAGAACGCATGGCAGGCGCTGACACTGCTGCGATGGCTGATGTTGCTCACGGCGCTGGTCGCGATCGGCGCGATGGTGCTGCGGATCACCCAGCGGGCGCACGGTACGCCGACCGACCTGAGCGCGGTCGTGATGACGCTGGGCAGCATCACCGCGCTCCTGCTCGGCTACCGGGTGCTGATCAACCTGCCGTCGCCCAGCACCGTGCTGGATCAGAAGCTGGGGGCGTTCCTCGGTCTTCTGTGCGCCATCGGGATCGCATTCGGCGGCTACGAATCGCGACGCCACGCAAGGAAGTCGGCCACAACCGTCGTACAAAGGTCGAGAAGCTGAGCCGACACCATTTTTCCGGCCGATGGCTCAGTATGTTTGCCCGACACGCCGGGGCCGATCGGTCCTTGGGTGCAGGCACGCAGCCGTGAGCGCTGAATGCGACCAGTACCAGCGCGGACTACAGATGGAGGCGTCGATGAATCTGGACAATGTGACCAGGGATGACTGGATTCTGGGAGGGATCGCGCTGTTCCTGGCGATCGATCTGCTGTTCCTGCCGTGGTTCGACATTTCCGTCGGACCGATCTCGTTCACCTACACGGCCACCGGTTCGCCGGACGGCTGGCTCGGCATTCTCGGCGTGCTGGCCTGCGTGGCGCTGATCGCCGACATCGCGATCGAGCGGTTCAGCGACACCGAGGTCCCGACGATCGGCGGTGACCGGGCCACCACGCGCAAGATCCTGGCCATTGCCGCCGCCGCTTTCGTGGCCCTGAAGTTCCTGTTCCACATCCATTTCGACCTGTTCGGGATCGGCTTCTGGCTCGGCGCCGTCGCCGCGATCGCGCTCGTCGCAGTGGTGATGCGGCCACAGGTCGTGGCCACCGCATAGCGGATCGACGGATCCGAGGCCGGCATGAAGTTCGACGCATCGAGGTTGCGCAGCGGGGAGCTGATCGCCGGCATCAGCGCCGTGCTGCTGTTCCTCGTCATGTTCGTGGGCTGGTACGGGCTGAAGCTGAACACCGCCGGTCTCGGCAGCTTCGCGCCCCCCGCCGTCAGCTATGACGCCTGGGATGCGTTCAGCGTCATCGACCTGATCCTGCTCCTGACCGTGATCGTGGCGCTGGCACTCGTCGTCACCCAGGCGACCCGGCGCTCGCCCGCGATCCCGGTCAGCCTGAGCGTCATCGCCACGACGCTGGCCGGGATCTCCGTGTTGCTGATCCTGTTCCGGATCGTCGATCCGCCGAGCATCGTCGACATTCCCGCCGGGCTCGACGCGCATCTGGACCGCACGCGCGACCTCGGCGTCTACCTCGGGCTCGTCGCCTCGCTCGGGATCCTGTACGGCGGCTACCGCTCGATGCGGGTCGAGGGGCTGGCACCCAAGGACGCCCGCACCGAGATCGAGACGATCAAGCTGGAGGGCGCCCCCGGCTCGACGTCGTCGCCGTCCGTCGGGCCTCCCGGCGCCGGCCCCACGGCCTGACCGGTCGATCGCCCCACGGCCACCGGGCCTAGAATCCACGGCCATGCTCGACTCGGCCCAGGTCCTCCACGTGGCGCGGCTCGCGCGTCTGGAATTCACGGACGCCGAGATCGAGAAGCTGGCCGGAGAGCTGTCGAAGGTGCTCGACCACATCGAGAAGATCTCCGAGCTCGACCTCACGGGGGTCGAGCCGACCTCGCACGTCGTCGACGTCGTCAACGCCCTCCGGGCCGATGAGCCGGAGCCGTCGCTGCCGCGCGACGTGGCGCTCGCCTCGGCGCCGGACCCGGTCGACGGCGGCTTCGGGGTCCCGAGCCCGGGCGCCGCGTGAGCGAGCTGATCGACCTGAGCGCCGCCGAGGCGGCGAGCCTCACGCGTGCCGGCGAGCTTGACCCCGACGAGCTGTTCGACGCCTACCGGGCCCGCGCGGCCGCCGACGAGCTGAACGCGTTCACGTGGGTGGCCGAGGCGGCGCCCGCCGGCCGGGGGGTGAACGGCTCGCCGCTGGGCGGGGTCCCGCTCGCCGTCAAGGATCTGTTCTGCACCGAGGGGGTCCCCAGCCAAGCCGGCTCGCGGATCCTCGAGGGCTATCGCCCCCCGTACACGGCAACGGTCGTCTCGCAGCTGGCCGCGGCCGGTGCGCCGCTGCTCGGCAAGACCAACCAGGACGAGTTCGCGATGGGCTCCTCGAACGAGAACTCGGCCTACGGGCCCGTGCTCAACCCCTGGGACCGCACCCGCGTGCCGGGTGGCTCCTCGGGCGGAAGCGCTGCGGCCGTCGCGGCCGGGCTCGCGCCCTGGGCGATCGGCACCGACACGGGTGGATCGATCCGTCAGCCCGCCGCCCTGTGCGGAATCGTCGGCCTCAAGCCGACCTACGGCGCCTGCTCGCGCTTCGGGATGATCGCGTTCGCATCCTCGCTGGACCAGGCCGGGCCGCTGACCCGCAACGTCACCGACGCCGCGCTCCTGCTGCGGCACATGATCGGCCACGACGGGCGCGATTCGACGTCACTCCCGTTCCCGGGCGAGATCGCCGAGCCCGCCGCGGCGGACCTGCGCGGGATCCGCCTCGGCGTGCCCGAGGAGCTGGCCGGGGAGGGCATCGAGCCCGGCGTGCTCGAGAGCTTCCGGGCCACGCTGGCGCTGGCCGAGCGCCTCGGGGCCACGGTCGAGCCGTGCACGCTGCCCCACGCCCCGCACGCGCTGTCGGCCTACTATCTGATCGCCCCGGCCGAGGCGTCGGCCAACCTGGCCCGCTACGACGGCGTCCGCTACGGACTGCGGGTCGAGGGGCCCGATCTGATCTCGATGTACACCCGCACCCGCTCGGCCGGCTTCGGACCCGAGGTCAAGCGACGCATCATGCTCGGGACCTACGCGCTGTCCAGCGGCTACTACGACGCGTACTACGGAACCGCCCAGAAGGTCCGGACGATGATCTCCGAGGACTTCCGGACGGCGTTTGAGCGCTTTGACTTCATCGTCACGCCGACCAGCCCGTGGACCGCGTTCGAGCTCGGGGCCAAGACCGCCGATCCGCTGGCGATGTACCTGAACGACTTCTGCACGGTGCCGATGCCGCTGGCCGGCATCCCGGCGATCTCGATCCCGTCGGGCCTGAGCGACGGCCTGCCGGTCGGCTTCCAGCTCGCCGGCCCGGCGTTCAGCGAGAGCCGGCTGCTCGACGCCGCCTTCGCGCTCGAGCAGGCGATCGGATTCGACGGAAGCGCGGCCCGCCGATGAGCCCCGCCTACGAGCCGGTGATCGGCCTCGAGATCCACGTTCAACTTGCCACCCGGACGAAGATGTTCTGCGGTTGCCGGCTGTCCTTCGGCGATCCGCCCAACACGCATACGTGCCCCGTCTGCCTCGGCCTGCCCGGGACGCTGCCGGTGCTGAACGCGCGCGCGGTGCAGTTCGGGCTGCTGATCGGCCTCGCGCTCGGTTCCGAGATCGCCGAGCGCTCGCTCTTTCACCGCAAGAACTACTTCTACCCCGACCTGCCCAAGGGCTACCAGATCTCCCAGTACGACGTGCCGCTGTGCTCGGGCGGCGGGCTCGGTGACGTGCGCATCCACCGGGTGCACCTCGAGGAGGACGCGGCCAAGCTCGTGCACGTGGGGGAGAGCGGCCGGATCCACGGCTCGGACCGCAGCGTCGTCGACTTCAACCGCGGCGGCACGCCCCTGGTCGAGATCGTCACCGAGCCCGACCTCACCTCGCCTGAGCAGGCGCGCGAATGGCTGACGCTTCTGCGCGCCACGCTCAAGCGCCTCGGCGTCTCCGACGTGAACATGGAGGAGGGCTCGCTGCGCTGCGATGCCAACGTCTCCGTGCGGCCCGTGGGCTCCGACCAGCTCGGCACCAAGACCGAGCTCAAGAACATGAACTCGTTCCGGTACCTCGAGCGTGGGGTCAGGGCCGAGATCGAGCGCCAGATCCGGCTGCGGCAGAACGGCGAACCGGTCGTGCAGGAGACGCTCCACTTCGATCCGGCCAGCGAGCGCCTGACGCCTCTGCGCTCCAAGGAGGAGGCACACGACTACCGCTACTTCCCCGAGCCCGACCTGGTCCCGCTCGTCATCACGAGTCAGATGCGCGGGCTCGCCGAGGCCGAGTTGCCGGAGCTGCCGGCCGCCCGGGCCGAGCGCTTCGAGCGGGAGCTCGGGCTGAGCGCCGAGCGGGCGCGGGAGCTGGCGTTCCGCACCGAGCTCGGTGACTACTACGAGCGGGCGCTGGCCGGCGACGGCCGCGATCCGATCGCGGTGGCCAACTGGATTCCGCTGCTCATCGAGCGGATCGGCTCTGACGCCGATCCCGCCTCCTCCAAGGTCACCCCGGAGGCGCTCGCGACGCTCGCCGGCATGGTCGCCGCCAAGGAGGTGGCCCGTGACGCCGCCCGTGAGGTGCTCACGCAGCTCGTCGCCGAGGGCGGCGACCCGCGGGCGATCGTCGAGCAGCGCGGCCTCGGGTCGATCAGCACCGAGGATGGCGGCCTGGCCGAGATCATCGAACGGGCGATCGCCGCTGATCCTGAAGCCGCCGAGCAGGTCCGGCAGGGCAACATGCGCGCCGTCGGTCCCCTGGTCGGCTTCGTGATGAAGGAGACCAAGGGCCGCGCCGACGGCGGCGAGATCACGCGGCTGATCCGCGAACGGGTCGGCGACGGGTCGTAGGGACGGACGCCGCTACGAGCGCCGGGCCGCGATCCGGCGCAGAGTCACGCCGGCGCCCAGCAGCAGCAGCCCGACCAGCAGTCGCGGCACGACGTCAAGGCCGGTGAAGGGGAGCTGACCCGTGGTGTCGGTCGCGGCCGTCGCGGTCGGGTTCGTGCTCGTCGAGCTCGAGCTCGTGGAACCACCCGAGCTCGTCGGGTTCGAGCTGCCGCCGCCGCCCGTCGTGGACGAGGCCGCGGCCTGGACGACGACGGTGCCGTGCATGAACGGATGCAGCGTGCAGATGTAGGCGAACGTGCCCGCGGTCGTGAACGTGTGCGAGGCGCTCTGCCCCTTCTGCAGCGTGCCCGTGTCGAAGCTGTGGTCGCTGGCCGTCGCCGTGTGGGCCGTCGGCCCGTTGTTCGTCCACGTGATCGTGTCGCCGACGTGGATGGTGATCGTCGCGGGGGAGAACTGGAAGTCCGAGATCGTGTCGGCCGGATCGGACGAGGCGTGCGCCACGAGCCCCGCCCCGGTCGCGGCCGAGCGGGCGCCGGCGTGTGTCGCGTGGCGCACCGATCTCGCCGCGGGAGCGACCCGCACGGCGAGCGTGGCGGTCAGCGTTCCCGTCGCCGCGGTGATCCGGACGGTCACGTGCTGCAGGCCGGGCGAGGCGAAGACGTGCGTGACGTGCGCGAGCGCTCCGGTGTCGGTGGCGAAGCTCCCGCTTCCGTCGAGGTCCCAGCGGTAGTCGGTGGCGCCCGCCGGCGGATTCTGGATCGACAGCGCGGCGCCGGCGCCGGCCAGCACCTGCTGGGGCGTCGTCACGATCGCCGGCGCGGGCGCGGCCGGCGGTGGCGTCGCGCTCGCGGCCGGCGTCGTCGAGGTCGGCGTCGGTGCCACCGGGGAGGCCGACCGTGCCGGCGCCGGGGACGGGGCAGCGGGCGGCGTCGCCTGAGCGCTCGCCGGCGTCGTCGCCGTGGCAGCGGTCGCGCCCGCTGCCGGAGCATGATGCGGGGCGGCCGGTGTGGCCGGCGCCTTGGCCTCGGCGAGTGAGACGGGAACGACCATGATCAGGAGTGCCGGCAACAGGTGCGCCGGGCGGCAGCAGTGGAGCATCGATTCCTTTTGACGCCGTCAGGAAGCCAATTCTTCCCCTATCGGCGTCTACCATCTCATAACCACACGTCGTCAGGAGGCTCCAGAATGTCGCGACTGATCAGGATGGACCAGACGGGCCACACAACGGTGGCGGAGTGGACCGCGGAGGACACGCCCGCCGTGGCGTCGGCCGTACAGGCGTTTCGCTCCGAGCTCGATCGCGGCTACTACGCCGTCGTCTCCCAGGGCGAGGGCCTGGCCGAACAGGTGCGCGAGCTGCCGATCGACGCCTCACTGGTCATCCTGCGGCGCCCGATCTCCGGCGGCTGAGTCCGACCGCCGTGTCCGCCGACGCAGTCGCCGGCACCGCCGACGCGATGGCTTGCACCGCCGACGCGATCGTCCTCTCGACCGACACGTCGGTCACGGGCGCCGACGCCCTGCCGGAGCTGGCCACGGTCTACTGGCGCCCGCGGGCGACCGATCGCTCACTGACCCGGGCCGGCCGGCTGTGGACGCTGACCACGGTCGCCCACTCGGTCCCGTTCATCGCCGCCGCCGGGCTGCTGGTCGCGCTCAATCCGGTCACCATTCCCGTCGCGCTGGTGGCTCTCGCCCACGCCTGGATCATCCCGGAGCTGTACGCGTCCCGGGGGGCCAACGTCGTGCGGCGCCGTGCCCCGGCCGGCCCGGAGGCCGAGCGCGTCGCGCTCGGGTTCCTCGGCGACCTGATCGACACCGCGCCGCGCGAGCTGCAGGCTCGGACCGGCCTGGTCATGGAGCGCGGGCGCCTCGGGGTCTGGCTCGTCGGGGAGGCCGGGGCGCTGCTCGTGCGGCCCGGCGGCCGGCGCGTGCACTGCTACTGCGTCACCGTCACCGATCGGGAGCTCCCGTCGAGCGACCGGATCGCCCATCTGCTGCTGGCGCTCCGCTCCGACGAGACCGGATTCGCCACGGTCGCGAACCTCGCCTTCTCGGGCGCCGTGTGGCGGCTGCGCCGCCGGCTCCCGCGTGAGATGCGCCCGGCCCTGCGGTCCGCGGCCGAGGTTGCCAAGGCCTCGCGAGCCGAGTGAGCGGCGACATCGCCGACCGTCCTCGGGGCGGTCGTCGTTTAGCGAATATTGTCCGCGCGGATAGTGCGCGCTTCAGGCTCGGGGTCCATCATGCTGTCCATGACTACTCCAGCCACATCTGCCCGAGTCCTGCTCGTGGCCGACACCCGGCGGTCCTCGTCGGGGCAGGGAAGCACCGCCGTCCGGCGCTATCGCCTCGCGCGGCTCCGGCTCGAGGGCCGGTCGGCCGATCCGGTTTCGCGGTTCGAGCACATCAAGCGCGCGTTCGACTGATCGGGTCCGGCTCGCCGTCACGGCGGGCCGGTTTCGGGTCGGCGCTACGCTGTGCATATGGAACAAGAAGCCCCAGCCCACACCTCTCTCCTGAAGCGCGTACTCGCGTTCGTCGTTCTCGTCGTTGCGGTCGCCATCGCGTTCAAGATCCTGCTCGGCTTTGTCATGGCCGTGTTCTGGGTCATCGTGGCCGCCGCCGTCGTGTTCGCGATCCTCTGGGCGCTCAAGGTCCTCATCTGGTGAGCTGATCCGTGTCCTCGCAGGGCTCGGGTCTGATCGTCATCCTGTTGTCCTTCGGCCTCGCCGGGGGGATCGTCGCGCGCACCAAGGGGAACTCCTTCATCCTCTGGTTCCTGATCGCGTTCTGCGTGCCGTTCATCGGCCTGATCGCCGCGGCGCTGGCTCCGCTCCGAGGGCCGTGAGCTGCGACGCCAGTGCCCCGGCTGCGGCCGGGTGCTGAAGCTGCACGACACCGTATGCATGCGCTGTGGGGAGGAGCTGGACTTCCCCGATGAGGCCATCGCCTCCGAGCTGGCGATGAAGCAGCGCGTGGCCTGACACCAGCGCCGGGACCGGCGGTCGCGGCTCCCGGAGGGCGAAAACGCGCGCTAGACTGCCCTTTCCCGCCGCACGCGGAACGGTCGCGTGCGCCCACAGGTCCGTGAAAGGAGGAAGCGCCAATGCGTGCAGTCGACGCTCTGATGGAATGCCTCAAAGCTGAAGGTGTCGACGTCGTATTCGGTCTGCCGGGTGGCGCCAACCTCCCGACCTACGACGCCTTCTACGACGCCGGCATCCGTCACATCCTCGTCCGCCACGAGGCCGGCGGTGGTCACGCCGCCGAGGGCTACGCCAAGGCCACCGGCAAGGTCGGCGTCTCGCTCGGAACGAGCGGCCCCGGCGCGACCAACCTGGTCACGCCGATCTGCGACGCGATGATGGACTCGGTTCCCGTCGTGTTCATCACGGGCCAGGTGCGCACGGAGCTGCTGGGGACCGACGGCTTCCAGGAGGCGGACACGATCGGCATCACGATGCCGATCGTCAAGCACAGCTTCATGATCCAGCACCCGCTGGAGCTCCCGCGGTCGATCCACGAGGCGTTCCACATCGCCCGGAGCGGGCGTCCGGGCCCGGTCGTGGTGGACATCCCGCAGGACCTCAGCCGCGCCGACATCCCGTATGAGCCGGTGACCGACGTGCATCTGCCCGGATACCAGCCGACGACGGACGGCAACCAGAAGCAGATCCGCCTCGCGGCCAAGGCGCTGGCCAACTCCCGGCGACCGGTCATCTACGCCGGCGGTGGCGTGATCAGCGCCAACGCTGGTGACGAGCTGACCGAGCTTGGGCTGGCCGACAACTTCCCCGTCACCTGCACCGTGATGGGGCTGGGTGGCTTCCCGGCGCCGCACGAGCACTGGCTGGGAATGCTCGGGATGCACGGGACGCGGGCGGCCAACTACGCGATGGACGAGGCGGACCTGATCATCGCCGTCGGCGCCCGCTTCGACGACCGCATCACCGGCAAGCTGTCGGAGTTCGCGCCGCGGGCGAAGTTCATCCACATCGACGTCGATCCGGCTGAGATCTCCAAGAACGTGCCGGCGCACATCCCGATCGTCGGCGATGCCAAGAACATCCTCCCGCGACTGACCGCCGAGTACCGCGCGCTCGAGCCCGATCCGGCCCGGCTCGAGGAATGGTGGTCGCGGATCCGGGTCTGGCAGGAGCGTCACCCGCTCGGCTACGAGGACTCCAAGGACGCCGAGATCAAGCCGCAGTACATGATCCAGTCGCTGTACGAGGCGACCAAGGGCGACGCCATCGTCACCAGCGACGTGGGCCAGCACCAGATGTGGACCGCCCAGTACTTCCATTTCAACCAGCCGCGCCGGTGGATCAACTCCGGCGGGCTGGGGACGATGGGCTTCGGGCTGCCGGCGGCGATGGGCGCCAAGGTCGGCTGCCCCGACCAGACGGTCGTCTGCGTCGCCGGGGACGGCTCGGTGCAGATGAACATGCAGGAGCTCGCGACGTGCGCCGAGGAGAACATCGCGATCAAGGTGTTCATCATGAACAACGGCTACCTGGGCATGGTGCGCCAGTGGCAGGAGCTGTTCTGGGACAAGCGCTACAGCCAGGTCGAGACCGGCCGGTGGCCGGACTTCGTCAAGGTCGCCGAGGCCTACGGAGCGACCGGGATGCGGTTCGAGGACAAGAACACGCTGGTCAGCGACATGCAGGAGGCTCTGGCCACCGAAGGGCCGGTGCTCGTCGACGTCCGGGTCACGCGCGAGGAGAACACCTATCCGATGATTCCGGCCGGCCAGGCCGCCAGGGACATGGTGGGCTGACATGGGCGAACCGGGTACCAAGGAAATCCTCTCGCTCGACGAGCTCGACGCCGTTGCCGGTCTGCGCACCGGGCGCAAGCACATCCTCTCGATCCTGGTCGAGAACAAGCCCGGTGTCCTGACCAGGATCGCCGGGCTGTTCGCCCGGCGCGGGTTCAACATCGACACGCTGGCCGTCGGGCCGACGGACGACGACTCGATCTCGCGCGTCACGTTGACGCTCGACGGCGCCGTGCATCCGATCGACCAGGTCACCAAGCAGCTCCACAAGCTCGTCAACGTGCTCAAGATCCGCGATCTCGAGCCCGAGGAGACGCTGGCCCGCGAGCTGGCGCTGTTCAAGATCAGCGCTGACGGCGCCGGTCGCGCGGAGGTGATGCAGGTGTGCGAGATCTTCCGCGCCAAGATCGTCGACGTGACCAAGCGATCGGTGATCTGCGAGGTCACGGGGACCCACGCGAAGGTGGAGGCCTTCGAGCGGCTGGTACGGCCGTTCGGACTGATCGAGATGGCACGCACGGGCGAGATCGCGATCTCCCGCGGGCGGTCAGAGACCTAGTAGCGGGCGAGCGGTCCGGTCGCGTGAGAGGCGTCGCCACCGGATCCTCGACGCCGCGCTGGCTGGATGCGCGGACGCGCGCGCGGCTGGGCGAGCGGATCGAGACGGCATTGCGCCGCGCTCGCGCCGCCGGCTCGCCGGTGCTGGCCAGCGTCATCGTCACGCTCCCGGCCGGCGTCGATCCGACCGCCGTGGTGGTCGGCTCACGGCGCCCCGGCGAGCACTGGTTCTGCTTCGAGCAGCCCGATCGCGACGGCGCGGCGCTGGCCGGCCTCGGCTGCGCACGGGCGATCGAAGCCACCGGACCGGGTCGGTTCGAGGCCGTGGCGGCACGCTGGAGCGTCGCCTCGGCGAGCGCGCAGACGCGATCCCGCCGACGGACCTCCGGGAGCGGGGCTCGCCGCCGTGGGCGGGTTCGCCTTCGCGCCCGACGGCGGCGGCTCGCCGCAGTGGTCGGGCTACGCACCGGCGTCGCTGATCGTGCCCGAGGTGGCCTTCGCCCGGCGGGGCGAGGAGATCCGCATGACGGTCACGGCGGACGTCGCCCCCGACGACACGCCCGAGGAGCACCTGGCCCGGCTCGAGCGGCGTCTGACCGAGCTGCGCGAGGACGAGCTTCCGCTGCTGGATCCCGACCCCGTCGGCAGCTACAGCGTGGTCAGCCCGATGCCGCCGTCGCACTACGAGCAGGCGGTTGCGCAGGCGGTCCAGCGGATCCGCGCCGGTGAGTTGAGCAAGGTGGTCCTGGCCCGCGAGGTGCAGGTGCGGGCGCCCGTCGAGCATTCCCCCGGCGCCGTGCTCGGTGTGCTGCGGGAGGAGTTCCCCTCCTGCTACGTGTTCGCGGTCGGGCGGGGCGCATCGACGTTCCTCGCCGCCAGTCCCGAGCTGCTCGTCCGGCGCGAGGGGCAGCGGGCGAGCACGGTCGGGCTGGCCGGATCGGCCCGCCGGAGCGCCGATCCCGCGGTCGATGATCACCTCGGCGAGCAGCTGCGCCAGAGCGACAAGGATCGTGAGGAGAACGCGATCGTCGTCCGCCGCATCGCTCGCGCGCTGCGCCCACACTCGGTGTGGGTGACCGCGGCCCCGGAGCCCGTCCTCGTGCGGGTGGCCAACATCCAGCATCTGGCGACGCCGATCCGCGCCCAGCTCGCCGCCCCGATCGGCGCCGTCGAGCTCGCCGGCCTGCTGCATCCCACGCCGGCGGTCGGCGGTGAGCCGCTGCACCGGGCCGAGCGGTTGATCCCCGCCCTCGAGGGGCTCGACCGCGGCTGGTACGCGGGACCGGTCGGCTGGACCGACGCGGCCGGCGACGGCGAGTTCTGCGTCGCGCTGCGCTGTGCGCTCGTGAGCGGCACGCTGGCCAGTTGCTACGCCGGGTGCGGCATCGTGCGCGACTCCGACCCGGCCGCGGAGCTGGCGGAGAGCGAGATCAAGCTGGCCGCAATGCTGCCCGTGCTCGCCGGATAGCTCGCGGCGCTCGCGGGCGCCGGTGCTCAGCCCTGGCGGGCGGCGGCCAGCCCCGCCTCGGCCGCGCGACGGTGCAGGGCCAGGTTCGCGCTGCGGTCGGTCCGCACCTCGATGATCGTTGTCCCGGCGACGGCGGCGATCGAGCGCCGCACCGCGGCCTCGAGCGCACTGAGGTCGGCCGGGCGCTCGTAACCGCACCCGTACAGGCCCGCGGCCCGGCCGAACTCGAGCCCGTGCGGCGTGGCGACGTGCTCCTCGAACGCATCCGTCTGGCTCGCCACGGGCAGGAAGTGGAAGATCCCGCCGCCATCGTTGTTGAGCAACACGATCGTCAGTCCCAGCGCGAGTCGTCGCGCCGCGAGCAGGCCGCCGAGGTCGTAGGCGAGCGCGACGTCGCCGATCAACAGCACCACCGGGCCGGCGCCGGCGGCGGCGGCGCCGAACGCGGAGGAGACGGTGCCGTCGATTCCGTTCGCGCCGCGATTGGACAGGACCCGCGGTGTGTCCTCGTGGATCGGGAAGAACAGCTCGACGTCGCGCACGGGCATCGAGGAGGCGACGAACAGCGTCGCGTCGGACCCGAGCCAGTCGCCGAGCCGCGCCGCCACGAGCGGCTCGGACAGCTCATCGTCCGAGCTCGTCGTCGATCGCGCGCCCGGCGCGGTCATCGGCCGCGCGCCACGCCGCCAGCCAGTCCGGATCCCCGGGTTGGTGTGGGACGATCGCCTCCAACGTGGCCGCCGGCTCGCCGTCGAGCACCGCGCTCACGACGCCGGCGGGGTCCTGCCAGGACTGCTCGGGATCGAGCGCGAGCTGCGGGGTGTCGCCGAGGCCGGCAAGCCACGTCCGCAGCGGCTTGGAGGTCGGCAGGTCGCCGACCCGGATCACCAGCTCGGGGGCGAGCTCGCGGCCGAGCGCCGCATCCCGCAGCAGCAGGTCGTAATGGGCGATCGCCGCCGGACCGTGGCGAGCCCCGGACAACGGGTCGGCGAGCAGCGGGAACCCCGCGCGCTCGGCCACACGCGCGGCGGTCGCTCCGAGATCGCGGTGGCGCTCCTCGCGGCCGGCGACGATCACGCCCCTGAGCGCACGGGTGCGCGGCACGGTGAAGGGGCCGCCGCCGACCGTGGGGTCGGCCGGCGCACGCTGATCCACGGCCGGCCGTCGGGCCGGCCGCTGTCGTCCGGCAGCGGCCCGTCGAGCACGAGCGGCTCGCGCAGCGGGATGTTCAGATGGACGGGACCGGGGCGGCCGCCGAGCGCGGTCCAGTAGGCGCGGCAGGCCAGCGCGCGGATCCACCGCAGGCGCTCGGGCGTGGCCTCGTGGGTCCCGAGCTCGACGAACCACTTCGCGGCGTCGCCGTAGAGCTTGAGCTGGTCGATCGTCTGCCCAGCCCCGACATCGCGCAGCTCCGGCGGGCGGTCGGCGGTGAGCACGATCAACGGCACCCGGGCCTGGTGGGCCTCGATCACCGCCGGGGCGAGGTTCGCCGCCGCCGTCCCGGACGTGCAGGCGACGGCCACCGGCACCCCGCTCGCCTTGGCGGCGCCGAGGGCGAAGAAGCCCGCGCAGCGCTCGTCGATGTGCGACCAGCACCGGATGCCCGGCTCGCGCACGAGGGAGAGCACGACGGGCGTCGAGCGTGAGCCGGGCGAGGTGCACGCGTGCTCCATCCCGCACCGGGCGAGCTCGTCGCACAGGGCGCGCAGCAGCAGGTAGCTGTCGGTGGCGGTCATGATGTTGCTCATGGCGCCGAACCTCGTGCTCCTCCACGGCTTCACGCATACGGGACGGAGCTGGGACCCTGTGGTCACGGCGCTGGGCGAACGCTACCGGGCGCTGGCCCCCGACATCCGCGGTCATGGTCACGCGTCGGCGCGCCGGCCGGTGACGCTGGGCGGCGTCCTGGCCGACCTCGAGGCGCTCGAGGGCCCGCGGTTCACCCTCGCCGGCTACTCGATGGGCGGGCGGATCGCGCTCCACGCCGCGCTGGCGATGCCGGATCGCGTCGAGCGGCTCCTCCTGATCGGAGCGAGCCCCGGGCTCGCCGCCGCGGCGGAGCGCGCGGCCCGGCGCGAGGCCGACGAGCGGCTCGCCGACGAGCTCGAGCGGCTCCCGATCGGTGCGCTGGCACGACGGTGGGCAGCCACCCCGGTGCTGGCGGGGCAGCCGCCCCAGGTGCTCGCGGCCGCCCACGCCGATCGGCTCCGGAGCACGCCCGCCGGGCTCGCCGCGGCGCTGCGCGGCCTGGGGACGGGCGCCCTTGATCCGGTGTGGGACCGGCTCGGCGAGCTTGCCATCCCGGTCACGCTGCTGGTCGGCGAGCGCGACGAGAAGTTCACGGCGATCGGCGAGCGCATGGCGGCGTCGATGCCGTGCGCGCGGCTCGAGCGCGCTGCCGGCGCGGGGCACGCCGTGCATCTCGAGGCGCCGGAGCTCGTCGCCGCGGCGATCGCCGGCGCCTGCCCGCTAGCTATAGTAGGGGTACGGTGACGCGATTCGGCTCTTCTTGGGGCAGGTGAGCGCCTCGGTCGACTGGGCGGCTCCGGGGACGGCGGTGCGTATCTCGACAAATTGACCCAACCGATGGGTTCTTGGGCCGGGTAAGCGCCTGTGAGGCGCTTAGGCGCGCAAAGTCGATTGCGCGGCGCTGCTTTGGCGACTTATGCACCCTTGGAATCCGGTGCATCGGGCGGGTCGACGGGAAAGACCTGTCACTCCCTTCCCCGGCCGGTCGGGCACCGAGATCGCCGGCCGTGGCGAACCGATGATCAGCAGCCGGTCGAGAGGTCGGCCGCCATTCGAGGCTCGACCGTCCCCGGAAACGCGCGCACACACGGGCCCGCGTGGAATCCCTAGTCCCGCCGTGCCGTCCAGCCGGCGCCGGTCCCTAGTCCAGGCCGTACCAGGCGAGCAGCCCGTCACCGAGGCCCGAACCCGCTGGCCAGGGGATCCGGTCCCGGTCACGGCCGAGCGGATCGGCGCGGTCGAACAGCTCCAGCGTGCTCAGCCCACACGGCCGGTCGGGAGCGATGACCGCGGCGGCGTGCAGCGCCGCCGCGATGCCCAGCGGCCCGTCGAGCGTCGAGGCGAGGTAGACCTCGTAGCCCACGCTGCGGGCCTGCGCGGCGGCGTCGATCAGACCCGAGATCCCGCCGCAGCGGGCCACCTTCAGGCAGATCGCGGTGCAGGCCCGCGCGGCCAGCGCCCCCGGCAGCGCGGCGCTCTCGTCGAGCGACACCGGCACCGCCGACCGCCTCGGCGACTCGGGCGATCGCTTCGAGGCCGGACGCCGGCTCCTCGCACAGCTCGATCCCCGCCGGCGCCAGGACCCGCAGCCAGGCGATCGCCTCGGCCGGCGACCAGGCACCGTTGGCGTCCACCCGGATGCGAGTGGCGGGGCCGACCGCGGCGCGCACGGCGGCAAGCCGCCCGGCGTCGTCGCCGACCCCGACCTTGAGCTTCACGCAGCCGAAGCCCGCGGCCACCGCCGCCGCGGCCGCCTCCGCGGCGCCGGCGCGGTCCTCGGCCGCGATCGTGGCGTTCAGCTCGACCGGTCCGGCGTCGCCGGCGCCGAGCAGCTCGCGCACCGGCATCCCGGCCCGGCGTCCGGCGAGATCCCACAGCGCGAGATCGATCGCGGCCACCGCCTGGGGCAGCACCGCCTTCTCACGGCAGGCGGCCAGCAGCTCGGCGCGGTCGCGCCCGTCGGAGGCCTCGAGCGTCGCCCGGCAGTCCTCGAGCGCCGCGCGCACCGCGTCGAGGCTGACGCCGTCGTAGAGCTCGAGCGGCGCCGCCTCGCCGCGCGCCGCTCACGCCGTCGGCCCCTTCCAGAGCGAGGACGAGCAGCGCGCGCTCCGACACCGCTCCGTAGGCGGCGGCGAACGGCGTGCGCAGCGACGCCCGAACCGGCTCGATCCGCACCTTCACGCGGACGCTCTCGGGCGCGGCTGCGGGCGCCGCGTCACCGGCTGAGCAGCAGCCCGGCGGCGAGCAGCGTGCAGAACGCCAGCTGCAGCATCCCGGTCTGCGCCAGCGCCTGGTTGAGCGAGCGCGCCGTCGGTGTGGTTGCGCACGGTGCGCACCACGGGGGCGGCGAGCGGCAATGTCAGCCAGGGCAGCAGCACCCAGGGCCGCAGCGGCCCGAACAACCACGTGACAGGGGTCAGCAGATAGGCGAGTAGACCATCGCCGCGAACATCGTCCGGGTTCGGTCGCGGCCGAGCCGGACGGCCAGCGTGCGCTTGCCGGCGCGCCGGTCGGTGTCGATGTCGCGGACGTTGTTGACGACCAGGATCGCCGGACGCCAGCAGCCCGACGGGCACCGCCAGCGCGAATGCCTCCCAGTCGAGGTGCGTGGTCTGCACGAAATACGAGCCGGCCACGGCGACGATCCCGAAGAACAGGAACACGAACACCTCGCCGAGTCCCTCGTAGCCGTACGGCTCGCGGCCCGCCCGTGTAGAGCACGCCGGCGAGGATCGAAGCGGCGCCGACGATCAGCAGCTGCCAGCCGGCCACGGCGATCAGGTAGATCCCGGCGAGCACGGCGATCCCGAACGACACGTAGGTGGCCATGAGAACCTGCTTCGGGGGCACGAGGCCGCCGGCGGTCACCCGCACCGGGCCGAGGCGGTCCTCGGTGTCGGCTCCGCGCCGGGCATCGGAGTAGTCGTTGGACAGGTTCGTCCCGACCTGGATGAAGATCGCTCCGATCAGGGCGGCGATGAACCGCAGCGGATAGAAGACGTGCATGAAGCCGGCCAGCGCCGTGCCGACGAGCACCGGCGCCACCGCGGCGGGCAGCGTCCGGACCCGCGCGGCCATCAGCCAGATGCGGATCCCGTTCGGGGAGGCCGAGGTCTCCGAGGCCATCAGCCGCTGCTCGCTGGAGTCGGGCGCATCACGGTCGCCGCGGGAACTGCGAGAAGTCGGGGACGCGCTTCTCGAGGTATGCGCTGCGACCCTCGAGCGCCTCCTCGCTCATGTAGAAGAGCAGGTTGGCATCGTGCGCCAGCTGTTGGATGCCGGCCAGGCCGTCCTCGTCGGCGTTGAAGCTCGCCTTCAGCAGCCGCAGCGAGAACGGCGACAGCGCGAGCATCTCGCGGCACCACTGGACGGTTTCCTCCTCGAGCTGCTCGAGCGGGACGACCGTGTTGATCAGGCCCATCTCGAGCGCCTGCCGGGCGTCGTACTGGCGGCACAGGAACCAGATCTCCTTGGCCTTCTTCGGGCCCACCAGCCGCGAGAGCACGCTGGCCCCGAAGCCGCCGTCGAACGAGCCGACCTTGGGGCCGGTCTGCCCGAAGCGGGCATTGTCGGCGGCGATGGTCAGATCGCACACGACCTGCAGCACGTGGCCGCCACCGATTGCGTAGCCGGCGACCATCGCCACGACCGGCTTGGGCAGTCGCCGGATCTGGATGTGCAGATCGGTGACGTGGAAGCGCCCGACCCCCGGCTGCGCGCCCGCGGCGGCCGGATCGGCCCCGCTCACGTACCCGCCCCGTGCGCCGCGCACCCGCTGGTCGCCGCCGGAGCAGAAGGCATCCGGTCCCTCACCGGTCAGGATCACGACACCCACCGAGTGATCCTCCCGCGCCCGCTCGAACGCGTCGGCGAGCTCGACCACCGTCTCGGGCCGAAACGCATTGCGGACCTCCGGCCGGTTGATCGTGATCTTGGCGATACCGGCGTTCTCGCCGGTCGAGAGCTCGTACCGGATATCCGAGTAGTCGCCGGCCGCCTGCCAGGTGACGGACACATGAACCTCCTGTGGCGGATGGTGCGGCGCCGGAGACTACCGTGTGCCCATGGACGCCTGGCTTGACCGCGCCGCCCGAATGCGACCCGAGCGGATCGCCCTCGCGACCCCGGACACGGAGCTCACCTACGCGGAGCTGGACGATCGCGCCCGCCGCGCGGCGGGCGCACTGCTCGCTGAGAGGGTCTCGCCCGGCGACCGCGTCGCGCTCGCCCTCCCCGCCGGCCCGGACTTCGTCGCCGCTCTGCACGGCTGTCTCCAGGCCGGCGCGGTCGCGGTCCCGATCGACCTGCGGCTGGGCGCCGCCGAGCGCGCCGGCCGCGCGGCGGGCGCGGCCCTGCTGGTCGATGCGCCACTATGCGGGTCCGCCGGTCACCGGCACCCGCACGCTGTGGACCGAGGAGGTCGCGACCGTGGTGCATACGTCGGGGACGACGTCGCAACCGCGGCCGGTGGCGCTCAGCTACGGCAACTGGCTCGCCGAGCGCGCTCGGCTCGGCCGTCGCGCTCGGGCTCGACCAGGCCGAGCGGTGGTTGTGCCCGATGCCGCTGACCCACGTCGGCGGCCTGTCGATCCTGTTCCGCAGCGCGATCTACGGAACCACGGCCGTGCTCCGCGAGCGCTTCGACGCCGACGCGGTGGCGGGGCTGCTGTCCGACCCGGCGCAGGCGATCACGGTCGTCTCGCTCGTGCCGACGATGCTCGCGCGGCTGCTCGACGCCGGCCTCGAGCACCCGCCGACGCTCCGCTGGGCACTGCTCGGCGGCGGCCCGATCGCGCCGGCGCTGCTCGACCGGGCCCGCGCGGCCGGGCGTCCCGGTCGCCCCGACCTATGGCATGACCGAGGCCTGCTCCCAGATCGCCACCGGCGGCTGGCCGCTGCCGGGCGTCGAGCTGCGGATCGCGAACGACGGCGAGGTGCTCGTGCGCGGCCCGACCGTCGCCGCCGGCGCGCTCGCCGCCGACGGCTGGCTCCACACCGGCGACCTCGGCGCCCTCGACGGCAACGGCCGGTTGTCGATCACCGGACGCAAGGCCGACACGATCGTCACCGGCGGCGAGAACGTCGCCCCGGCCGAGGTCGAGGCGATCCTGCTCGAGCATCCGGCCGTCGCCGACGCCGCCGTCCACGGGCGGCCCGACCCCGAGTGGGGCGAGGCGATCGTGGCCACCGTCGTCCTGCGCACCGGAGCCGCGGCGTCGGGCGAGGACCTGAGCGCACACTGCGCATCGCGCCTCGCACGCTGTCCCAAGTCGATCGCCTTCGCCGACGCCCTGCCGAGGACGGTCTCGGGGAAGCTCTTGCGGCGGGAGTGGCTGACGCTTCGTTCGGGCGTGGGCGCTCGGCGCGCCGGTGCCGGACACCGCGAGCATGGTGGGGCGGGTGCCGGCGCCCGGCAGAGCGAGCCCAGCCGGGCGCGAGCCCCGGCACACCGTCTCGCGGTGTCCAGGCATCGTCACCTCCACCCGCCATAAGACACCACCCACGTCACATCGCCCTTGGTGACGTCAACCGTTCGTATGATGTGCCGATGGCTGTGAGCGATGAGCTCGTCGAGTATGTGAATGTGCTGACGATCGAGCAGCTGGCGGCGGCGTCGGGGATGTCGGTGCGCAACATCCGCTCGCACCAGGCACGGGGGCTGCTGGCTCCGCCGGAGGTGCGGCTGCGGGTCGGGTACTACGGGCCCGAGCACGTTGCCCAGCTGCGGCTGATCCGCGACCTGCAGGAGGAGGGGTTCAACCTCAACGGGATCAAGCGACTGCTCGATGACACGCACGGCACAGCGGAGCGGCTGCTGCGCTTCAAGGAGACTTTGACCGCGCCGATGCCGGGCGAAGCACCCGAGACGCTGTCGCTGGCGGAGCTCGGCGAGCGGTTCAAGGTCTCGGTCGAGGAGGCGCCGGAGGTCATGGCCAAGGCCCAGAAGCTCGGCGTGCTCGTCCCCGTGGGCAACGATCAGTACGAGGTGCCGAGCCCGTCGCTGCTGGCGGTGGCCGAGGAGGTCGTCGGGCGGGGCATCTCACTGGGCAGCGCGCTGACCGTGCTGGAGGAGATCGAGAAGCATTGCGATGCGGTCTCACGGGCGTTCGTGAAGCTGTTCCTGCGCGAGGTGTGGAAACCGTTTCAGCAGGCCGACATGCCGCCCGAGCTGTGGCCGGAGATCGAGGAGGCGATCGAGCGGCTGCGGCCGATCGCCTCCGAAGCGCTCCTGTCGATCTTCCAGCAGCGCCTGAGCACACAGATCGAGGGAGCGTTCGGTGAGATCACGCGCCGGCTCTCGCAACGGAGGCGTTACAAGACATGAGCGATTCCAGCGCCAGCGACAGCCCCGACCTCAGCGCCGCGGCCGACGCGGCCCGGGCCGAGCAGCTCGACTCCTGGGAGCGCGCGGCGGCGGCGTGGGGCGAGCACGCGGACGACCTGCGCGCTTTCGGGATGCCGGTCTCCGAGTGGATGATCGATCGGCTCGAGCTGCAGCCCGGGCAGGAGCTGCTCGAGCTGGCGGCGGGCCCCGGCGACACCGGCTTTCTCGCCGCCGAGCTGATCGCGCCCGGCGGCACGCTGATCTCGAGCGATGCGGCCGAGGCGATGCTCGACGTGGCCCGCGGACGCGCGGCGGCGATGGGGATCGAGAACGTGCGCTTCCGGCGCCTCGAGCTCGAGTGGATCGACCTGCCGACCGCGAGCGTGGATGCGATCCTGTGCCGCTGGGGGATCATGCTCATCCTCGACCCAGAGGCGGCCGCGCGGGAGACCCGGCGCGTGCTGCGCCCGGGCGGCCGGATCGCCGTCGCCGTGTGGGACGCGCCCGATCGCAATCCGTGGGCCTCGATCCCCATGCGGGCGCTGATGAAATACGGCCACGTGCCGCCCCCGGACCCCGCGCAGCCGGGCATGTTCACCCTGTCCCCACCGGGCCGGCTGTCCGAGCTGCTCGAGGACGCGGGCTTCGGTGAGGTCACCGTCGACGCGGTCGACATCGCGCGTCCGGCCCCGAGCATCGCGGCCTTCATCGAGGAGTCGCTCGAGATGTCCGGCGCCTTCCGCGATGCCATGGCGGGCCTCTCGGAAGCCGAGCGCACGGCCGTCGAGACGGAGATCGCGAACTTGGCCGACCCGTTCACCGCTGAGGACGGATCCGTGCGCTACCCGGGGCGGTCGCTGGTCGCCGTCGCCACCGGCTGACCAGGGCCTTCGCACCCGGTCCGCTAGGGTCTCGCGCCACGATCATCCCATCTAGACCGGACCGCTCGCATGTTCTACGACGACGACGCAGACCTCTCACTCCTCGACGGCAAGACCGTCGCGATCATCGGCTGGGGCTCCCAAGGCCACGCCCATTCCCTGAACCTCAAGGACTCGGGCGTATCGGTCGTGGTCGGCCTGCGATCGGATTCCGGCAGCGTGGCCAAGGCCCGCGAGCACGGCCTCGAGGTCGCCGAGCCGGCCGAGGCGGCCAGCCGGGGCGACGTCGTGATGATGCTCGTGCCCGACGAGCTCCACCGGCAGGTGTGGGAGTCGGGGGTCAAGGACGGGATCGCCTCCGGCAACCTGCTCCTGTTCGGCCACGGCTTCTCGATCCACTACGGCGAGGTCGTGCCGCCGCCGGATGTCGACGTCGCCCTGGTGGCACCGAAGGGGCCCGGGCACCTCGTGCGCCGGCAGTACCTCGAGGGCTCGGGGGTCCCCGGTCTCGTCGCGGTGCACCAGAACGCGAGTGGCGGGGCGCTGGAGCTCGCGCTCGCCTACGCCAAGGGCATCGGCTGCACCCGCGGCGGCGTGATCGAGACGACCTTCCGCGAGGAGACGGAGACCGACCTGTTCGGCGAGCAGGCCGTGCTGTGCGGCGGCGTCACCGAGCTGGTCCGGGCGGGCTACGAGACGCTGGTCGACGCGGGCTACGACCCCCGGCTGGCCTACTTCGAGTGCATGCACGAGCTGAAGCTGATCGTCGATCTGATGTACGAGAAGGGGATCGCCGGCATGCGGTACTCGATCTCCAACACGGCCGAGTACGGCGACCTCACGCGGGGCAAGCGCGTGATCGGCGATGAGTCGCGGGCGGCGATGAAGCAGCTGCTGGGCGAGATCCAGTCCGGCGACTTCGCCCGCGAGTGGATCGCCGAGAACCGCGCCGGCCAGGAGAACTTCAAGCGCATGCGCGAGGAGCAGGCGGGCCACCAGGTCGAGGTCGTGGGCAAGGAGCTGCGCTCCCAGATGGACTGGATCGACACGGAGTTTCAGGAGTAGCACCTCGCTACACTGGGCGCCTGCCGTCGTGACTGGCGCTTACGGGTGGACTTGACCATCGGGAAGCGACGGCATCAACCGCCGCGCGCCTGGGCATGTAGATCCCGACAATTCCGAGGAGCCGCATGACCGGGTCAGAAACACTCCTGAAGATCCCCGACGAGCTGAAGCCCGGCGACGGGCGCTTCGGCTCCGGGCCCTCCCGCATCCGTCCCGAGCAGCTTGCCCGCCTTGCCTCCGAGGGCGCGGCGGTGATGGGCACCTCGCATCGCCAGGCGCCGGTCAAGCAGCTGGTCGCGAGCATCCGCGCGGGCCTGACCGAGTTGTTCTCACTGCCGGACGGATACGAGGTCGCGCTCGGCAACGGCGGCACGACGGCCTTCTGGGACGCGGCCACGTGCGGGCTCGTGCGCGAGCGCGCCCTGCACCTGACCTACGGCGAGTTCTCCTCCAAGTTCGCCGCCTGCACGCGTCAGGCGCCGTTCCTGTCGGATTCGATCGTGGTCTCCGCGGACCCGGGCGACGCGCCCGCACCCGTGTCCGACCCGGCCGCCGACGTGATCGCGTGGGCGCACAACGAGACCTCGACCGGCGTGATGCTGCCGGTCGGGCGGCCGGCCGGGTCCGCCGATGCGCTGGTTCTCATCGACGCCACCTCGGGCGCCGGCGGTCTGCCTGTCGACGTCGCCGACGCCGACGTCTACTACTTCGCGCCCCAGAAGGGGTTCGCCTCCGACGGCGGCCTGTGGCTGGCGCTGCTCAGCCCGGCGGCGCTCGCCCGCATCGCCGAGCTCGACCAGGCCCGGCCCGGCGGTCGCTGGATGCCCGACTTTCTCTCGCTCACGACCGCGCTCGAGAACTCCCGCAAGGACCAGACGTACAACACGCCGGCGATCGCGACGCTGTTCCTGCTCGCCGATCAGATCGAGTGGATGCTCGCGGGCGGGGGTCTCGACGCCATGGTCGCGCGGACGATTGCCTCCTCCGGGCACCTGTACGGCTGGGCCGAGGCCTCCCCGCACGCGACGCCGTTCGTCGCCGACGCCGCCAAGCGCTCGCTGGTCGTGGGCACGATCGACTTCGACGAGGCCGTCGACGCCGCGGCGCTTGCCGCCACGCTCCGCGCCAACGGGATCGTCGATGTCGAGCCCTACCGCAAGCTCGGGCGCAACCAGCTGCGGGTGGCGATGTTCCCGGCCACCGATCCCGCCGACGTGCAGGCGCTGACCGCGTCCATCGACTGGGTCCTGGAGCGGATGGCATGAGCGCGACCGAGACCGCCGCCCACAACGGGCGCCCGCGCGTGCTGGTGGCCGAGAAGATCGGCGATTCGGGGATCGACCTGCTCAAGCAGCACTTCGACGTCGAGCTCGGTGTCGGGTGGACGCCGGAGGAGCTGGGCGATCGGATCGGCGACTACGAGGGGATCCTGATCCGCTCGGCGACCAACCTCGACGTCTCGCTGCTCGACCGCGCCACGCGCCTGCGCGCCGTCGGCCGGGCCGGCGTCGGCGTGGACAACGTCGACGTCCCGGCCGCGACGAAGCGCGGGATCGTCGTGGCCAACGCGCCCCAGTCCAACGTGATCACCGCCGCCGAGCACACGATGGCGCTGCTGCTCTCGCTGGCCCGCAACGTCCCCCAGGCCCACGCGTCGCTGATCGGTGGCTCTTGGGAGCGCTCGAAGTTCTCCGGGGTCGAGCTGTACGAGAAGACGCTCGGGATCCTCGGCTTCGGGCGGATCGGCCAGCTCGTCGCCCACCGCGCCCGCGGCTTCGGCATGCGGGTGGTCGCGTATGACCCCTATGTGGGCGCCGAGCGCTACCGCGAGCTCGGGGTCGAGAAGGCCGAGTCCTCCGACGACGTCTATGCCGTGGCCGACTTCCTCACTCTCCACCTGCCCAAGACACCGGACACCGAGGGCTGGCTGGACGCCAAAGCGCTCGCCAAGTGCAAGCACGGCGTGCGCATCCTCAACGTCGCTCGCGGCCCGCTCGTCGTCGACGAGGACCTCAAGGCCGCGCTCGATTCCGGCCAGGTCGGCGGCGCCGCCCTCGACGTGTTCCGCTCCGAGCCGATCACCGAACATCCGCTGTTCGGATATCCGAACGTGATCGTCACGCCGCACCTCGGCGCCTCGACGGCCGAGGCGACCGATCGGGCCGGCTACCAGGCGGCCGAGCAGGTCGTGGCCGCGCTGACCGGCGGCGTGGTCAGCAGCGCCGTCAACGTGCCGGCGATACCGGCCGAGGACATGGAGGTGCTGGGTCCGTTCGTCCCGCTCTGCCGCTCACTGGGGCGGATCGCCGTCGCCCTCTCGGAGGGCTCCTCGATCGACCGCGTGCAGACCGAGTTCCTCGGCCGCGTGGCCGATCGCGACACACGGCTGCTCTCGATCCAGGCGCTGCTCGGCGTGCTCCAGGGCCACACCGAGGAGGACGTCAACGAGGTCAACGCCCCGACGATCGCCGACGAGCGGGGGATCGAGGTCTCGGAGACCAAGCGCTCCAGTGCGCGCGATTACACCGACCTGATCCGGGTCACGGTCTCGAGCAGCGACACAGCCGTGCGCGTGGTCGGAACCGTGATCGGCCGGCGCACGCGACCGCACCTGCTCGAGGCGTGGGGCCATCGCTTCGACCTCCAGCTCGAGGACCATCTCACCCTGTTCCGCTACCGCGACCTGCCCGGGATGATCGGCCGCGTCGGCACTGTCTGCGGCCGCGAGGGCGTTAACATCATCTCGGCCGCGGTCGGCCGCCAGCCCGATGAGGGCGGCGCCGGCAACGGCGGGATCGCCACGATGGCCATCACCACCGACAGCCCGATGCCGAAGAAGGTGATCGACGAGATCGTCGCCAGCGACGGCTTCGTCGCCGGCCGCACGGTCAGCCTGTAGATCCGTGCGCGCGGTCGTCATCACCAAGCACGGCGGACCCGAGGTGCTCGAGGTCCAACCGCGCTCGGACCCGCGCCCCGGTCGCGGCGAGGCGCTCATCGACGTCCGCGCCGCCGGAGTCAACTTCGCCGACCTGATGGCGCGCCTCGGGTTCTATCCCGACGCCCCCAAGCCCCCGTGCGTGGTCGGCTACGAGGTGGCCGGGACGATCGCCGAGCTCGGCGACGGCGTCGACGGCCGGCTCTCGGTCGGCGACCGCGTGGTCGCGCCTGTGCGCTTCGGCGGGTATGCCGAGCGGGCCGTGGCCAGGCTCGACGGCGTGATCGTGCTCCCGGAGTCGATGAGCTTCGAGCAGGGCGCCGCGATCCCGATCACCTATACGACGGCCTGGGAGGCCCTCGTCCGCGCCGGCAACCTGCAGCCCGGCGAGCGGGTGCTGATCCACGCCGCCGCCGGCGGGGTCGGGATCTCGGCGACGCAGATCGCCAAGCGAATCGGGGCCGAGGTGTGGGGGACGGCGTCGCCCGGCAAGCACGACGCGATCCGCGGGTTCGGCGTCGACCACCCGGTCGACTACACACGGGGCGGATGGGAGCGCACCGTCCCCAAGCTCGACCTCGTGATGGATTCGATCGGCGGACGCAGCTACCGTCGCAGCTACAACCTGCTCCGCGCCGGAGGGCGGCTGGTCTGCTTCGGCGCCTCCGGAGTCGTCTCGGGCGAGAGCCGCGATCTCGTGGCGGCCGCGCGCACGGCGCTGCTGATGCCGCGCTTCAACCTGCTCAAGCAGATGTCCGAGTCGAAGACGGTGATCGGGCTCAACGTGCTGACTCTGTGGGACGAGCTCGGCAGCGCCGAGCGCTGGACCGCGCCGCTCACGGAGCTGCTGAGCGACGGCACGATCCGTCCCGTGGTGGCCGAGTCGTTCCCGTTCGATCGCGCCGCCGATGCGCACCGCTTCATCTCTGAACGGCGCAACGTGGGAAAGGTGGTTCTCACCCCGTAGGGTCGTGATTCGTGGTAGGACTACGCACCGATGGAGGCTGCGGTGGGCATGCGACCGGGACAGCGCCAGCGCCCGCGTGCGCTCGACGCGCGCACGATGTGCGAGGCGTTCCAGATCACCGCGGCCGAGCGCGCCGGCCAGGTGGCGCTGCGCACGATCCAGGACGGCGTCGCGATCACCTTCGCCGAGTACGCCGAGCGGGTGCGGCGACTGGCGGGGGGACTGCACGCGCTCGGCGTGCGGCGCGGCGACACGGTCGGCTTCGTGCTCACCAACCGACCCGAGTTCCACCTCCTCGACACGGCCGTGGCGCACCTGGGCGCGACACCGTTCTCGATCTACAACACCTCATCGCCCGAGCAGATCGCCTATCTCCTCGCTGACGCGGCCAATCGCGTGATGATCGTCGAGGCGGCGTTCGAGGATCGCGCCCGCGCCGCGATCGCCGAGGACGGATCGGTCGAGCATCTCGTCGTGCTCGACGCCGAGCACGACGACACGATCTCGCTCGCGGACCTCGAGGCCGCCGACCCGGGCCCGGACTTCGACTTCGAGGCCGCGTGGCGCGCGGTTGCGCCTGAAGACGTGCTGACGCTGATCTACACCTCCGGCACGACAGGCCCGCCCAAGGGCGTACAGCTCACCCACGCCAACGAGCTGGCCGAGTGCCGGGCCCTCGATGCCGCGACGCAGTGGCGCTCGGACGGCGGGGCGATCGTCTCGTTCCTGCCCAACGCGCACATCGCGGACCGAGGCCTGAACCATTACGGGCAGATGGTCTGGGGCCCGACGATCACAACCTGCCCGGATCCGGCGCAGGTGTTCGCGCATGTCGCCGATGCTCGCCCCACCCGCTTCGGCAGCGTCCCGCGCATGTGGGAGAAGCTGAAGGCGGCGCTCGAGGCCGGGATCGCGGCCGAGCCCGACGAGGCCCGGTGCACCGCGACCCGAGACGCGATCGCGCTCGGGTTGCGCCGGGTGCGGGCCGAACAGGCCGGCGAGCCGGTCCCGGACGACTTGCGCGAGGCCTGCGAACGCGCCGAGGAGCTGATCTTCGCCCCGCTCCGGGCCCGGCTGGGCTTCGACCGCTGCGAGTCCTACCTCGTCGGCGCGGCGCCGACCCCACTCGATGTGTTCGAGTTCTTCGCTGCGATCGGGATCCCGATCTGCGAGGTGTGGGGGATGTCGGAGCTGTCATGCGTGGCGACGCTCGTGCCCCGGGAGAAGATCCGCTTCGGGACCGTCGGTGCGCCGCTGCCCGGGACCGAGATCGCGCTGGCCGACGACGGCGAGGTCCTCGTCCGGGGCCCGATCGTGATGGCCGGGTATCGCAACCAGCCCGACCAGACGGCCGAGACGATCGACGGCGACGGCTGGCTGCACACGGGCGACATCGGCGCCTTCGACGAGAACGGCTACCTGAAGATGGTCGACCGCAAGAAGGAACTGATCATCAACGCCGCCGGCAAGAACATGTCCCCGGCCAACATCGAGCAGCACCTGAAGTCCGGCAGTCCCCTGATCGGCCAGGCCATCGCGATCGGCGACAGCCGCCCCTATAATGTGGCCCTGATCGTGCTCGACCCCGACGCATCGGCCGCGTTCGCCTCCGAGCACGGCCTGCCCGACGCCTCCCCACAGGCGATGTCGGCCAACGCGGCGGTGCGCGAGGAGGTGGGGCGGGGGGTCGAGCGGGCCAACTCGCATCTGTCGCGGGTCGAGCAGATCAAGCGCTTCACGATCCTCCCGACCGACTGGGCTCCCGCCGGCGATGAGCTGACGCCGACGATGAAGCTCAAACGCCGGCCGATCGCCGAGAAGTACGCGGCCGAGATCGCGGCGCTGTACGCGAACGCCCCCTGAGGCCGCCCGCCGCGGGGCTTGCGGACCGCCGCGCCCTTGCTACGCTTCGGCGTGCATGGCACTCCGTCTCGACCTGCGACTTCTTCTCCTCCCCCGCAAGGGGGAATAGCGCGCCGGCGGCCGCACGTAGCCGCGAACCAGCACCGAGAAGAAGCCAAGTTCGAGAAGCGAAGGAGCACGAGTGACATGACCAGGCCCGAGGACCCCAACCGCGTACTGATCTTCGACACGACGCTGCGCGACGGCGAGCAGTCCCCGGGATCTCGCTCAACACACAGGAGAAGCTGGAGATCGCGGGGCAGCTGGCGCGGCTCGGCGTGGACGTGATCGAGGCCGGGTTTCCGATCACCTCGCCGGGCGACTTCGAGGCGGTCCAGGCGATCGCGCGGACGGTCGATGGGCCGGTGATCGCCGGTCTCGCCCGCACGCACGTGGCCGACATCGACGCGGCCTGGAACGCGGTCAGGGACGCGCCGCGACCTCGCATCCACACCTTCATCTCGACCTCGGACATCCACATCCAGCACCAGCTGCAGACAACGCGTGAGGACGTCATGGGGCAGGCGCGGGCCGCGGTGGCCCACGCCAAGCAGTACCTCGACGACGTCGAGTTCTCGCCCATGGACGCCACCCGCGCCGAGGTCGAGTTCACCGCCGAGGTGTGCCAGATCGCCATCGACGAGGGCGCGACCACGATCAACATCCCCGACACCGTCGGCTACACGATGCCGCACGAGTACTCGGCCTTTCTGACCCGGCTGTATGAGCTGGTGCCGGGCCTGCGGGACGTCGTGCTCTCGGTCCACTGCCACGACGACCTGGGGCTGGCGGTGGCGAACTCGTTCGCCGGCGTACGCGCCGGTGCGCGGCAGGTGGAGTGCGCGATCAACGGGATCGGCGAGCGCGCCGGAAACGCGTCGCTGGAGGAGATCGTGATGCTGCTGCACACGCGTCAGGCCGACATCGGCCTGAACACGCGCGTCAACACGCGAGAGATCGCCCGCACATCGCGCCTGGTCTCGCGACTGACCGGCTATTCGGTGCAGCCCAACAAGGCGATCATCGGGCGCAACGCGTTCGCCCACGAGTCGGGCATCCACCAGGACGGCGTGCTCAAGGAGCGCACCACCTACGAGATCATGGACGCCACCACGGTCGGGCTGGAGGCCAACTCGATCGTGCTCGGCAAGCACTCGGGCCGTCACGCGCTGCAGCAGGCCCTGGCCGAGCTCGGCTTCGAGGTCACCGGCCAGACGCTGAACACGGCGTTCAAACGGTTCAAGGAGATCGCCGACAAGAAGAAGCAGGTCACGGCGATGGACCTCGAGGCGCTGCTGACCGACGAGCTCCGCGGCGAGATCGTGGGGTACCAGCTCGAGTGGTTCGACGTCGAGGCCTCCTCGCGCCGGCCGCCGCACGCCACCGTCGGGATCCGCACACCCGAGGGCGAGGAGGTGACCGGCTCGTTCACCGGCGACGGTCCCGTCGACGCGATCTTCCGCGCCATCAACGCGGCCACCGGCAGCGAGGCCAAGCTCCGCGAGTTCCGGGTCGACGCGGTGACCGGCGGGCAGGACGCGCTCGGGGAAACCTCCGTGGTGCTCGAGCTCGGCGGCGTCACCGGCTCGGGCCAGGGCGTCTCGACGGACATCCTCGAGGCCGCCGGCCGCGCCTACGTGCGGGCCCTCTCGAGCGCGATCCGCCGCCAGAGCGTGACGACCGAGGCCGAGGCGGCGACCCAGGCCGCGCCCGAGCCCGTCAGCGCGCCGTAGCGGAGTCGCCGATCGCCGCCGGGTCGCCGCCGCCGCCGGCGCGCGACTCGGCCGTGGCGATCCTCAGGCCCTGCCGGTAGCCGGCGGCGAGCACGCGTTTGCGCGGCTCGTGGTTCATGAAGTCCGCGCCCATCGCCGCGGCGGCCTCGGCGTCGGGCCACAGGGTCTGCACGATGGCGCCGCGGCGGCGCAACGCCAGCATCTCGAGCGAGACGGCCGAGCGCGCGACGTTGCGCGCCACTGCGACGAGCGTGTGCGGCCCGTTGATCCCCGCGGTCGGGTTCAGGCACAGGACGTGGGTATCGCGGCCCGCCGGGGCAGCATCGAGATTGGTCGGGCTCCAGACGCCGCCGTCGACATACTCGCGGCCGCCGATCGTCACGGGCGCGAACAGCCACGGCACCGTGCACGACGCCTCGACGGCCTGCGCCACGGTGGCGCCGGGCGCGCCGGGGCTGCCGAACATCACGCGCCGGCCGGAGCGGCGATCGACGGCGGCGATCCGCAGCCGTCCGTCGAAGCGGGCGCCCGAGTCCGCGACGGCTCGGTGCAGGCCATCGAGTGCGCCCGGCGGCCGCGGGATCCGGTTCAGCACCGCCGCGCGGACGAGCGCCGTCCCAGGACTCGCCGCGGCCAGAGCGATCGGGGCGACGCCCGCACTCGCGGCCAGTGCCAGGCGGCCCGCGCGCTGGGCCGCCCTGCGGGCCGCCGCCGCCACCGGGCCGTCGGGGAGGGGCGGGGTGGCCAGCTCGATCTCGGCGCCGACGCTGCTGGGCCGGGTCGGGGGACGGCCCGCGACCAGGTACGCGGCCACGATCGAGCCGGCCGAGGTGCCGACGAAGTGCTCACACTGGCGCAGGTCGAAGCCGGTGGCGTCCTCGACCCCGGACAGCACTCCCATCATCCACGCCTCGCCGAGCACGCCGCCGGCTCCGAGGACGAGTACGTCGGGACGCGAGATCATGAACGGAGGCTACCCGGAGCGCACTCCCGGATCCCCGCCGCGGCGATCGCGAGGGCGAGGGCGAAGGCGAGGGCGGACGGCCGTATGTGATTACATACGCTTGTATGACGGTAGCCGCCTCGGACACACTGCCCGCCGTCGGGCCCCGCATCCGGGCGCTGCGCGAGGCCATGGACCTCTCACTGCGCGATCTCGCTCTGCGCTCGGGCGTGAGCGCGCCGATGCTCTCGCAGGTCGAGCGCGGTGAGACCAGCCCGACCCTGCAGGTGGCCGAGCGCATCGCCTCCGGACTGGAGCTGAAGCTGTCCCAGCTGCTGCGACTCGACGAGGACGGCGCCGTGACCGTCGTGCGCAGGGCGGAGAGGCGCAAGGGGCCCACCGGAGCCAGGGGCCACCGGTACGAGATCCTGACCCCGCCGCTGCCCGGCCAGCGGGCGGAGCTCTCCCGCCATGTGCTGGCGGCGGGCGCCCACACCGGCGGCGCGGGCGACCCACCGATGCACGAACCGGGCAGCCGTGAGACGGCGCTGGTCGAGCAGGGCACCGTCGTGCTGCTCGTGCGACTCCGAGCGCCATGAGCTCGCGGCCGGAGACTGTGTGACCTTCGATGCCGATCTTCCCCATCATTTCGAGAACCCCGGAACCACTGAGGCGGTCCTGCTCGCGGTCGTGAGCGCCGGCCTCCGGAGGAGCTGAGCCAATGCCACAGACGCTGTTCGACAAGATCTGGGACGCGCACGAGGTCGCGCCGGGTCTCCTGTACATCGATCTCCATCTGGTGCACGAGGTCACGAGCCCACAGGCCTTCGACGGCTTGCGCCTGGCTGGGCGCAAGGTGCGCCGGCCCGACCGCACGCTGGCCACAGCCGACCACAACGTGCCCACCGACGGCACGCCGGTGGCGGCTCGGATCAAGGACGAGCTGTCCCGCGTCCAGGTGCAGACGCTCGAGCGCAACTGTGCCGAATTCGGGATCCCGGTCTTCTCGCTCGGCTCCGAGCACCAGGGGATCGTCCACGTGATCGGCCCGGAGCTCGGCGTCACGCAGCCGGGGATGACGATCGTCTGCGGTGACTCGCACACCGCGACCCACGGCGCCTTCGGGGCCCTGGCGTTCGGGATCGGGACCAGCGAGGTGGAGCACGTCCTGGCCACGCAGTGCCTCGTGCAGTCAAAGCCGCGCTCGATGCGCGTCCTCTACGACGGCGAGCTCGGCTTCGGCGTCACCGCCAAGGATCTGATTCTCGGCACGATCGGACAGATCGGCGTCGACGGCGCTGTCGGGCACGTGGTCGAGTTCGCCGGCCCGGCGATCGAGGCGCTGTCGATGGAGGGCCGGATGACGGTCTGCAACATGACCATCGAGGGCGGCGGTCGTGCCGGCATGATCGCGCCCGACGCAACCACGTTCGAGTGGGTGCTCGGGCGCCCCGGCGGCCCCGGCGACGTGCCCGAGAGCTGGCGCTCGCTCAAGACCGACGCAGGCGCGACGTTCGATCGCGAGATCGTCGTCGACGCGGGGGCGCTCAGCCCTATGGTCACCTGGGGCACGACCCCGGGCATGGTCGTTCCCGTGACCGCGTCGGTCCCAGAGCCGGGCGCGGAGCAGGACGAGCGCGCGCTCGAGTACATGGCGCTGGAGCCGGGGACGCCGATCCAGGAGATCGCGCTCGACCGCGTGTTCATCGGCTCGTGCACGAACTCGCGGATCGGCGATCTGCGCGCCGCCGCCGCGGTGGTGGGCGGCCGCCGGGTCGCCGACAGCGTGTACGCGATGGTCGTGCCCGGCTCCCAGCAGGTGAAGCGGCAAGCAGAGCAGGAGGGCCTGGACGAGGTCTTCCGGGCCGCGGGCTTCGACTGGCGCGGCGCCGGCTGCTCGATGTGCCTGGGCATGAACCCGGACACGCTGGCGCCGGGTGAGCGCTGCGCCTCGACCTCGAACCGCAACTTCGAGGGCCGCCAGGGCCGCGGAGGGCGCACGCATCTGGTCTCGCCGCAGATGGCCGCGGCCGCGGCCATCGAGGGCCGGTTCGTCGACATCAGGGAGTGGAGCAAATGAGAGCGATCGAAACGATCACCGGACGCGTCAGCGTGCTCAACCGCGATGACGTCGACACCGACCAGATCATCCCCAAGCAGTTCCTCAAGCGCGTCGAGCGCACGGGGTTCGGCGAGTTCCTGTTCTACGACTGGGCCAAGCAGCCGGGCTGGGAGCTGCCGAAGAACCCGATCCTCGTCGCCGGACGGAACTTCGGCTGCGGCTCCAGCCGCGAGCATGCCCCGTGGGCGCTCGAGGACTATGGCTTTCAGGCCGTCATCGCGCCCAGCTTCGCCGACATCTTCCGCTCCAACTGCACCAAGATCGGGCTGCTGCCCGTGGAGTTGACGGCGGAGCAGTGCGCAGCGATCCGCGAGGCGGGCGAGGCCCAGGTCGACCTGGCCGCGCAGGAGGTGCGCTGGCCCGGCGGCTCGGCTCGCTTCGAGATCGATCAGGAGATCAAGCACCGGCTGCTGAACGGGCTCGACGACATCGCGCTGACGCTCGGCGAGTCCGAGGCGATCGAGGCCTACGAGCGCGACCGCGAACGCACCGGTCCCGTCACCACCGCGCTGTGAGCGCGGCCCCGGATCGCGACTGGGACGCGGCCACCTACGATCGCGTCTCGGACCCGCAGTTGGGCTGGGCGCTCGAGCAGCTGCAACGGCTCGAGCTCCGCGGTGACGAGGTCGTCCTCGACGCCGGCTGCGGATCGGGACGGGTGACCGCGCTGCTGGCCGACCGGGTGCCGCAGGGACGCGTGTATGCGGTCGATGTGGCCCCGTCGATGGTCGAGCACGCGCGCGAGACGCTCGGCGAGCGGGCGCGGGTCCTGTGCCAGGACCTCGTCGATCTCGAGCTGCCCGAGCCTGTCGACGCGGTGTTCTCCAACGCCACCTTCCACTGGATCGGAGATCACGAGCGGCTGTTCGCGCGGCTCTATGCCCTGCTCACACCGGGCGGACGCCTGGTGGCCCAGTGCGGCGGCCGCGGCAACATCGACGCGTTCCGCCGCGCGGCCGACTCGGTCGCCCAGGAGGAGCCGTTCGAGCACTACTTCGTCGGCTGGCGCAAGCCGTGGAACTACGCCGGCGCCGAGGAGACGGCGGTGCGCCTCGAGCGGGCGGGATTCACCGAGGTCGCGTGCTGGCTCGAGCCCAAGCGCGTCGAGTTGGCCGACCCACGCCCATTCGTCTCGACGGTGTGCCTCGTCCGCCACCTCGACCCACTCCCCGACGGCCTTCGTGGCCCGTTCGTCGACCGTGTGCTGGCCCGCGCCGGTGTGCCGCTGGTGCTCGAGTACGTGCGCTTGAACATGGTCGGGCGGAGGGGGTAGGGAGCGTGGCCGATTGCGGCGAAGGGATCGCCGGAATCGGCCACACCTCCGTTCCGGCGCTCGCCACCCGACACGTAAGCTCCACCCGTGGACTACCGGCACCTTCTCGTCGCCTACGAGGGATCGGCTCGGGGGGACGAGACGGTGCGCGCGGCCGACGCGATGGCCCGGCGGAGCGGGACCCTGCTGACCGTGGTGGTCGTGGTGGAGCTGGAGCGGCCGTCACGGTTCGTGACGCGGTTTCCGCGCCAGACGGCGGTGTGGAACGACGTGCTGCTCGACGCGGCGCGGGCCGATCTCGACCGCGCGGGACGGCTGCTCGAGGTGCCCGCCGAGATGACGGTGCTGTTCGGATCGACGGCGCAGGCGCTGGCCGACGGCGCGGTGGAATTCGGCTGCGACGCGATCATGCTCCCGGCGCGCCCGCGCAACCCCCTGGCGCGCCTGACGGCGAGCTACCGCGCCGCTGCGCTGCGCCGGCGCACGGCGTGTCCGGTGCTGGCGCCGGGATGAGCACCCGCGCCGATCCGGTGGCGTCGCGACCAAGTTCGCCCCGTCCGTGTAGCTTGCGGGCGCTGATGACCGATCGTGCGACCCAGATCCGATGACGCCCAGAATCGTCCTGCTGCCCGGAGACGGGATCGGTCCCGAGATCATCGCCCCCGCGGTCGAGGTGCTGAACGCGGTGACCGAGGTGGAGTACGAGGAGCATGCGTTCGGGGGTGCGGCGATCGATGCCCACGGTGTGGCGCTGACCGACGAGACACTCGCGGCATGCCGGCGCGCGGACGCCGTGCTGCTGGCCGCCGTCGGCGGCCCCAAGTGGGACACCACGGATCCCGACCGCCCGCGTCCCGAACAGGGCCTGCTCGGCGTGCGCAAGGGCCTCGGGCTGTATGCCAACCTGCGGCCCGTCCGGCCGGTCCCGGCGCTGTATGACGCCAGCCCGCTCAAGCGCGAGCTGATCGAGGGCACCGACCTGCTGGTCGTGCGCGAGCTGACCGGGGGGATCTACTTCGGCGAGAAGACGCGCACGGCGGACTCGGCCTCCGACCTCTGCGTCTACACGCGTGAGGAGATCGAGCGGATCGCCCGGGTCGCGTTCGGTGCGGCGCGCTCGCGGGTGACGAGCGTCGACAAGGCCAACGTGCTCGAGACCTCGCGGCTGTGGCGCGAGGTCGTGCGCGAGGTCCATGCCCGCGAGTTCCCGAACATCGAGCTCGAGCACACGCTGGTCGACAACGCCGCGATGCAGCTCGTCTCGGCGCCGCGGCACTTCGACGTGATCGTGACCGAGAACATGTTCGGCGACATCCTCAGCGACGAGGCGGCGATGCTGACGGGCTCGATCGGGATGCTCCCGAGCGCCTCGCTCGGCGCCGGCGGTCCGGGCCTGTTCGAGCCCGTGCACGGCTCCGCCCCCGACATCGCGGGGACGGGCGCCGCCAACCCACTGGCGATGTTCCTCTCGGCGGCGATGATGCTGCGCCACGGACTCGCTTTGGAAGCCGAGGCTGTGGCGGTAGAATCGGCCGTCGACCGGGCCCTTGCGGAGGGCCTGCGTACGAGAGACCTCGGGGGTGGCGCGTCAACGAGCGAAGCCACCGCCGCCGTTCTCCAACATCTCTAAGGAGCATCTCGTGGAACAAGCCGACCTCATATGGCACAACGGAGAGCTGGTCGCCTGGGAGGACGCAAAGGTCCACGTACTGACGCACGGCCTGCACTACGGCACCGGCGTGTTCGAGGGCGAACGGGCCTATGAGACGCCTCACGGGACCGCGATCTTCCGGCACCGCGAGCACCTCGAGCGCCTGTTCATGTCGGCGGAGCTCTATTACATGCCGATCCCGTTCACGCTCGAGGAGCTGCGCTCGGCCACGCACGAGCTGATCGCCGCCAACGGCCTGACCGAGTGCTACATCCGGCCGATCGCCTTCCGCGGCTACGGCCAGATGGGGCTCTACCCGCTCGACGCCCCGGTCGACGTGTCGATCGCCGCGTGGCCGTGGGGCGCGTACCTGGGCGAGGACGGCAAGAACCACGGAATCCGGGCCAAGGTCGCGAGCTGGCGCCGGATCCCGCACGACGCTCTGATCCCGCATGCCAAGGCCTCGGGGCAGTACCTCAACAGCGTGCTGGCGAAGATCGAGGCCTCGAAGGCCGGCTACCAGGAGGCGATCCTGCTCGATTCGCAGGGCTTCGTGTGCGAGGGATCGGGCGAGAACATCTACGCCGTCCGCAACGGGCAGATCCTGACTCCGCCGCAGACGGCGGGGATCCTCGACGGCATCAGCCGCAACTCGATCATCAAGATCGCCACCGACCTCGGGCACGAGGTGGTCGAGCGCAACCTGGCCCGAGCCGAGCTGTACCTCGCCGACGAGGTGTTCATGTCCGGGACGGCCGCGGAGCTCGTTCCCGTGCGCGAGATCGATGACCACATGATCGGCGCCGGCGAGCCAGGGCCGGTCACCCGCGATCTGCAGCGTGTGTACGACGACGCGCTCCACGGCCGCGACCCGCGCTACCTCGAGTGGCTCGACGTCGTGAAGGTCCCGAGCAAGGCCGCGTAGAGCCGATGCGGTTCCGGCGGGCAGGCGAGCGAATTACGGAAGCGGTCGGCGCCGGTCGCTGACCGCTTCGCCAGCTCGTTCTCGCTCGCCCCACCCCAAGGAGACCTTCCCGCCATGACCACGATCCAGCTCTACGACACGACTCTGCGCGACGGCATGCAGGGCGAGGGAATGTCGCTCTCCGCGCAGGAGAAGGTGCGCGTCGCCCATCGGCTCGACGAGCTCGGGATCGATTTCATCGAGGCCGGCTTCCTGGGCTCCAATCCCAAGGAGGCGGAGCTGTTCGCGCTGCTGGCCGGCGAGCGTTTCGGCCACGCCGAGATCGCCGCCTTCGGGATGACGCGCCGGCGCGAGCTGAGCGCCGAGCAGGATCCCGCGCTGCGCGTGCTGGCCGATTGCTTCGTCCCCGTCTGCACCCTCGTGGGCAAGACATGGGCGCTCCACCTGGAGAAGGTGGTCAGGGTCGACCGCGAGGAGAACCTGCGGATGATCGCCGACTCGGTTGCCTTCCTCGTCGCCCAGGGCAAGCGCGTCGTCTACGACGCCGAGCACTTCTTCGACGGTTTCGCGGACGACCGCGACTACGCGATCCGCTGCCTGCGTGCCGCCGCCGAGGCCGGCGCCGAGACCGTGACCTGCTGCGACACCAACGGCGGGACGTTGCCCGATCGGGTCGGCGCGTCCATGGCCGCGGTCGTGACCGCGCTGGCCGATGTCGCCGTCACAGTGGGGATCCACTGCCACGACGACGCCGCCTGCGGCGTCGCCAACACGCTCGCCGGGGTGCAGGCCGGCGCCAGGCACGTGCAGGGGACGATGAACGGCTACGGCGAGCGCTGCGGCAACGCGAACCTCGTCTCGATCGTCCCCAACCTCCAGCTCAAGCTCGGCTACCGGTGCCTGACCGAAGCCCAGCTCGCGTCGCTGACGCCGACGGCGCACTTCCTCGACGAGCTGCTCAACTTCACCCCCAACCCCGACCAGCCGTATGTGGGACGCAACGCGTTCGCCCACAAGGGCGGGATGCACGTCGCCGGCGTCAACGTCGATCCGGCCACGTTCGAGCACGTCGATCCGGCCGTGGTGGGCAACCGGCGCGAGCTGCTCGTGTCGGAGCTCTCGGGCAAGGGCACCGTGCATGCCCGGGCCCGTGACGCCGGCATCACGCTCGACGGCGACACCGCGGGCCGGGTGATCGAACGGGTCAAGGAGCTCGAGCACCGTGGCTACCACTTCGAGGCCGCCGACGGCTCCTTCGAGTTGATGCTGCGCAAGCAGACCGGCGACTACGAGCCGCTGTTCCGGCTCGAGTCGTGGCGCGCGATCGTCGAGAAGCGAGCCGACGGCCGCGTCGAGACCGAGGCGACGATCAAGATCTGGGTCGACGGGGAGCGCTACGTGCGCACGGCCGAGGGCAACGGGCCGGTCAACGCTCTGGACCGGGCGCTGCGCGATGCGATCGGCGAGATCCATCCCCACCTGCGCGACATCGAGCTCGTCAACTTCAAGGTCCGGATCCTCGACGAGGCAAAGGGCACCGGGGCCGTGACGCGCGTCCTGCTCGACGCCTCCGACGGCGCGGACGTGTGGGGCTCGATCGGGGTCTCGGAGAACGTGATCGAGGCGTCCTGGGAGGCGCTGGTGGACTCGCTCGAGTACGGGATGCAACCCGGGCGGCGGCGGCCGGGGCAGCCGGCGGTTCGCTCCGTGCCCGGCTCGTGACCGACGCCATCCCCCTAGCCCGCCCGGTCATCGGGCGTGCCGAGGAGGAACGCGTGCTCGACGTCCTACGGTCGGGCCAGCTCTCGCTCGGCCCCCAGCTGCCGGCCTTTGAGCAGGCGTTCGCGCGCCGCCTGAGCGTCGCCCACGCCAGCGCGGTGTCGAGCGGCACGGCAGGGCTGCACCTGGCCCTGCGCGCGGTGGGCGTCGACGACGGCGCGGAGGTTGTGACGAGCCCATTCTCGTTCGTGGCCAGCGCCAACGCGGTCCTGTACGAGCGGGCGCGCCCCGTGTTCGCCGACATCGACCCGGTGACGCTGAACATCAACCCCGACGCCGCCGCCGCGGCCGTCGGCGAGCGGACAGCCGCGCTGCTGCCGGTCCACATCTTCGGCTACCCGGCCGATGTGGCCGCGCTCGAGCGCCTCGGCCTGCCGATCGTCGAGGACGCCTGTGAGGCGCTCGGCGCCGTGCACGCCGACGGGATCGCGGTGGGCGGCCGCGGCCACCCGGCCGTGTTCGGCTTCTACGCCAACAAGCAGCTGACGACCGGCGAGGGGGGAATGGTGACCACGGGCACGGAGGCGATCAAGGTGCGGCTCGACTCCGAGCGCAACCAGGGCCGCGCGCCCGACATGGGATGGCTCGACCATGACCGGCTCGGCTTCAACTACCGCCTGTCGGACATCGCCTGTGCGATCGGGCTGGCCCAGCTCGACCGCCTCGACGAGATGCTCGCCGGCCGCGCGCGCGTCGCGGCTCTCTACCGGGAGGCATTGGCGCGGGTTCGAGGGGCTCGAGCTGCCGTGCCCCGACCGCGACGGCAACCGGCGCGGCTGGTTCGTGTTCGTGGTCCAGCTCCCGCGGGGCGTCGACCGCGACGACACCGTGCGGGCGCTGGGCGAGCGGCGCATCCAGAGCAAGCCCTATCTGCCCGCGATCCACCTGATGAGCTTCTATCGCAACCTGTTCGGGCACCGCGAGGGGCAGTTCCCGATCTGCGAGGACGTCGCCGCGCGCTCGGTCGCGCTCCCGTTCTTCCCGGAGATGACCGAGGGCCAGGTGACGCGGGTGGCGGCCGAGCTCGGCGACGTTCTCGGGCGCCCGCGGCCCTAACATCGGCCCACCATGTCACGCTTCGCAGAGCCACAACACGCCGTCTTCCGGGGCCTCAACGACTCGATCGGCTTCGACTGGCGGCTCGGGCCCTATGACGTCGAGCAGTCCCGCGCGCACGCCGCGATGCTCGCCGCCCAGGGCGATCATCTCCGCATCGGACCGCGACGCCCTGCACGCGGCGCTCGGAGCGGTCGAGCGCGAGCTCGGCGACGGGACGTTCCCGTTCGCCGACGGCGACGAGGACATCCACATGGCGATCGAGCGCCGCGTGACCGAGCTCGCCGGGCCGGTCGGCGGCAAGCTCCACACGGCCCGCTCGCGCAACGACCAGGTCGCCACCGACATGGCGATGTTCGTGCGCGCGCACGCCCACCAGACCCAGCAGGCGACGGCGGCGCTGGCGCAGACGCTCGCGGACGTCGCCGAGGCCCACCTCGACTGGCCCATGCCGGGCTACACCCATCTGCAGCGCGCGCAGCCGATCTACCTCAGCCATCACCTGCTGGCCTACGTGTGGATGCTGATCCGCGACGCCCGACGGTTCGGCGCCGTGGCGGCGGCGACGCCAAGCTGCCGCTCGGCGCGGGCGCGCTGGCCGGGGTCAACTTCGACACCGACCGCCGCCGAGTCGCGGCCGAGCTCGGCTTCTCCGGGGTGGCCGAGAACTCGGTCGACGCCGTCTCCAACCGCGACTTCGTGCTCGACTACCTGGCCGCCGCGGCCACCTGCGCCACGCATCTCTCGCGGCTCGGCGCAGAGGTCGTGATGTGGTCGAGCGAGGAGTTCGGCTTCTGCGAGGTCTCCGACGCATGGGCCTCGGGCTCGTCGATCATGCCGCAGAAGAAGAACCCGGACGCCGCCGAGCTGCTGCGGGCCAAGGCGCCCCGGATCGCCGGCCATCTCGTCGCGCTGCACGGCGTCATGCACGGGCTCCCGCTGACCTACAACAAGGACATGCAGGAGGACAAGGAGCATCTGTTCGACGCCGTCGACACCCTCGATCTGTGCCTGGCCGCGGCGCAGGGGATGCTGGCCACGATCAGCTTCCGGCGCGAGCGCCTGGCCGCCGCCTCGGGCGACGAGTTCCTCGCCGCCACCGACATCGCGGACCTGCTGGTCCGCCGCGGCATGCCGTTTCGGGAATCGCACGGCGTGGTCGCGGGCCTCGTCCGCTCCGCGCTCGAGCAGGGCAAGACGCTCTCGCAGCTCACGCGTGAGGAGCTCGCGAGCCACTCCGAGCTCCTTGACGACGAGTACTACGCGGTGCTGCGCGACGGCGCCTGGCTGGAGTCCAAGGTCTCGGAGGGCGGCACCAGCCTGGGACGGGTGCGCGAGCAGCTCGAGCAGGCCCACGAGGCCATCCTCGCGGTCCGGTGAAGCCGGCGTTCTATGACCGCCCGGTCGTGGCGGTGGCCCAGGAGCTGATCGGCTGCGTCGTGGCCCACGGCGACACCTCGGGCGTGATCGTCGAGACCGAGGCCTATCACCACTCCGAGCCGGCGTGCCACGCGTTCATCGGGCTGACCCCGCGCACCAGCGTCCTGTTCGGACCGCCGGGCATCGCGTACGTGTACCGCTCCTACGGCATCCACGCATGCCTGAACGCGGTCGCCGAGGCGCCGGGGACGGGGGCCGCCGTCCTGATCCGCGCGCTCGAGCCGCTCACCGGGGTCGATCTGATGCGTGAGCGCCGTGGGGTCGACGCGCTCGAGGCGCTGTGCTCGGGCCCGGGCAAGCTCACCCAGGCGCTCGGGATCGGGCTCGGCGACAACGGCACCGATCTCGCCCACGGGCCGGTCACGATCTCCGGGCGCCCGCGGCAGTGGCGCGACCCGGAGCTGTGGGCCGGGCCGCGGATCGGGATCACCAAGGCCACCGAGCTTCCGTGGCGGTTCTGCGCCGCGGGGAGCCGGTTCCTGTCCCAGCGCGCGAGCGGTCTGAGCGTCGCGTCGCGCTGATGGCGTGGTCGGCGCGCGGCCGGCGCGGCCGCGCGCGGCTGGCGCGCTGCGGTCTGAGCGTCGCGCTGATGGCCCGGTCGGCGCGCGGTCTGAGCGCTGCGGCGCGTTAGCCGCTGCCGATGCCGGCGCCGCCCGAGCTGCCGCCCGACCCGCCGCCGGTTGCGCCGCCGCCGCCTGTGGCCCCGCCGCCGCCGGTGGCCCCGCCGCCGCCGGTCGCGCCGCCGCCGCCTGTGGCCCCGCCGCCGCCTGTGGCCCCGCCGCCGCCTGTGGCCCCGCCGCCGCCGGTCGCGCCGCCGCCGCCGGTCGCGCCGCCGCCGCCTGTGGCCCCGCCGCCGCCGGTCGCGCCGCCGCCGCCGGTCGCGCCGCCGCCCGTGGCCCCGCCGGTTGCGCCGCCGCCCGTCGCGCCGGCGGTCGAGCCGCCGCTTGCGCCGGTGTTCCCCGATCCGCTCGACCCGGCGCTCGAGGCGCCGGTCGTGTCGGTGGTCGTGGTGTTGGTCTGGCCGTTCTGCGCTGCCTTGGCGGCCTGCTCATTGGCCAGGACCTGCAGGGCCTGGACCATGTAGTCGTGCCAGATCTGCGCGGGATAGGTTCCACCCTCGACGGGGCCGCCGTTGTACATCGTCGCCATCGAGACGAGCTTGGTCGGGAACCCGACCCAGACCGCGGTGGTGAGCTCGGGCGTCCAGCCCACGAACCAGGCATCGCCGTAGTTCGACGTCGTCCCGGTCTTGCCGACCACATCGACGCCGGGGATCGCCGCCTGCGTGGCCGTGCCGGACTGGACCACGGTGGCGAGAATGTCGTGCACGGTCTGGGCGATCGCCGCCGGGATCACCCGTTCGTAGGTTGGATGGTTGACGATGTCGCTGTGCCTGCACACCGTGCCGGGGCACTGGATCTCCGCGATCCCGATCGGTCCGCCGTGCGGCGCGCCGAGCACCGGGTTGACGACCTTGTTGCCGTGCTCGGCGAAGGTCTCGTAGGCGTGGGCCATGTCCAGCGGGGAGACACCCTCGGTGAGCCCGCCGAGGATCATCGCGTAGTTGTTGGAGATCGGTGAGCGGATCCCCATGCGGGCGGCGAGACGCGCGATCTTGGCCGTGCCCACCTTGATCCCGACCTGGGAGTAGACCGAGTTGTCGGACACGGTGGTGGCATCGGTGAGCGTGATCGCGCCGGAGTACGAGTTGCCGAAGTTGTGGACGATGAAGTGCTCCTTGCCAGCGCTGTTGGGGACGATGAAGTCCTGCGGGGCGGACGTCCACACGGAGTCCGGGGAGATCCCCTGCATCAGCGCCTCGGCGAGGGTGAATGGCTTGAACGAGGAACCGGGCTGGCGGTGCCCGAGTGTCGCGAGGTTGAACGGGAAGTGGGCGTAGTCCTCCTGTCCGTTGACGATCGGGCCGCCGACCATCGCCCTGACCTCGCCCGTCTTGTTGTCGATCGTGACCAGTGACGCCGAGGGCAGGCCGGAGCCGGACGGGAGGATCTGTGAGATCGTCTGCTCGGCCGCCTGCTGCATCGGGAGATCGAGCGTGGTCCGGATCTTGAGGCCACCATAGTAGGCGCGGTAGGAGCCCACCGCGGCCACGATCTGCGGGCGCAGCCAGCTGGTGAAGTACGGCGCTGCGGTCGGCTCCTCGCGGCCGTTCGATGTCGTTGACGGTCGGCACCGGTTGCGCGATTCCCTGCCTGTACTGACTCTGCGTGATGTAGCCCTGCTGGAGCATGTTCAGGAGCACCGTGTTGCGCCGCGTCTTGGCGGCCTTGGGGTGCATGATCGGGTCATATGCGGTCGGCGAGGCCACGACGCCGGCGATCAGCGCGGCCTCGTAGGGGGCCAGCACCGAGACGCACATCGGACGCGGTGCGTTGCCGCAGCCACCGGTCGCGCTTTGACTGGCCGGGTTGCCCGGATCGAAGCCGTGGGCCTTGCCGAAGTAGACGCGAGCGGCCGACTCGACCCCGTAGGCACCGTTGCCGAAGTAGATCGAGTTCAGGTATTCGGTGAGGATCTTCTCCTTCGGCCACTTCCGCGTCAGGTGGTAGGCGAGCGCGGCCTCGCGCAGCTTCTCGAACACGGTCCGGTTGCCCTGCTGGGCGAGCGCGTTCTTCACGAACTGCTGCGCGATCGTGGACGCGCCCTGCCGCGGGGCGCCGCCCACCACGTCCGAGACGAAGGCACGGCCGATACCGCGGATGTCGACGCCCGAGTTGGTGTAGAAGCGCTTGTCCTCGATCGAGACGATCGCGTCCTTCATCGACTGCGAGATCTGCGTCGGCTTGACCAGCACGACGTTGTTCGGCGGCGCGAAGATCCCGATCGGGCGCCAGTGGTCGTCATAGAGCATCGAGTTGTCGGCGTGGCGATACTGCGCGCGATTCTCGAGCTGCGGGAGGTCGGAGGCGACCGCCATCATCATCCCGAACACCGTGGAGATGAACGCGAGCGCCCCGAGGCCGGTGAGGATCAGGAGCAGGCGCAGCTTCCGTAGCCGCGGCTTCGGCGGCCGCGCCGCGCGGCGTGCCCGGTAGCGCCCGAGCCTCGACGTCGACGGCGGGAACGGAATGGGCGCGCTCGGGTCTCCGCCGGGCGTCGTGTCGTTTACGTCGTCGCTCATGCGATCAGAAGTACGTCGGCCTTGGGGCTGGCCTGGCGGCCGGACAGCCGCGAGGCAGGGAGGTGACGGCAAACGTCCCTGCCGAGGGCGAGAGTCTAGCATTGGGCCGGATGGATCCCGAGCTCTCGACGCCCGCCGCCGCGGCTGCGTGGCTCGCCCGGGATGCGGTCGACGCGCTTCCCGCGGAGGAGCTGGAGCGCAAGCTGGCCCTGGGCCGGCCCCTGCGGGTCAAGCTCGGCATCGACCCGACCGCGCCCGACATCCATCTCGGGCATACGGTCGTTCTGCGCAAGCTGCGTGAGTTCCAGGACCTCGGGCACCTGGTTGTCCTGATCATCGGCGACTACACCGCGCGCGTGGGCGATCCGAGCGGGCGCTCGGATACGCGCCCGAGCCTGGCGCCCGAGGAGATCGAGCGGAATGCGCTCACCTTCCAGGAGCAGGCCTTCTCCGTGCTCGACCGGGAGCGGGTCGAGGTGCGCCACAACGGCGAATGGCTCGACATGCGGATGGACGAACTGTTCGCGCTGATGCGGACGGCCACCGTGGCCCAGATCCTCGAGCGCGAGGACTTCTCCAAGCGGATGGCCGCCCACACCCCGATCTCGGTGCTCGAGTTGCTCTACCCGCTGTTGCAGGGCTACGACTCGGTCGCCGTCCGGGCTGACGTCGAGCTCGGCGGCACCGACCAGAAGTTCAACCTGCTCCTCGGGCGCGACGTGCAGCGGGCGTATGGCGTGCCCGAGCAGGCCGTGCTGACGATGCCGATCCTGCCCGGAACCGACGGCGAGCGCCGGATGTCGAAGTCGCTGGGCAATTACGTCGGCGTCACCGACGCGCCGCAGGAGATGTACGGCAAGACGCTGAGCGTGCCCGACGTGGCACTCGAGACCTGGAACCGCCTGCTGCTCGGCGAGCCGCCGGCGGCGGGCCTGAGCCCACGTGACGCCAAACGCGCCCTGGCCCGGGCGCTCGTGACGCGGTTCCACGGTCCGCAGGCGGCGCAGGACGCCGAGCGTGCGTTCGACCGCGTGCACGTGGAGGGCGGCATCCCGGACGATCTACCCGAGGTCGTCTGGCCGGCCTCGGAGCCGGTCGTCCACCTGCCGGCGCTGGTGGCCAGCGCCTTTGGCGTCTCGAGGGCCGAAGCGCGACGCACCCTCTCGCAGGGGGGCGTGCGGCTCGACGGGGACCAGGTCGTCAACGGGACGCTCGACGTGCCCGCGTCCGCCGTGGATCACAGGGTTCTGCAGCTCGGCAAGCGGCGCTTCGCCCGCGTCCGCGTGGAATAGGGCGATGGCCGTCAACGGGGGGCTGCTGCGGATGGAGACGCCCGGCCACGGGCACATCGTCGATCTCACCCAGGGGGTGCTCAGCGTCGTGCGCACCTCAGGCGTGCAGCGCGGCCTCGTCACCGTGTTCGCGACCGGTTCCACCGTTGCGGTGACGACGATGGAATACGAGCCCGGCGGCGTCAGCGACCTGCAGGCTCTGCTCGATCGGCTGATCCCGGACGCCGGCGACTACGAGCACAACCGCCTCAACCACGACACAAACGCCCACGCCCACCTCCGGGCGGCGGTGATCGGGCCGTCGGAGACGATCCCCATCGTCGAGGGCCACGTCGCCCTCGGGACATGGCAGCAGATCGTGCTGATCGACTTCGACGACCGTCCGCGGCAGCGGACGGTGACGGTGCAGGTGCTGTCGTAGGGGGCGTGGGGCGTGGGGAGGCGTGGGGTGGCTGGGGGGCTGCGGGCTTGGGCGGCCGGGGGCGCGGTGGCGCGTGGGGGCGCGTGGCGGCGGGGGTGTGAGGGGCGCGGGGGCGCGTGGCGGCGGGTGAGCGGGGGCGGGGCGGGGGGTGGAGTGGGGGGCGCGTGGCGGCTGTTGCCGGCGTGCCGGGCCGGCCGGTGAACGGCGGCTGGGAAGGGGGGTGTGAAGGGCGAGGGCGTGGGTGGTCGGCGGGGGGCGGGATGGTCGAGGCGGGGCGGCCGGGGCGCGCGGCCGGGGTGGTCGGGGTGGTCGGGGCGCGGGGGCGCAGAGCCGCCGTTTCGTGGCATCTCAACGGTTCGTCGGGACGGCGGGGAACGTTATGGCTGTCTGGCAGCCCTTTTGTTCCCTGACTGGCGGTAAGTGGGGCGAGGTATCACGAAATGGCGGTGCTGCCGTGCGTGCGCCGGTTCGCGCGTCCCGCCGGCGGGCTCGTGGCAGGGTCGCCGGGGGGGTACCCACAGCCTCGGACAAAGAAGCGGCCCGCCTTGCGGCGGGCCGTTCCCGGGAGGAGAGATGTATCTGCGTTTGATCGCTGGGAGGAAGTTTCAGCCCGCGGCCCGCAGTCCAGCCCCGGTTTCCCACGCCGCCGTTTACGTTGCGACCCCCGCCAGCGCCGGCTCGCCCCGCCCCCCAGGTCCGCTTTCCCAGCCGCCGTTGACGCTGCGACCCTGGCCCACGCAAGCTCGCCCCGCCCACGCAAGCCCGCCACCGCCGCCCCCGCGCACGCGTCGCCCGCCCTCTGCCACCGCCTCGCGCGCGCGACCGCGACCCCGAGCCGGCATTCCGGGCCGGGGGATGTAGACTGGCCGCCGTGGGTCGCGAAGCCGGGCGTTTCGGTGCCGCGACCGCAGGACATGCGGGGCCGGCAACGGCCGCTCGTGGCCGGACTGGTAAGTGTCGCCGTCAGGCGCTATACTCATCGGTCCGCCCCGGGATCCCCTTCGGAGGTCCCGGGCGCGCCCATGGGAAGGATCACCCTTCTCCAAGAGGTGCGACGGTCTTTGAAAACTCAACAG
>CAVOWC010000007.1:0-244098 GCA_963700025.1 uncultured Solirubrobacteraceae bacterium | reverse complement strand
CTGCCACAGTGACACTAAAGCCTCGGACTGGTCGACGAGATTGGCATGAGACTCGTTGAAATCACTCGCCTCTTGCGCCTGCGCCAGAAAAACAGCATTCAAAGCGCCCACCGACACTCCGGAAAATTCTCCAAAATCACAACCGCGCTGTACCACCAGATGGTAGACGGCGCCTGCTTCGAAAGCGCCTTTCACCCCTCCGCCACTCAAAACCAGGGCACGCTGCTTCAAACTCCCACAAGGATTCTGCGCACTGGCGACGCAGAAGCTAACCGAAAGAAGGACAATCAGCCAATGCGCCGGGCGCGTCCCACGTCTCCGATTTGCTGACCAGATCGTCGGCACACCGAGGAGGCCGATTGCCGGAGGCATTTCGGTCTCCCCATTCCGCGACTCGACTGCGGCTTGTGATGAGCGGCGCATCGTTGACTTACTTACTCGTAGTACGCGCCGAAAAAGACCAGCAGAAGCAAGCCCGCGAGGTGTCGAAGGCGGAAAACCGAGCATTTTTGTCTGCCTGATCCGCGGTGGGGCTAGTACAACGTTCGAGCCGGAGAAGTCGGCGCTTGCATCCGGCTTGTTTCCCTCATCGAGCTTGGTCTGGCTTTCTTGCCACAATGTGTCGGGGTTCTTCTTGTACGCGAAGACAGTGCCGAACTTGCTGTGGGCAAGGCGGCGTACGGGCAACTCCAAGCACTTTTCCCAGCGCCGGACAGTTCGTACTTCTTTCTTGAGGTAAGCCGCAATCTCCTTCCAGGAGTCGAGGCGAGGCCCGTCTTGCGTTTGTATGCCCTCAGTAGCTATGGTCTTCCCCCTCCAGAACCCGTCGCGATCCGAACCGTATTGATTGAAAGGTCGCAAAGCGCTGGTCCGCACTGCAGTCTCGTGATAAAGTGTGTGCCGCCAATAGTCGTTCTCATTCATTCCGTCATCTCGGCCTCGGCGTGCTGTCGTCATGAGGCGCCCATCGTGGAGAGTGCCCGGTTCAAAAGTCCTTAAAGGGGAACTCAGAATTCCTCAAACGTTCTCAAACGCGGACAACTTCATGAAATGAGCCGGTTGTTTGCATTCGGCCAGTATCGACTCGACTTCGAAAGGCGCTTGCTTCTGCGTGACGGAGAACCGGTTCCTCTGCACCAGAAAGCTCTGGAGATTCTTATTGTTTTGGTCCAGCACCGGGGCGAGGTGGTTTCGAAGGATGAGCTGATGAAGGCGGTCTGGCCGGACGCGTTCGTCGAAGAAGCCAATCTCAGTCAGAACGTTTTCGTTTTGCGAAAGACTCTGGGTGAGCGGCGCAGGAAAACCGGTTTATCGCGACCATACCTGGCCGTGGCTACAGTTTTGTAGCGAACCTTCAGAAACGGTGGAGCGCACCGACGATCTGGTTCAAGACACCGTATCGGAGCGTGCCGTTGACCAGACTTCAGTCGACTCTGAGGAGAAGCAGCCGGGTTCGTGGCTTAAGGTTCAACCAAAGGTTCGGAGAGCGTGGATCGTCACGCTGTTAGTTATGGGAGCGATTTTGGTGTTTGGCGTGGCGCGGTCGCTCTCCACCTTCGCACGCTATTACAACAATCGAGGTGTGGTGCACCAGCAAAACCAAGACATTCGAGCAGCAATTGCAGATTATGAGTGGGCGCTGAGGTTCAGTTCCGGGTACGCTGAGGCGCATTACAATCTGGGAGATACCTACGAAGAAATCCCGGATTACGACAAAGCTATGGAGCAATACCAGCGTGCCGTTGACGCCGACCCCACCTTTTACCCGGCGTACAGCAATCTCTCCCGCTTGTACATTATGCGACAAAGAGACTATGGAGCCGCGATGCGCCTTCTAGATCGCGCCTTGAGCATGCAACCGCAAGAGCCGGCGGTGCAATACAGCCTTCACAAGAATTATGGATGGGCCAATTTCGAACTGGGCCACCTGGGGCAGGCGGAACAGAACCTCCGTCAGGCCGATGGTCTGGACCCACGCCGCGGATCAGCGCACTGCCTTCTGGCGAAGGTGCTGGAGAAACAGGGGAGGGCGACGGATGCGCTGCCGGAGTGGGAATCCTGTCTGGCATATTCGAACCAAGCGGAGGTGGAACCTGAGTGGCGAACGAAGCGCAAGAGCATCTCGGAAAAGCTCAGTAGCATCTCATCGGGAGGGCTGAAATGACGCAGCACAACCTTGTACGATTCTTGTTTGTCCTGCTGCAGGGTAGCTTGTGGCTCCCGCTCCTACAGCCAAGGTGGCTCGAAGCCCAGGCAACCGGCAGCGAACCTGCAAACCTGATCGTTCAAATTGACGGACAAGCGAAGGTGAAACGGCAAGGTTGGGCTGTCTATGCCCCCGTTGTGTTTGGCACAGGCTTACAGGCGGGCGATCTGGTGCACCTTGGGGAATCGTCGCGCGCCCAAGTGGTTTGCTCCGACCTGACGTTACACGATGTTCCAACCGGCGTCGGCGGCGTCCCTTGCCCGGCGTCCCGCGTCGTCTTGCGGAGAACGGACGGGAGCCTCATCAATGCAACGCGCGGTTGGCCAAGTGATGGGTCATTCCCGGTAGTCCTCTCGCCTCGGAAAACGAAGTTGATTTCTGACCGCCCGACTCTTCGCTGGAGCCCAGTAAAAGGACCCACAGCGTACCGGGTTATGGTACGAGGAGACGGGCTCTACTGGTGGACAGTGACTTCCGCTACTGGCGTGGTTTATCCGGAGACGGCTCCCCGGCTTGAGTCTGGCGTTAACTACAAATTGATTGTCGAGGCGAACGATCGAAGCTCTTCCGATGAGTCTGGGCTTGGCCTTGGCTTTTCGGTGCTGAGTTCCAAGGACAAGAAAATCGTATTCGAAGAGCAGAAGCAGATTGAGAATCTGGGGTTACCCGCCGGCCCGACACAATTCCTCGTGGCTCATCTCTATGCTGATCATGGTCTGTATGCTGAGGCAATCGAACGACTTGAAATGATCTCTCAGACCTTCAAGGCCGCCGCAGTGAAAAGGTTACTGGGCGACTTGTATATGGAAGTCGGGCTGGCGCGGCAGGCTGAGGGTGATTACTTGAACGCGCTTGACCTTTCCAGGGCCGAAAATGACGATGAGGGACAGATGCTAATCCACAAATCGATGGCGTATATATGTGAGCAGATATTGGGAAACAAGGAGACCGCTAGCCAGCACCTTAACGCGACGCTTGATTTGGCAAGGAAGTTGGGAGATGATGTAACCGCCAGTCAGACGGAAAAGCAGTTGGCAGACTTGAAGCGCACAACGCTCCCATAGAGTAAAGGATTTCGCAAGTTCAAGACCTCAGGGTGGCAGAGAGCTTCCCCATAAATGGGCGGGTTTCCCCTTTTTGGTTGTTCCTGTAGAGGAGGGCTCTATGACTCGTCGGCCGTGTCGCGCACGAACTCCAGAAAGTCATTGGGATTTGTTCCCCTTCTCCTCTTCGTTCCGGCAATGGCGCCCTCACTTTTCGGACAAGCAACACCATGGTATCAAGCTGACGGTTTCCGCGCGACGAATGGAAACCCGGAGTATTCGAAGCCCACATGGAGCCCTCCGATCCCACCCGCAAATGGCAATCTTCCGGGTCCTAATGTTCGTCCGACCACGCGGGACACCGAGAGGTTCATCAATAGCCAGCCCGCTCTCAGAAGCCTAGATCCCTCCCTGAAGCAAGCCCTTATCTATAATAGGGATAATCCGTGGTTGAACTCTCCGATCCTGCCCAACGGAACACCCAACCCGTTCTACCAGAATGGCCGTTTGGCTCCGAACTTGTACCTTCCCTCCACGTGGTCGCCCGGGGTGAACTGGCAGGGGGTTCAGTCGAACGGTTTCTCAGCCACGGCTGTCACAATCACGTACAACCCGAGTTCTTTCAACACCTCTTATAATCCCGGTTCAAGCATTTAATCCAGACTCCGTCACCGCGAATCGGCCCAGTTCCCAGTCGTTGCCCCAGCGTCTTCACGGGTTTCGCCGAATAACTCACTACTGGCTCCCAATCAGAGGCCAGTTCCGGCCCGAATCCAAGTGACCGAAAATCCGATCGACCGCGAGCTCGGTTCCAGGCCGCCGGATGTCGGCAGGGCTATCGAAGATCGCGAACGAACTATGGCGATACACGAAGCGGCAGGTGACAAAGTCGCGGAGGCCATCGATCACGCCGAACTGGCTTGGCTGTACATTCAAGATGACAAACTCGAGCAAGCTTCCGAGCACCTCGGTGTCACCGAGCGTATGGCCAAAGCGATTGATGATCCTATGTCGCAGGCGGATATTCTGAGGTACAACGCTGCGGTCTACATGTCATCGGGAGTCTTCGAGCAGTCGATCGTCGCGTATCAGTTGGCTATGAAGATTCTGAAGGTCTGTTGGTGACGAAAAAGGCCAGGCCGAAGTCTTTGCAAGCGTCGGTTGGGCGTTCCAATCTCTCGGGAAGACACCCAACGCCCTCGCATGCTATGACGCCGCTCTCTACCTATTCGTGAAACTTGGAGACAAGGATGGTGCAGTCAGGATCCGCATCGGAATTGGAGCACTCTACCAAGCCATAGGCGAGTTCAACAAGGCTCAAGGTTGGTACGCGAGGGCTTTACCAGATGCTTCGAGGCAGCAGAGTGCCAGGATGTTAGTGAGCATTGGGGAAACGTACCTATCTCGCAATGAACCATTTGACGCGCTCCATCGCTACGAAGCAGCTCTCTCGCTAATTCAGTCTACTGGCGACTCTGCCCTAGAGGGCGCCGTTCTGGCTGGGATGGGCCGCAGTTATATGACGCTGGATTCCTATCGCTTGGCTCCCGAAACACGACACTTCTTTGAGCGAGCTCGGGCAAAAATGCAGGATGCCGGAAATCGCGCGGGGGAAGCGGGCGTCATCGCCAGTATCGGCGAACTCGACTACTGGATCGCCATCAGCTCGCAGACGGTAAATCCGAAGACGCTCTTCGTAGACGCCTTCAGGAGCTACAACGAAGCCCTGCCTTTGATGCGAGAAGCGGGCGACCTAGTCGGTGAGATCGGCGTACTCACGAATATGGGCCTGGTTTTCGATGCGCAGGGAAAATACGGTGAGGCGCTCGGGTACTACCTGCAAGCGCTGCAAAAGATGGATGAACTTGAGACTTCTGCCCGAATTGATGAATTTCGCATCGACATCGCAAGCCAGTCGGCCGGACTCTATCAGCGAGCAATCCTGTTGGATGTCATGCTGAATCATACGGAAGAAGCCTTCAATCTCAGTGAACGTGCTCGCGCTCGCACGTTCCTTGATCAGCTGGGCAATCGCCGAATCAATGCTCGGCTGCCGGAGGACTTTGTTCGAGGCGAAGAGAGATTGCGGCAGGAAAACATTTCGCTCCAGCGCCGGATAGGTCAGGAGTTATCTAAACCTGGTCCTGAAGTAGATCAGGACAAGCTGCTGTCGCTCGAATCGCAACGGTCGAACATTGAGAGAGAGCACTCAAACCTGGTCAGCCAACTCAGAATTGAAAACCCTGAGTACGCATCCCTCCTGAACATTGCTCCCCTCACGCTACGAAAAGCACAGCAACAACTGGCGCCCGATGTGACGGTGATTTCGTATTTCACGACGCCGATGGTGACGCTGGTGTTTGTTCTCACAAAGGACAGCTTTCATGTTTCAAAACTTCCTGTCACCGAGGCTGAACTCGCTTGGGCGATCACGACCTTTCTGGATTTCTCCAGCGAGAGTGGCGTTCCGACAAGCCTGATGCTATTGCACAAGGCGTTGATCGCGCCTATCAAATCTCAACTCAAGACTACGAGGCTGGCAGTTGTTCCTTATGGCATCCTCCATCAGCTGCCATTTGCGGCTCTTACCCCCAATGGCAAACGCTATCTGAGTGATGACTATGCGATCTTTTCGTTGCCCAGCCTGAGCGTACTGCCATATCTCCGCGCGAGAAATAAAACGAACGCTGACAAAGCCATGGTGTTTGCGAACGGCCAAGAAAAAGGACTTTCGTACCTGAGATACGGCTAAGATGAAGCCCGCGACGTTGCCTCGATCCTCCACACCCAGCCACTTCTTGGCGATGCCGCGACCGCGGCTGCCTTCCAAGAAAATGCGGGGGATTACGACATTATCCATCTGATCGCTCATTTCGATCATGACGAGCGCAATCCAGAGTTCCCTCGTGTCATGTTGGGCCACGGCAAGAATGACGATGGCGCTTTGGAGCTTGATCAAGTGGTTGGGCTGGATCTTCGAAAGACGAGCCTGGTCGTGTTGAGCGGATGCCAATCTCAGGCTGGCAAATTGAGCCGGGGCGATGACATCGTCGGTCTAAGCCGCGCGTTCATCTATGCCGGATCCCCCTCTGTTATCGCAAGCTTGTGGAGTGTGGATGACCAAGCAACCCGAGCCCTCATGGTGTTGTTCTATACCCATCTGAGACAGGGCCTCAGCAAAGCGGAAGCATTGCGAGCTGCGCAAATGAACATGCGGCAAAAGTATCCACACCCTTACTACTGGGCTGGATTTGTCTTAACCGGGGATCCAGGACCCGCTGGCATTCCCAACTTGCTGGCCAGTTCACCACATCAGAATTAGAGTCAGAGCGGCATCCCCCCGGCCATTTCGCATTCGACATTCGAACCCGACGGTGGCAGTTCGCGCTTCATTGACTTTGTCGAACGATCGAACGATCCTCCAGCGAGCTTTCCCAAGAAAAGTCCGTTGTTGCGTTGTTCCGTTGCTGTCTGATCCAATGCCAGGTGCGAAGCGGGATAGGTACGAAGATCCGGCATGCGATTCCTCCCCTGCCGGTTGGGTTCTGGAACGTAAGCGTCAGAGGAAGTACACGATTGACAACGTCGTGGCTGCGTGTCGCGTGCTCGTTGCTAGTGCTGCACCACGCAATCCGCTGCCAGATTGGCCTCTGTAAGTCTGGAAAGAACAGGTTCTTGAGTGATCGACTAAGGAAGACAACCGTCGTGAGGGTTATATCGCTGGCGCGCCAACGGGACATTCAGTAAGGTCTTCACCAGTCCCACACTGATTGGGAGCACCATTGATGCACACCGCCTCAGCAATATCCGGCAAGAGTGTCTTTGGGTCCTACCGGTCGTGGCTGCCACTGAACGCAATCGTGTGCGGGCTGCCCGGTGCGTTATCAGTCACCGAGAGTGTACCAGTCAAGTCGCCGGTCTGGCTGGGTGCGAAAGTGACATCGATAGTGCAGTTCGCCCCGGATGCGAGAGTCGAATTGCAAGTGTTCGTCTGAGCGAAGTTAGTGCTCGCGGTAATACCGGTAATGCTTAAAGGGTTGCAGTACCGTAGTTGCTCAGCGTGATGGACTGCGCTGGGCTGGCTGTGCCTATTGCCTCGTTGCCAAAGCTCGCGCTGGTCGGTGACAAAGGGACGTAGATCATTCCGTCACGTTGATGTTGTATGTAACGTCCAGCGTGAAGTTGTAAACCGGATTGTACCCTCGGAGGTGGATCTGGTGCGGGCCCGCAGGCAGCGGCGAGAGCATTACGTACCATCCATCGTCCACGGCGGGGGAGTAGGTCCCTGCCAGGAAGTTGGGGTTGCCGTATATGCTCGCGAGCAGGTTATCGGTCGGGAGCGTGAAGCCAAAGGCGGTGGACTGGACACGAAATCTTTCCTTCAGGTGGGGGATGCGTGCTCCATCAACCCAGCAGGAGACATCACTGGGACTCATTGAGACGTCCTCGTACGAACGCATGGTCGCAATTTGTTGATACGTCTCGTCACCCGGGTGCTCTACCACACTCTCTTCCAATGCCGAGTCCTCGCCGTTGAAGACGGGGAAGTACAGAGCCTTTCCAGACGGCACCTTACAGCTGCGAACGACCCCGGTGAACGAGCAACTGGAAGCGTTATTAGCGCAGAATTTCCCGCCTAGGAACCAGACTGGGCCCGACTGACCCATGCTACAGTCGCCGTTGTCAAAGAGAGGGTGCTCGGCCACTGGGATTGAGTAGGACCATTGCTCCCAAGCCGTGGACCACTCACTATATGTTCTTCCGTACGCCACGGAACCGGGGTCGATCACCCTGGGTTCTCCAAAACCGCCGGCCATGACACTCGGTGCTGTCAGCACCGCCGAGGCAGCGACCAAGACAACTGCAATAATCACGATTAGATATGCATTTTTCATGACATTTCTCCGTTGGCTATGGTTTGGGCCTTACGGCCCGATGAACGTTGGTCATCAAGGGGAAGGCAGATTTCGTAGTCGAATTGTTAGCAACGGAGCGTACAGAGTAATGCTAAGGCATCTCGTCCTTGAGGCGACCCAGCAGCATCCTTGCCGTTGGTGCGTACGTTGGTAGATGAGGATACAGCGCGAGATCCGAGGTATAGGGCGCTCCGCGCGCCCCGCGTTTCCGAAACAACTGCGTGCGGCACCACGATTGAGAATAGTGGAGTGCTCTCGTAAGGCAGTGCCTCCGATTCGTCGTACGGGGTTTCCGGGACATCCTCTGCTGGAAGAACCACAGACACGCCAAAGACCAGAAGCAGAAGAAGCACGAGAACTGAACGCGGTTTTCTCATACGCTCACCCAATCTGGATGACTATCGGAGCTTCGGCAGAGGGAAGAAGCCGGCATCTCAACGTTCTCCCTGCGTGAATACCGCGAAGGGTAAAAGCGCTTGTACGGCTTCCTCTCCCGATACGATCGCGCCAGTTCGAGGTAGATTCCGATGTCGCGGTCGAGATCCGACTGCTGACCGTCAAAATAGAAATTGCGGATCGGGATGCTGTTGTAGTCCCGGCTGAGCTTGGGATAGATGGCTTCGCTCACAACTCCGTTCATGCATGTGAAGGGGCTGATGTCCACGATCCCGTCGGCTCCGCGCAGGGCAAGCCAGGCGCTCCTGCCCACGTTCGTGACCATCTCGCCTTCCGCTCCGGGAAAGGGAAGATACGGTCGTGCCAGCTTCAGCACCTCGTCGATGCTCGGGTTCCTCGTAGCCAGCGAAATCCTCGACGAATAGTGACCGCAGCGCGTGTTCGTCGGCATGCTGGATTCGGGAACGCAGTTTCGACTTGATCATCGGCCAGGAGTACGTCCGGCCCGCCAGCCGCAGATTGCGGACCTCTTCCATGTTTGTATAGGCGATCCACTCGGCGATGTCGGCCATCCAACACTCCGCGCCCTGACCCTCCAGCCGGCGCACAAGGTCCTGGTTGCTGAAGTTGTTGAGACGGCAGAAAATCTCCCCCACAACACCGATCAGCGGCCGACTGCCATCGAAGCGTGCGGGTACGGCACGAAAGCGACTTCTCGCCCGCACCAACGACGCGGTCAGCGAGCGCATCTGGCAGGCAGAGTCGGAACAACTCTGTTCCAGCGTCTGGCAGAAATCCTCAAGGGACTCGCGAAAGGTGCGGTCGGCCTCTCCCGGCAATGTTTCGTACGGCCGGGTCTGCAGCAGGAGTTTACGCAGAATGTCAGCCGAGACCACAGCCCGCCATGCCGTCCGCACGAAAGCAGTGTCGAAATCCTGGAAGTCGCTGTAGCCGTGTTCTCCGTGCGGAGAAAGGACCTGTATGTCACCGTAGCCTTGTTCGCGCAGAACCTTCCGCAGAAACGGCGCATACTGCCCGAAGCGGCAGGGCCGTCGGTAGTTCCCATCATGAAGACAGTGCGCTTCGCATTAAAGCCCGGCTGCTCAGCGATCTTCAGGAAGTCCCCGGTCGTAACTTTGGCGGGAAAGCATTCGTCGCCGCTCGTGTGCTTGCCCCCCAACTCGAGCGTGCGCGCATTCGAGGGCGGCGTGGGACGAGCATCAATACCCATCCAGCGCATTACGGCACACAACGCCTCGACGCTTCCCTCGGCCATGGCGGGAATGTAGACCGTTTTCCCGGCCAGTGGATGCTCGACGCCAACCTTCCGGGTTACGCAGCGATGTTTGAGGAGTTGCATCGCAAAAACCCCTTGCTGTCGAGATAAGCTTCACACCGGGTGATGTACCCGGCGTCGTTGGAATGTCCGTCAAACTGCAGCACCAGGCTGGGCTTGCCGCAGGCGTACTTCGAGAAAGGACTTCAGGTAGGAGTCAGGGCCGCACTTGAAGTTCGAGATGTAAATCAAATGCAGGCCTGGAATGCGCTTGGTGAACTGTGCCGCAGCCAGAATCAACCGGCCGGAGTGCCAGTACATGTTTTCGTTGATAGGAGAGACGTCTTCGCCGTCAAGCGGCAGAAAGTCTAGGGGCAAAACATTGATCCCGTACAACGTCCGCAGCTTGCGGGGAATGTCGCAACACACCGCCGGGTCATAGATGTTATAGGGTCGGCCCAGCAGCACAATCGCAGGCTCGCGCGTTCTCATCAGTACTTGCACGGCGGCCTCCCCTGCCCGACGCACGGCGTCGCCAAAGTTCTTTTGCGCTCGGTAAGCATTCTCCAGCGCAGCATCGCTGGCCACTTTGCTCTGTCCTAACGAACTGGCTAGAAGGCGCAGCTCCTCGCGCACATGCTGCAACCCCTGGCGGAAGTGGACGGTGGGGCACAGCAGCTTGCTGCCCAGATCCTTTTCCAACTTCTCCACCGCACGCAGCACGAACGGCAGGGTCTGGTTCCAGGGACACAGCTTCGATTCCGTCTGCATGAACGGCGTCTCAGCGTCCACTACGTTAGGTAGCAGAATGTAATCCACGCCTTGCTTCATCAGCGCATGCACATGCCCGTGCGCCACCTGGATGGGGAAGCAGGGCTGCGCAATCGCCAGTTCTTCTCCGTCGGCCACAATACGCCCCTCTGTCGGCGGCGAAACCGCCACGTTGTATCCCAGTTCCTGCAGGTAGGTACACCAGAAAGGAAAGCGATCGTAGAAGAACATGGCGCGGGGAATACCGACCGTTTTCCGTCCAGCTCTTGGTGGCTCCAATACCTCTTCCAGCAGCTTGTCCCGGAAGGACAGGAGATCCTCAATGACCGGCTGGCGGTCGGTGCGAGAGCGCTTGCGAAACTTGTCGGAGCATTGGTCCCCCCAGTAGCTCTTCTCGCCGTCGATGAGAAACTCCTTCATCTCGCAGTAGTTGGAGCAGGCGCGACAGACAAAGTCCCGACTGGTGAAATTCACCTGGTTCAGTTCAAAGCCCCGGAACCTGCTGGTCTGACCCCTTGCCCAGCATGCGGTCGCGTGCGATCAGCGCCACACCCAATCGCGCCGATAACTCCGTTATGTGGGGGAATAACGATGGCTTGCTTTAGAATGACTGAGAATGCGGCGGCAACTGAGTCGTTATAGGCGGTGCCGCCCTGGAAATAGATGACGTTCCCGAGTTTCCGTCCACGCACCACGCGATTCAAGTAGTTCAGGGCTACCGAGTAGGCCAATCCCGCGCACAAGTCGGCGACGGCGGCACCCTTCAGCAGCAGGTTGCTCACATCCCGAGCCATGAAGACCGTGCAGCGTTCGCCCAACCGGATCGGATTGCGCGACGAGAGCGCCAGGTGCGCAAATTCGCCCTTGATCGCAACCCCTAATTTTTCGGCCTGCTCTTCCAGAAACGAACCGGTCCCCGCGGCGCAAGCTTCGTTCATGGTGAAGTCCACGACTACACCGTCGCGGATGCGAATGAACTTCGAATCCTGCCCGCCAATCTCGAAGATCGTGTCCACCTCCGGCATCCCCAGTTGGCGGCACACATGCATCGCGCCGGTTTTGTGTGCGGTGATCTCGTCATTTACGGTGTCGGCTCCCGTGAGTTCCCCGATCAGTTCCCTCCCAGACCCCGTCGTACCGATGCCACGAATGTTGACTCGCGCGCCCAGTTCCTCCTTGATCTCACACAACCCCGCAGAAACCACTTCGATCGGACGGCCCGCGGTGGGGACGTAAATCTCCTTCAGCAGGTTTCCCCTGGAGTCAATCACGACCAGGTTCGTGCTTACCGAACCCACGTCAATCCCAAGGTAGACATCCACTCGACTGCGTGCCTGTGGCAATCGGAGCGGCGGCATTTTGTCCCGCAGCAACGTCACGCGCTGGAGCGAAAGAGCTGCGGCTGTAGAGAACTCCTCCGCGCCCGCGGTCTCCTCTTGCAAGCAGCGGAATGTTCCAGTGCTGCCGTTTCCATACCCCTCAGCGGCGAGAATGCTTGCGCCCAGCGCGGTCATCCAGCAGTGCAGTTCCGGAACCAGAAAGTCTGTCTCTTGCAGCCGGAAGGCCTCCCGGACCGCGTCCAGCACTCCGGCATTCAGCGCCACGCCACCAACGAATGCCACGGGTGAGACCACTTGCCGGCCTTTTACAATGCTGGACTTGAAATTTCGTGCTACTGCCTCGCACAGCCCGCGCAGGATCTGGTCCGCGGTGTATCCCTTCTGCTGGGCGTGGATCATGTCCGTCTTGGCAAACACGGAGCAACGTCCCGCAACCCGGGCGGCGCAACTGGCGCTGCTGGCGGCAGCACCCACGTTCTCAACCTCATAGAGCAGCCGCGAAGCCTGCTGATCAATAAACGATCCCGTCCCGGCAGCGCACTCCGTGCTGCATTGGTAGTCCAGAATACCGAGACCATCTGCGCCATCCGTTGGGCTGAGGCGGACATATTTCGAAGTCTCCCCGCCCATCTCAAACACGCTTCGCACCTGCGGGTAAAACGCATGCATGCTCCGAGCCAGCGCACGAAACTCGTTTTCAAATCCGGCGTTGAGGACATGAGCCACCGCTCGTCCACCCGACCCGGTAAGGCGAATGCCTGCGATTTTCTCTTCCGGCACGACTTCGCAGAACTCGTGCAACAGGTCCGAGGCAGCCTGCAGTGGATTGCCCCGCAATCGCCGGTACGTGGAAAGCACAACGGGACGCTCAGATAATCCATTGCTCTTGGGCAGTTTCGGAAGAAAGAATGACGGGGACACCTCAGCCAGGTGGGCGAGCACGGGATAGTCTTCCGGTGCACCCAAAGCTGCCAGCTTCACGCTGACTGCTCCTACATCCAAACCAAGGCTGATACTCATGCGACTGCACCTTTAGATTTCACAGATGGTCCACACTTCATTCACGAGACCCCGGCGGGCTGGGAGAGCAAAACAGACTCTACCGGTCGGTGCAAACTAGCGACTCCCTGACAGACGTCTGTACCCGGGCTACCTAGGTCTATGACCGTATTGAGATGTATATCTGTAGATACTCGTGGAAGGAGCAAAAGAGCGGCATAGTGCAGGCATGCGAGCCTATCATCGGGTGCATGTCCAGCTAACCAAGAAGGATCGTAAACAGATCGCCGCCATGTTGAACAAGGGGTGGGAGTCGGCGCGGGTGCTGCGGCGGGCTGTGATCCTGCGGGAACTCGGCCAGGGGCAGACGGCCGGGCAGGTAGCCCGCCATGTGGGTGTAGCCTCCAAGACGGTGCGGGCCATTGCCCGGCGCTACGAGGAGGAAGGACTGGAGTCGGCCTTGTACGAAAAGCCGCGTCCGGGCCAGCAACGAGTGCTGGACGCGGGCCAGAGTCAGCGCATCATCGCGATGGTGTGCAGCCCGCCGCCGCAAGGCGCGGCGCGGTGGAGTGTGCGACTCATCGCCCAGGAAGCGGTGAAGCGGAAGTTGACGCGGCGGGTGGGCCGGGAAACGATCCGCATCCTGCTCCAGAGCCATGACCTGAAGCCGTGGCGGGAAAAAAATGTGGTGCGTGGCGGAACTGGACCCGGAGTATCTGGGGCGCATGGAAGACGTGCTGGCCTTGTATGAGAAGCCGCTCTCGGAGGCGGAACCGGTGGTGTGTATCGATGAAAAGCCGGTGGTCCTGCATGCCGATCTCCGCCCCTGCCGGCCGATGCATCCGGGACAAATTCTGCGGCGCGACTGCGAGTACGAACGTCGCGGCACGGCCAACGCATTTTGCGGAGTGGAGCCCAAGGCGGGACGGCATTATCCGCGCGTGACTCCGGATCGTTCCTCGCCTGAGTTTGCCGATTATCTGCTGGAGATCGCGGAACATTATCCGGCGGCCGACACCATTCATCTGGTCCTGGACAATCTGAGTTCGCACACCCGTAAGGCCGTGGTGGAGCGGTACGGCGAGAAGGCGGGAGGCTGGCTGTGGGACCGGTTCCGGGTACACTACACACCGAAGCACGGAAGCTGGCTGAATCAGGCGGAAATCGAAATCAGCCTGTTCTCCCGGCAGTGCCTGGGACGGCGAAGAATCCCATCGCTGGGCGATCTGCAGCGGGAAGCCAGGGCCTGGGGTCGGAGAATGAATCGGAATCGGGTCACCATCGACTGGCGCTTTACCCGCAAAAAGGCACGCTTGAAGTTCGGTTACAGAAGAAACCAGATTATGCGGTCAGAGACCTAGGTCACCTCCCGACGGCTTTGCGTGAAGCCCCATGCCAAAAGCAGCGAACCAAGCAGGAAGAATGCGTAGCTGGGCACGAGAATGAGTGCGAGAGGAATGAGCGCCAGTCCTGCAAACACGACCGGGAGGTAAAGAGTCATTACTGCTATCCGTGTTCGATCCCAGTGCGCACCGTCACCTTGCGCACGCCACACCCAAATCGCAATCGGCAGTACCCATACCATTCCAAGTACGGCAAAATTCAGCACAGTCGGCACCATCGAATCCAAACGAGCCACTCCCAGGGTCAGGTCGCACGCCGCGAACAACGCGATCACAGTTGAGAGAAACACGAGCGCATAGCTTCTGCGCAGGCGGTCACCCAGACGTCCCATTGCAACCGTCGCCAAGCCCAGCAGCGCGACAACCAGGGCCGCAACGTACATCCAACGACCCACCTGACAAAGGATCGCAAGCGCCGGATCGACTAGCGTGTATTCAGCTGTCGGCCAACTCTGAAGCCCCGGTATCACTTGCAAACCGTAGCCTCCGAAGAGATCCATCCGCGCAACCAGGCTAAATAGCAGGAGTCCAGTTGCCAGCACCAACGCCGGTTTGGCACACAGGTGCGCACCCAGCCACCTTCCGCACTTTCCCACGACCCGCCTAGCGGCGGTACGCCAACCCGCTGCAGGGCTTGAACCCATCTGCTCCATCGTCTGTACCAAATATTGCTCTGTTGCTACCACACACATTGTCATGAGCGCAGCGGCGAGGAGTGCGCCGATTACGCATAGATCCGGTCGAGTGGTCAACGCCCCGAGCACAAAGACATCCACCATCGACGGCATCTGCTTCAATGAAATCACCATCCCGCGGAAGTGCTTCACGATAATCGCGGCCCAACAAATCCATGTGATGATTATCGCGACCGCTGACGTCAGGCGGGCGAAGTCCGACCACCGCTGCAATAATGAACTCTTCTGCGCAGCACTTTCTGCCCCGAGCAGTTCCGGCAAAGCGCGAAAATAGCCGTGTGCGTATGCGGCCGCCGGAGCCAGGGTTACAACGAGCGCGAATAGGAATCGCTCCAGACCGAAAGGATGGGCTGACCTCCACGCGGTCAAAATTCCGATACCTGCAAGGATCAGAATGGCGCTTGCAGCGAAAAGCCGACGCCAAGTTATCTCGGTGCGGATTGGCAAAGGTTCATGCACGTGCAATCCAACATGAGCATTCATGGGAATTGTCCTCTCGAGACCGACACACAAACAGGCCTAGGTCTTTGGGACGACTATTTCATCCGCTCAATCTCTTCGAGCAGCTTTTGCTCATAGCTGGATACCGCTTGTCTTCGCTGCGTGTTATTTCCTTGGTACGGGCTCCATACGAGGTTGCCGCGAACGTGAATCTTCGTGCTCGTAATTTCTTTTCCATCGGCGCCCTGCAACACCAAGTGACACGTCACTGCACTGCGTCCTGCACCGAGGCCAATCAACACTCTTTTTGCTGTGCTTCCAGAGGTAAATTCATCAAGAACAATATGTACCCGAATTGGGGCGCTCTCAGCGATCTCGATGTTGGCCATGCGAAGGGCATTTTTCAGGCTGTCTTGAACCAAGTTTGGCGCGGATTGTTCTTTGACTTTCTCCGGATTTGAGACGATGGTAGGGTCGACTTGAATCGTCTTCACATCCCGGAGCGGTGCAGAAGTTGGGGGTGCGGTGCTCTGGGCCTTAACGCCGCAAACCGTCAGCGCTAAACACAGAGCGAGAACCGTCTGAATGATAGTCTTCATTTGAAGTCACCTCTCTGTCCATTGGGTTGAGGGGCGCAGAATCCTGGACGGACCGCTGGACTTCCCTGCGTTGAGGGCACCCTCTCTTTGCATCCGCAAATGGGACATGCGTCCAGGTCGGCGTCGTAGTATGCCCTGCAGCGAGCGCACGGCAGTCCAAAAAGGACGTGGTTGAGGCCGCTTGGGTGGTCCAGCATGGATTGTGGATCTTTGTCGTTGAATGCTTTGAGTTCAAGCCCTAGAGTGTCGAGTGTTCGGATATCGCATCCAGGCATATGTAGCCTCCAACAACTGCTGCTGGAGCTTCGCGATCAGCCGAAACAAATCGTTCACCGCCCCGGTGAGCGACCATCCAATCCAGAACCGGTTCCGGACCAGCCTGTCGGCATTGATCGCGAGGTCCCGAGCCGGCGCTGAGGCCAAGAATGCGGCCAGAGCGTGGTTACTGGACGCCGCAAACTCTGCCGCTGAATTCACCATTCCATCGTCCGCTCACTCCAAACGGACTGCTGGCATCGGTCCAAAGAATGAATGGGCCTTCGATCTCCAGTTGTCCCGAAGCAGACGCAAATCGATGGGTTCCTTGCGCAATATTCGCGGTGGCCTTGTAGCTGCCCAGGGAATTCCCCGCGGGCCAGACCACGACGGCCTGAGGGACTTTATAGGTGAAACTGTCCAGGCAGTCACTCGCTCCGCCCCACGCGGACGCAGAAGTCAAGCAGAGCTTGTACTCTCCGCCTTTAAAGATCGAAACCGGTCCGTGTGGGTATTCAGTCCCGTCGTTGCCTGACAGGCCGCCTTGTAAGAACCCGCTGTCAAGGTTGACAAAGATCGGGCCGCCCCAGGTATCTGTAGGCGCGAACTGATTTGTAGTGGGTAGGCTGCCTTGCACGAACGCGTGAAATGCCTTGCAGCTCTGCCAGTTCTGCTGCGCCTGCACGTGTGAACCGGCGACAGGGAGAAAGATGGCTGTACACGCTAAGACGAAAACGAAAGTGAATGCAACAACGCTTTTCGGTTTCATGTTCAAACCTCTTTGGCTAGATTTCCTCGATTTCTTTGATCCTGCATACTGATGTTGTTGTGAAGAAGCTTTGCACGCGCCAAGCGTCCTTCAGTGGATCGCAACCGCAGCGGCTTGCTCGGGGTTATCGCCGACGCCGTATGTACCCACTGCGATTTCGAGGTAATTCACTCCAATTGCCGTGCTCCAGTCGCCGGGGAAGCCGAGGATCTACGGGTTTCCAGGATCCGTGGGTCAGCCAATGTGTAGCCTTCAGTGGAGCTGGATGGCACCTCCGCATGTGTAGACCCACGGTACGCCTTCAGAGCACTTCTCGCCGCCGGTATAGGTGACCGTAGCAATTCGGTTGTTGTTTACTCCCCAGGAGAAGCTCCAGTCAGCGGGGAAGTCGAGAAGTTCAGAAAATCTCCGGTTTGTCGTCGTCCAGCGCACCGCCAAGTCCACTGAGGCGTCGTCGTTCCAGGTATCGCCGACGATGTCGCCCAGATCGTTGATACCCACGGCTTCGGCGTTTGTAAATACACCTTGCGGCAAAGGAAGCATGATCATCGGAGAGTATCTGCTTCTTGACCTGTCGAGAGGCTTCCACAACGCAGGAAGCCAAACACTCCAATCCGTCAAAGCGACCATGCCTGCGATTTCCCCGCTTTCGTTGATGCCATAGGCGTCGGTAAAGGGATAGTCGGCGGACGGTGGGAGGGACATGAGTTTCCAGCCCTTTCCGTCAGGGCGTGGGCTCCATAGCGCACCAATGACGGTCGTCTGGGGGTTGTTATTGTCGCCACCGACGCCAACGATCTGACCGTAATCGTTTACCCCAAAAGGCATCCACCAAAAGTTGGGGTAGGCTCCGGTGTCGAGCGCGTGAATTTTCCACGTCGTGACGAACTTTCCGTTCGTCCAAACATTCGATGGCGTCCAGACGACGGGCGCGTCGAAACCCGAATTGGTATCCTCGTCCACGCCGCTACCGCCCACGATCAGGGTTCCGAGTTTATTTGTGCTGACTGCATAGCTCGAGTTATGGTCTGCATACCGCGGGTCGCCGGTATCGGCAAGAGTCCCCAACTCAACCATGCCGGTTTCTTTGGTCCAGGCCATAGCGCGCGTGTGCCCGTCCGATGTGATGGAGCCACTGACCACCAGCCCCGTGTTCGAGATGTCGTCGAGCGGCTCTCCGCAACCGATGGACTGCTCGACGGCCAATGCGCCAAGGTCGGTCCATTCCCTGGCATTCGGCCCGAACAAAGGTAGGGCCAGAGTGTGGGTATAACCTGAGCCGCCGCCAATCGGGGATAAATCGCCAAGGCCAACCATCACGTCGAGGTCATTGATGTGCCATGTGGTCAGCCATGTGCCGCCGGTGTAGGTTCCCAGTTCCCAGTATTTCGTCCAGCCATCCCGATCGGCCTGAGAATAAGAGCCACGGTTTACGGTCAGGTTTGGAGTCCTTGAAGTTTGTCTGGCCATGCGATGCGCGGCAAACCTGCCAAGCGGTGGCTTGGTCGCAGGCTGCTGTGCCCATGCCGACGAAACGAAACACACACCTAGAATGCAAGCAAGAATGCTGATGCGTTTCATGATTACCTCCAGGTCTTTGGCGGGGAGTTCCTGCCCGCACCGTTATTCGTGAACGCTAGTCAAACTTGGCGGTGACTGCCGCACAGCTCAGTTTCAACGCTCCCTGACCCTCTTTGCTCTCCAGATTCCCACATCATCTGCAGGATTTTGGAAGTCTCCCCAGATTTCTTGCCCGTCACGAGCGATGACTATGCTTTGCACGACCTCGTACGTGTCTCCGACATCGTGGAAGCTTACGGTCCCGGTGCAATCAGGATTCACGGTCACGGTTCCGATATAGTTGTTGCCGAGGGCGGCTCCGCCAGTCCCCGACCAGTCATACGTGCCGCCGTAGGAGCCATCCATGCCAATGTTGATGGTTCCTATAGCGATACCATCCACCGTCCCTGCCTGTGTATACAGCACGTCAGTAGTGAACACCCACTCTCCGGCGATGGTTGCGATGGAGCACGGATGCGCCATCTTGCTGGCAGCTACCTTTGGTGCCTGGTCGGAAGCATTCCGAGCAGAGCGTTGATGCCACACCTGCGCGTGCATGTTAGCGACGAGCACGACTGCCACCACGGCGATGACAATTAGTCCCAAGATTGGAATTCGAGACTTGGTCATGGTTTGCCTCCAATGAAATAAACCTAGGGTCGAAACGGACGCTGGTTGCATAGCGGGCCCTTACCTACGCTCTATCTCACGTCCTTTGCTACGCTCACAATGAACAGCGTCTGACCGTTGCATGAAACCTGTCTGAATATGGTCACAGCGGAGAAACGCCACAGTTCCGTCCACGGCGTGTAATCACAGTCTTTTCAACAACTTTGTGCTAAACTTCGCGTAAAATAAGGACGGCACCATGCCTGTTCCTGTCCAATCTCCGCAGCGAGTTCGTTTTCGCAACTTCGAGTTGGACTTAACCTCTGGCGAACTCCACAAGGATGGTCAGAAAGTCGCTCTCTCCCCCAAAGCCTTCGGGGTGCTCCGCTCTTTGGTCGAACGTCCCGGAGAAGTCGTTACGCGCGAAGACTTGCGGGCCCGCTTGTGGGCGGCCGATACGTTCGTCGAGTTCGACGACAGCCTGAACCACGCGGTCAAGAAGTTGCGTGAAGCGCTGGAGGATCGTGCCGATGAGCCGCGCTACATTGAAACTCTGCCGAAGTATGGTTACCGGTTCATCGCTGACGTGGCAGAAGCTGACATAGCGGAGTTGCCCGTAGCAGAAGCAGCCCCGGCATGGCGCATCCTGGGAAAAGCTGCCGTAGTGGTTGCAGTTCTCATCGTCGCCGGACTGATTGCAAGCAACGTCTACCGTCGCTCTCGCCCCGCCGAGCGGTTGACCGAGAAAGACACCGTGCTCCTAGTCGATTTCCTCAACACCACCGGCGATTCCGTCTTCGACGACACGCTCAAGCAGGCTCTCAGCATTTCCCTGAACCAGTCTCCGTTTCTCAACGTTCTCTCCGAAAACAAGGTCATGGCTGCTTCGCGCATGATGGGGCATCCCGGAGGCGAGCCTCTCACTCCCGATCTCGCTAGCGAACTCTGCCAGCGCGCTGGTGGCAAAGCTTATATCACTGGATCCATCGTGAGACTTGGATAAGCGCAGATCGGCTAGCGGCACAGGGAACGATGCTCGATGCGACGGGTGTCAGACTGGAGTTGGTGAATTGAAAAACCGGGCTAGCGCCGGGCTAGAGCCAAACACAGGACAGGGGCGAAGCCCTTTAGAATGTGGTGGCCAGGGACGGAGTTGAACCACCGCCGCCAGCCTTTGGAGCCAAAATGGAGTCAATCGTTAAAGATCTGAGCCTGCCGGGATTTGCCGCAATTTCGACAGGTCCGGTCGCAGCTGTTAGAAGCGACCCAACCGCACGCGTACAACTTCGGGCATCTCGTGGAAACAGAGGCCGCGGTCCGTCTCATCGCCATTCCATAGCCTTTGCGGTTTCCACTCGTCATTCTCATAGATCCCTTGCTCCGCGGTGACGATCTCACTGTGGATCCACGGTAATTTACCTGGCAGATGAAAACTGACACTGGCATCGACTCCGGTAACTAGGAACTCATCTGGACCCAACTGAGCGATCAGGGCGGAACCATGAGCATCCTTGGTCCCCGAAGCTCTGCGGCCATCGGGTTGTGGAAAGCCAAATGCCACGGTCGCCTGCCATTGACCAAAATCCACTTCCTGCGCCGTTTGGCCGGGTTCCTCGACAGCAGTTTTGAGCTTGCCCTCAAACTCCAGTTGAGCAATCTGGCGGCTCATCGGCGCGATCAGTGCAAAGTTGCGTGCGTGTGCCTTCCAGGGCTCGTCGCCGAGGATGTTCCAGCCGGAGCGGTCCACTCCGAACGGCGAGAAGCCGATGGCTCCCTCTCCGAGCGCGTAGAACAAGAACTTGCCAAAGCTGTCGCTCCGGCCCGTCTCTGGGATCCAGAGAGGATTGTCGGGCCGGCGGTAGGCTTGCATCGTGTCGCGATAAAACTGAGAGTCGTCTGCATAAATATCCGGCCCAATCATGTCGATCGAAGGTGCCATCGCTCGCCACAGGCCGACCAGCTTCTGCACGGCCCCGCCACTGGGATAGCCTATGCCGGGTAGGTCCATTTGACGCTGTGGAAGCTCCGCAGACGGGTAATCGAGCCAGACATTGATGTAACAGGGGATGGGGAACTCGGCCTTCCCCGCGGCCGCGATTTCATTGACGTACTTCGCCTGGTAGTAGAACTGAAACATTTCGTCCGCTTCGGCGCCGAAAACCTGACTCCATGTCCCAGGTTTCTTGTGCGCGGCCGCAAGCAGGTCGGAAGGCACGCCGCCATTGAATTCGCGGTTCGCCTCGGTAGAGTTGTCCCGAATGCTGCCGATATTGCCGGATTCATTTTCCACCTGGATCAGCAGAACAGTGTGCCGCTCAGCGTCAATCCCCTTCAAATGCCGCATCAATGTCACGAAAGCAGTCTTGTCCGCGTCGAGTGTGTGGCGTGAAAGAGGTGATAGCACGTCGATTGGCTCGCCGTCGGGGCGGATCACGCGTGGAAAGCGCTTCCCGTCACTCTTGACCCATGCCGGGACGTAATGCATGTTGCCGTTCTTCCAGGTGCCAAACCACAAGAAAACCAGGCGCAGATTGTGGGCGCGAGCGCCTTCAACGATCTGGTCTACATTAGTAAAATCAAAGCGGCCTTCTTGAGGCTCCAACTGCTCCCAGTAAACTGGCGCCTCCATCGTGTTGGCGTGAAGCGCAACCATTGATTCCCATAATTGCGGCAGCTCGACTGGCCATGCGCTGGAGTTGTGAATCTGACCACCCAGAATCAGATAAGGTCGGCCGTCAACCATGAGTGCGTAGCGGCCATCCTTCTGCACGAGCTTAGGAGCTTCCGCCGCGAACGAACGAAGCGGACTAACTGACACGAGAGTCCAAACAATGGCAAGCCGAACATACCTCTCGTAGTGCCTGCAGGAAGTTTCGCGATTTGACGGGATTGCATGTGACAATCGTCTCTCCTTTCGTGCCTCAGATTTGTTTCGAGCTACAACTGGAGCAGATCTCCACCTTCAAAGCGGCAATTCGGATGCTCCTCCCGGACGTTCCCTGATTGATTCTCAGTCCCACAGCCCTTCGATTTGCTCGAGAGTTTTACCTTTGGTTTCCGGAACGCGGGCTTTAATAAAAACGAAGCCTGCCACACAAATGGCAGCGTAAATCCAGAAAGTCTTAGCAGCACCCAGGGTGTGATTAAACAGCGGAAACGTGTACGTAAGGATGAAACTTGCTATCCAGAGCGCGGTGACGGCGACCGACATCGCGGCGCCTCGGATACGGTTCGGGAAAATCTCTGAGATGAGGACCCACGTCACCGGGGCGAGCGACATGGCATAGCATCCGATGGCGGCGACAACCAGGATGAGCATGTGCACGCCGCGACTATGCACGTAATAAAGACCTCCCAGGATCGTATAAATGATCGCCAAACCGGCGGCGCCGGTGAGCATCAAAACTCGTCTGCCATAGCGATCCACAAAGCCAATCGCGACGAATGTGAAGACGAGATTCACCGCTCCGGTTACGACGATGTTGAACAAAATGTCGGAAACGGTGTATCCGGCCGCGGAGAAAACTTCCTCCGCATAGTTGAAAATCACATTGATACCGCACCACTGCTGCAGTACAGCCAGCGCTACCCCAAGCATCAATACTCTCAGCATCCGGGGATCAAGCAGAGTCCGCAGATCGGCATGGGTCGCGTCTTGAACGACAGTAGCCTCGATCTCACCCAAAGCCTGAGCCCCGTATGCATCGCCGCCAATCCGGGATAGAACACGCTTGGCCTTCTCGTGTGCCCCGTTTTTTGCAAGCCATCGCGGACTCTCCGGCACTGCAAACATCGCGACAAAGAACAGCAGTGAAGGAATAGTGGTTACGCCAAACATCCAGCGCCATCCGACTTGGCCATTCCACGACTGCAGAATTTCAAGCGCAGTGGCATTAGCCGGAACCGGCTGCGCAATACGCCAGTTAACGACCTGCGCCAGCAGAATGCCAATCACAATCGTCAGTTGGTTCAGGGAAACCAGTTTGCCTCGAAACTGCGCGGGCGCCACTTCCGCGATGTACATGGGCGACAGGCTCGAAGCCATTCCAATCGCGAATCCACCCGCGATTCGCCAAGGCACAAAAACCGAGAACGAAGAGGCCATCGCCGTACCAATCGAGGAAACAGCAAAAACCAACCCTGCCGCAATGAGCAAGAGCTTGCGGCCGAATCGGTCGCTCAGCCATCCGGAGACCAGTGCTCCGACCATGCAGCCCACCAAAGCACAACCCATGGCCCAGCCTTGCTGCGATGGATCGGTCAAGTGAAAGAATTTCTCGTAGAATGGTTTCGCACCGCCGATGACAACCCAGTCATATCCGAAGAGCAATCCACCAAGCGCCGCCACCGCAGAAATGGTGTAAATGTATGCGGTGCTAAAGCGATCGGCGCGGGTTTTCAATCCAATTTCTGTTTTCGCAGCACCGATCATAGAAACTGCCCTCTTTGATTCACGCGTCGAATTACCGCCGAATAGTCGTTGCCAGTGATATTCGCGTGAGTACGTCCAGTTCCAGTTGTGCGGCAATGTGGTTGCAGTCGAGCGACAGCACTTGATTCAACATTTCCTTGGCACGTGTCGTATTTCGCAAGCCTAGCTCAGCGAGCGCCAGGACGAAAATGTGCTCCGACTGATTTCTTCTCTGAGGATCATCTTCAAACAAAAGTAAATTGGGGAGTGAGGTTGCGAAATAATCGATCTTCACTTCCTTTCCCATCTGCCGCTCAGCGTACGCGCGCATGTGGTTCAGGAGGGTCGTTGCTTCTCCTTCCCTACCGAGGGCTTCGAGACTCATTGCCCGAAAGTAGCTGAGCCATGTGATCAGGTTGTGGTCGGCAGTCGCTCGCGTCCAGTACTCGCGGGCCTCGTTCTCCCGTCCCATCTGAGAAAGAGCCAATCCCGAGAAGTAATCCAGGTGGGTTTCGCGCGTCAGCAGGTGTTTACCTTCGCCGAGATTCTGCGGATAAACCCGCGCGGCGGACAAATGTTCCAAGGCCTCTTGAGCATCGCCTCGCTCCAGCAGAGAGCGGCCGATCAGGATGTGAGCCCACACGTATTGTGACGACACCAAACCCTCTCCCCCCTCCCAGGGATTGAACCTTCTCGAAAGGAGCATCTGCAGCGCATGCTCCGGACGGCCGCATTGGTTCAGAAGCGTTATGAGCTCCACCGTCAGATCGTCTCGCTGTGAAACAAGATCCGGATGATCTTGCAAGATTGCGAGGCGCTCGGAAGCACCAGCACCGGTGCGCTTTCGGAGCTGGTCAAATTCATACAACAGGCGCGCATCCGCAGGATTTGCTTTGAAAGCATTCTCGTATGCGGCGCGCGCTCGGGCGGCATCTTTGCGAACGTTGAAGTAGGCAATCCCGAGATTTCGCCATGGAATTGCAAACGATGGCTGGAGCTTTACACTCGATTCCCACGCCCGAATCGCTTCATCGTATCGTTTCTTGTCATAAAACAAATTGCCGAGGTAATAGTGCGCCCTGGCATCGGATCGATTGGCGGCTAGCACCGCTTCAAGTACGATCATTTCTTCAATTCGCGCTGGAAAACAATAATCCGACGAAGCGTTCGCCGCATCCGCCCAATGCGACGCAGCCTCAGACTGATTGCCTAGCTTTTCGGCGCAATAGCCCAGCAGGTAAAGCATCATTGGGTGCGGTTGCTGCCCGGATTTGCTCACACATGTAAGCAGCAGATCCTTGGCGTCAGACCAGAAGCCCGCGGCCGCATAATCGAAGGCAAGATCCAGATTCAGTTCGCTATCAACTCTTTTCCCACTGAGCGTTTGTTGAGCGTCGGTCTGGTCTGCCCCTGCCAGCCGAAAGTAGGGCCAATTCATGTCTGGACCAGATGTCGAGCGGGTCCAGACCGTTCGTTTCTTTTGCAAGCACAGCTGCCTCGGAGATTTTGCCGAGCCGACGCAATATGGCTGTCCGCAGATTACGCGCCTTCAGATTATCGACATTGCTTTGCAGGGATTGACTGAGATGTTCGAGAGCACGCTCGAATTCCAATCGCCGGCATTCTATTTCCGCGAGATGGAAGTGAGCCGCCGATTGCCACGGGTAATTCCAAGTCGCTTTGTAGTACGCGGCATACGCTTCCTCGAATCGCTCTTGATACTGCAGCGTCAGGCCGAGATAGTAGTATGCGTCGCCTTCGGCAGGATTGGGGTTTCTCCGTGTTTGCCGTTGAATCGCATGCCGAAAGTGTGTTTCAGCTTCCGTGAATTGACCGCGTTTCAATTTCAACAATCCCAACGCCGTGTTGCACCGACTATCCAGCGGATCGCGTTCAAGCACTTCTTCCCAGTATGGCTCTGGATAGCGTGTGGCGTGCCGGTATTGCTCCAGATGCAGACCAGTGATGTACAGCTCGTCACTTGAAGCAATGTCTTTCGGTGGCGGGGGCTCGGTAGCCGGCTCAGGAATACCGGATGCGCTCCGTACTTCTGGCGGAGCGCAGTGGATGATCTCCCGGCCTGTACTTGCAAGCAGCCGGACTGCAGCATCCAGCATCGGCACTCACTTCGCGAAGATATGGTTGCCCGGGCACCAAGCTGCAGACTTCCTGGAAATGGACCTTCCCACCCGTTGTGACCAACAGCTTCGCATTTTCGAATTTCTCTGTGACGCAAATACCGACCTTCAGCTTTCCATCGATCCGTTCTACATTAATTGCGGCCAATCGGTTCGCGTTCTTGGCCGGCCCGATCTGCTGGATCGGGTACCAGAACTGGCTCCAGCTACGGGTTTCGTACGGGTACAACCAGGAGAAGTCGGGCTGATTGTCGGTAAACACTCCCGCCATGAGCTCGATGTAAGGCCCGTCTGAGTCCGTGAGGTTTCGATCCCAGGCATATCCGAATTCCGCATTTCCCCAGGTCCAGAGCTTCTTTCCAGGCGCAATATGACGATTTGCGAAGTGCACCACGCCGGCCTTTTTTTGGTGGTCATATCCACCGAAGAAATCATGTTGCGATTCCGTCACCATGTAGGACGTGGGCACTGGGATGTTCTTGTACCAGGAAAGGTCTACTCCTTTTCGATAATCGACACCGTAGTAGACATTCCTGGCAATTGGAAACGATGAGATCGCTCGCTTGGCGTGGTCCGCAACGTAGGTGACGTCGGGCGGGAAGAATGCCTGGTAATGTTCGTGCACGCGAATGCCAACATTGGCCCACCAAAGAAAGGTCTGCGCGAAAGGAGTCCGGTTGTAGACCCGGACTTTCGCTTCGATGCAAGATTTGCCCGGGTGCAGGCAGATCCCCACCATGCCTTTCATGCGTTGCATGGGCTCATGCTCACTCAACCAGATCGTGGCGCTCCCATCTGCGCCGTGCTCGATGGTGTATTGCACGGGCATGTAGGTGGAGGGGCGATGGTGCTGCGGCCAGTTGAACTCGACGCCGCCGGAAATCCAAGGGCCGAGTAGTCCCACTAGGGCTGGCTTAATCACGTTCTGCCGGTAAAAGAAGTCATAGCCATTTGTCTTGTCCTGGCCAACGTGAATACGCCCCCCGATTTCCGGAAGAATCATCAAATGCACATACTCGTTTTCGAGAAAGACTGCTTTGTACGTCTGCACCGAGGTTTCATTGGAAACGCGATCGGTGATCGGGTTGGGATAAACCTTGCCGCTGCTGCCCTGGTAGACCCGCTTCTCAAAAAACATCGGATTCTTGTCGGGCAGTTGCTCCGGATAGGTGGGAATAACGATGGGCTCTTCCCAAGCTCTCACGGTCGTCGTGTCCGATTTCGTCACCCCACCATCTCCTGAGAACAAGTTTCTTAAGGCATCCAAACGCTTGTGATGGCCGAAAAGCCTGTTGGCCGTACTGCATCAAACTCCACCCGCACCGCTCCCTTTTCTTTGAATTGAAGTGGAATGGATACGAGTTGACCTGGCGTCAGGACCGGGAGCGAAGCCTCGCGACCCTCAAGGGGAATATTCGCGAATCCATACAGGATTCCGCGAAGTTTGTATCCGGTGAGCTTGTATGCCGGAACGGAATCGCGGGTTCGTACGGTAACCGTGAACGAGCTTGGGTTGCCGCTGCAGTTGAGCGATTCGATGGGACTCGATTCGTCACGGAGTATTGAGTAAGACGGCTTGTGATCTCCGAATAGATCCACGACCCCGTGAATGCGCTGCTTCATCACTCCCGTGCCCTTATCGCCGATGTGGGTTCGGTAGTCGTTGTAGCAAAAGAAGATCAGACCACCTATGTTCCTGGCTTCGCGGCACACACGGGTGTGATCGCGGAGAATCTGGATGCGGCGGTTGTCGCCTTCAGGCCTGTCCGGTGTGCACGCGCAATAGCCATACTCGGAGATCACAATAGGCTTATCGGGAAAGGCTCGATGAATTTCTTCCAGGTTCCTGCGCAAATCATCAGGCGTGCCGCCATACCAACTCTCGTAATATTCGTTCCACTCGATGAAGTCCATCAACTTCGATACGTCGTTCTCCGGCTGGGTCTGCAGCGAGTTGGACGCATAGGAGCGCAATCTGCGGGGATCGAGTCGCTTGGCTTCTTCATACATCCGCTGCGCAAATTTGTAGGCGGGCGGATTCTGGCCATTGATTTCATTGCATAGGCCCCAGGAAAAAATGCAGGGATGGTTCCGATCGCGAGCAATCATTTCCTGCAACTGCTCGAGTCCGTTCTGCATGATTTCCGGATCGGGTTCGCCTTTCATGTCGCTGAATGTGTCTGGCCCCCAAGTCGGCACCTCGGTTTGAATGAAGATGCCATGCCGGTCACAGTAGTCCAGCACGCGCTTGTCCTGTGGCCAGTGAACGCGGGTAAAGACGCAGTTCAGGTTCTTCAGATCATCGTGGTCATGGTCGATCCATGAAGTCGGCTCTGCCATGCCATAGTTCGGGTTGCTTCCGGCCATGCGCTCCACGCCCATAAGCCGCACACGTTCGTCATTCAACCAGAACGAGCCATCCTTCACTTCGATACAACGAATTCCGAATGTAGTCGTGAACTGATGGGATATCTCTGCGCCATTCAGAACAACGGAGAGCGAATACAAGTTGGGTGCATCGAAGTGCCATAGCTTCGGATTGGCAATTTTGAGAGTGGGCAACGGGCGCGTAATGGATTGGCCGGATGCAAGGCTAACGGTGGCTGCGTTGCTCTCTTGCAGGGCTGGTAAGCCGGTGTTTTCATCAATGACCTGAACCGCCAGTTCACCGTTGAATTCTTGCCCTGTTCTGTTTCGGATCATAACCGAGAGACCAAGACTAGCGGTTCCCTTTCCAAGATCAGGAACAGCATCCACATCCACGCGCTCGATGTAGACTCTCGGGGTTATCAGCAGATGCACCGGCCGGTAAATACCGCCATCGTGCGTCCAATCGCTGGAGTGACCGCGCGGCAGCATGCCCGAATCAAAATCTGAGTTCACCATCACGACCAGCAGGTTGTCGGGGCCCGGATGGAGAAAACGAGTTATGTTGAGCTCAAACGCTGTGTATCCCTTGCGCAGGTGCTTGCCGGCTTCACTCCCATTTACCCAAACCGACGCTGAGTGAAAAACCGCCTCGAATTCAATTCTGACGCTCCGGTCGCTCCACTCCTGCGAAACCTCGAACGTGCGGCGGTACCAGGCTGTGCCAAAGTACTCCGCCCAATCTTGGGCGATTTGCCAAGTGTGGGGAACCGTTACTGTCTGCCAGTCATCTGGAGTGTGGGCCGGCTTGTACCACGCATTGGTCTGCCCAACCTTGTCCGGGTCGATGCGGAACTGCCATCGGCCATTCAGGGAGACCCGTTCGGTCTGCGATTTGGACGAAAAAGAGGTTGCCTGGCTTGGGGCAAGGATCCCCGTCGGGGAGAGCGAGCTCCCCAAAGCGACGGCCGATGCAGTCTTCAGGAAAGTACGACGCGTATCCACTGATAACAGGTCTTCGTGTACGTTAACGTAGCACAAAGGTTAGCCCTGCTAGCCATTTTCTGTCAAACGAAAAATGCGGGTTTCAGCCGCTGTTCATCTCGATTTTGGCCGGCAGCAGAGCAGACAGGGTCAGGAAACGCGGTGGTGACCGTTCCCTGTAGAGGGGACAGCTATGCGATCCAGAAACAACTCGAGATTCGATCGCATGACTATGTGGGGGTTCAGTTTAATGCGATGGGGCGGGCATCGTCCTTCCACGAGGAAGTGATGCAGTGCCTCGAAAGCCATGCGGCCCTGCGACTCGGGGCGCTGATAAATGGTCGCCAAGACCCTGCCTGATTTGAGAAATGGTACGAGCTGGGGAAATAAATCGGTTGTCACCAGGGCAATACGACGTTCCGGGTCAAGCTCCTCAAGAGCCTGGATGACCGTAATCGAGTTTGCAGTGCTCACATAGACCGCTTTGAGCGAATGATCGCGAGCCAGAAGCTTTCGAGCTTGACTATAGGCCTCACTCTCATCGTCGTGCGTCTCAATCACGTTAGAAACGGTTAGGGCGCCGCTGTTGAGGGAACTGAGGCTTTGTTTAAATCCCCGCACTTTCTCAGAATGATCAACGGTCGACAGATCGCCCGTCAACACGCCGACGGTGCCGGACTCGCGCACGATCAGATGCAAGAGTTCTGCCACCATGGCCCCGCTGACGAAAGAGTCTGTCGACACTGCAGTCAGGCGTTCTGTTCCAGGTGCATCCGACCCCACACATACCACGGGAATTCGTTTCTGCGCGGCCCGACGGATCCAAACCCTCAGTTGCGCGGGATGACCTGGAGCAATGATGAGCCCCTTACTGCCGTCCTCCAGAGCTTCGCGAAACAACTCAACGTCGCCTTCGCCTAATACGGGGTGGGTGCGAAATTGCAAATCGACGCCTGCCTGAAAAGGTCTGGCGGCATCACGAATACCAGCGCGAACCGCGTCAAAGAATGGTCCAATCCTGGCGGGAAGGTTGACGGATACGCGGACCTGGCGTGGTGCTTTCAAATAACGAGCGGCCAGATTCGGCTTGTAGCCGAGCGTCTGAGCCATCTTCAGCACACGTTCTTTTGTGATTGGGTTTATGCCACCCCGGGAATGGATAGCTCGATCCACGGTACCAATCGAAATTCCCAGTACCTTGGCAATGTCCTTAATGCCGACGGGCCTGCCCTGCCGTGAGGTTGGCTCCAGCGGGGGAGCGTCGTCATTCCCCAGCGACTGCGATTCAGGATCGTTTTTGGCCTTTTTCGGCATGAACCCCCGTCCCGAGGGCTATTTATGGGTACGTTTACGGTGCTAAGTATACCCGCATTCGATTCAGCGCAAAACCCCTTGCACGACAAATGTATAGACCGATTTCGGGTACAAATGCGTTTCAATCAAAGCTTCGTTCGGAGCGTTTGCTGAGCTTTAATATCTGACTGTGCTGCTTCCAATCGGGGATGCTGCCGCCCGGAGTTGTGGTCGTCGCGATCACCTGGATTGTGTCGGCGACCGAAGACAAGTTCGAGAAGTCGAAGTTGATTGACTCCGGAGCAGCGCCCGTGACCTTAATAACGACGAGCCTGTGCGAACTGAGGTCGTACGCGGCAATCGAGTTCGGATCAGCGACCTCGATAACGTGATATCCCGGCCGTATGTAGCGTGTGAATTGTCCTATCACGAAGAACTTGCGATTCACTCGGACGAAAGCGGTCTTTTGAGTACTCGGCTGATCATGCGTATCGACGTAGTTTGCATTCATCAACCCCCACCCGAATTCAGCGACGTCTGGTTCTACCGGCTGCCAGTAAATCCATGCGCTCGGTTGCAACTCTTTCACATCGCGAATGATTGAATTCCGCCATTGTGTAGCCGGACGCATCCCCGTCGCCGTATTCGGAGAGCCACCTCGGCTTGACGGCTGCGGCGCGGCGCAATTCAACCCGGTTGGGGCCGTGATAGGGCTCGGTTCCGTTCCAATAGCCATGGACATTGACCCGGCCGACCTGGGCACGCGTCTCTGAACTGTAGGCATTCCATGTGTTCAGGCCGGCGTCCATATTGTTCTCATCGGCTGCCGCGACGGCGACATCTTTGAGACCTGCTTCGTCCAGGGCTCGCCGTAGGCGCTGCGACTACGATTTGCTGTGTTGCGACATCAAAATGACAGCCTTCTTGACGGCCCGGGATATTTCCACCAGTTTGCCGAGGGTTCGTTGAATGGCTCGACTGAATGGAATCTGATGCCCCAGTGATCCGCCGCGTATCTCGCAACTGCTGCGAGATAGAACGCAAAGTGATCGTAGTTTTCTGGACGCAGGCAGTCGCCTCCAGTGTCGCTCCCGGCAGTACTGCGATTTGCATTCATCCACCACATCGGCGAGTCAGAAAACATCTCAAACACATTCGCACCGCGATCTCGCGCCTTCTGCATCATGGCGCGTTGGTTCTCGTCCTCGGACCAGCTCCAATTTTGAGGATCCCTGGTATTCGGGTCAGTCCAATAGCCGTGAATATCCATCTGCCATTGCAGTTTCGGCCCCTTGTTCTCCTGGGGCTGATTGATCCCGCCGCCACCGACGTTGTAGCGAACAATATTCAGTCCGATGCCCGGTAAACCATCCGTTTCCTTGGTTGTGTAGATCAAGTCCGCGTAGTAGTCGGCGTTCTGGGTGCCTCCAACGGCGCGTCCCCACCAAGCGAGCGAACTGCCCCATCCCTCCCAGGTTCCCAAGTCATGGGTGGGATTCAAGGACGACATAACCAGCGGAAGAGTGCGTCTCTGGCGTGCGTTTGAGGTCCTGCGCAGTATTCGACGTCTGGATTAACGAAACAAGCGTGATCGCAGCCAGGTACAATCGCCACATGATTCCCTCAGTCCCGCTGTTGTCCGTACCGGAGGAAAAACTGACCCCAACCCGCGCATTGCGAGGTGAGGATGGCCTCTGGTAGGCTTTCCCGGTAACGTACACGTCCGCCCCGTCCAGGCGCAAGCCGAAAGTTTGTGACCCGCTTGGCTACGCAGCGAACGCCTGAAGTGCGGACTCCTCACACAACTCGGCCTGAAACTGTAGTAAGAATGGAAGCATAGGCACATGACTCTTGCGCGGCGCACATTCCTGGGATCCTCTTTTTTTGCCCTCGGCACCCGACTCACGGAGGCCCTTACCACGCCGCTTTGGAGATGGACGCGCAGTCTCTTGCTGGAAACAAAATCTGAGGAACACGCGACTTCCCCAGTGCATTTTCTCGATGTCGCCAAGGAAGCGGGACTGAATGTGCCCAACGTCTGGGGAGGCGTGGATCGGAAGCGATACATTATCGAGGCCAAGGGAAGCGGAATTGCCTTCTTCGATTACGACCAGGACGGCTGGTTGGATATTTATCTGACGAACGGAACTCGTCTCGGCGAGAAGTGGCCACCAGGAAAAGCTCCCACCTCGCAGCTTTTCAAAAACAATCGCGACGGGACCTTCACCAACGTCACCGAAAAATCCGGCCTGGCCCGCACAGGCTGGCAGACCGGTGTCTGTATCGGCGACTACGACAATGATGGCTGGGATGACCTCTTCTGCTGCTCCTGGGGCCACAATGTCCTGTTTCGCAACAATGGAGATGGCACATTCAGCGACCAGACTCGCAAAGCCGGTCTTTACAACGAGCAGATTCGCTGGGGCGCGGGCTGCACGTTTCTCGATTACGACCGCGATGGGCATCTCGATCTGTTCGTCTGTAATTACATCAAGCTTGATCCCGCGCACATCTCGGCTTCGGGAGATGCTCCTGTTTGTAACTGGAAGGGAATGCCCGTGATGTGCGGTCCGCGCGGGCTTCCCGCCGATACCAACGTGCTTTATCGCAATAATGGTGACGGGACGTTCACTGACGTTTCAGAAAAAGCTGGCATTCTAAAGCCGGGTCCGCGCTATTCAATTACCGCAGTATCGTACGACTTCGACAACGACGGATGGCCCGACATCTACGTCGCAGTGGATTCGGAGGCCAGCATGCTGTTCCACAACAATCATGATGGTACGTTCACCGACATTGGGGTCATGGCCGGTTGCGCTTATAGCGAAGACGGGCACGAGCAAGCTGGCATGGGCGTTGCAGTGGGTGACTACGATTGCGACGGTTGGCTCGATATCTTCAAGACGAATTTCGCCGACGACACCTGCAACCTCTACCACAACAATGGCGACGGCACGTTCAGTGACGCAACCTCCAACTCGGGGATCGGAATTAATCACAAATATGTTGCCTGGGGCTGCGGGTTCATCGACTACGACAACGACGGCTGGCCGGACATCCTGCAAATTAACGGGCATGTTTATCCGGAGATTGAGCAGCACGACATGGGACAGAGTTTCAAAAATCCGCGCGTGCTATACCGGAACATGGGAAAGGGCCAATTCAAAGATGTTTCCGCAGGGATGGGACCCGGAATTAATGAACTCTTCTCCAGCCGAGGCGCGGCATTTGGAGACTACGACAACGATGGCGATATTGACGTGCTCATTCTAAATCTGAATGACTTGCCGTCACTGCTGCGCAATGACGGTGGAAACCAACAGAATTGGGTCAAGATCAAACTCCTGGGGACCAAGTGTAATCGGACCGCAATTGGGGCCCGCGTGCGCCTGGTCACGGGAACTCACTCGCAGACTGACGAGGTGCACAGCGGCTCCAGCGTAATGTCTCAGGGCGACCTCCGCCTTCATTTCGGAATCGGAAAAGCCGCAATCGTGGATCTCATCGAAGTCAAATGGCCAACAACACAGAAGGTCGAGCGATTCACGCAAGTGAAGGCCAACCAGATACTCACGATTCGCGAGGGGTCGGGTATTGTGTCGACGAAGTAAGCGGCAAGCAACAATGCGAAATCAAGGTAGGATTCGCGCTCAAGTACCTATCGGCTAGTTTGAGTCGGACTTCCGCATCTTGTAGACGAACTGCTGAATTTGATTCTGCTCCTTGTTGGTCGCATCAGATTCGCTCTGGCGTAGCTTCTCGAAAACTGCAAACTCTTCTTGCGCTCCGGTCTGATTTCCAAGTCGAGCCAGGGCCTGCCCCAATCGATAATGGGTATTAGCGGCGTTGGGACTTTTCTTGAGCGCCAAGTTATATTGTTCGGTCGCTTCCTTGTATTTGCGTTGTTCGGCATACAACACCCCCAATTGGAAGTAGCCATCGGCATAGTTGGGGTCGAGGGTTACGGCGTGCTTCAATAGAGACTCAACTTGGGCGTCCCGGTCGGCCTTCGATTCGGTTGAGTTCGTCTTCTTTAGACACATGGCGAGGTAGTAGCTGAGTTCGGCGCTTTGCGCGTCGTGGCCGAGGAAATTCTGAAGACGCGAGCGGATCTGATCCGCCAGGGACGGCGAGGCCCCATCGCAAGCTTTACCGAGAAACGTCAGGGGCAATTGGTCGGAAGGAGTCAGGTCGGACGCCCGGAAAAAAGCGCGAACGGCGTCGTCCGTCTGTCCCGCGCCATAAAAGGCTATGCCGAGCCCATTGTGCAACTGCGCCGATTCTGGAAAGCGTTGCGTGCCGGCTTTGAACACTTCGATGGCCGGAGCAAATGTCTGGTGGAGCAGCAACTCCGCACCCCAGTTCAGGATGTTCTGCTCACTGGGTTCCATGCGCGCCGCCTGCTCATACTGGGCGGCAGAAGAAAGATAGTTCCGCGACTTTTCTTCAACTTCCCCGAGAAGACTGTGCAGCTCCGCTGAATCATTCAAGGAGATCAGGCGCTGGATCTGCTGGCGAGCCTCATCCAGCTTGCCTTCCTCGTCAAAAGCCAGAGCCAGATCGTAACCGTTATTGTAGGCTGCAGAATTGGCGTCCTGAGCGTGTTCGAGGAAAGGAATGGCGCTGGCAATCTTACCGGTTTGGATATAAAACTCACCCAGATTGTGATTTGCGTCGTAGTCGTGAGGCTTCAGTTCGACAGCCTTCTTGAACTGAATCTCAGCTTCGTCCACTCGATGGAGCGCTAGAAGGTTGGTGGCCAGCGCGGTCCGTGCTTCCGTGAGATTGGGATTCAGGCGAACGGCTTTGGCCAGAAAGCGATTCGCCTTTGCTTGCTGGCCCTGGGCGACGTAAACGAGTCCCAACAGCTCGTTGATGTCAAAATTCTCGGGGGCCGTTTGCACCAAGTCCTGAAGCTGTTTCTGCGCCGCGGCGTATTGTTGAGTTTTGTACGCACGCAAAGCGGAGAGAAATTGCTGATTCGTGCCGCTCTCTATTCGCTGGCCATTTGGTTTCTGTGTGCCTTGCACTGGAGTCGCCGCATACGCCTGCGGCGGGACAATGAAGAGTAAAATCAGTAGGCCAATCACAGGCTTCGATCGAGCTGAGGTCAGAGATCCCCCGACTAGGTCACTCATCTTCACATCCACAGATTCACAACCACAGAGATCGCGGTGCGCCGCGATTGACCTCGATCTCCATCCACCATCGCATAGACTCATATCCGCGAAGGACAGCACATTCGTTGCGCCTAATTGCTTCTTCCAGTGAGTCGGGGCGGCCAAAACAAGGCTCAAGAGCAGCGGTAAAGTGTTTGGTGGCCCGGCTAGTGGGCCATCCACCCTGGCACATCCAAACGCCTACGAACGGGACGAGCCTGGGATCGAACCGGAAAGCGATCCCTTCATCTTCTCTCGGCAGGAACATACCACAGAACCCTTGGGAAAGACGAGGCGTGAACAACTTCTCGGCACTACCTGCATTCGGCGAACCAATCCGATTGAGCCTGACCATTCGACCGGAGCGTTCAGTGGCCTGTGGCCAGGTGCAGCGCTCGCCTGGCTTCCCCAGGCGCTCCTCCGCGGACCAGCCCACTTCGATCTCTTTCACCTCTTTCGGCAGGATGATTTCTGCACCAACCTCGACCCTAAGCAGTGGGTGGGCCGACCAGAGGAATTTGACGCTTGACTGACTCAGGTTCGTCGCTTCGTAATCCAGTCGGACCCTGTTTTCTTGCAGCTGTACTGTTTTCTTAAGTCGAAGAGGCAAGCTCCTGAGGTGCGTGGTCACACAAATGTGCTGTCCAACGATTTCTGCCGTCGATGGCAAGGACCAAATATCTCCATGATCAGGCAATCGGCTAGCGAGGAATGGCGCTTCGGGGTATGGGCATTCCGCAACGGTCGGTGCACACTCATCAAAGCCGCTCGTCTCGTAATCTTCAAACTTGTCACCGTAGGAAGGCACCCGGCATGCCCGCTCCGGCTCAGGTGGCTGCAGGAGATATTCGTGGCCGCTTTCCAGCCGAATTAGCGAGGTGATCTTACCGCCCAGCTCCGGCACGATCGTCAACCGAAGCACAGCATTATCAATAACGAGCGCATGAAACGAGCCGTGCAGCGTCCGGCGAATCGAATACCCACTCACATTCATCCCGAATCGTTCTGCTCCAACGCCGTTCACTGCACGCGATCGAATTTGATGGCTGTGGCGTCGTAGTCCCCGCGCAATCGAATCTGGATTCCGTGGTGCATGAGGTAAGCACCGCTCAGCTTCCCTGTCTGATCCTCGAGCTTGTCATCGATCGCGCTTACAGAGTACATGGCATCGTCCGCGAGGCCTCGCAAATGCAGCAGGGGCATGCTTCGCCCAAATTGTTGCGAATGCAAAAAGGCGAAGACTACGACCTGCTGGCTATCTTGCGAAACGTATTGCATGGCGCTGAAGTCTGATTCGATTGGTGAACCAAGCCGAAAGAGCATCCCATCCTGCACCGTTGCCCGAATCTGCTTGTAGAAAGAAATCATTCTGCTCGCAACGGCGATCTCGTCATCCGTCCATTTGTTAAGATTGCCGCCGATGCCAAGTGACCCGGTCATCGCGACCAGGAAGCGAAATGTAAGCGGCGTTACTCGTCCATCGATCCCGTTGGGCACGTCAGTGACCCACGCCATCATGACGTGTGGCGTGTAGGCCTCAGTAAAGCCGTATTGGATGGTCAGTCGATCCAGTGCATCGGTATTGTCGGAAGGCCATACCTGATCGACTCGCCGCAGCATTCCCAAGTCCACACGAGCTCCACCTCCGGAACATCCCTCAATCTCTAGCCGAGGATGCCTACTGCGCAATCGGTCGATGATGTCATACAGATTCTGTACATACCGCACCCAGATCTTCTTCTGATCTGCGGGCGCCGCCTCGGGCCAGCCTGGCTCGGACCAATTGCGGTTGTAGTCCCATTTGAGCAGAGCTATGTCATTGTCAGCCACAAGGCGATCCAGCCAGGAGAAGATGTATTCCTTGACATCATCGCGAGCAAGATTCAGTACGAACTGGTTCCGGCCCTCGGTTCGGGGCCTTCCGGGAAAGTTCATAACCCAATCCGGATGCGCTCGATAAAGATCGCTATCCGGATTGACCATCTCGGGCTCTACCCACAACCCGAAGTCCATCCCGAGATGGTGGACCCGCTCAATGAGCGGCTTAAGTCCCTGCGGAAATTTCCGCGGATTGACGTACCAATCACCCAATCCGGCATGATCATTGTTGCGCTGCCCAAACCAACCGTCATCCACCACGAATCGTTCTACCCCAAGCCGGGAGGCTTTCTCTGCCAGCCATCTGCCCTGCCTCATCCGTATTGAACTCGGTGGCCTCCCAAGAGTTGTAGAGAACAGGGCGAAGCGGCGGACGTGGACTTCCTGGCAGGATCCGCTCAAGTTGGAAGCGGTGCAAGATTCGTGAGGCCTCGCCGAGTCCGGCGTCGGTGAACCCGGCGACCGCGCCGCCGCGCTGTCCGCCGCCCGCCAGTTCGGCGAGCGGCTGCGCGCGCAGCTTGGGATCGCGCCCTCGCGCGAGACACGAGCCCTGATCGAGGAACTCCGCCGCCAGCAGACGGAGCCCGTGCCGCCACCGGTAGGCCTCACCCGCTCGCACGAAACCGTGTTTGTCGGCCGCGGCGCCGAACTGGCGCGGCTGCGCGCCTGCTGGGGCGGCGTGCAGATGCACCGCGATCGCCGGATCGCGCTGGTCGCGGGCGAGCCCGGGGTCGGCAAGACGCGTCTCGCTCACCAGTTCGCTTCCGCCGCCGTCAAAGAGGGCGCCACCGTGCTCATGGGTCGCTGCTCCGAAGAGCCACTGGCACCGTTCGAGCCCTACACCGAGGCATTGTCGCCAGCTGGCCTCGCTGGCGCGCTTGAGCCTGGGAGCGGGGTTGACGACGGCGGCGCACGACAGCGACTGTTCGACGCCGTCGACGCTGCTCTCTCTGATCTCGCCGCGTCCCGTCCGCTGCTGCTCGTGATCGATGACGTTCATTGGGCCGATCGTGGAAGTCTGCTGCTCACGAGCTTTGTCCTGCGCTCGAGTCGCCCGGGGCCGATCCTCATCGTAGGGACGTACAGGGACACCGAACTCGGGCGGCACACCCCGCTGATAGCGGCGCTGAGCGAGCTGAAGCGCCACGGCGCGCTCGACCGGATCGATCTGCGTGGCCTGCCGCTGGGCGATGTGGCCGAACTGGCCCGGTCGATGTTGGGGAGCGACGAGCTCGCGCCGCGCGTGCATGCGCGCACGGATGGCAACGCGTTCTTCGTCGAGGAGGTGCTGCGGGAGCTGGCGGAGCCCGGACCGCACGTGGTGCCCGAGAGCGTCCGCCACGCCGTGGGCGTTCGCTTGTCGCGCATGGGCGAGGACGCGAACGAGATGATCGCCGCCGCCGCGATCCTCGGCCTGGAACACGACGCTCGCGCTCTGCAGGCCACCGCGAGCCTCGAGCCAGAGGCCGCCGTGGCAGCGCTCGACGAGATCCTGCAGGCCCGGCTGTTGCGGCCCGCGACGATCCCGCAGCGGTTCGAGTTCGCTCACGCGCTTGTCCGCGAGGCCGTGCTCGACGAGTGCAACATCCTGCGCCGCGCCCGACTTCACCGACGCGCCGCCGACGCGCTCGCCGAGCTGGGCGAGGAACAACACCTCGAAGAGATCGCCATGCACCTGTTCGAGGCGGCGTCGACAGCCGATGCCCGGCAGGCCGCCGTGACGCTCGTCCGCGCCGGCCACCGCGCGCTCGACCGACTCGCCTACGAAGACGCCGCAGACCGCTTCGACCGAGCGGTCCGAGCGCTCGAACTCGCGGACGCGGAGGACGAGTCGGGACCCGCGCTACTCGCCCGCGGTGACGCGCTGCTGCGCGCAGGCGACCCCGAGGCGGCGCGTGCAGCGTTCAGCCGGGCCCGTGCGCTCGCGCTCAGGCGCGGCGACGTCACCCTGCTCTCGAAGGCAGCGCTCGGGTTCGCCGGGCTCGGCATCGCGATCGTCGACCTCGACGCCGAGGCGATCGCACGGCTCGAGGAGGCGCTGGAGCGAGTTGCGGAGCCCGGCCTGCGCTCCCGGGTCCAGGCGCGCCTCGCCGTCGAGCTCTATTACGCACCCGACCGCACTCGATCAGACCTCCACAGCGTGGACGCCGTCGGCACCGCTCGCGAGTCCGGGGACGCCGCCGCGCTCGCCTCCGCGCTGAGCGCCCGACATGTAGCGCTGTGGCGGCCCGACCGCGTCGAGGAGCGCCTCGCCGTCGCCGAAGAGATGATCGACGCCGCACGCGAGTCAGGTGACCGCCACGCCGAGCTACAGGCCCACAACTGGCGCGTCGTTGATCTCTTCGAGCTGGGGGAGATGTCCGCATGGCGTGAGGAGACGGCACGGCACGCGCGCCTCGCCGCTGAGCTACGCCTGCCGAGCTTCGAGTGGTACACCCCGCTGTGGGCGGCCGTCGACGCGATGCTCGCCGGCCGCTCGGAGGACGCCGAGGCCCTGTGCCTGGAGGCGGAGGAGGCGGGGCGGCGCGCCGGCGACCGGAACGCCGGCGGATCCGTCGCGATCGTTCGATTCTGCGAACAGCTCCAACGCGAGGCATACGACGAGGGAGACATCGCGTTCGTCGCGGACAAGATCGCGAACTCGCCGGCCGGCATCGCATACCGCGGCGGGTACTCGTGGATCCTCGCCGGCCTCGGCGAGCCCGACCGCGCGCGCGAACAACTCCACACGACGATGGCGTTCACACACGCATTCGACACGAACTGGCTCTCACTCCAGGCCGAACTGGCCGAGACGAGCGTGCTGATCGGCGACGCCACGTTCGCAGCAACGCTGTACGAGCGTCTTCCGCCTTATGCGGGCAGACCGGTCACCGCCGGCCGGGCCGCCTGCAACTACGGAGCGGTCGACCGCTCGCTCGGCGGCCTGGCCGCCCTCCTCGGCCGACACGACGACGCCGTACGCCACCTCGAGGATGCGATCCGGCTCAACGACACCTTCGGCTGCGTCGGTCTGGCGGGCCCGCGCGGAACGGGACCTATCCCAGCTCGTCCGCGACGGGCCGCTCGCCGGCTGAGCCGCCAACCGGGGCACACGCCGCATTCACGCGGGGGTCCCGCCGGTGACAGCGACCGCGAGAGAGTCGCTGCGCGCCGACGAGGATCTGCCACGGCTCGATGCTCGTGATCACGAGCTGTCCAGTTGAAGCCCAGGGGTCATCGGCCAGTCGACGGCGGATCTCGGCCTCGGATCCCGCGTCGATCACGAGCAGAGCGCGCACCAACTCGCGCATCGCGAGAAGTACCTGCTGCTCGTGACCCGCTTCATGCGGCGATTCCTCGACCTGCACTCGGAGCTCGTCGACGAAGTCGAGCGCGAGTTCCAACCGCAACCGGCCGCCGAAACGCCAGCATGAAACCGTCGCACACGGCGCAAGAACACGACCACTAGCTTTGGTCGACTCGGTCGTCTGCGGCCAGGCGATCGAGGATCTCGGCGAGCTCGGCCGGGCAGGTGAGCATCGGTGAGTGACCGCTGCTCAACTCGATCGGCTCCACGCCGAGCTCCCCTCGCGCAACGGCCCGCTGCCATTCGGGCGGAACGGCGTAGTCGTCGGTGCAGACGATGTAGGCGCGTTGCGTGTCCGGGTAAGCGGCGAGCGGGCTTGGCTCGACGCTCGGTTTCCGGGCCTGTCGACGAACCCGGCCAGCCAAGGTCGCGTTCTCGGCGGGATATTGCAGGTCGTGGGCCGCGGCGGCCGGATCTGGCCAGTAGGAGCGCTCGAGTTCGTCGCGTATCGCCGAGTCGGCGAATCCTGGTCCGAACGCCTCCGGGCCGCGGTCGATGAGCGCGCGGCCAGGCTGGGGAACGTAAGCGCACAGGTACACGTGCATGCGTGCGGGGACGAGCGGGACGGTCATCCCACCCAGCGAGTGCCCGACGACGATGGCGTCGTCCGCACCGTCGAGGGCGTCGATCACCACCCGTGCATACTCGGCCGCGCCCGCGTCGACGTCCTCGCATGGCAGCTCTGGCGCAACCACGCGGTGGCCGCGCGCTTCGAGCTCGGGGGTCAAGGCGTCCCACGCCCAGGCGCCGTGCCACGCGCCGTGCACGAGCGCGTACCTCACGTCCGTCTCCCGATCATCGATCCGATCTTCCTCGAATCGCTCTGGGCCGTCCAACGGTCACAGCGGAGTTTTCGAAACACGTCACCCGAGCGCGAATCCACGGCTGGCACGCGGGCGCGCCCTCAGGGCGCGCTCGCCGCGAGTGCGGCGGACTCGCCGGCGCGTTCGAGCTGCTCGATGTTCTTGATCGTGGTTCGGGCATAGCCGCGGAAGATGCGGTTGCCGAGGAGGCGGAAGAGCGTTCCGAAGAATCGTCCCCTCGGCCCGCGCTTGAACTCGCGGGTCCAGATCATCTCGACGTGGCTCCCGCCATCCTCGTTCGGGGTTGCGGTGATCTCCCACTTGCTTGCGGGACTGGCGTAGACGTTCGAGTCGGTCACGGTCGCGATCACGCGGCCGGGGGTCGACCAGTCGTAGCGGCAGCGCTCCCAGTTGACGATCGGGCCGGCGCGCGTGCCTTCGGTCACGTCGGCGCTGGTCTGTCCGATTTCGTGGACGGTCGTCCGCTTGACGGACACGGCTGGGAAGACGCTTTCCCGTCGGTCGGAGAAATCGGATGCGGCCTGCAGGACGCGCTCGGGTGCCAAGGTGCTGTCAGTCGCGACGTTGATGACGGTCATCGTGATCCTGCCTTTCATGTTGATTCGGGTCAGCGGTGCTGCTCGAGGAAGTTGATCGTCGTGTCGATCGCGGCCGGGGTGATGATGTGTCCGGTGGCCGGGAGCACTGCCAGCTCTCCGTGCTTCAGCGCGCGGTACGCGGTGACCGCCTCTTCGGCGGTGCAGAACTGGTCGCGGTCGCCGACGAGGATCAGCGTCGGCACGGCGATCTCGCCAAGGTCCTCGAACGTGTACCCGGGCGAGCGGGTCGTGCGGTGGAAGGCGTTGCGAAGGTACTCGCGCCAGTGGCCCTCGCCCTGAGCGCCATCCTGGTCGGCCTTCAGCAGTTCGAACATCGCCTGCATCTCGGGCGACTGCGCGAAGCCGGCGGCGGCGGCGTCGGGGTCTGCTTCGGTGGCCTGCGGGCTTCCGCCGAGGATCTGCCGCATGATCGTGAAGCTCCGGGCGCCTGGGGTTGAAGAAGTCGTAGCCGGCGTCGTTGACGATTGCCCGGACGGAGTCCGGGCTGCGGATGCCGACGATCGTGGCGGTGATCGCGCCCTCGCTGAAGCCGGCGATCAGCGGACGGTCGAGGCTGAGCGCGTCGATCAGCGCGAGCACGTCGTCCGCGAGGAGATCGAAGGTCACCGTCCCGTCGCTGTGGCGAGTCCGGCCGCATCCTCGTGTGTCGGGAGCGATCACGCGAAAGCCCTCAGCGAGCCGCTCCATGTGGGCGGAGTAGCTGACGGGTGTCGGAGCCCAGATCGGGTTCGTCGAGACCATGCCGCCGTGCAGCAGCACCAGCGGTTCGCCTCGACCAGCTTCGACGTAGTGGATATCGATGCCGTTCGCTGGAGCGGAGCGGTACTGCGCTGCTGTTGTTGTGAGTTGCGTCGTCATCGGGTTCGTCCCCTCGCTCGTCGGTGTGGATGCGACGGTAGGAGCCGTTGTGACGGACTTCATGAGGCGTTCGACCCATCTTTCGCGCCCGCCGGGACGAGGCGATACGGTGGGCTGGTGTCTGGGGAGACCGATCGGGCGCACGTACGGCTTGCCGAGTTGGTCGCGGCTCTGTCGCTCGGGATCGACTTGGGTTTCGGGCAGCCGATGGAGCACGTGCTGCGTCAATGCCTGATCGCGTTACGACTGGCCGACCGGATCGGGCTGCCCGATCACGAGCGCAGCGCCGTGTACTACACGGCGCTGCTGATCAACGTCGGATGTCACTCCGACGCGCACGAGCAGGCGAAGTGGTTCGGCGACGACATCGCGCTGAAGTCCGGGAAGTACGACCACGAGTTCCGCAGCGTGCGGGCCGCCGTCGCGGGAGTTCGCCGGATCGGGTCGGGACATCCGGCGCTGCGTCGCTTTCGGGTCGGACTCGAGTTCGCGCTCTCGGGCCACCGCGATATGGACGGCATGATCGCTCACCACGCCGCGATCGCACGGTCACTCGGCGAACAGCTCGGATTGCCCAACGGCGTGCTCGCGGCACTCGGTGGCGCATATGAGCAGTGGGACGGGCACGGCTGGCCAGGCGAGCTGAAGGGCGAGCAGGTCCCGTTGCCGGCGCGCGTTGCCCAGCTGGCCGAGTTCACGGAGGTCGCGTTTCGCGTCGGCGGCGTACAAGCGGCACGGGAGCTCGCTCGAAAGCGCGGCGGCAAGCAGTTCGATCCGGCGCTCGCCGATTTGCTCGAGCGCGACGCGGAGACGATCCTCTCCGGCCTCGACGCAGTCGCAACGTGGGCCGCTGTGATCGAGGCTGAGCCCGCGCTCACGATGGTGCTGTCCGGTGAGCAGTTCGACGCCGCGCTGGCAGCGATCGCGAACTTCGTCGACCTCAAGTCCCCGTACACGCTTGGGCATGCCAAAGCGGTCGCAGACTTGGCGGCGGCCGCCGGCGCCCAGCTCGGACTATCCGAATCGGAGGTTCGCACGCTGCGACGCGCCGGTCTCGTACACGATCTCGGCCGGCTCGGGGTCTCCAACTCGATCTGGGACAAGCCGGGGCCGCTCGGCGCCGGCGAATGGGAACGGGTGCGCCTGCACCCCCACATCACCGAACGGATGCTTCACCAATCCGAAGCCTTGGCGCCGCTCGGTCAGATCGCCGTCCAGCACCGCGAGCGGCTGGACGGCTCCGGATACCCACGCGGCCTGGCCGGGGCGGCGATCGCGCGGCCGGCCCGGATCCTCGGAGCCGCCGACGCGTACCAGGCGATGCGCGAGACGCGACCCTACCGCCCAGCCCGCTCACCGCAGGACGCCGCTGCGGAGTTGCGCGCAGACGTGAAGGCAGGGCGATACGACGCGGATGTCGTCGAGGCGGTACTCGGGGCCGCCGGCCATCGCGTTGCACGCCGGCGCGAAGGTCCCGCCGGGCTCACCCTGCGCGAGGTCGAGGTCCTCAGGCTGCTCGCGCGCGGGCTGTCCAACAAACAGATCGCCGAACAGCTCGTGATCTCACCCAAGACGGTGGCCAACCACGTCGAGCACATCTACACCAAGATCGACGCATCCACCCGCGCCCGCGCGAGCCTGTTCGCGATGCAGCACGGCCTGCTCCCCGAGGAGGAGTACGTCGTCTCAACTCGGATCGAGGCCGCCAACGCCTAGCCGGCTGGCGTTCGAACCGGCCCGACCGGCAGATACAAAAGATGGGTCGAACGCCTCATGCGGGCCCGTTGGGACACGCGTAGCGTCAAGCGCACCGTATTGACGACTTCCTCGAGGAGGACACGAGATGAGCGTTTGGGGCCGAATCTTCGCCGGGATCTACGACCACGTAATGGCCAAGACCGAGCAGGCTGGGCTCGGCACCCACCGGCAGGCGCTGCTCGCCGAGGCCACCGGTGATGTGCTGGAGATCGGCGCCGGCACCGGAACGAACCTGCGCTACTACGGCGACAACGCGCAGACGCTCACACTCACCGAACCGGAGCAGCCGATGCTTCGGCGTCTGCAGAAGCGGATCCTCGAGCGCCGGCCCGACGCGAAGCTGCTACGCGCCCCAGCGGAGGACCTGCCGTTCAACGACGACAGCTTCGACACCGTGGTCGCGACCCTCGTGCTGTGCACCGTAGACGACCAGCCCCGCGCCCTGCGCGAACTGCGGCGCGTGCTGCGACCGGGCGGACGGCTGCTGTTCATCGAGCACGTGCGCTCGGACGACCAGAAGCTCGCACGCCTCCAGGACCGCATGATGCCGATCAACATCCGCCTCGCCCACGGCTGCCACTGCAACCGCCCGACCCTGGAAGGCATCCGCAATGCCGGCTTCGAAGTCACCGAACTCCAACACGACACGCTCAAGCACACGCCGCCGTTCGTCCGTCCCCTGATCATCGGCACCGCCGAGCTCTCAACAGACAGCCCGGGACAGTCGGCCGATCAGGTCGTGTACTCCTCGACGATCTCGTAGAGGCCGTCGGTGCCGAGCGAATCGACGTACGGAGCTATCGCTTCGAACTGCCCGGTGAACATCTCGGCCGGTGCGCCGCCAGGACACGCCTGGCTCCCGCTTTGGCGCGACAGCAGGGCGCATGCGTGCGCGCCCGCGCCATGCTTTGCGCTCATCTCGTGGAAGACGCCGATGCCGTAGGACGGTCGGCCGGAGCTTCCCTGGTTTCGCCAATTGCGCGACCGGGTGCTGGGCGAGCGATCAGGCCGACGCCACGAGTGCAGTGCGGCGCCAGACCGGCGGGCTTGGCGAGAGTTTAGGCAGGGAATGGGCAGGGAGAGCTGTCGGGGTCGCGTCGGTCGCGTCGGCGAAAGCCAGCATTTCCAGGGCTTTCTTGCTTCGCCTGCCGAGGCCGACCCCGGGGCCCGCACCGACAGCGCCGGTGGGGGCCACCGCGACCAACGAAGGCCTCGAATCTTGCAGGGCTTTTCGTCCAACCTGAGACTCGCCCGGTAGCGGCCTGTCGACCTCCAAACGCTCAAAGCACCGGGTACCAGAGCAAGAAAAAACCCCGCATTTGCGGGGCTTTTAATCGGGGCGCCCGGATTTGAACCGGGGACCTCACCGACCCGAACGGTGCGCGCTACCAGGCTGCGCCACGCCCCGATCGGCCCAGTATTCCACGTGTCAGCCCGTGACGGCTTTGAAGTAGCGGATGGCCAGACCGGTGATCAGGGTCTGGAACGCCGCTTCCAGGCTGGTGTGCTCGTCCGCCGCGTGACGGGCGAGGCCGCGCCCCTCGATCAGCTCGCTCTCCGCGATCACGTCCTCGACGAGGTCAGGGTGCTGATCGCAGAAGTACGCCCCGATCGAGTAGAGATGCGTGTCCATCAGCCACTCGAGCAGTGGCTCGTCCTTGCCGCCCGGGGGCTCGGGGCTGCCCTCGGAGAGGGTCAACCGCCGCCGAGCGAATTGCCGACGAGGGGAAGTGATCGAGATCACTTTGGTCGGCAGCTTCGTCAGCGCAGGCGCGAGCGACTGCGTGCCAGGGAGGGGCAGCTTCGGGGTGGAAGGAAGGTGCACCGCCGGTATCTGCGGGAGCTTGGGGACCGACACCGGAGGGAGTGAACCAACTACCGGCAGCTTCGGCAAGCTCGGCACCTGCGGCAGCTGCACCGCCGGCAACTGCACCTTCGGCAGCTGCACCGCCGGCAACTGGACCTTCGGCAGCTGCACCGCCGGCAACTGGACCTTCGGCAGGTGCACCGCCGGCAACTGCACCTTCGGCAGCTGCACCGCCGGCAACTGCACCTTCGGCAGCTGCACCGCCGGCAACTGCACCTTCGGCAGCTGCACCGCCGGCAACTGGACCTTCGGCAGCTGCACCGCCGGCAACTGCACCTTCGGCAGCTGCACCGCCGGCACCTTGGGCAGCTGGAGGTTCACCTTGGGGAGCGCGCCGGAGGCGGTGTGGACCGTCGACAGCACCCCGCCGACCGACTTGGAGAGCGCCCCGGCCAGGGCGCCCTGCGAGGCTGAGCCACCATGAGCCGCCGACGTCTGGCCGGCGGCGGGGGTGGATCCCGCGGATGAGGAGGGGTTGGTGCCCGACGAGCCCGCGGCGCCGCCGCCGGCGATGCTCGAGCGCGCTCCGCCGACGGCGGGCAGACTGCCGCCGGTCGAGGAGCCGGTGGCCGGGCCGGAGCCCGTGAGGTGGGCGTTCGACCCGCCCGCGGCTCCACCCGAGTGGTGGGAGGAGGCCGTGGTGTGGGTGGTGGCGCTGGAGCGCGCCGCCGGGCGGCTGAGAGGGTGCGCCTCGGGCGTCTGGCCGAGGCCGACGCTGACCAGACCGCCTCCGGCGCCGGCGATGGCCAGCGCGGCCGCTGCCGCCGCGGCCCGCCCGAATCCGAACGCGGGCGCGCCTGGGTCGCCCATTCGCATCAGCGTCTGGGCCGAGCGCATGAACCCGAGTGAATGACGCGCGGGCACGCTCGCGGCGGCCTTGGAGGCTGCCGCGCGATCTGCGGCCGGGCAGGAAGGGCAGCGGGAAGAGAGCGGCGATCTTCTTCGACAGTGGGGTCTTGAAGAAGGAGTCGTCGAGGCCCTGAAGGCGGGCATGGCGCCGGCAGGGCTGGCAATGCGAGAGGTGCTTGGTCATCCGGCGACGCTCGCGGATGCCGAGCGAGCGCAACGACGCCGCCCCCTCGGCGGTGATCATCGCCTCACGCGCTCGCAGCGGCGGCCGCTGACGCAGCTTCGTCGTATTCCTCGGTCAGCCGCGGCGGGCGCGGAACAGGGTGCTCTCGACCACCGGCCGTGACATGCCCATGCGATCGCCGATCTCCTTGTAGGAGAGGCCTCGAGCTCACGCATGACGAGATCCGTGATGGCTCTCCGAGAGTCCGCCGAACGCGCCACGCAGGTCGTCGAGCTGGGCTTGCACTCGACCTCGAGATCGGGCGTGGAGGACATCGTGAGCGCGCCGCGATCGGCGTTGGAGACCCCGTCGTCGGTCTCGAGCGGCACCTCTTGGTCCGCCGCGAGCGCCGGAAGTGGTCGATGCAGGCGTTCCTGGCGATCTCATAGACCCAGGGCTTGAAGGCGATCGGACGCTCGGTGTCCCGCATCCGCCGCAGCGCGGAGATGAACACCTCCTGCGTGACGTCCTCCGCCCGGCCGTGATCGCCGACCATCCCGAGCACGTAGGCGCCGATCCGCTTGCGGTAGCGCGCATACAGCGCCTCGAAGGCCCGATCATCGCCACGACGGACAGCGGCGACGAGTTCGTGCTCATCGCCCATCACGGGTCGTGGGGTCACGCACGGCGCCGGGGAGATGACCAATTCGTTCGCCATCGGGCGCTCTCAGTCCCCTGCCGGGAACGAGTCTGAACTGTACGGTTTATGTGAGGCTAGTCCAGCCATCAACCGCCTATCGGGAGCTCATGGCTGAAACCGACGACATTCTCACGTTCTTGGACCGGCTTCTGATGGTGGAGGAGTTCGACGACTACGGGCCCAACGGCCTACAAGTACCCGGGCCGGCCGAAATTGACACCATCGTCACGGGCGTCTCGGGCCAGCTCGCGCTGTTCGAGCGGGCGCGCGGCGCTCGGCGCGCAGCTGGTCCTCGTCCATCACGGGATCCTGTGGAACTTCCAGCCCCGCCGGATCTCACGTGAGCAGGCGGCGAGGCTGAGGGCGCTGCTGTGCGGCGGGATCGGGTTGGCCGCCTACCACCTGCCGCTCGACGCCCATCTCGAGCACGGCAACAACGCGCTGATCGCCCGCGGCCTCGGCGCGTCGAGACGACTCCGTTCGGGATCCACCGCGGTCGCCCGATCGGCGTGGCGGGGCGCTTCGACGAGCCCGGCCTGCCGATCGGCGAGCTGGTCGACCGCGTCCGCTCGCTGACCGCCCGCGAGCCGCTGCTGCTCGGTGCGGGCCGGGACACCGTCCGCAGCGTCGGGATCATCTCGGGCGCCGGCGCCGACAGCCTGCCCGAGGCGGTCGCCGCCGGCCTCGACGCGTTCATCACCGGCGAGCCGCGCGAGCACGTGATGGCCGACGCGCGCGAGAGCGGGATCCACTTCATCGCCGCGGGCCATTACGCGACGGAGACGCTCGGAATCAGGCGGCTCGGGGAGCTGGTCGCAGATCGATTCGGGGTCGAACACGTGTTCGTCGACATCCCAAATCCGGTCTGATGGCCCAGCGAGCGCGACGCAACGTGCGCTCGTTGCGCAAGAAAGTGCCGCTGAGCGGCCTGAACGGTCAATTTCCGTTGAGCCCGTCCGCGAGAAACGGCATACTTGTAGACATGTAGTGAACCCCCCAAGGAGGAAGCACCAATGGCCAATCACCTGACGCCCACCGAGCTCGCACGCGAATCCGGCCTCGAGCGCCGGGACGTGATCGTCAAGTGTGTGGAGTTGGGCGTCCCGATCTTCAACGGCCGGATCGACAAGACCCTCTTCCTCTCCAGCCTCCGCGAGATGCCGACGGCGCACGCCGCGCCGCAGGCCGTCGGGCTCTGATCACGGTCCACAGGGGGCCCGCAGCCCGGGCCCCCGGAAGGCAGGACAACCGCCCGACGGCATGAGTGCCGCCCCGGGCCCGTCGGTCGATTTACTCCTGAGCTGACTGACGCAGCAGCGTCGAGGTCGTCTGCTCGAGGATCTTGCGCCACGCGCGCGTCTTCTCGCGCTCGGCCTCGAAGTGCTTGACGACCTTGCGCACGCGCGTGGCCGAGATCTCGATCCCGTGGCGCGCGCACACGCGCTTGAAGCGGGGGTAGTCCTGGGCCAGCTTGAGCGTCACCGACTGGAACCCGTGCCGGGCGATGTCGACGCGGGAGGTGTAGTTCATGATGCTCGTCTGGAACATCAGCTCGTCGTTGGGCTCGGGCTCGATCAGGACGATGTCGACGCCCGGGTAGCGCTCCTCCCACCGGCGAGCCATCTCGTGCAGCCGCTGATAGGCGAGCAGCTTGAACGTCTGGTAGCCGATCTGCGGGAAGCCCATGTCCGACACGCGCCGCGCCCGGGTGCCCGTGATGGTGGGGATCTGGCGCTCGAAGTCGTTGACGTAGGGCACCAGCGGATTGACCACGACCACGAACTTGGCGCCGGCCTCGACGGCGATGTCGAGATTGGTGGTCGAGAGCACGCCGCCGTCGATCAGCTCCCGGTCCTTGACCTTGACCGGCTTGTAGAGCATCGGCAGCGCCGTGGATGCGCTCACCGCCTTGGAGATCGGCACGTCGTCCCAGCCCTCGGCTCCGAACACGATCCGCTCGCAGGTGTCGAGATCCGTGGCGGCCAGATACAGCTCGTTGGCGAGCAGCCGGAAGTCATCGGTGCGGTCGGGATCGGACAGGATCGTGCTCACATAACGCTCGATCCCCTCGCCCGAGTACAGGCCCGAGGGCAGCGCCTCGGCCAGGCCGAGGACGATGTCGACCGCGGAGAGCTGGCCGAGGTCCCGGACGAGCGTGCGCGCCACCCGCGCGATCTGCAGCGGCAGCAGCAATCCCTTGAGCGCGAACTCCTTGTAGTTCGGGCGCAGCAGCGAGTTGACCGTTGCGTCCGGGAACGGAGTCGGGATCTGCTGCACGATCACGCGCATCATCTCCTCGGGCGTGACGCCGTTCGCCACGGCCGAGGCGACGAACGCTCCCGCGCTGGTCCCCACGTAGACGTCGAACTCGTTCACCGTGCGGTTGACCGACAGCAAATCAAGCGCGCGGAGCGCGCCAATCTCATACACGCCGCCGGTGAACCCACCGCCTCCGAGCACCAGCGCCGTGCGAGAGCGCGGCTGGCGCCGTCGCGCGGCGGATTCGCGCGATCCCGCCGACGGACGGTCGGTCGAGGTGTCGAGCTTGACGACCTTGCCCATGCGATCCTCGATTGTATGCGCCACGCACATGCGCCGGAACCGAAGCTTTTGTCGCTGTGAGCGGTTACATACCTCGATGAGGGCTCTCCTCACGGCGCTGGCCGCGGTGTCGTTCATCGTCGCCGGGCCTCCGCTGGCCGCCGCGGCGACCGTCGCGCCCGGCCCCGTCGCACCCGTCTCCGCCCACACACGGGCGGCCGAGCGCACCCTGGGCCGGACGCTGTCGGCGGGTATCCACGCCGCGGGATCCTCCAGCGGCGCCGATGTCGTCGACCTGAGCACCGGGACGACGCTGTACTCCGCCGCAGCCGGCGTCGGGCGCTACCCGGCCTCGGTCGAGAAGGTCTACACCACCGCGACGGCGCTGCTGAAACTGGGGGCGAATGCGACCCTGCTCACGCGGATCCTCGGGACCGGCACGGTCGGACCGGGCGGTGTCTTCACGGGCACCCTGTACCTGCGGGGCGGCGGAGACCCGAGCTTCGGCTCGGCGAGCTTCGACGCCTCGGCCTACGGGACCGGCGCGACGATGCAGCGACTGGTCTCGAACCTGATCCGCGAGTCCGGGATCACCGCGGTCCACGGCCGGGTGATCGGCGATGAGACCTACTTCGACTCGCTGCGCGGCACCGCTCCCTACGGCTTCCAGACCGCCTACGACATCGGCGGGCCGCTCAGCGCGCTCGACTACGACCGCGGGCTCGCCGACGAGCAGGGCACGGCGCTACAGCTCCGGCCGGCCGTGTTCGCCGCCCAGCAGCTCGTGTTGGCGTTGCGCACCGCCGGCGTGACGGTGCCCCGCGGCACGCCGACGGGATCGGGCGCCACCCCATCGGCCGCGACCGCGATGGCCAGCGTCAACTCGCCGCGCGTGGGCACGCTGATCGCGCTGACCAACACCCCGTCGGACAACTTCTTCGCCGAGATGCTGCTCAAGGGCCTCGGCGCCCAATTCGGCGGCGCCGGATCCTCGGCCGCCGGGTCGGCGGTCGTGCGCGCGACGATGGCCACCCTCGGGGTCCATCCGCGACTCGAGGACGGGTCCGGGCTCTCACGCAACGACGTCAGCAGCCCGCGGCAGGTCGTGACCGTGCTCAAGCGAATGGCCACCAACGCCACGTTCGTGCACTCCCTCGCCGTGGCCGGGCAGACCGGGACCCTGTCGGGCCGGATGATCGGGACGAGCGCCGCCGGCGCCTGCCGCGGCAAGACGGGAACGCTCAGCGACGTGTCCGACCTGGTCGGCTACTGCCACGCCAGGGACGGTCACACGCTCGTGTTCGCGTTCCTGATGAACGGGGTCGACCCGACCGCGGCCCACGGCTGGCAGGATTCGATGACGATCGCGGTGGCCCGCTACACCGGCTGACCCTCGAGCAGGGCCAGCAGACCGTCCTCGTCGATCACCGGCACCTCGAGCCGCTGCGCCTTCTCGAGCTTGGAACCCGGGCTCTCGCCGGCGACGACATAGTCGGTCTTCTTGGACACCGAGCCGGTGACCTTCCCGCCGGCGGCGAGGATCCGCTGTGTCGCGTCCTCGCGGGTCAGGGCGGGGAGCGTGCCGGTGAGCACGAACGTCCTGCCCGCCAGCGGTCCTTCGCCCGGCGGCGGGCCCTCCTCCTCGAACGTCAGGCCCTCGGCGCGCAGGTCGGCGATCAGCGCCCGCATCTGCGGATCGGCGAGCTGGGCGTGGATGATCACGGCCATCTTCGGGCCCACGCCCGGCGTCTGCTCGATCTCCTCGGCGCTCGCGGCGAGGAGCGCGTCGACCGTGCGGAAGTGCTGGGCCAGGCTGCGCCCGGTCACGTATCCGACCTCCTCGATCCCGAGCGCGAACAGCACGAGCGAGAACGGGCGCTGCTTGGAGTCCTCGACGGCGCCCACCAGCTTGGCCGCGGAGACCTCGCCGAACCCCTCGAGCTCGGCGATCGCCGACGCCTGGAGGCGGTAGAAGTCGGCCGCCGTCGTGACCCAGCCCAGCCGCTGGAACAGGTCCACGTGCTTCTCACCGATCCCGTCGATGTCCATCGCGCCGACGAAGTGCTTGAGCAGCTGCCACTGACGACCCGGACAGACCCGGTTGGGGCACTTCGTGAACACGCTGCCCTCGGGCTTGACCGTCGGCGTGTCGCACACGGGGCAGCGCTCGGGCGGACGCGGCGCCGGCGGCCGGTCCTCGCGCTCGGCCACGTGGGGCGCGGGTGAGAGCACCTGCGGGATCACGTCGCCCGCCCGGAGCACGATCACCTCCTCGCCGGGACGGATGTCCTTGCGGGCCAGATCCTCCTCGTTGTGCAGCGTCGCCAGCTTGACCGTCACGCCGCCGACGTGGACGGGCTCGAGGATCGCGAAGGGATGCAGGTCGCCGAACTTGCCGGGGTTCCAGCCGATGTCCTTGAGCGTCGTCACCGCCGTCGTCGGCGCGAACTTCCACGCGATCGCCCATCGTGGCTCGCGCCCGACCGAGCCCAGGCGCCGCTGGAGCTCGACGTCGTTGACCTTGACGACAACGCCGTCGATCTCGAAATCGAGCGAGCCGCGGCGCGCCTCCCACGCCCGGCAGTGCTCGATCACCTCATCCTCGGAGTCGAGCAGCCGGATGTCCGGATGGACGGGGAAGTGATGCTCGCGCAGCCAGCTCATCGCCTCCCAGTGGGTGGGGAACGACAGCCCCTCGGTGGCGCCGATGCCGTAGGCCCAGATCGACAGCGGCCGGTCCGCGGCCAGCTTGGGATCGAGCTGGCGCACGCTGCCGGCGGCCGAGTTCCGGGGGTTCATGAACGTCGAGGCGCCGGCCGCGGCCCGGCGCTCGTTCAGGGCCGCGAAATCCGACAGCGACATGTACACCTCGCCGCGCACCTCGACCAGCGGCGGCGTGTCCTCGGGGCCCTCGGTCTCGATCCGCAGCGGCATCGCGGCAATCGTCTTGAGGTTGTGGGTGACGTCCTCGCCGGTCTCGCCGTCGCCCCTCGTCGCGCCGCGCTCGAGCACGCCGTCGCGGTACACGAGCGAGATCGCCAGCCCGTCGATCTTCGGCTCGGCCACGAACTCGAACTGCGGATCCTCGATCCCCTCGCGGGCCAGGTGGTTGCGCATCCGCTCGATCCACGCCCGGAGCTCCTCCGGCGAGCGCGCGTTGGCCAGCGACAGCATCCGCTGCAGGTGCTGGACCTTGGCCAGGTAGTCCACCGGCTGCGCGCCGACGCGCTGCGTCGGCGAGTCGGCGCTCAGCAGCTCCGGGTGCGCCGCCTCCAGCTCGCGCAGCTCGGTCATCAGCGCGTCGTACACATCGTCGCCCGACGTCGGGGTCGTCGTGCACGTAGTACTGGCGGTTGTGATGCTCGATCTGGCGCCGCAGCTCGGCGGCGCGCTCGGCAGGGCTCGACTCGGAGGCCTTGCTCAAGGCTCGATCTCGCTCGCGGCCGGGGCGATCAGGCGCGCCAGGTCGTGAGCGCGCAGGGCATCCATGCCCTCGTGATCGGTGAGATCGAAGTGGATCGGCGTGACCGCGATCCGCCCCTGATCGACCGCCGCCAGGTCGGTTCCCGTCTCCTCGCGCTCATAGCTGGCGTCGCCGTAGATGCGGTACAGACGCCGGCCACCCGATCCTGCATCAATGACAGCTCGTCGCGGTAGATCCGCTTGCCCAGCCGCGCCACCTCGACACCGAGCGGCTCCGTGCCGGGAACGTTGATGTTGAGCAGCGTCCCCGACGGCAGGGGGACCGCCTCGAGGTCCGAGACCAGTCGCGCCGTGAACCGCGCGGCGACGTCGAAGTCGAACCGCACACCGACGCGGAAGTCGAGCTCCAGGGCGCGCGATTGCTGCGAGACGGCGATCCCCGGCAGGCCGAGGACGATCGCCTCCAGCGCCGCCGCCACCGTGCCCGAGTACGTGATGTCGTCCCCGAGGTTGGACCCGTGGTTGATGCCCGAGACGACCAGCTCCGCCTCGAAGCCCTCGATCAGCCCCAGCCGCGCCAGCCGCACGCAGTCCACCGGCGTCCCGTCGGTGGCGTATCCGATCGTGCCGTCGCCGAACTCCACCTCCTGGACCCACAGCGGCCGTCGCGTGGTGATCGAGCGAGCCATCGCGGAGCGATTGCCGTCCGGCGCGATCACGGCCAGATCGATCCCCGGCACGGCCAGCAGCTCCTGCCGCAGCGCCTGCAAACCGGCCGCCTCGATCCCGTCGTCGTTGGTGAGGAGCACGCGCACGCGGGTGATGCTAGTGGTGTGTCTCAGAAATAGGTGAGTGGTTTGACGAGTGGCTGGGCGTGGCTGGACCCATCCCCGCGCAAGCATGTACCCGGGTCGTACCTGCCGCGCGGGGGGTGGGCCCATGGCGCGTCCAGACGCCGTCTGCGCTCGTGGGGGGGCGGTTGCGCTCGTGGGGGGCGGTTGCGCTCGGGGGGCGGTCGAGCGGGGCGGTAGGGGGCGGGTCGCTGGAGGGGCCGGGACCTTGGGGGCGTGCTGATGTCGCTAAGTCAGCTGAGCTGAATCAACGTCGGGCCCCTTGGGAGCCGTGCCTCGGCGAAGCGTTGAAACTGAGTTCCGGGGGCCGGAACTGAATTGCAACGCTTCGGCCTAGAGGCGGGACGCCGCCCACGCCGGCGCCACGCAGGCCCGGCACGCGCGCCGAGACAGCCGGGAACCTCATCCTCGTTGCCGCCGTTCGGTGCCACTCCGGCGCTTCGGCAGAGCTCGAGACGGTCTACGTGGTGGCGATTTTTGGTCGATCCCGGTTGCCGTCCGAGCGTGTGAGCTCGCAGGTGATCCCGCGGATGCCGTCGCTCGGCGGGGACCGAGCCGACCCAATGAACCCGAACGCGGTGCAATGGTCGTCAAACCCCCTGGCCGCCGGCACCCCGAACCACCCCCCTCGACCCACGACACCGACAGCCCGACCGGCGCAGGTACGGCCCCTCCGGGGTCGTCTCCGCTCTACCGCTCAGAACAAGCTCGCTGACAACAACACAAACCCGCGAACCCAGTCTCCGTCGACCCCAGGGCACTCACGGCCGCGCCGGTCCCGGCCTGGCCCTTCGAAGCCCCCTTCCCCAGCAAGCCGTTCGCCGGCGCCCCCTCAACGGCAGGGCCCACCCAGGGACCCGCCAGCCCGCCAGAAGCCAGGCCCCGGGGCCCCTTACCCCAGCACCCGCTCCCCCCCGTACCCGCGCCGGCGAAGTACAGCCCGTGCGCCGGCGCGGTCGGCCCGGCCGCCGGCCGCGGCGCGCCCTCGAGCAGCGCGGCGAAGTCACCGACCGACCGGCGCCCGCGCGCCACCTCGAGCATCGTGCCGACGAGCGCCCGGTTCATGTGGCGCATGAACGTGTCGGCCTCGATCCAGAACTCGAGCCAGCTCGCCGTCGCCGAGCAGGTCACCGTCGCGCCTCCGCCAGACAGGCCGCGTGGACGTCGCGCTCGAAGCGCACGTGGTAGGTCTCGGTCGGGGTGAAGGCGGTGAAGTCGTGCGTGCCGACCAGCAGCGCCGCGCACACTCTCGAGCGCACCCAGGTCCATCGCGTAGCCCAGTGCAGCGCGTGCCCGCGCTCCAGCGCGCTGCGCGCCGCGGCCGCGCCAGCACCCGGTAGCAGTAGGCGCGCGACGGTGGCAGTCGCGGCGCGCGTTGAAGCCGTCGGCCGCGTTCTCGCGACGCCAGCACCGCGACATCGGCGGGAGCAGGGCGTTGAGGCTGCCGCAGCGGGGCGGCCTCACCTTCATGTGAGGCAACCTGTGCCCAGGCGTGCACGCCCGCGTCGGTGCGGCCCGCCACCGTCAGCGGCACCGGGCCGGCGCAGCACGCCGCCAGCGCCGCGCTCGAGCTCGCCCTGGACGGTGCGCTCCCCCGGCTGGAAGGCCCAGCCGGAGAAGCCGGTCCCGTCGTACTCGATCGTCAGCCGCGCCGTCACGCCGCGCGACCGCGCGGCCCCTAGACGAGCTCGAGCAGGACCATCTCGGTCGAGTCGCTGCGACGCGGACCGAGCTTCAGGATGCGGGTGTAGCCGCCCGTCGCGCTCGCTGTAGCGAGGAGCGACCTCCTCGAACAGCTTGTAGACCGCGAACTTGTCCTGGCCGAGCGCGGAGAGCGCCTGGCGGCGGGCGTGCAGATCGCCGCGCTTGGCGAGCGTGATCAGCTTCTCGAGCTCGGGCTTGACGGCCTTGGCCTTGGCCTCGGTCGTCTGGATCCGCTCGTGCTCGATGACCTCCTTGGAGAGGTTCATCAGCAGCGCCTTGCGGTGCGAGGCGCTGCGGGAGAGCTGATAGCGGTTACGTTGATGGCGCATGGGTTCAGTCCTTGGCCGCAGAAGCTTAGCCGTCGCGGAGCGCGAGGCCACGCGCGTGCAGGGTCTCGATCACCTCGTCGATCGACTTCTTGCCGAAGTTCGGGATCGCGTTGAGCTCACCCTCGGTCTTGGAGACGAGGTCGCCGACGGTCTGGATGCCGGCGCGCTTGAGGCAGTTGTAGGAACGGACGCCGAGCTCGAGCTCCTCGATCAGGATGTCGTCCATCGCGTTCGGGGCACGGCCGCCGGCGCCACGGCCGGCGTCGGCGCCGACGAGGCCGGCGTCGAGGATGCCGCCGGTGTGCCGCGTCGCGCAGCTCGATCACGCGGTCGGCGTCGGTGAAGATCGCCAGCTGCGAGATCAGGATCTCGGCGGCCTCGCGCAGCGCGGCGTGCGGGTCGATCGAGCCGTCGGTCTCGATGTCGAGCGTGAGCTTGTCGAAGTCGGTCTTCTGGCCGACGCGGGCCTGCTCGACGTTGTAGGCGACGCGGCGCACGGGCGAGAAGATCGAGTCGATCGGGATCACGCCGATCGGCTGGTCGGGGGACTTGTTCTCCTCGGCGGGGCGGTAGCCGCGGCCGCGGCCGATCGTCAGGTAGACCTCGAGCTTGGTCTGCTTCTCGAGCGTGGCGATGTGCGCGTCGGGGTTGAGGATCTCGACGCCGGAGGGCAGGTCGATGTCCTTGGCGGTGATCTCACCCGGGCCGCTGACGACCAGCGGCGCCTCGACCTCGGTCGCGTCCGAGTGCATGCGGCAGACGATGCCCTTGAGGTTCAGGACGATGTCGGTGACGTCCTCCTTGACACCCTTGATCGTCGAGAACTCGTGCGCGACGCCCTCGATCCGAACGCTCGTGACCGCCGCGCCCGCGAGCGACGACAGCAGCACGCGGCGCAGCGAGTTGCCGAACGTGTAGCCGAAACCGCGATCGAGTGGCTCGATCGTGAACGAGCCGCGGTTCTCTTCGACTGACTCGCTGGAGATTCGGGGGACTTGGAAGTCAAGCATCGCGCGTTCCTAACGTCGTGGGTTCGGCCGCCGCCGGCGGCCCCAGCGGCTTTCAAGGCCGCGCACGCGGATCGCCCGAGGCGCGCGCGGCGAGCAAATTGGTCTACTTCGAGTAAAGCTCGACGATGAGCTGCTCCTGCACCGGCGCGGCGATCTCTCGCCGCTCGGGCTTGCGGAGCACCTTCGCCGTGAGCGAGTCGTGGTCGGCCTGCAGCCAGGCCGGCACCTGGCCGGTCAGCTCGGTCGCGTCGCGGATCACCTGTGTCGCGGTCGACTTGCGGTGAGATCGCGATCACGTCGTTGTCCCGCAGCTGGTAGCTGGGGATGTTGACGCGGCGCCCGTTGACGGTCCAGTGACCGTGCAGGATCAGCTGCCGGGCCTGGCGACGCGAGGCGGCGAAGCCGAGCCGGACGAGCACGTTGTCGAAGCGGCACTCGAGCATGCGCAGCAGGTTCTCGCCGGTGATTCCGGGCTGACGCGAGGCCTTCTCGTAATAGATCCGGAACTGCCTCTCGAGCACGCCGTAGTAGCGCTTGGCCTTCTGCTTCTCGCGCAGCTGCAGGCGGTACTCGCTCTGCTTCTGGCGGCCGCGGCCGTGCTCGCCGGGCGGGTAGCCAGCGGCGCTCGACGCCGCACTTGTCGGTCAGGCAGCGCTCACCCTTGAGGAACAGCTTCTGGCCCTCGCGGCGGCACTGCTTGCACTGTGGGTCCTGTATCTCGAGCCATGGTTAGACCCTCCGCCGCTTGCGCGGACGGCAGCCGTTGTGCGCCTGCGGGGTGACGTCCTTGACGCCGGTCACCTCGAGGCCGGCGGCCTGAAGCGAGCGGATCGCGGTCTCGCGGCCGGAGCCGGGACCCTTGACGAACACCTCCACCTTCTGCAGGCCGTGCTCGATGCCCTTGCGGGCGGCTGCGTCGGCGGTCACCTGCGCGGCGAACGGCGTCGACTTGCGCGAGCCCTTGAAGCCGGCGCCGCCGGCGGACTCCCAGGCGATCACGTTGCCCTCGCGATCGGTGAGCGACACGATCGTGTTGTTGAACGAGGTCTTGATGTGGGCCTGGCCGATCGGGATGTTCTTGCGGACCCGGCGGCGGCCACGCTGCGGCCTACGAGGAGCGGGGCTCATGGATTACTTCTTACCTGCCTTCTTCTTGCCGGCCACCTGCATGCGCTTGGGGCCCTTGCGCGTGCGCGCGTTGGTCTTGGTGTTCTGGCCGCGGACGGGCAGGCCGCGCCGGTGGCGCAGGCCGCGGTAGCAGCCGATCTCCTGCAGGCGCTTGATGTTCTGCGAGCGCTCGCGCCGCAGGTCACCCTCGACGATGAGCGAGGTGTCGATCAGGTCGCGGAGCTTGACGACCTCCTCCTCGGTCAGGTCGCGGACCTTGCGTGTCCGGCTCGATCGCCGACCTCGGCCAGCAGCTTGTTCGAGGTCGGGCGACCGATCCCGTAGATGTAGGTCAGACCGATCTCGACACGCTTGTTGAGGGGGATGTTGACCCCGGAGATACGCGCCATCTTAGCCCTGCCGCTGCTTGTGCCGCGGGTTGGAGCAGATCACCAGCACGCGTCCGTGCCGGCGGATAATCTTGCACTTTTCGCACATCGGCTTGACCGACGGTCGTACTTTCACGTCGCTTCGCTCTCGTCGTGAGTTATTTGCTCTGGTCCTCGCCTGCGGCTCTGGCGACCGGTACGGTCGCCGCTACCGAGGCGGGAGCGCGCGCAGCGCAAGACGATGCGCTGCAGGCGCAAAAGCGGATAGTAGCAACAACGCGCGGTATCGCGCTGCCCGGCGCATCAGGCTTCTCTGACGCCGGCTCAGGCGGCCGCTCGGCCGCCGGTGGCCTCGTGCCACGGCGTCAGGATACGCGGGCCGTCGGCGGTGATGGCGATCGTGAACTCGAAATGGGCCGCCAGCGAGCCGTCCTGCGGAGTAGATCGCCCAGTGTCGTCGCCCATCCGCACCGGTGGCGTCCCGACGGTGACCATCGGCTCGACGGCCAGCACCATCCCCTCCTCCAGCAGCACGCCGGTGCCGGGCTTGCCGTAGTTGGGGATCTGCGGATCCTCGTGCATGCTCGCGGCCGATGCCGTGGCCCGACGAGCGTGCGCACGATCGAGAAGCCGGCCGCCTCGACGTGCTGCTGGATCGCGTGCGACGACGTCGCCGAGCCGGTTGCCGGCGACGCACTGCGCGACCGCCAGCTGCAGCGACTCCTCGGTCACGTCGAGCAGCTTCTGCGCCACCGGCGAGATCGGCCCCACCGGGAAGGTGCGGGCGGCGTCGGCCACCCAGCCGTCCTTGACCACGCCGATGTCGACGGACAGGATGTCCCCGCGCTCGAGCCTGTAGGAGCCCGGGATCCCGTGCACGATCATCGAGTTGGGCGACGCGCAGATCGAGCCGGGGAAGCCGCGGTAGCCCTTGAACGCGGGCTCGCAGCCCTGCGAGCGGATGAACTTCTCCGCCGCCTGGTCGAGCTCGAGGTGGTCACCCCCGGCCTGATCTTGGCGGCGAGCAGGTTCATCGTCTTGACCAGGATCGCCCCGGCGGCCGCCATCTGCTCGATCTCCTCGGGGCTCTTCTTGATGATCACTGCGGCCCCCCGCTCAAACGTCGTCTTCCATCCGCAGGGTGGCGATCACGGCCCGGATGTGGTCGTGAACCTCGGCCGGGCTGCGCGTCCCGTCGATCCGGCGCATCAGCCCCTGCTCGTCGTAGTACTCGACCAGCGGCTCGGTCTGCTCGTGGTAGACCCTGAGCCGGTTGCGCACGACGTCGGCGTTGTCGTCGTCGCGCTGGATCAGCCGGGAGCCGTCCTGGTCGCACACGCCCTCGCGCTTGGGCGGGTCGTAGTCGACGTGGTAGTTGTGGCCCGACTTCACGCACACGCGCCGGCCCGAGATGCGCTGCACGACCTCCTCGTCGGGCACGTCGACGAGCAGCGCCGCGGTCACGCGACGGCCCATCTCGGTCAGCTGCTTGTCCAGCGCCTTGGCCTGCTCGATCGTGCGCGGAAACCCGTCGAGGATGAACCCGTCCTGGGCGTCGCCCTCCTTCAGCCGCTCCCTGGCCATCGCCACGATCAGCTCGTCGGGCACCAGCTCGCCGGCGTCCATGAACGTCTGGGCCTGCCGGCCGAGCTCCGTTCCCTCCTTGACGTTGCCGCGCAGCATGTCGCCGGTCGAGATGAACGGCAGGCGGAAGTCGTCGCGCAGGCGATCGGCCTGCGTACCCTTCCCAGCGCCCGGAGGGCCGAACAGGATGAGGTTCAGCTCGGACACGAAGCACGGAGCTTAGTCACTCTGCCCATGGGGTGCCCATCGGATTCCGGTGACGCCGACACCGACCCCTCACGGCGGCCGGCGCCCCCGCGCCGGCTACTTTAAGAAGCCCTCGTAATTGCGCATCATCAGCTGCGCCTCGAGCTGTTTCATCGTGTCCAGCGCGACCCCGATCACGATCAGGATCGAGGTCCCGCCGAAGAAGAAGTTGGCGCTCGTCTGGTTGATCAGGATCGTCGGCAGGGCCGCGACCGCGGCCAGGAACAGAGCTCCCGGGAAGGTCAGCCGAGCCAGGATGCGGTCGAGGAACTCGGCCGTGGGCCGCCCTGGTCGCACCCCGGGAATGAATCCGCCGTACTTCTTCAGGTTCTCGGCCTGATCGACCGGGTTGAAGGTGACCGCGGTGTAGAAGTACGTGAACAGGACGATGAAGATCCTCTCCCCGAGCACGTAGTGCCAGCTCTGCGGGGCGAAGAAGTTGGCCACCGAGGTGGCGAAGTTGTTGCGGTTCTGGCCCAGCAGCTGTCCGATCGTGGGCGGGATCGCCATGATGCTGGCGGCGAAGATGACCGGGATCACGCCCGCCATGTTCACCCGCAGCGGCAGGTAGGTCTGACCGCCCTGGGTCATCCGCCGGCCGATCACGCGCTTGGCGTACTGGATCGGGATCCGCCGCTGCCCCTCCTGCACGAATACGATCGCCGCCACCACGCCGACCACGATGAACGGCATGATCACGCGGAAGACCTGATCCGGGTTGTTCCACCAGGACTGGATCCCGCTCGGGATCCGCGAGACGATGCTGGCGAAGATCAGCAGCGAGATGCCGTTGCCGATCCCGCGCTGGGTGATCAGCTCGCCCATCCACATCAGCAGCACGGTGCCGGCGGTGAGCGAGATCACGATCAGGAAGACCTTGGCCAGCGTGAAGTTGGCGACCACGTCCACGCCGGCGGACTTCTCGAAGCTGCGGAACAGGAACACGTAGCCGATCGACTGCGCGAACGCGAGCCCGACCGTGAGGTAGCGCGTGTACTGCGTGATCCGCGCCTGCCCGACCTCACCCTCCTTGGAGAGCTTCTCCAGCGAGGGGACCACGACCTGCAGCAGCTGCAGGATGATCGAGGCCGTGATGTAGGGCATGATCCCGAGCGCGAAGATCGCGATCCGGCCCAGCCCTCCACCCGAGAACAGGTTCAGCAGCCCCAGGACGCTGTTGCCGCCGAAGTTCTTCTGGATCGCGTTGACCGCGGAGGCGTTGATGCCCGGCGCGGGGATGTGAGTGCCGAGCCGGTACAGCGCGAGGACGACGGCCGTGAACAGGATCTTGGTGCGGATCTCCTTGACCCTGAACGCACCGAGGATCGTGGCGATCATGTGTGGAGTCCTCCGCGGGGCCTCCGGCCCCGCGTCCTGAGATCGTTGCTGCGCCTCCGGCTCCGCTTGAGCGGGCTTCCGGCCCCGCGTACTGAAACAGTGGCTGCGCCTCCGGCTCCGCTTGACCGTTCGCGCATGGCGCTCACTCTTCTATGAGCTGGCACGTTCCGCCAGCGGCCTCGATCTGCTCGCGCGCGGCCGTGCTGAAGCCGTGGGCGTGGACGGTCAGCGGCTTGGTCAGCTCGCCCTTGGCCAGCATCTTGACGGGAATGCCCTTGCGGGTCGCGAGGCCCTTGGCGTGCAGCGTCTCGATCGTGACCGAGTCGCCGGACTCGAAGCGCGCCTCGAGATCGAGCAGGTTGACCGGTTGGGTGTGGGTGCGAAACGGCTCGAACGGCATCGACTTCTTCATGTGCGGACCGCGCAGCTTGCGCATCCGCATGTGAATCGGGTTCTGGCCGCCCTCGAAGCGGGCGCGGTCCTTGGCCCCCGAGCGGGAGCCGTAGCCCTTCTGGCCGCGACCGGAGGTCTTGCCCGTGCCGGAGCCCTCGCCGCGTCCGACGCGCTTGCGCGGACGACGCGAGCCCGGCGCCGGCTTCAGGTTGTGCAGCCCGATCGCGCTGCGGCTCGTTCGGTCGGTTCGCTCACGGCTCCTCCACCTCGACGAGATGACGCACCTTGTGGATCATGCCGAGGATCTGCGGCGAGTCCTCGACGCTCGACCGACTGGCCGATCCGGCGCAGGCCGAGCGAGCGCAGCGTGTCGAGCTGGCGCTTGTCGCAGCCGTTGCGGGACTTGCGCTGCGTGACGCGCACGGTGCTCATGCCGGCGTCTGGTCAGGCTCAGTCGTGGCCACGGGGGCCGCGTCCGCGGCGTCCACGCCGGCCTCGGCGGCCGGTGCGGCCGCTTCGGGGGCGGACGGCGATGCAGCTCCGTCACCGTTCTGCGCGGTCAGCCCGAGCACCCGGTTGATCGACAGCCCACGCAGCTCGGCGACCTCCTGCGGCGTGCGCAGCGACTCGAGTCCGGCCATCGTCGCCTTGACGAGGTTGATCGGGTTCTGCGAGCCGAGGCTCTTGGACAGGATGTCGGTGATCCCGGCCAGCTCGAGCACCGCGCGGACGCCGCCGCCGGCGATCACGCCGGTACCGGGCGCGGCCGGCTTCAGGAACACGCGGCCGGCGCCGAAGATGCCCGTCGTCTGGTGGGTGATCGTGGAGCCGTGCTTGGGCACGCGGTAGAGGTTCTTCTTCGCGCGCTCGACGCCCTTCTGGATCGCCACCGGAACCTCGTTGGCCTTGCCGTAGCCGACGCCGACGATGTCACGCTCGTCGCCCACGACCACCAGCGCTGTGAATGAGAACCGGCGGCCGCCCTTGACGACCTTGGCGACGCGGTTGATCTCGACGACGCGCTCTTGCAGGTCGAGTCCGCTGGATGAGACTGTGCGATCACGGGCCATGTGGGTTGATCCAGAGTAGCGAGTTGGCGTTAAAAGCCCAGGCCGCCCTCACGGGCGCCCTCGGCGAGCGCTTGCACGCGCCCGTGGTACTGATAGCCGCCGCGGTCGAACACGGCGCTGTCGATGCCGGCGGCCTTGGCCGCGCTCGGCCAGCAGCGCGCCGGCGCGGCGGGCCTGGTCCATCGGGGCCAGGTCGCGCAGCGTCGGCTCGGTCCAGTTGACCGCCGCGATCGTCCGGCCGGCGTCGTCGTCGATCAGCTGCGCGAAGATGCCGCGGTTGGAGCGGAACACGGAGATCCGGGGGCGCTCGGCGGTGCCCCGGACCTTCGCGCGGACGCGCCGGCGGCGCTTGAGCCTGCGTGCCGGTGCCGTTGCCACGGTCATGCCCTCTTACCAACCTTCCTGGCGACGTACTCGCCCTCGTAGCGGATGCCCTTGCCCTTGTAGGGCTCCGGCTTGCGCTGCTTGCGGATGTAGGCGGCGATCTCTCCGACCTGCTGCTTGGACGCGCCCCGGACGATGATCCGGGTCGGCATGCGGCACCTCGAACTCGATCCCGTCTGGCGCCTTGACGGGCACCGCGTGGGAGTAGCCGAGGGCCAGCTCCAGATCGCGTCCGCGCAGCTGGGCGCGGTAGCCGACGCCCTGGATCTCGAGGCGCTTCTCGAACCCGGCCGTGACGCCCGTGACCATGTTGGCCACCAGGGTGCGGGTCAGGCCGTGCAGCGCGCGGTGCTCCCCGCGATCGGTCGGGCGCGTGACCTCCAGCTCGTCGCCGACCTGCTCGACGGTGATGTCGCGGTGGATCCGCTCCGTCAGCTCCCCCTTGGGGCCGTTGACGGTCACGCGCTCGGGCTCGATCGCGATCGTCACGCCGGCGGGCACGGGAATGGGCTGTCTTCCAATTCGGGACATGGCTTCGCTGAGTGTCTACCAGACCTTCGCCACGACCTCGCCGCCGACGCCCTGCATACGGGCATCGTGGCCGGTCATGACTCCTTTGGAGGTCGAGATGATGGCGGTGCCCATGCCGCCCTGGATGCGGGGGATGTGGGCGTGGTCGACGTAGGTGCGCTGGCCGGGGCGGGAGACGCGCTGCATGCCCGAGATCACCGGCTTGCGGTCCTCGGTGTACTTCAGCGTCACCGTGATCCGCTCGCCGGGATGATCCGCGCTCGGCGGCTGGAGCTCGAAGCCGTCGATGTAGCCCTGCTCCTTGAGGATCCGGGCGAGCTCACGCTTGAGCTTCGACGAGGGAATCGTGACGTCTTGATGCTGCGCCTTGGCGGCGTTGCGCAGGCGGGTCAGGAAGTCGGCGATGGGATCGGTCATCGACATGGGTGGCTCACCAGCTCGACTTCGTCATCCCGGGGACGTATCCGTTGTGCGCGAGCTCGCGCAGGCAGATCCGGCACACGCCGAACTTGCGGTATACGGCCCGCGCGCGGCCGCAACGGCGGCAGCGGGTGTAGCCCCTGGTCTTGTACTTGGGCGTCCGCTGCTGGCGAACGCGCTGTGAGGTCTTTGCCATGTGCTCCTAGATTCCTAAGCTGGTGTCGTGGCCGCCTGCGGGCGGCCTTCCTTCGCGAACGGCATGCCGAGCGCCTCGAGCAGCGCGAACGACTCCTCGTCGCTGGCTGCCGTGGTCGTGATCGTGATGTCCAGGCCACGGACCTGGTCGATCTCGTCGTAGTCGACCTCGGGGAAGATGATCTGCTCGCGCACGCCCAGCGAGTAGTTGCCGCGGCCGTCGAAGGCGCGCGGGTTGAGTCCGCGGAAGTCGCGGATCCGCGGGATCGCGATCGACAGCAGCCGGTCGAGGAACTCGTACTGGCGATCGCCGCGCAGGGTCACGGCGAGACCGACGGGCATCCCCTCGCGGACCTTGAACTGCGCGATCGACTTGCGGGCGCGACGGACGTTCGGCTTCTGCCCGGTGATCGTCGCCGAGCTGCTCGCTCGCGGCGTCGAGCACCTTGGAGTCCTGCTTGGCGTCCCCGACGCCCATGTTGACCGTGATCTTGCTGATCCGCGGCGCCTGCATCGGCGTCGAGTAGCCGAAGCGCTCGATCAGCGCCGGACGGATCTCATCGTTGTAACGGGTCTTCAGTCGTGCCGGCATGGTCAGTCGATCCTGGTTCCGCTGCGCTTGGCCACGCGATAGCGCTTGCCCTCGTGGATCTCGATCCCGATCCGGGTCGGCTTGCCGTCCTTGGGGTCGGCGAGCGCCACGTTGGAGATGTGGATCGGGCCTTCCTTCTCGATCACGCCGCCCCCCTGCTCGCCCGTCATTCCCTGGCGCGGACGCTGGTGGCGCTTGACGATGTTCAGTCCCTCGACGTAGACGCGGTCCTTCTTCGGATCCACGCGCAGGACCTTGCCGCGCTTACCGCGGTCCTTGCCGCCGATCACGATCACGTCGTCGTCGGTCTTGATTCGTGCGGGCATGGCTACAGCACCTCGGGGGCGAGAGAGACGATCTTCATGAAGTTCCGCTCGCGCAGCTCGCGCGCCACGGGACCGAAGATGCGGGTTCCGCGCGGGTTGTTGGCGGCGTCGATCAGCACGGCGGCGTTCTCGTCGAACGCGATGTAGGTCCCGTCCTCGCGGCCATAGGACTTCTTCGTGCGCACGACGACCGCGGTCACGACCTCGCCCTTCTTGACCGAGCCTTGAGGACTCGCCTGCTTGACGGTGGCCACGATCACGTCGCCGACGCCGGCATAGCGGCGGCGCGAGCCTCCGCGGACGCGGATCACGAGAATCTCGCGGGCGCCCGTGTTGTCGGCCACGCGCAGGCGTGTCTCGTTCTGGATCACTTCGCACGCTCCAGCACTTCGACCAGGCGCCAGCGCTTGGTCCTCGAGAGCGGCCGGCACTCGCGCACCACAACGGTGTCACCGACGTGGGCGTCGTTGGCCTCGTCGTGGACGTGCAGCGTCGTCGAGGTGCGCACGATCTTCTCGTAGCGGCGATGCCGGCGGGCCAGGTCGATCCGGACTGTGATCGTCTTGTCGGCGCGGTCGGAGGTGACGATGCCCTGGCGCGACTTCTGCCGGCCGGGAGCGTGCTCGCGGGGCGGGGTCGCCTCCGAGGAATGCTCCTGGGCCCGGGCCTTGGCGCGGGCCCGCTCACGCCCGATGCGCCGCGACCCGGCCTTGCGGGTGCGCTCGGTCGCGCGGTCCTCGCGCCGCTCCTCCGCGGTGCGCGGCTTGCCGGCCGGGGCCTTCGCGGCCTTCGCGGCGCGGGCGCGCTGCCGGCGCTCCTTGGGGGCCAGCACCTCGGCGGGCTCCGAGGGAGCCTGCGGCTCGGGCGTCGCGGCCTGGGGTGCGGCCTCTGCGGGCGCCGCGGCTTCGGTCTCTTCGGGGTTCTCTGTATCAGCCATTGATCTCGGATGTGTGTCGGTGCTTGATGTCGATGCCGCGCTGGTACGCGATGGTCAGCGCACGTGCGATGTCGCGCTTGGCGGCCGCCAGGACGGCGGTGTTGTCGAGCTCGCCGGTGGCGTGCTGAAAGCGCAGCCCGAACAGCTCGCGGCGTGCGGTACGGATGTGATCGAGCAGCTCGGCGTCGCTCAGGTCACGCAACTCTGCGGCCTTCATCGCGTCAGCCCTCTTCCCGCATCACGAACTTGGTGCGAACGGGCAGCTTGTGGCCGGCCAGTCGCATCGCCTCACGGGCGAGCGGCTCGGGAACCCCGGCCAGCTCGAACATGACGCGGCCCGGCTTGACCACCGCCACCCAGCCCTCGGGCGAGCCCTTGCCGGAGCCCATGCGGGTCTCGGCCGGCTTCTTGGTGAACGGCTTGTCCGGGTACACGTTGATCCACACCTTGCCGCCGCGCTTGATCTTGCGGGTCATGGCGATACGAGCCGCCTCGATCTGGCGGTTGGTCAGCCAGCCGGCATCGAGGGCCTTGAGCCCGTACTCGCCGAACTGGACCTTCACCTGACCACGGGACAGGCCCGCGCGGCGTCCACGGTGCTGCTTGCGGTGCTTGACGCGCTTGGGGGAGAGCATCAGCGGGTGATCCCTCCTGCGGGCCCGCTCGAGCCGCCACGGCCGCCGGAGCCGCCGCTGCGACCGCCGCCGCCGCCACGGCCACCGCCGCCGCCACCGCCGCCGCCGCCGCGACCGCCGGGACCACCGGGTCCGCCGCCACGGCCACCGCCGCCGCCGCCACCGCCGCCGCGACCGCCGGGACCACCGGGTCCGCCGCCGCGACCGCCGGGGCCGCCACCGCGACCACCCGGTCCGCCGCCACGACCGCCGGGGCCGCCACCGCGACCACCCGGTCCGCCGCCACGACCGCCCGGTCCGCCGCCACGACCGCCGCCGCCACCGCCGCGACCGTCGCGGTTGCGTCCGTCGCGGCCGCCACGCTCAGGCGCCTGCGGGGCCGGCTCGTCCATGATCGTCAGATCGGCGCCGGTGTAGCCCTCGGGCATGATCTCGCCCTTGTTGATCCAGCACTTGACGCCGATCCGCCCGAAGGTCGTCCGCGCCTCGTGGAAGCCGTAGTCGATGTCGGCGCGCAGCGTCTGCAGCGGGACACGGCCGTCGGAGTAGCCCTCGGTGCGGGCCATCTCCGCGCCGCCGAGCCGACCCGAGACTTGGACCTTGACGCCCTTGGCGCCGGACCGGATCGCGCTCGTGAGCGCACGCTTCATGGCGCGACGGAAGGCGACGCGATTCTGCAGCTGCTCGGCGATCGACTGCGCGACCAGGCGCGCGTCGAGCTCGGGGCGCTTGATCTCGAGAATGTTGACCTTGACCTGCTTGTTGGTGATCCGGTGCAGGTCGCGCCGCAGTTGGTCGACCTCGGACCCCGACTTGCCGATCACGATGCCGGGCCGCGCCGTGTGGATGTTGACCTCCACCTCGGTGGCGTTCTTGCGGATCGTGATGTCCGACAGACCGGCATGCGAAAGGCGGCCGATGATGTGGCTGCGGATCAGCGTGTCCTCGTGCAGATAGTCGGAGAAGTTCTTCTCGTTGAACCAGTTCGACTTCCAGTCGTGGATGTAGCCCACGCGCAGACCTTCGGGATGAACTTTCTGACCCATGGTTATTCCTTCGGCGTGAGCAAGATCGTCAAATGGCTGGTTCGCTTGCGGATCTTCGTCGCGCGCCCCATCGCGCGCGGCCGGAAGCGCTTGATCGTCGGTCCATCGTCGGCGTGGACAGACTTCACGTACAGGTCCTCGCCGACGAGCTCGTGATTGTGCTCCGCGTTGGCCACCGCGGACTCGAGCAACTTGCTCCAATCGCGCGCGACGGCACGCGGCGTATGGGCCAGGATAGCTCGCGCCTCCTCAACCGTCTTTCCGCGGATGTGGTCGCACACCAGTCGCGCCTTGCGCGGGGATGAGCGCACGTACTTGGCCTGGGCCCGGACGACCGGGATCGGCATTCCCGGCTCACGTGCCGCCCGCCGGCGCGACGGCGCCGGTTTCGGCGCAGCAGGCTTCGCCGCAGCAGGCTTCTCGGCGGCCGGAGCCTTGGCAGCCCGCCGCCCGCGCTTGGGCTTCTCAGCGGGAGCCTCATCTGCGGCTTCGGGCTCCGGCTTCTCATCAGCCTGGGCATCGACGTCCTCAGCCGCAGCCGCCACAGCCGCGCCCTCGTCGTCGGCCACCTCAGCATCCGAGGTCGCGTCTGCGTCGGAGGCCCTCGAGCCGGCCTCCGGCGCCGATGCGCCCTCGGAGGCCGACGCCTTGCCCCGCCGACCGACCCGCCGCTTCTTGGGCGCGTCCTCCGAGTCTGAAGGGGTCTCGATATCGGGCGTCATCGTCTCTTCCCCGTCGCAGCATGCCCGCGATACAAACGCGTGGGCGCGAACTCGCCGAGCTTGTGTCCGACCATGGACTCCGAGATGAACACCGGCACGTGCTTGCGGCCGTCGTGGACGGCGATCGTGTGCCCGACCATCTCCGGGAAGATCGTCGAGGTGCGCGACCAGGTCTTGATCATGCGCTTCTCGCCCGAGGAGTTCATTGCCTCCACGCGCGTCATCAGGCGCTCCTCGACCCACGGTCCCTTCTTGCTCGATCGACTCATCGCTTCTTACCTCTTCTCCGCCCGCGCACGATGTATTGGTCTGACTGCTTGCCCTTCTTCCGCGTGCGGTAGCCGAGCGTCGGGACGCCCCATGGCGTGACGGGGTGACGTCCCGCTGTGGTCGAACCCTCGCCACCGCCGTGCGGGTGGTCGACCGGGTTCATCGCGGTGCCGCGCGTCTGCGGGCGGACGCCCATGTGGCGCTTGCGCCCGGCCTTCCCGATCTTCACGTTCTGGTGCTCGGCGTTGCCGATCGTTCCGACCGTCGCGCGGCACTCCGCGCGCACCATCCGCATCTCGCCCGAGGGCAGCCGGAGCGTGACGTAGTCGCCCTCCTTGGCCAAGAGCTGGATGCCGGCGCCGGCGGAGCGGGCGAGCTGGCCGCCGCGACCCGGGGTCAGCTCCACGTTGTGGATCACCGTACCGGCGGGCATGTTCGCGAGCGGAAGGCTGTTGCCGACGCGGATGTCGGCGCCGGGGCCCGATTCGACCGTGGCGCCCACGCGCAGACGGGCCGGGGCGAGGATGTAGCGCTTCTCGCCGTCGGCGTAGTGCAGGAGGGCGATGTACGCCGACCGGTTCGGGTCGTACTCGATCTGCGCCACCTTGGCGGGCACGCCGTCCTTGAGCCGCTTGAAGTCGATCGTCCGGTACAGCCGCTTGGCCCCGCCGCCGCGGTGGCGGGCGGTCTTGCGGCCGTTCGAGTTGCGCCCGCCGGACTTCTTCAGTCCCTCGGTCAGGGACTTCTCCGGCTTCGAGCGCGTGATCTCGGCGAAATCCGGATACGTGACGAATCGCATTCCGGGGCTGGTCGGCTTTGGCTTGCGGATCGGCATTACTCGGAGCCCTCCAGGCCCTGGAAGATCGGGATCGTGTCGCCCTCGCGAACCTGGACGATGGCCTTCTTCCAGCGGCGCGTGCGCCCGGCGATGTTGCCCCGGCGCTTGGGCTTGGACTTGACCGACGCGGTGCGGACCTCGACCACCTTGACGTCGAACAGCTCCTCGATCGCCTGCCGGATCTGGGTCTTGTGCGCACGGTCGTGCACGCGAAAGGTGTACTTGCCCGTCTCGGCGAGCACGAACGTCTTCTCGGAGACGACGGGGCGGATGATGACCTGGCTCGGATCCATTAGGAGGTCTCCTCCGCGGGGCTTCCGGCCCCGCGTTCTGATGAGGCTGCTTGACTTCCGGTCTCGCTTGACGGGACGGGCTGACGCCCGTCCTCTCCCTTTGTCGCCCGTGCGGTCAGCTCGCCCAGCGCGGTCTCGGAGATGAGCAGTGATGCCGCGCCGATCACGTCGGCGACGCCGGCGTCGGATGCGGGCAGGACGGTCAGGCGGTCGATGTTGCGGAACGACTTGCCGGCGGCCGCCTCGGCCTCGGAGAGCACGACCAGCGTCGGCGACGGGGCACCCCAGTCGGCGAGCAGCGTCGCGGCTTGCCTGGTCGAGGGCGCGGTGAACGTCTCGGCGTCGAACACGGCCAGCGACTCGCGCTCCGCGTGGACGGAGAGCGCGCTGCGCAGCGCGGCCTTGCGCGCCTTGCGGTTGACCTTGACGACGTAGCCGCGCGGCTGCGGGCCGAAGACGACGCCGCCGCCGGTCCAGACCGGCGAGCGCGAGGACCCGGCGCGGGCCCGCCCGGTGCCCTTCTGGCGCCACGGCTTGGCCCCGCCACCGGAGACCTTCCCGCGCGTCAGCGTCGAGGCGGTCCCGCGACGGCGCGCGTTCAGCTCGGCGCGCACGGACTCGTGCACGAGCGGCATGTTGAACCGGGCCTCGAAGGCCGCCGCGTCGAGCGTGACGCTGCCACCGCCGAGCTTGGGGGCGGATCTAGCCATCGGTCCGCACCTCCACGGTCCCGCCCTTGGGGCCGGGCACGGCCCCGCGGACGAGCATCAGGTTCTGGGCCGGGATCACTTCGACCACGGTCAACCCGCGCTGGGTGATCCGCGCGTTGCCCATGCGGCCCGGCCCGCGCAGGCCCTTGAACACGCGCGACGGGGTGGCGGAGGCGCCGATCGATCCGGGCGCCCGGACGTTGTGGGAGCCGTGCGACTTGGGCCCACTGGCGAAGTTGTGTCGCTTGATCGTGCCCTGGAAGCCCTTGCCCTTGGAGGTGCCCGAGATCTTGACCTTCTGGCCGGGCTCGAAGGCCTCCACGGTGACCGTCTGTCCGACCAGCAGCTCGCCGGCCTCGTCGCGGAACTCGACGAGGTGGCGATGCGCCGATGCGTCGGCCTTCTTGAGATGACCGAGCTCGGCCCGAGTCAGGACCTTCTCCTTGCACTGCCCGAACGCGAGCTGCACGGCCTCGTAGCCGTCGCGCTCCTTGGTGCGGATCCCGGTCACCGGGCACGGGCCGGCCTCGAGCACGGTGACGCGCTCGACGCGCCCGTCATCGAGGAACCGCTGGGTCATACCGAGCTTCTTGGCGAGAATCGCTGGCATCCGTGACTCCTAGGAGGCCAAGCGGATCTCGATATCCACCCCGGCCGGAAGGTGGTCGAGTCGCTGGAGCGAGTCGACCGTCTTCGGCGTCGGCTGATGGATGTCGATCAGTCGCTTGTGCGTGCGAATCTCGAAGTGCTCGCGTGAATCCTTGTCCTTGAACGGGGACCGGATCACGCAGTAGACGTTCTTCTCCGTCGGCAGCGGTACGGGACCGGACACGGTCGCGCCGGTGCGCGTCGCCGTCTCGACGATCTCCTTGGCCGCTGTCTCGATCGCCGTGTGGTCATAGGACTTGAGGCGAATGCGGATCTTGTTCTGAGCGATGGTTGCCATGAAGGCTTGAGTCTTTTCAGTGTTGAGGGCGAGTCCTCCGGGACCCGCCCTGCGTTGTCGTATCTGCTGGAAACAAAACGGCGGCGGGGCCGCCAGGCCCACGCCGCCTCCTACCTGCTACTGGATGACTTCGGTCACGACTCCTGAGCCGACCGTACGGCCACCCTCGCGGATCGCGAACCGCAGACCCTGGTCCATGGCGATCGGCTGGATCAGCTCGATCTCCATCTGGACATTGTCACCCGGCATCACCATCTCCGTGCCCTCGGGCAGGTTGGCCACGCCCGTGACGTCGGTCGTGCGGAAGTAGAACTGCGGCCGATATCCGGTGAAGAACGGCGTGTGACGGCCGCCCTCCTCCTTCTTGAGCACGTAGACCTCGGCCTTGAACTTCGTGTGCGGCGTGATCGATCCCGGCTTGCACAGCACCTGTCCGCGCTCGATCTCCTCGCGCTTGGTGCCGCGCAGCAGGCAACCGACGTTGTCGCCGGCCCGACCCTCGTCGAGGATCTTGCGGAACATCTCGACACCGGTCACGACCGTGGTGGTCGTGGCCTTGATGCCGACGATCTCGACCGTCTCACCGGTCTTGATGATGCCCTGCTCGACGCGCCCGGTGGCGACCGTGCCGCGACCGGTGATCGAGAACACGTCCTCGACCGGCATCAGGAATGGCTTGTCCAGGTCCCGTACGGGCTCGGGGATGTAGGTGTCGAGAGCCTCGGCGAGGTCGAGAATCTTCTGCTCGTACTCCGCGTCACCCTCGAGCGCCTTGAGCGCCGACCCGATCACGAACGGGATGTCGTCGCCCGGGAACTCGTACTCCGACAGCAGGTCGCGGATCTCGACCTCGACGAGCTCGAGCAGCTCGGGGTCGTCGACCATGTCGGCCTTGTTGAGGAACACGACGATGTACGGCACGCCGACCTGGCGGGCGAGCAGGATGTGCTCACGGGTCTGGGGCATGGCGCCGTCGGCGGCCGACACGACCAGGATCGCGCCGTCCATCTGGGCGGCGCCCGTGATCATGTTCTTCACGTAGTCCGCGTGGCCGGGACAGTCGACGTGCGCGTAGTGACGGTTCTCCGTCTGGTACTCGACGTGCGAGGTCGCGATCGTGATCCCGCGCGCCTTCTCCTCTGGAGCGTTGTCGATCTCGTCGAACGACTTGATGTCCGTACCGCCGAACTTTTCCGCGAGCACCTTTGTGATGGCGGCCGTCAGCGTCGTCTTGCCATGGTCGATGTGACCGATGGTCCCGACGTTGACATGGGGCTTATCGCGCTCGAACTTGGCCTTCGCCACTTTGGTGTGCTCCTTCTGCTCAGTGGTTGTGGTCCGCCCTGCGGGCGAACCCAATCAATCTATCTAAGTTCCGTCTGGGATTGCTGCTACGTGCCCGTCTGCTCGCCGACGACCTTCTCGGCGATGTTCGGAGGCACCTCTTGGTAGCGGTCGAACTGCATCGTGTAGGTCGCCCGGCCCTGGGTGTTGGACCGCACGTCGGTCGCGTAGCCGAACATCTCGGCCAGCGGCACCTCCGCGGTGACGACCTGCGCGTTGCCGCGCTGCTCCATGCCCTTCACGTGGCCGCGGCGACGGTTCAGGTCGCCGATCACATCGCCCATGAACTCCTCGGGCGTGACCACCTCGACGGCGAACACGGGCTCGAGCAGCACCGGCTTGGCGCGCTGGACAGCGGCCTTCAGCGCCAGCGAACCGGCGACCTTGAACGCGATCTCCGAGGAGTCCGTGTCGTGGTACTTGCCGTCGGTCAGCGTGACGCGGACGTCGACCATCGGGTACCCGGCTCGCGGGCCGTTCTCCATGGCTTCCTCGATCCCCTTCTCGACCGCCGGGATGAACTCGGTGGGGATCGATCCGCCCTTGACCTTGTTGATGAAGTCGAAGCCCTCGCCCGGCGCCGCCTCGACGTCGATGTAGACGATTCCGTACTGACCCGAGCCGCCGGTCTGGCGCACGAAGCGCCCCTCGACCTTCTGCGCGGACCCGCGGATCGTCTCCCGGTAGGAGACCTGGGGGCGACCGACATTGGCGTCGACCTTGAACTCGCGCAGCATGCGGTCGACCAGCACCTCGAGGTGCAGCTCGCCCATGCCGGAGATCTCGGTCTGGCCCGTCTCCTCGTTGGTCCGGACCTGGAACGTCGGGTCCTCCTCGGCGAGCCGCGCGAGCGCGGTGGACATCTTCTCCTGGTCGATCTTCGTCTTGGGCTCGATCGCGACCTTGATCACCGGCTCGGGGAACACGATCGTCTCGAGCTTGATCGGCTTGTCGGGGGCGGCCAGCGTGTCGCCGGTCACGACCTGCTTGATCCCGACCCCGGCGGCGATGTCGCCGGCGTAGACCTCCTCCAGCTCCGCGCGCTCGTTGGCGTGCATCATCAGGATCCGCCCGACCCGCTCGGTCTTGCCGGTGCTCACGTTGAGCACGCGCGATCCCGCCGTGAGCTTGCCCGAGTAGACCCGGAAGTACGTGAGCTTGCCCACGTAGGGGTCGGCCATGATCTTGAACGCGAGCGCGGCGAACGGGTCCTCGTCGGACGCGTGACGGACGGCCGGACGGCCGCCGTTCTCGGATGACTTGTCGGGCTCGATGCCCTCGATCGGGGGCACGTCGAGCGGGCTCGGCAGGTAGTCGATGACCGCGTCGAGCAGCGGCTGCACGCCCTTGTTCTTGAAGCTGGAGCCGCACAGCACCGGCGTCAGCCTGATCTCCAGGGTCGCCTTGCGGATCGCCTGGCGGAGCCGGGCCGGGGAGATCTCCTGCTCCTCGAGGATCAACTCCACCAGCTCGTCGTCGTAGTGCGAGACCTCGTCGAGCAGATGCTCACGCGCGTCCGCCGCCTGCTCGGCGAGCTCCTCGGGAATCTCCGCGACGACCTGGTCCTTGCCCAGCTCGTCCAGATAGAGGATCGCCTTGTTCTCGACCAGGTCGACGATGCCGCGGAAGTCGGACTCGGCGCCGATCGGGAGCTGGATCGGGACCGGATGGGCGCCGAGGCGATCGATCATCGTCTGCACGCCGCGCTCGAAGTCGGCACCGATGCGGTCCATCTTGTTGATGTAGGCGATCCGCGGGACCGAGTACTTGTCGGCCTGGCGCCACACGGTCTCGGACTGGGGCTCGACGCCGGCGACGGAGTCGAACAGCGCAATCGCGCCGTCGAGCACCCGCAACGAGCGCTCGACCTCGACCGTGAAGTCGACGTGGCCGGGCGTGTCGATGATGTTGATCCGGTGGCCCTTCCACTCCGCCGTGGTCGCCGCCGAGGTGATCGTGATGCCGCGCTCCTGCTCCTGCTCCATCCAGTCCATCACGGCCGCGCCCTCGTGAACCTCCCCCATCTTGTAGGTCCGCCCTGTGTAATAGAGGATGCGCTCGGTCGTCGTCGTCTTACCGGCGTCGATGTGAGCCATGATTCCGATGTTGCGAGTGTTTTCGAGCGAGATGGTGCGAGGCATGAAAGTGTTTTCTTCTGGGGTGGTCGCCGGTCGTCGCCGCGGACATGAAAAAGGGCCCAGCGGGCCCGTTCACGACACGGCTGTCGAGGGCGGGGGTTTGGCTAGTAGGTCGGCGTCTCCATCGCTTGGATCCTCCGCGCCCGGGAGCGAGCACAGATGAACGCGACGCCGCCCGAGGCGAAGCTCGAATATAGCAGAGGGTCAGAGCCGTCCGGGGGCCTGGCGAGGATCGGATCGGCCGTCCCGGCGGTGGTGCTGGCCGGCGGCCTGCTCGCGGCGCTGCTGATGATCGTCGCCGAGTTCACGACCCTGTTCGAGGTCCACACCGCCCTCAGCACCGTGCCCGTCAAGTCGGTCTCGACAGGATCGCATCACGCCTACGCGCTGATCCCCGTCGCCATCCTCGCCGTCCTGCTCGCCTACGGCGCCTGGAGCCAGGGCAGCCGTCCGGCGCTCGTGGCGCTGGGCGTGCTCGGACTGCTGACTCTCGTACTCGCGCTCGCCACCGACCTGCCCGACGCCCGCGCCACCGGCCTGATCTCGGCCGGATCCGGTCACTACGCCAACGCCAGCTCGACGCCCGAGGCGGGCCTGTACCTGGAGACGCTCGGCGCCGCCGTCCTGATCGTCACGGCGGGGCTCGGGCTTCTGCTCGGCGGCTCGGCCCTGGGCCGCCGGCCTCCCGCCGCCGCGAGTGTCCAATCCGCCCGGCGGGCACCTGACGTGCCGGCCAACTGATCGCGCGGCCACCCGCTGGGCGTTACATTTCACAAACGCGAGGGTTGTCCCGCTGCAGCCCCCGGTCCCGTGCGGCGGGCGACCCTCGCGTTATTTATGGGCGACCGGCGGTGCGGTCGTTACGCTCGGAGCGAGACGTGCAGACGCTCCGCTCCATGCTCACCTCTCCTCGCCTGACGCTGGCTGCCGCAGTCGCCGTGATCTGCTGCGCGGGGATCGGATTCGGGCTCGGGCGCACCGCGCGCGAGCAGCAGCTCAGCTCGATCCACACCGGGGCGCTCGCGGTTCACGTCGGCTCGTTGCGCACCTCGGGCGCAGTCGCCCCGCTCTGCGGTGTCGGGAACGCGTGCGGCGGTCACTGATGCTCGAGCCGGGTACCCGCATCGCCGGATTCCGGATCGACGGCTACCTCGCGTCCGGGGGGATGGGGACCGTCTACCTCGCGACGCAACTCTCGCTCGGCCGAGTGGTTGCATTGAAGGTGCTCTCGGCGAACCTCAGCCAGGACGAGGCGTTCCACAAGCGCTTCCGGCGCGAGGCGATGCTCCAGGCCACGCTCGAGCACCCGAACATCGTCCCGGTGTACGAGGCCGGCGAGTCCTCCTACGGCCTGTTCATCGCGATGCGCCTCGTCGACGGCCCGGACCTCAAGCAGCTGATCGGGACGCTGGAACCGTCCGGCGCGCTCGATCTCCTCCGCGGGATCGGCCGCGCGCTCGACGCCGCCCACGCCGCCGGGCTGATCCACCGCGATGTCAAGCCCCAGAACATCCTCGTGGCCGGCGGCGACCACGCCTACCTGGCCGACTTCGGACTGACCACGGCCGCCGGGGCGACATCGGTGACCACGACGGGCCAGTTCGTCGGGACCCCGGACTACGTCTCCCCGGAGCAGATCCGCGACGAGGAGCCCGATGCCCGCAGCGATCTCTATTCGCTCGGAGCCGTCCTCTTCGAGTGCCTCTCCGGCGCGCCCCCGTTCCCCCGCTCGAGCAAGATCGCCACCATGTACGCGCACCTCGAGCAGCCGCCGCCGTCCGTGTGCACGGCGGCGCCGGAGCTGCCGGTCGCGCTCGACGCGGTGTTCGCCCGCGCCCTGGCCAAGCGCCGCGAGGACCGCTACGCCACCGCTGGGGAGCTGATCGCCGCGGCACGATGCGCGCTCGAGGCGGATGCGGCCGTGGCGGCGGCGCCCGTGGCGGCGGCGGCCGTGGCGGCGGCGCCGGTTCGCGCCGCGGCCCTGTCGATCGCGGCGAGTGAGCGATCGATCGAGCGGCACGAGGCGACAGCGGCCACGGAGGCGATTCCCGACGGCCACGCCACCGCGGTGACCGAGGTGGTGGCGGAGACGCAGCCCCAGCCGCCACCCCGGTGGCGAGCGCCGGAACCCGCTCCGCCCGCATCCCGCCGGCGTCGCCGGCGCCCGCCACGCGGCGCCGGTCTCCTCGCCGCGGCGTGCGGAGTCGCGACGCTGGCGGGCTTCCTGGTCGGGCGCGGCGGCGAAGCGGCCGGCGCCCTGACGCCGACGCGCCAGCTCAGCCATGACGGCGTCAGCGTCGCGGTCCCGGCGAGCTGGGGCGCGCGACGCGTGTCGCTGCCCGAGTTGTTCGCGGGCACGAGCGCCGCCGCCGGTCCCGCATCCGCGCCCGGTGCCGTGATCGCCGTGGGGACGACGGTGGCCTTCGGACCGAGCCTGGTGCCGACGCGGTTCCGCGGTGTCGCCACCGTCCCGGCGCTGGGCACGCCGGTCAAGCTGCCGACCGGTCTGGAGGGGCGGCTGTACACCGTCGCCGGCCGCCGTCGCTACGAGGTCCTGTTCGTGCCCCGGAGCGGTCGCGTGGCCGTCGCCGCCTGCGTGGCGCCGACGTTCGGCGCGAGTGGGGGCGTGTTCGCCGACTGCGCGCACATCCTCAACACGGTCCGGGTCACCGGCGCCGCGCATTACCCGCTCGATCCGCGCGCCGGCTACGCCGGGTTCCTGAACCCGGTGCTCGGCCGGCTCTCGGCTCAGGCCGACGCCGGGCTCGGCGATTTCGCCCAGGCCCGCGAGCCGGGCGCTCAGGCCAAGGCGGCCGACGGGCTCGCCGACGCCTACGCGACGGCCGCCGCCTCCTTCACCCAGTCCCTTCGGGCCGGGCGTGTCAGCCCGCCCGAGACGGGGGCTCACGTGGCCGTTCGCGACAGCCTCGTGCAGGTCAGCCAGGCCTACCGGGACCTGGCCGGCGCGGCCCGCCGGCGTGACCCGATCGGCTACACGGTCGCCCGCGCCGAGGTGGCCGGGGCCACGCAGCAGCTCGGGTCGAGCCTTGACCAGCTTGCCAGGCTTGGGTACCAGGTCTCATGACTACCGCGCGACAGCAGATCCGGGCCGCGGCGCTGCTCACCCGGGTGGGGCCGGTGGCGGCGGCACTGGCGATCGTGGCCGTCCTCGCTCCCGCGGCGGCGGCCAAGGTGGTGCGCCCGACGCTCGTGTGGGTTCACTGCATTCGCACGACGATCCCGTGCTACGCCGGCTCTCCGGTCGTGGTCGTGCGCACCGGCGAGCTCGAGGTCGGCGCCCACGGGCTCCTCGCCGGGACCCGGATCCTGATCCCGGCCCGGGACAACGGTCGCCACTGGACCCGGAGCGTGAGCGGCCGGATGGTCCGCACGACGCGGATGCTCGTCACGGTTCCGTCGGACGCGGTCAGCGGCGTGCTCCGGCTCGTCTCCCCCGGGAGCTCCCGCTCGAACGGAATCCGGATCACCGTCCGGCGCCCGCCCGCGCCCCCGGTCACGACGCCCTCCCCGCCCGTCGTCGCCGGCGCCGGCGTGCTGGCCGGAAGCGGGATGTGGATCTGGTACCTCAGCGCTTCCCAGGGCGGCAACCCCGTCGCCATCGGGCGCCAGGCCGCCGCCCACGGGGTCAAGACCGTGTTCCTCAAGTCCGGCGACGGCGGCAACCAGTGGGCCCAGTTCTCGCCGGCCAACGTCGCCGCCCTGAAGGCCCAGGGCCTGCACGTCTGCGCGTGGCAGTACGTGTACGGCAACTCCCCTCTGGCCGAGGCGCAGGTGGGCATCCAGTCGGCCCGCAACGGCGCCGACTGCCTGGTGATCGATGCCGAGAGCGAGTACGAAGGCCGCTACGCACAGGCCCAGCAGTACGTCCAGGCGCTGCGCAAGGGCGTCGGCGCGGCCTATCCCGTCGGCCTCGCGAGCTTCCCCTACGTCGACTACCACCCCGCCTTCCCCTACTCCGTGTTCCTCGGGCCCGGGGGCGCGCAGTACAACCTGCCCCAGATGTACTGGCAGGACATCGGCACCAGCGTCGACGCCGTCTACGCCCACACCTGGCCGCTGAACCGGGTCTACGGCGCGCCGATCTACCCGCTCGGGCAGATCTACAACAGCCCGCCGGTCTCGGCCCTGCTGCGCTTCCGCCAGGACGCGGCCGCCTACGGAGCCGGCGGTGAGAGCTGGTGGGACTGGCAGGAGGCGAGCAGCGCCGGCTGGGGCGCGGTCGGCTCGCCGATTCAGCCCCTGCCGCCCCCGAGCCCGGCGCCCGGCTACCCGAGGCTCAGCAACGGCTCACAGGGCGACCTCGTCGTCTGGGCCCAGGAGCACCTCGTCGCCGCCGGCGCCACCATCGCCACGGACGGCAGCTTCGGCAGCCGGACCACGGCGGCGGTGAAGGCGTTCCAGACCGCCCACGCGATCCCGGCCACCGGCGTCATCGACGCCACCACCTGGCCGGCGCTGCTGACCCTGAAGGCGGCCGCTCACGACTGGGCCACGGCCGGCGCGGCCGGCGCGGCGCGGGCGTCGGCTGCGTCCGCCGGGTCGGGCGCGTCGGGCCGGAACGGACCGAGGAGCGCACTCCTGCCCGCGGTCCGGGACGAGATCGGACCCGTCGGCGCGGGGTAGGCCGGGGCGCACACGGCGGCTGGGGATGAGGCGCGGCGTCCGTACGACGCGTCAGATCACATCCATTTCGTGGCCCTTCGACCCCGGCCGAGCGCCGCGGGGAGCGTTATGGCTCTCGGACGGCCATTAAGTTCCAGGCCGAGTCAACGAGCCGTCGAGATGCGACGAAATGGTCGTTGCACCGTCGTAGAGCACCACCCGCGACCAGCGATCGCTCGGAGCGGTGTGGGGGCGCCGGCACGGCGCCGGGCGCCGCTACCAGCGGTAATGGGCGAAGGCCTTGTTGGCCTGCGCCATGCGGTAGATGTCGTCCTTGCGCTTGAACGCGGCGCCCTGCTGCTGCTGGGCATCGAGGAGCTCGTGCGCGAGGCGCTGGGCCATGGTCTTCTCGCGCCGGGCGCGGGAGAACTGGACGAGCCAGCGGACGGCGAGGGTCCGGGCGCGGCGCGCCGGGACCTCGACGGGAACCTGGTAGGTGGCGCCGCCGACGCGGCGCGAGCGCACCTCGAGCACCGGGGTCAGCGCCTTGATGCCGGCCTCGAGCTGCTCGACGGGATTCTTGCCGCTGCGCTCGCCGAGGATGGCGAGGGCGTCGTAGACGATCTGCTCGGCGGTGGACTTCTTGCCGTCGAGCATCACCTTGTTGACCACCTGCTGCACGAGGCGGTTGCGGTGGACGGGGTCCGGCTCGATCGTCCGGATCTGGGCGGCGGCGCGGCGGGGCATGAGTGCGTTACTTCTTCACGCCGTACTGCGAGCGGGCCTTCTTGCGGTCGCCGACGCCGGCGGCGTCGAGCGTGCCGCGGATCACCTTGTAACGGAACCCGGGGAGGTCCTTGACGCGACCGCCGCGGACGAGCACGACCGAGTGCTCCTGCAGGTTGTGCCCCTCACCGGGGATGTAGGCGCCGACCTCCATGCCGTTGGTCAGCCGCACACGCGCCACCTTGCGGAGCGCGGAGTTCGGCTTCTTGGGCGTGGTCGTGTACACGCGCGTGCACACTCCACGGCGCTGCGGAGCGGCCACCTTCTTCTTGCGGCCCTTGCCGGACTTGAGGCCCGGGGTGGCGAGCTTCTTCTTCGGCGCGTTGCGGCCCTTGCGGATCAATTGGCTTGTAGTCGGCATGCGATGCGCAAGGCTAGCAGGGCGGGCCGGTTGGGCCCTCGCCCACCATCTCAGGCCGCCCCCACCGGCGAGGAGAGCGCCTCCTCGGCGGGCACGTGAGGCACGCCGACCGCCTCCGCCACCGGCGCGTAGGTGACCTGGCCGCCGGCCACGTTGACGCCCGGCCTGAGCTCGGGGCTGGCCGCGATCGCCGCCCGCGCGCCGGCGCCGGCGAGCTGCACCACGTACGGCATGGTCGCGTTGGTGAGCGCGTAGGTGGAGGTGATCGGCACCGCGCCGGGCATGTTGGTGACGCAGTAGTGGGTGACCCCGTCGACCTCGTAGGTCGGGTCGGAGTGGGTCGTGGGCCGGGAGGTCTCGAAGCAGCCGCCCTGGTCGATCGAGACGTCCACCAGCACCGCCTGGCGCTTCATCAGCCCGAGCTGCGCCCGGGTGATCACACGCGGGGCGCGCGCGCCGTGCACGAGCACCGCGCCGATCACCAGGTCGGCGTGAGGCAGTCGCTGCTCGATCTCGAGCGTGGACGCGAAGCAGGTGTCGGCCCGGCCGCCGAACGCGATGTCGAGCTCGCGGAGGCGATCGATGCTGCGATCGAACACGAACACGGTCGCCTCCATCCCGAGCGCGATGAAGGCCGCGTTCATGCCGACGACTCCGCCGCCGATGATCATCACGTTCGCCGCGGTCACGCCGGGCACGCCGCCGAGCAGGATACCCCGGCCGCCGAGCGGCTTCTCGAGCATGAACGCCCCGGCCTGGGTGGCGATCTTTCCGGCCACCTCGGACATCGGCGCCAGCAGCGGGAGGCGGCCGCGAGCGTCCTCGACCGTCTCGTAGGCGATGCAGGTCGCGCCGGAGGCCATCAGCCCCCGGGTCAGCTCCGCGTCGGCGGCCAGATGCAGGTAGGTGAACAGCGTGTGGCGCGGTTCCAGCCGGGCCACCTCGGCCGGCTGCGGCTCCTTGACCTTGACGATCAGCTCGCCCGCCTCGAACACCGCGTCGGCGTCGGGCACGATCGTCGCGCCCTGAGCGGCGTAGTCGGCGTCCTCGATCGCCGAGCCCACGCCGGCGCCGCTCTGGATGTAGACCTCGTGGCCGGCATCGGCGAGCTCGCGCACGCCGGCGGGGGTCAGCGCGACCCGGTACTCGTCCTTCTTGACCTCGGTGGGGACACCAACTTTCACGATACGAGCTCCCTTCCGCGCAGGGCGAGCCAGAACTCGATCCGGTCGCGCGCGCTCTGCAGGTTGCGACCGGTCAGCTCCTCGACTCGTCGGATTCGGTAACGCAGCGTGTGCCGGTGGCAGTAGAGCCTGCGCGCAGCCCTCTCCCACTGGCCGTTCTCCTCGATGAACGCCTCGAGCGAGCGCATCAGCTCGCCTCCGTAGTGCCCCTCGCTGGTCTCGATCGGTCCGAGGATCGAGTCGCAGAAGAGCCGCAGCGCCTCATCGTCCTGCAACGAGAGCAGCAGCTGGAAGGAGCCGAGGTCGCGGTAGGTGGCGATCCGGGGCCGTCCCGGATGCGCGGCGGACCCGTTGCCGTTGCCGTCGTGGAAGCCGAGCGCCAGCGCCTCGAGCGCGCACCGGGCCTCGTGGAAGCTCCGCCGCGCGAGCTCACCGTCGACCGCGCGGCCGAGTCCGAGCGCGGGCGAGTCGCCGAGCTCCGCGACGAGCCGGGCCCCGACACGACCGGCGACGGCCAGCAGATCATCCTCCGGCCGCCCGGCGACGAGCGCGCAGGTGAGCGATCCGGCCGAGGCCACGAGTCCGGGCGTCGCCTCCTCGCGCAGTGCGGCCGACAGCGCCGCCTCGACGGGGGCGGCGGGATCGCGCCCGCCGTTGGGCCGCTCGACAACGATCGCGGCGACGCGCTCCGAGAGCCCGAACGGCTCGAGGCGACGCGAGAGCTCAGGGCCGCTCAGCTCGCCGCTGACGACCGCGGCGAGCACGTCGCCGGCCAGGCGACGCTCCGTGTCGTCGGCGACCCGGCCGCGGAGCAGCTCGAGCGCCACGATCGTGACCGCCTGGTGCAGCGTGAGCCGGTCGAAGTCCGAGAGCGGGCCGATGTCCTTGAGCGCGATCAGCCAGGCCTCGGGGGCGCGGGCGTCCTCGCGCCCATTGCGCGGCACCCCGTCGGCGGCCACCGGCAACGCAAGGCCGCGGTTGCCCTCCTCGACCAGGGAGGGCACGAACGCCCGTCCCTCGCGGCGCCCCGCCCGCGCGCGCACCTCGGTCTCGAGCACGGCCAACGCGTCGGCATCGAGCTCGCGGCGGAACGAGGCCTGGACGAGTGGCTCGCCGCGGCCGTCGAAGACGAGCACGGTCCCCCCGACGAGGGTCGAGAGCGCGCCGACGAGGGCCTCGAGCCCGCGCTCGGAGAGCACGAGCCGCTCGAGCCGCTCGTGGGCCGCGAGGGCCCGGCGCAGCACCGCGTACTGCTCGTTCACGAGCTGGGTGAAGGCCGCCTCGGTGACGGCGATGAAGGGCAGCTCGTAGGGCACCTCGAACACGGGGAAGTCGCGGTCGGTCGCCGCCTCGAGCACGGCAGCTGGGATCTCGTCGTGCATGAACCCCGTGCCCACCCCGAGTCCGGCGAGCTGGTGATCGGCCAGCCGGTTGACGAACTCGTGCTGGTGCTCCACGGTGTCGAGCTGCATGCCCGTCGTGAGGATCAGCTCGCCGCCCGAGAGCCAGGGAGTGGGGTCGAGCAGCTCGGTGATATGCACCCAGCGCACCGGCAGGTCGAGGCCCGCCTCGCCCGCCAGCACGCGCACATCGATCTCGCGTAGAAGCTCTCCGACGGTCAGCATCGGACGCTCAGGCCGAGTGGACGTGCATGCGTTCGCTGGCCTCGCTCAGCACCGGTCTGAGCACGGCCTCGATCTCTTCGAACTGCTGGGGTCCGCTGATCAACGGCGGCGAGAGCTGGATCACCGGGTCGCCGCGGTCATCGGCGCGGCAGATCAGCCCGCGGCGGTAGAGCTCGACCGACAGGAACCCGCGCAGCAGCGTCTCTGACTCGGCGTCGGAGAACGATTCCTTGGTGTCCCGGTCCTTGACCAGCTCGATGGCCTGGAAGTAGCCGGCGCCACGGACGTCGCCGACGATCGGGATGTCGCGCAGCGACTCGAGCATGGCCCGGAACGCGCCCTCGTTCTCGCGCACGTTCTCGAGCACGTGCTCGTTCTCGATCGCGTCGATGTTCGCCATCGCGATGGCCGAGGACATCGGATGGCCGCCGAACGTGAACCCGTGCGTGAAGCTGTTGGCGCCGTCCAGGAACGGCTCCGCGATGCGGTCGGACGCGATCATCGCGCCCATCGGCGCGTACGCGCTCGTCAGGCCCTTGGCCGTGGTGATGATGTCCGGCTCGTAGCCGTAGCGCTGGGCGCCGAACCACTCGCCGAGGCGGCCCCAGGAGCAGATCACCTCGTCGGAGATCATGATCACGTTGTACGCGTCGCAGATCTCGCGCACGCGCTGGAAGTAGCCCTCGGGAGGCACGAAGCACCCGCCGGCGTTCTGCACCGGCTCGAGGATCACCGCCGCGACGGTGTCGGGGCCTTCGAACTCGATCCGGGCGGCGATCGCCTCGACCAGGTCCCGCTCGGCCAGGCCGGGCGACATCCGGTAGGTGTTGGTGTTGAGGACGTGGCAGCCGCCGGGGGTGAGGGGCTCGAACGGCTCGCGCAGGCTGGTGATCCCGGTCGCCGAGAGGGCTCCGAGCGTGACGCCGTGGTAGGCGATCTCGCGTGCGATCAGCTTCGTCTTGTTCGGGTGGCCGGTCAGCTTGTGGTACTGACGGGAGAGCTTGAGAGCCGACTCGACCGCCTCGCTGCCGCCGCTGGTGAAGAAGACGCGGTTGAGATCGCCGGGGGCGAGCGAGGCCACCTTGGCCGCGAGCTCGATCACCGGCGGGTGCGCGTAGGACCAGTTGGTGAAGAAGCCGAGCTCCTTGGCCTGGTCGGCGCCGGCCTGGGCGATGTCGGCGCGGCCGTGGCCGATGTTGACGCAGAACAGGGCCGAGAGGCCGTCGAGGTAGCGGTTGCCGTGCTCGTCGAAGACATAGCACCCCTCCCCGCGCACGATCACCGGGATCTCCGCGTGGTCGTACGCCGACATGCGGGTGAAATGCATCCACAGATGCCGGTGCGCCAGCTCCTGGAGCGTGCTCCGTTCGGTACGTATAGCCTCGTCGATACTCGGCATCTGCCCTCCCTCGGACATATGTTCGCCGTTTCGTACAACGGTAGCGGTCCGATCCGAGCCGCTCAATTGGCTGATTCGGCGCAGTCAGTCGGCACCGTTGTCCATTGAGGATAGGCGGCGGAGCCGCCCAATCATCCACATCAGGGCCGCGATGTGCAATAGCTTGCCGTCCGCGATGATGCTCAACCACTACCGCGACGGCAGCGGCGAGCCGCTTGTCCTCATCCACGGGATCGGCAGCCGCTGGCAGGTGTGGATGCCGGTGCTCGAGCGGCTGGCCCGCGAGCGCAGCGTGATCGCGCTCGACCTCCCCGGCTTCGGCGCCTCCCCACTCCCGCCGCCGAGCACGCCGCCCGGGGTCCGCTCGCTGGCCCGGCTCGTGGTCGGCTTCCTCGACGAGCTCGGCGTCGAGGAGCCCCACGTTGCCGGGAACTCGCTCGGCGGTCAGATCGCGCTCGAGCTGGCCAAGTCCGGCCGGATCCGATCGGCCAACGCGCTCTCGCCGGCGGGCTTCCACGAGGGCGCCGAGGCGCGGTTCCAGAAGCTCTCGCTCGAGTTCACCCTGCGCGCAAGCCGGCTGCTCGCGCCGGTCGCCGACACGGTCGCGGCCACGCGGCTGGGCCGGCGGCTGTTGTTCAGCCAGATGGCCGAGCATCCCGAGCGCATGAGCGCCGTGGAAGCCGCCGACAACCTTCGCGGCGTCGCGGGGTCGCGCTGGTTCGGGCCCACGCTCGAGGCGATGTTGGCGGAGCCGTTCAGCGGCGCCGAGGAGATCGCGGCTCCGGTCACGATCGCCTGGGGCGAGAAGGATCGCCTGCTGCTGCCCCGCCAGGCGGCGCGGGCCGCACGGCAGATCCCGGCCGCGCGATCGATCATCCTGACCGGCTGCGGCCACGTGCCGACGTACGACGACCCGGATCAGATCGCCGACGTGTTGCTGGCCGGCAGCGCCTAGACGGCGGCGCCGCCGACGGCCCGCACGGGGGCCGGTGTCAGCCAGGCGGCGACGAGGACGAGCATGAAGGCCAGGCACTGGACGACGATGCCGAGGGACTGGCCGACATCGGGTCGCCGAAGACGATGATGCCGCCCACGATGCCGGCGACGTTGGCCGCGGTTCCGGTGATCGCGATCACAGGCACGGCGTCCCCGTCCTGCAATCCCTTGGCCGAGGCGTAGAAGGCGGCCACGGAGGCGGCGATGGTGACGAGCATCCAGGGGGAGATCAGCCCGGCCACGCCGGCGGTGCCGACGAGTCCGGAGATCGCCTTGATGGCCACGTCGGAGACGCCGAACAGGATCCCGGCGGCGGCGCCGAGCATGAAGCCGTGATGGTGCGCGGGGGCACCGATGCGCGGGCCGATGATGAGCAGTGCGCCCACGCCGATCAGGCCGGTCTCGAAGGCGATCATCCCGGGCAGCGAAAAGCGTGAGTGGGCGCCGTGGGTGGCGGGCAGCGTGAGGCCGAGCAGCACGAGCCCGAAGGCCGTGAGCCCGAGGCCCAGCCATTGGCGGCGACCGATCCTCAGCCCGAACATGCGCTCGGCCATGATCGCCAGCAGCACGACGCCGCCGGCGAGGACGGCCTGCACGACCGAGAGCGGGGCCACCGCCATCGCGGCGACGTGGAAGAGCCATGCTCCGGTGGCGACGAGCATCCCGATCGCGAACCAGCGCGAGGCGAACAGAGCGCGCGCGGTGCGCAGCGGATGCTTGATGTCGACCGCGGGCGCGGAGCACGCGCCGCGATGCTTGTAGAGGAAGCCCAGGTTCGTCGCGAGAGCGCAGACGAGGGCAAGCAGGATGCCGAGAAGGGGGGTCATACGGTGGGGGGCGCGGCCGCGGGCGAAACGGTGCGCAGTCTCACGCTGTAACTACTCGACAACGCAAGCGTTCGCCTTGAATCCGCTACTTGAAGTACACCAAATTGTCGCGCTCGTGACAGCCACCTCATGTCTGACATGTTCGCGGCGCTCCTATATAGATAGCTAAGTATCGGCATCCGATCGCCGAAGATTCCCGTCGTGTGCGCTGATGAATCGCTGAAATCCCTGCATCTGGATCCCATCGAGCGTCCGTTGCTGCTGGTCGACGTCGACGGTGTGATCTCGCTGTTCGGCTTCGATCCGAGCCGGCCACCGGAGGGCCGGTTCGAGCTCGTAGATGGGATTGCGCATTTCATTTCGGCCACAGCGGGCGAACACCTTTGCACTCTGTCGGATCGGTTCGACCTCGTCTGGTGCACAGGCTGGGAGGAGAAGGCAAACGAATATCTGACGCCGGCGCTCGGGCTGCCGGGCTCCCTACCCCACCTTGTCCTGGAGCGAAACGTCGGCCCCTCACACGCCCACTGGAAGCTCGAGGCGATCGACCGCTACGCCGGGCGGCGGCGGCCGCTGGCGTGGATCGACGATGCCCTCGGCGCGGAGTGCGAGGCGTGGGCATCCCGCCGCGCCGCGCCCACGCTGCTCGTGGGCACCCTCAGCGCGGTGGGCATCACCGGCGAGCACGTCGGCGAGCTGATCGGCTGGGCCGACCAGCTCGCCACGCCGCTCAGGCCGTAGCGGCCGCCATCGTCTCGCCGGCCACGCGGTCGGTGGCGTCGTCGGTGCCCGCGAGCAGGCGCGCGGACAGCTGCGCGCGCCGGTAGAACAGCGGCGCGTCGTGCTCCCACGTGGCGCCGATACCGCCGTGCACGTTGATCATCGAGCGCGCGGCATAGTCCAGCGCGTGACCGGCGGCCGAGCGGGCGGCACTCGCCGCCAGCGGGAACTGGGTCGGCTCGGCGTCGCGCGCCCAGCCCGCGTAGTACTGCAGCCCGCGGGCGTTCTCGAGCTGGCGCAGCACCTCGGTCAGCTCGTGCTTGATCGACTGGTAGGACCCGATCGCCCGGCCGAAGGTGAAGCGCTCCTTGGCGTACGCGACGCTCACCTCGAGGCAGGTCTGCACGGCGCCGAGCGACTCGGCGGCGATCAGCGCCTGGGCGAGATACCAGGCGTCGGCGAGCGCGACCTCGTCAGCCTCGAGGCGCCGTCCCTGCGCACCGGCGAAGCTCACATGGCCGAGCGAGCGGGTCGCGTCGTAGCGCATCACCGGCTCGACCGTGACCCCGGGGGCGTCGGCGGACAGGGCCACGGCGACCGGGTCGCCGTCGTCGGTCACGCCGATCGCCACCAGCAGGCAGGCCCCCGGCGCATCGGGGACGAACGCGACCTCGCCGTCGAGCGTCACGGTGTCGCCGTCGACGCCGGCGTGCGGGGCCGGCGGGCGCGCGAACCCGCGGCGCGTGTCCACCGTCCAGCCGGCCTCGACGTCGCCGGGCGGCCGGACGGGCACATACACCGGGCGCAGGTCGCCCTGGGCGATCGCGGACAGCGACTCGTCGCCGGCCGTGTCGAGGATCGCCGTCGCCGGGATCAGGCCGAGCAGCGGCACGCCCGCGAGCACCCGGCCGCATTCCTCGGCGACGAGCAGCGCATCGAACGCGCCGAGCCCGGCGCCCCCGTGCTCCTCGCCGATCAGCAGCCCCGGCCAGCCCGCGTCGACCGCCATCGGCCACAGGTCGGGCAGCGCCGTCGGATCCTCGAGCGCCGCGCGGGCGGCCTCGACGGTCTTGTGGCGCGCGAGCGCCCCACGGGCCGCCTCGCGCAACAGCCCCTGCTCATAGGACAGATCGAAATCCATCAGGCCACCGCCTCCCTCTCCTTGGCACGCAACTCGCTGAACGGCACGCCCTTGTCCAGGCGCGGCTCGGGCGGCAGGCCCAGCACACGCTCTCCGATCGTGTTGCGCAGAATCGCCTCGGTCCCGCCGGCGGACTTCAGGCCGGGGAGGAAGGAGATCATGTAGCTCCACTGGCTCTCGGCCTCGAGCGCCTCGGGCCCGAGCACGTCGGCGATCAGCTCGCCGGCGCCGATCGCGGCGTTGACCGTCGTGACCTTGGCCAGTCCGGCCTCCGGCCCGGGGATCTGGCCCTTGGCCAGGGTGGTCAGGGCGCGGTAGCCGTTGTAGCGCACGGCCAGCAGCTCGGTGACGATCTCGCCGAACCGAAGGCGCACATCACTGTCGACGCGGGCCGCCGGGTCGGCGGCCAACGATGCGGCCAGCTGTGCCGAGGAGCCGAAGCCCTCCGAGCCGAAGCCGATCGTCAGGCGCTCGAACATCAGCACGGTCAGGGCCGTGCCCCAGCCGTTGCCGGCGCCACCCACGACCGCGTCCTCGGCCAGCACGACGTCGTCGAAGAAGACCTCGTTGAACTCGGCCTCCCCGGAGATCTGGCGCAGCCCGCGAATCGTGACCCCCTCAGCGTCCATCGGCACGATGAACATGGTCAGACCCTTGTGCTTGGGGACGTCGGCGTCGGTGCGCGCGAGCAGGAGGCCGTAGGAGGCGAACTGGGCATTGGTGGTCCACACCTTCTGGCCGTTGAGCGTCCAGGTCCCGTCGTCGCTGGAGCGGGCGCGGGTCTGCACCGCCGCCAGATCGGAGCCGGCGGCGGGCTCGGAGAAGAGCTGGCACCACACCTCGTCGCCGTGCAGCATCGGGCCCAGATAGCGGCCCTTCTGCGCCTCGGTCCCGTGGGCGATCAGGCACGGTCCCAGCATCCCGATCCCGATCACATCGAGGATCCCGGGCACCTGCGCCTTGGAGATCTCCTGGTTGATCGTCACCTGCCCCATCGGCCCGAGGCCGCGTCCGCCGTATTCCGGTGGCCACGTGACGCCGGCCAGTCCGGCCTCGGCCAGCTTGCGCTGCCAGGCGCGGCGGGCGTCGGTGTAGTCGGTGTCCTCGGAGGAGCCCGAGCGCGGCGGCGCCTCGGCCCTGTGCTGCTCGAGCCAGGCCCGGACCTCCTGGCGATGCGCCGCCTGTTCGGGCGTGTCGTTCAAGTCCACGTGTCGTCTCCTCCTCTGTGCTCGACCAGGTGAATCTGGATTCACAGATTGTAGAGGACGAGGCCGTGACGAAACGGGAGCGTTCATCTGGCCGCCGCCGGCCTGAGGGCCGGCCCAGGGGATGTCCTGATCAATCACCGCCCAGAACAAACCGTGCAACGCTTTGGCTCGGTTGTCTCCTCTGCATCGCAGCTTCATCCGCATGCGCGCGCCCGAGCGGCGCGAGCAACTGCTCGACATCGCGCTCGAGCTGATCGTCGAGAAGGGGTTCAACGCGCTCACCATGGACGCCGTGGCAAAGGCGGCCGACGTGAGCCGGCCCGTCGTCTACAAGCAGTTCGCCGACGTGAGCGACCTGCAGCACGCCGTACTCGATCGCGAGGAGCAGCGAGCGCTCGAGGATCTGGCCCGTTCGATCCCCTGGGAGCCGGGCGACGCCGATCCCGACGACGTGGCACTCGATGCGATCCGGCGCTTCCTGGTCACGGTCCAGGCCAGCCCCGACCGCTGGCGGGTGATCCTGCTGCCGGTCGAGGGCCTGCCCGACGCGTTCCGCGATCGGCTGAACGCCAACCGGGCCGCCACCCTGCGTCAGCTCGAGATGCTCGCCGAATGGGGCGTGTACCGGCGCGGCGGCCCCGACGGCATCGACACGGAGCTGTTCGCCCGGATGCTGCTGGAGTTCGTGCAGGCCAGCGCCAGGCTCGTGCTCACCGATCCGCGCGAGTACGAGGTCGAGAGGATCGTGCGGTTCGGCGCGACCATGCTGGCCGGCCTGCCGCGCGGCCAGCCGAACCTCGACGCGCCGCCTCCGGCCGTCGATCGGCCCGAGACATCGGCGCGCCGCACCGGCGGGTGATCGGCGGTGTCCGGGCGGCGAGGCCGCCCGGACACCACTGCGATCGAGTGCTCAGGACCTAGTGCTCGTTGTCGGAGTTGCCGTTGTCGGCCGGGACGTCCAGGTCGGCCAGCTCCTCGACGAAGCCGAGTGACGAGCCGCTGCCGATGTTCTCGAGATCGGACAGATCGGGCTCGAGGCCACCGCCGAACCCGGTCAGCGCCTCTCCGTCGGTCAGGCCCAGCTCCGCGGCGAGATCATCGTGGTCGAGCAGACCCACGTCGTCCATGCCGCGCGGGAGCGGCTCGGACGGCTCGATCTCGATCCGCCGGTAGCGCTTGAGCCCCGTCGCGGCGGGGATCAGCTTGCCGATGATGACGTTCTCCTTGAGCCCGTTGAGGCGGTCGATCTTGCCCTCCAGGGCGGCGTCGGTGAGGACCTTGGTCGTCTCCTGGAAGGAAGCCGCCGACAGGAACGAGTCCGTGTTCAGCGACGCCTTGGTGATCCCGAGGATGATCTCCTCGGCCTGAGCGGTCTCGCCGCCGGCGTCCTGCACCGCCTGGTTGATCCGGGCGTAGTCGAACCGGTCGACGAACTGACCGGGGAGCAGGTCGGTGTCGCCCTTCTGGTCGACCCTGACCTTCTTCATCATCTGGCGCACGATCAGCTCGATGTGCTTGTCGTTGATGTCCACGCCCTGGGACTTGTAGACCTCCTGGACCTCGTTGACGAGGTACAGCTCGGTCTCCGTCCGACCGCGGATGGCCAGCAGCTCGTGCGGGTACAGCGAGCCCTCGTTGAGCTGCTTGCCCGGCTCGATCTTCTGGCCCGACTCCACGAACAGCCGCGTCCGGCGCGGGAACGTGTTCCGGTGCTCCTCGCCGCCGTCGTCGGTGATGACGACGGTCAGAGCCTTGTCGGTCTCCTCGATCGACACCTTGCCGCCGACCTCGGCGATCTTGGCCAGGCCCTTCGGCTTGCGGGCCTCGAACAGCTCCACCACGCGCGGCAGGCCGTGCGTGATGTCGGCGCCGGCGACGCCGCCGGTGTGGAACGTCCGCATCGTCAGCTGCGTCCCGGGCTCGCCGATCGACTGGGCGGCGATGATCCCGACCGCGTCGCCGATCTGGGCCATGCTTGCCCGTGGCCAGCGAGCGCCCGTAGCAGGCCTGGCAGACGCCCGGTCGGAGCCTCGCACTTGAGCACCGAGCGGACGGGCACGCCGACGTGCTCCTCCTTCTCACGCTCGTGCGCGTACGCGTCGACCATGTCCGCGAGCTCGGCCCGGTCGATCTCCTGCCCCAGCTCGAGCAGCTTGCGACCGCGCTTGGTCACGAACTCCTGGGCGGCCACGCGCCCGAGCAGGTTGTCGTTGGGCTCGCCGCCCGGCTTGAACAGGTCCAGGTGGACGTACTCGGCGGTGCCGCAGTCATCCTGCCGGATGATCACGTCCTGGGCGACGTCGACCAGACGCCGCGTCAGGTAGCCCGAGTCCGCCGTGCGCAGAGCCGTATCCGCCAGGCCCTTGCGCGCGCCGTGGGTCGAGATGAAGTACTCGAGCACGGTCAGGCCCTCCTGGAAGTTGGCCTTGATCGGACGCTCGATGATCTCGCCCTTCGGATTGGCCATCAGCCCTCGCATGCCGGCCAGCTGCCGGATCTGCTTGAAGGAGCCGCGGGCGCCCGAGTTGGCCATCATGAAGATGGGGTTGAGCTCGTCGAGGTTCGCCTCCATCGCGTCGGCGACTTCGTCCGTGGCCGCCGTCCACCGCTCGACGACCGCCTCGTGGCGCTCCTCCTGCGTGATCAGACCCATGTCGTACTGCTCTTGGATCGCGGCGACCTGCGCCTCGTAGCGCCCCAGGATCTCCTGCTTCGTCGGCGGGACCTGGACGTCGTTCTTGGAGATCGTGACCCCCGCCTGGGTGGCGTAGTGGAAACCGATGTCCTTGAACGCGTCGAGCACCTGGGAGATGGTGGCGGCACCGTAGGCCTGCACGAGGTCGTCGACCAGCCTGGTGGTGTCCTTCTTCTTCATCGAGCGATTGATGAACTCGTACGTCGTCGGGTCGAACCCGTCGCCGAGAGCCTCCTCGAGCGCGCGCTCGATCTTGTCGTTGTAGATGATCCGCCCGACCGTCGTGAGCAGTGGCCGCCCTCGACGCCGACGGGCCGGAACTCGACCAGGTCATGGAGCTTGACCACGCCGTGCTCGTAGGACCACTCGGCCTCCTGCGCGGTGCGGTACACGTGCGGGCGCGGCTGATGCGTGGCCGGATCGATCTTGGCCAGCTCCGTCTCGTCCGGACCGTAGGTCAGGTAGTAGGCGCCCAGCACCATGTCCTGCGTCGGCGTCGCCAACGGCGCGCCGTGGGCCGGCGAGAGGATGTTGTTCGAGGACAGCATCAGGATCCGCGCCTCGGCCTGAGCCTCGGCCGACAGCGGCAGATGGACAGCCATCTGGTCGCCGTCGAAGTCGGCGTTGAACGCATGGCAGACGAGCGGATGGACCTGAATCGCCTTGCCCTCGACCAGCACCGGCTCGAACGCCTGGATCCCCAGCCTGTGCAGCGTCGGGGCGCGGTTGAGCAGCACCGGGTGCTCGTGGATGACCTCCTCGAGCACGTCCCATACCTCGGGGATCATCGAGTCGACCATCTTCTTGGCCGCCTTGATGTTCTGCGCCGACTTGCGCTCGACGAGGCGGGCCATGATGAACGGCTTGAACAGCTCGAGCGCCATCAGCTTCGGCAGACCGCACTGGTGCAGCCGCAGCGACGGGCCGGAAACGATCACCGACCGGCCGGAGTAGTCGACGCGCTTGCCGAGCAGGTTCTGGCGGAAGCGGCCCTGCTTGCCCTTGAGCATGTCGCTCAGGGACTTCAGCGGCCGGTTGCCCGGGCCGGTGACGGGGCGACCGCGACGTCCGTTGTCGAACAGCGCGTCGACGGCCTCCTGCAGCATCCGCTTCTCGTTGTTGACGATGATCTCGGGCGCGCCGAGGTCGAGCAGCCGCTTGAGGCGGTTGTTGCGGTTGATCACGCGGCGATAGAGGTCGTTGAGGTCCGAGGTCGCGAAGCGGCCACCGTCGAGCTGGACCATCGGACGCAGCTCGGGCGGGATCACCGGGACGGCCTCGAGGATCATCATCTCGGGCTTGTTGCCGGACTGGATGAACGCCGAGACGACCTTCAGCCGCTTGACCGCGCGGGCCTGCTTCTGGCCCTTCCCGGTCTTGACCTGCTCCTGCAGGTCCGCGGCCTCATCGTCGAGATCGACCTGCTGAAGCAGGTCGCGCACGGCCTCCGCGCCCATGCCGCCGCGGAAGTACTCGCCGAAGCCGTACGGCGACCCGAAACGGTCCTTGAGCTCGCGGAACGTGGTCTCGTCGTTGATCACGTCCTTGGGCTTCATCGTCTGGAACAGGTCCCACACCTGACGCATGCGCTCGGCCGCGTCCTCGATGTAGGCCTCGGTGTCGTCGATGTCGGCCTGGAAGCTCTTGCGGAGCTCCTTGAGCATCTTCTCGCGCTCCTCAGCGGAGAGCTTGGCCACGTTGACCTCGAGCGTCTCGGCCCACAGATGGTCCTCGTCGGAGAAGTCGCGACCGGTCTTGGCCGACTCGAGGAACTCCTCGCGCCTGGCCAGTGACTCGCTGCAGCTCGAGCACGCGCTCTTCCTTCTCGGCCGCATAGGCGTCGAGCACCTTGTTGACCTCGTCCTGGAGCCCCTCCACGTCGCGTGCGCGGGCTTCGTCGTCGACCCACGTGACCATCGAGGCCGCGAAGTAGAGGACCTTCTCGAGCTCCTTGGGGGCCATGTCGAGCAGGTAGCCGATCCGGCTCGGGACGCCCTTGAAGAACCAGATGTGCGACACGGGAGCGGCGAGGTCGATGTGCCCCATGCGCTCGCGGCGCACCTTGGAGCGGGTGACCTCGACGCCGCAGCGCTCGCACACGATGCCCTTGTAACGGACACGCTTGTACTTGCCGCAGTAGCACTCCCAGTCCTTGGTCGGACCGAAGATGCGCTCGCAGAACAGCCCGTCCTTCTCGGGCTTGAGCGTGCGGTAGTTGATCGTCTCCGGCTTGGTGACCTCGCCCGAGCTCCAGGAGCGGATCTGCTTGGAGGATGCGAGGCCGATTTCGATTGCGTCGAAATTGTTGATATCGATCATGCGGTTCCTTCAGTGTTGTGTCGGTCGGAGCAGGAGTGCGGTGATTGGCCGCGCCGGATCACGTTTCCGCCTCCTCCGTGACGCCCTCGGCGTCGCCGGCCGGGATCTCGGCCTCGAGCATCGGGTCGTCATCGGTGGCGAAGTCCTCCACGTCGAGTTCCTCGCCGGCTTCGAGGTCTGGGTCTTCCTCTTCGCCTCTTCGGTCGAGGCTTCGACGGTCTCGCCTTCGTGCTCGATCGATTCGTCGGCCGCGGCGCCGTCGGTGGCGCGCACGCCGGAGAGGTCGATGCCGAGCTCCTCGGCCGCTCGCAGGAGGTCGTCGTCCTCCTCGCGCATCTCGGCGCGCTCGCCCTCCTCGGAGACGACGTTGACGTCGAGCGCCAGCGACTGCATCTCCTTGAGCAGCACCTTGAACGACTCCGGGATCGAGGGCTCGGCGATGTTCTCACCCTTGACGATCGCCTCGTACGCCTTCACCCGCCCGACGGTGTCATCGGACTTGATCGTCAGCATCTCCTGCAAGCGTGTACGCGGCGCCATAGGCCTCCAGCGCCCACACCTCCATCTCACCGAACCGCTGACCACCGAACTGCGCCTTCCCGCCCAGCGGCTGCTGGGTGACGAGCGAATACGGGCCGGTCGAGCGGGCATGGATCTTGTCATCGACGAGATGCAGCAGCTTCAGGATGTACATGTAGCCGACCGTCACCTGCTGCTCGAACGGCTCGCCGGTGCGACCGTTGAACAACCTCACCTTCCCGGACGCCTGCTCACCCTGCGCGGCGCTTCTTATCGACGTCCATCCGGATCTGGCCCTGGTGCTCGTCCTGCCAGCGCACGAGCGCCTCGTCGACGTCGGCGACGGTCGCGCCGTCGAACACCGGCGTGGCGACATACACCTTCCCCGCGCGGCCGTCGGCGCGGTCAGAGCCGCCGTTGCTCGCGACCTGCTTGCGCGCCTCCGAGCCGTCCGTCATACCAGCCGTTGGCCGCGACCCACCCGAGATGCGTCTCGAGGATCTGACCGAGATTCATCCGGCTCGGCACCCCGAGCGGGTTGAGGATCACATCGACCGGCGTGCCGTCCTCGAGGAACGGCATGTCCTGCTCATCGACGATCTTCGAGATCACGCCCTTGTTACCGTGGCGGCCCGCGAGCTTGTCACCCTCCGCGATCTTGCGCTTCTTCGCGACGAACACGCGCACCAGATCGTTGACGCCCGGCGGCAGATCATCACCCTCATCACGGCTGAAGGTCTTCACATCGATCACGACACCACCCTCACCGTGCGGGACCTTCAACGACGTATCACGAACCTCTCGCGCCTTCTCCTTGAAGATCGCGCGGATCAGCTTCTCCTCGGCCGTCAACTCGGTCTCGCCCTTCGGCGTGACCTTCCCGACCAGCAGATCACCCGACGCGACCTCCGCGCCGATCCGGACGATCCCGCGATCATCGAGATTACGCAGCGACTCCTCCGAGCGATTCGGAATATCACGCGTGATCTCCTCATCACCCAGCTTCGTCGTCCGCGCGTCGATCTCGTACTCCTCGATATGAATCGAGGTCAACTCATCATCGGACACCAACCGCTTGGACAAGATGATCGCGTCCTCGAAGTTGTAGCCCTCCCACGACATGAACGCGACCAGCAAATTCTTCCCCAACGCCATCTCACCCGAATCAGTCGCCGACCCGTCGGCGAGCACGTCCCCGCCCTGGACGCTCACGCCCACGTCGACGATCGGCTTCTGATGGATCAGCGTCCCCTGGTTGGAGCGCATGAACTTCTGCAGCTCGTGCTCCTCCTGCCCGCCGTCCTGCTCGTCGATCACGATCTGCTCGGCATCGACGTAGGCGACCGTGCCGTCCGCCCAGCAACGACCACGTCGCCGGTGTCGGTCGCGGCGCGGCGCTCCATCCCGGTGCCGATCAGCGGCGCGTCGGTCACCAACAGCGGCACCGCCTGGCGCTGCATGTTCGAGCCCATCAACGCACGGTTCGCGTCGTCGTGCTCCAGGAACGGGATCATCGCCGTCGCCACCGACCAGATCTGCTCCGGCGAGACGTCGATCAGGTCGACCTGCTCCGCCGCGACTGTCACGTACTGACCGGCCTGCGTCCGGCACAGGATCTCCTCGCCGACGAGCGTGCCGCTGATCGACCGGCGTGTTCGCCTGCGCGATGATCTGCTCCTCCTCCTGCGTCGCGTCGAGGTGGACGATCTCGTCGGTGACGTTGCCGTTCCTGACGACCCGGTAGGGCGTCGTCACGAACCCGTGCTCGGAGATCTCCGCATAGGAGGACAGCGAGCCGATCAGACCGATGTTCGGACCCTCGGGAGTCTCGATCGGGCACATCCGCCCGTAGTGGGTCGGGTGCACGTCGCGCACCTCGATCGGCGCCCGCTCCCGCGTCAGACCGCCCGCACCGAGCGCGCTCAGGCGACGGCGATGCGTCAGCCCGGCCAGCGAGTTGGTCTGGTCCATGAACTGCGAGAGCTGGCTTGAGCCGAAGAACTCCTTCAACGCCGCCACGACCGGGCGGATGTTGACGATCGTCTGCGGCGTGATCGTGTCCGCATCCTCGGTCGTCAAACGCTCGCGCACGACCCGCTCCATCCGATACAGACCGATCCGGAACGCCTCCTGGATCAACTCACCGACCGTCCGCAGACGACGATTACCGAAATGCTCGTACTCATCGAGATGATCCTGAATCGGCTCACGCGGCATCGACAACGCCTCCGCCGCGAAATCCTTGATCTCCTCACCCGGCTCCTCCGGCATCCCCAACCGCCGCGGCAACGACACCAACTCCCGCACCAACGCGATGATGTCGTCATGCGTCAACGTCCGCGTCTCGAGATCGATCTCGAGCCCCAACCGCGAATTCAACTTATAGCGCCCCACCCGCGTCAGGTCATAACGCTTCGGATCAAAGAACAACTGATGCAACAACGCCCGCGCCGCATCGATCGACGGCGGCTCCCCAGGACGCTGCTTCTTGAACAACTCGATCAACGCACCCTCCTCGCGTACGCGTGATCTCCGGATCAGCATCAAGCGTCATACCGGATATACAACGAATCATCAAACAGCCCCAGAATCTCCTCATCACACGCGTACCCCATCGCCCGCAACAACACGCTCACAGGCAGCTTGCGCTTACGATCGATCCGGACATACACCCGCCCCTTCTTATCGATCTCAAGCTCCAACCACGACCCACGCGCCGGCATCAAATTCGCGATGAACACCTGCTTCTCGCGATCCTTCGGCTCCATCACATACGCACCCGGCGAACGCACCAACTGCGTCACCACCACCCGCTCCGTGCCATTGATGATGAACGTCCCCCGCTCAGTCATCCACGGGAAATCACCCATGAACACCGACTGCTCACGAATCTCACCCGTCTCACGATTGATAAACGCAACCGTCACCGTCAACGGCCGCGCATACGTCAAATCCTTCTCACGACACTGCTCCAAACTCGCGACCGGCTCATCAAACATAAACTCGCCGAACTGCACCGCCAAATTCCCGGTGTAATCCTCAATCGGCGAAATATCATCAATCGTCTCCCGCAGACCACCACCATCAGGATCAGTCAGCCACGGAAACGACTTGACGCTGAATATCAATCAGATTCGGAACTTCAAGGACCTTGTTCAAACGCGCGAAACTACGGCGCGTCCGGGGGGCATGAGCGGTTGCCAAGACGGCGACTCCTCGGGCGGTCGAGAGGCGAGCAAAGGAAGCGCGGCCGGGAGCGCTCGACGCTCCCAAATAGCGCGACCAGCAAAGATAGCACACGGCATCAGGCCCTGTGCAGGACTCGCCAACTCTCACGGACCCCGCCCCGGCGGCCGCGTATGTGGCGCGGTGCCGTCAGTGTGGGCGGCTACGACTATCGGCTGACGGTGCTCAGTGTAGGGGCAAACCGGCTCGCGGGCAAGCAGGATGCGGACGGATGGCCCGGCGCGCCGTGGCGGGGCGAGCTGCGCCGGCGCGACCGTTGCTCCTGCGATCCGCGCGCGATCCCACGGGGAAAGGCCCATATTCCAGTTGAACGCGACGGTGGTCGGCGCGCGGTTCGTAACGGCGGGGCGGCCGGGAGAGCCGCGGGATCGCGCGTCGAAGACGCGGACTCATCAACGAGCGGGGGCCGGGCGACGTCGCCCGGCCCCCGCTGATGCCGTAACGATGGGTACGGCGGCCTACTTCAGCTCGACGCTCGCGCCGGCCTCCTCGAGCTCAGCCTTCAGCTTCTCGGCCTCGGCCTTCTCGATGCCCTCCTTGACGGGCTTCGGGGCCTCGTCGACGAGCGCCTTGGCCTCCTTGAGGCCAAGACCGGTCGCGGCGCGCACGACCTTGATGACCTGGATCTTCTTCTCGCCGGCACCGGTGAGCAGGACGTCGAACGCCGTCTGCTCCTCGGCCGCCTCGCCGCCGCCGTCCGCGGCCGCGGCGGCCGGAGCGGCCGCGGCGATCGCCGTCGCCGAGACGCCGAATTCCTCTTCCAGCGCCTTGATGCGCTCTGCGAGCTCGAGCACCGAAATGCCCTTCAGCTCCTCGATCCACTCTTGGGTAGTCGCCATGGTTCCTCCTTATGCGTCGGATTCCGCGTCCGACGCGGCGTCCTGTTCGGTGTCGTTCTCTGAAGGTTCTGCGGTCGCCTCGGGCTCCGCTTCCGCCGGCGCGGCCGCCTCGGGCTCCGGCTCCGCCGGCGCGGCCGCCTCGGGCTCCGGCTCCGCCGGCGCGGCCGCCTCGGGCTCCGGCTCCGCCGGCGCGGCGTCCGCCTCGGGCTCCGGCTTCCGCCGGCGCGGCCGCCTCGGGCTCCTCTTCCGCCGGCGCGGTGTCCGGCTCGGGCGGCGCGGCGGCCGGCGCCGTGCCGGTGACCAGGCCCTGCTCGGCGACCTGCTGCAGCGCAATCGCCAGCCCGCCGATCAACGCGTTCAGTCCGCGCACGAGGCCGGTGAGCGGGGCGGCGATGGTGCCGACGAGCTGCGCCTGGAGCACCTCACGGGAGGGCAGGCGGGCGATCGAGCGGACGTCCTCGGCGCTCAGCACCTTGCCGTCCAGCAGGCCGCCCTTGAACTCGAGGATGTGGAGCGCCCGCGCGGTGTCGCTGAGCGCCTTGGCGGCCATCGCCGCGTCGCCGCGCACGAGCGTCAGCGCGGTCGGGCCCTGGAGCATCTCCTTGAGCTCAGCGGCTCCCGCCTTGTCCGCCGCCCGCTCCGAGAGCGAGTTCTTGACCACGCGGAAGCTGGCGTCGGCGTCGCGCAGCTTGGCGCGCAGCTCCGCCACCTGGGGGACGCTGATGCCGCGATAGTCGACGGCGAAGATCGCGTCGGCGCCCTTGATCTGGTCGGCGATCTCGTCGACGACGGCCGCCTTCTGGTCTCTGTTCATCTCGCTTTCGGCTTCCTCTCACGAAAAACGCCCGCACGATGGCGGGCGTCGAGCACGAGGTCTGACTCGCTTCGAGGCTCCGCCTGCTCCGGTCTTACGCTGACGCGGCCGGAGGTCTGGGGCGTCGTCCTGGTTGGGATCGAGTCTACGCTGCCGACTCCTCAAGGTCACGCACGCGCGTGGGTTCCACTTTCACGCCCGGGCCCATCGTGGTCGCGAAGGTGACCGACCGGATGTAGCGCCCCTTGGCCGCTGACGGCTTGGCGCGGATCAGCTCGTCCATCACGGCGGCGTAGTTCTCGAGCAGGCGGTGATCGTCGAAATCGCTCTTGCCGATCACCAGGTGCACGATCGCGGTGCGGTCGGTCCGGTACTCGACCTTACCGGCCTTGGACTCTTCGACCGCCTTGGCGACATCCATCGTGACGGTGCCGACCTTGGGGTTCGGCATCTTGCCCGACGGACCGAGGATCCGGCCGAGGCGGCCGACGACGGGCATCAGATCGGGCGTGGCGATCGCCACGTCGAAATCGTCGAAGCCGTCCTGGATCCGCGCCGCGAGGTCCTCGGCGCCGACCACGTCCGCGCCGGCCTCCTCGGCCTCACGGGCCTTGTCGCCCTGGGCGAAGACGGCAACCTTGACGTCCTTGCCGAGGCCGTGCGGCAGCGCGATCGTCCCGCGCAGCTGCTCGTCGGCGTGACGGACGTTGAGCCCGGTCCGCACGTGGACCTCGACCGACTCGTTGAAGTTCGCGGTCTTGAGCTGCTTGATCAGCGCAATCGGCCTCCGTGGGCGTGTACTCGTGCTCGCGATCGAAGCGCTGGCGCGCGTCGAGGTAGCGCTTGCCGTGCTTGGCCATCTAGACCACCTCCACGCCCATCGAGCGGGCGGTGCCGGCGATGATCTTCGCCGCGGCGTCGATGTCGTTGGCGTTCAGATCCTTCATCTTCTTCTCCGCGATCTCCTTGAGCTGGGCCTGGGTGATCCTGCCCACCTTGTCGCGGTGCGGCTCCGCCGAGCCCTTCTCGAGCGAGATCGCCTGCTTGATCAGCACCGCAGCCGGCGGGCTCTTGGTCACGAACGTGAACGAGCGGTCCTCGAACACGGTGATCTCGACCGGGATCACGGTGCCCATGTCCGACTGCGTCTGGGCGTTGAACGCCTTGACGAACTCCATGATGTTCACGCCGTGCTGACCCAGCGCAGGGCCGACCGGCGGGGCCGGACTGGCCGAGCCGCCGACGGCTTGGAGCTTGATGACTGTGAGGACCTTCTTGGCCATGAATTACCGCTTCGCTCGAAATCTTTTCAAACAGCCGCCGGAGGCGGCCCCTAAATCTTCTTGACCTGGTCGAAACCGACCTCGACCGGCGTCTCACGGCCGAAGATCGACACGAGCACCTTGAGCCGCTGCGCGTCCTCGTTGACCTCGGAGATCTCGCCCGAGAAGTCCGACAGCGGTCCGGAGATGACCTTGACCGATTCGCCGATCGAGAACTGCGCCCGGCTGCGCGGCCGCTCGGCGGTCTCCTGGTGCAGCAGGCGATCGACCTCGGCCTGGGTGAGCGGGACGGGCTCGTTGGAGGCACCGACGAAACCGGTGACGCCCGGCGTGCCCTTGACCAGCGACCAGGAGTCCTCGTTGAGATCCATGTTGACGAGCACGTAGCCGGGCATCGTCCGCTTCTCGACGGTGATCTTCTGGTTGTCCTTCATCTCGGACACCGTCTCGGTCGGCACGACGATCTGCCGAACCGCGCGCTGCTGGTTCAGCGAGACGACCCGATGCTCGAGGTTGTGCTTGACCTTGTTTTCGTGACCCGAATAGGTGTTGACGACGTACCAGCGGAACATTTTCTCTTTGGTCCTTTGCGGCGCCTGCCCCGCGCCGTGAATCGACGGCCGGCGCTTGAGGCCTCTACTTGAATGACTTAGTCCGGTTGCCTCTTACTTGAGGATGAAATCCATCAGCTTGCCGGCCAGGGCATCGGCGATGCCGAGATACGCTCCGGCGACGATCACGAACCCGAGCACGACCCCAGTGGCCTGGATCACCTGACGGCGATCTGGCCACTGTACCCGTTGTAGCTCGCGCCAGCTTCCCTGAAGGAAGTGGACGAGGCGGCTGCCGGTGCGCACCGGGGCCAGTTCGACCCCTTCCTCGGCGTCCTGCGCGGCCACGATGGCCAGCTCGGCTTCCTCGGGGCGCAACGAAGGCCCATCGTCCTCCTGGACGTGTGGGCCGGCGGGGATGATCCCGGGCACCCGGGTGGACCGCTCGGTGGCTTCCTCGATCTCCTCGAGCTCCTCGGGGTCGGGCACCTCGTCGAGCTCGGGGCGACCCTGCGCGAGCTGTGCCTCGGCCAGTTCGACGTCGGGCGTGGCGTGCTCGATCGGATCGGGGTTGCCCTCTTCGTGCTCGGGGCGCGCGGTGGCGACACCCGGCTGCGTGGTGGGCTCTCCCTGCGGACGACGGCTCCGTCGCTCCTTGTTACCGCGTTTGCGATTGCGAGCCATCCCGACCCCGTGTCCTCAGCGCGTTTCGCGGTGGGGCGTGTGACGCTTGCACCAGCGGCAGTACTTGCGCAGCTGGAGTCGCTCGGGGTTGTTCCGCTTGCTCTTGTTGGTCTGGTAATTCCGGCGCTTGCACTCTTCGCAGGCGAGAGTGGCGGCGATCCGGACGTCTCCACGGGCCATTTACGCGCTTCCCGTACGGATTGGCAGGGCTTGGCAACCGGACCACGGGCGTCAAAACGAACGCCGCCCGGCGCCGCGAGGCAGTTTAGCGCCAGTCGCGAGCGGCGCGCATCCGGTTCGAGCGGCCCGCGCGCTCGCTCGGCCCGGTGGCCTCAGTCCGTCAGCTCCACCGGGCGCAGCTCGAGCTCGAGCAGCCGGTCGCCGCGGAGCACGCGGGCGGTCAGCGGTGAGCCGATCGTGGCGGCGGTCATCAGGCGCTGGACGTCGTCGACCCGCTCGACGGCGTGACCGCCGAGCTCGACGATCAGATCCTCGGCCCGCAGGCCCGCGCGTTGCGCCGGGCTGCCGGAGGCCACCTCCACCACCTCGACGCCGGATGTGCGCCCCAGCCGGACGCGGGCGTGCGGCGGCAGCGGTCGCGGTCCCCCGGCGATCCCGATGTAGGCGCGGCGCACGCGCCCGTCGCTCATCAGGGCGCTGACCACGGCTCGCGTGGCGACGTTGATCGGCACCGCGAGCCCGAGGCCGACGCCGGCCACGGCCGTGTTGATCCCGACCAGGCGCGCCGCGCTGTCGACGAGCGCCCCGCCCGAGTTGCCGGGGTTGAGCGCCGCGTCGGTCTGGATCACGTTGTCGATGTAGCGGACGGTCCGCCCCGAGCGCGCGGGCAGTGATCGCCCCAGCGCGGAGACCACCCCGGCCGTCACCGAGCCGGCGAAGCCGTTGGGATTGCCGATCGCGATGACCAGCTGACCGACGCGGAGCGCCTCGGCCTCGCCCAGTCGGGCCGGGGTCAGATCGCCGCCTTCGGTCCTCAGTACGGCGAGGTCGGAGAGGTGGTCGACCCCGATCACGCCGAAGCTGAGCTCGCGGCCGTCGACGAAGGCCGCACGGCCCCTGCGCCCGGGCCCGGCGACGACGTGGGCAGAGGTGAGTAGGAAGCCGTCGGGGGTCAGCGCGACGGCGCTGCCGGCGCCGGCAGGAACGTGCCCTGCCCGCGTCCGGCGCGTCATCCGGAGGTTGGCCACCGACGGCGCGAGCCGCTCGGCGACCTCGACGACCACGCGCGAGTAGGCATCGAGGGCCTCGGCCTCGGCCGCGCGGGTGTCGCCGTCGGGGATGTCGGTCAGCGTGCTCATGGCGCTCAGAGCGTGACGGTGACGGTCCGCTCGTCGGTACCGCGGACGAGCGTCAGCTCGAGTTGGCCCGGCGCGCGGGCGACATCCAGCACCTCGTACAGGGTGTCGACGCGATCGAGCGTCGCGTCCGCCGGCCGAGACGATCAGGTCGCCGCGCTCGATCCCGGCCCGCGCCGCGGGGCTGTCGTGCTCGACGACGCGCACCAGCACGCCGTCACGCTCGGGCAGCCCGACGGCGTGGCGCAGCCGGCGCGCGACCCGCGGGGGGGCGATCGCCACGCCGAGGCGCGCGCGCTCCGGCGCCTCGCCGCGGCCGAGCGCGTCGACGCGCTCACGCAGCGCGGCGTCGGCTGGGATGGCGAGGATCAGCCCGCCCTCGACGCGCAGCGTGTTGAGGCCCAACAGGCGTCCGCCGACGTCGGTCAGCGGACCGCCCGAGGACCCGCGCGGGAGCGGCGCCGTGTGCTCGATCGCGCCGGCGATGCGGCGGCCGCGGGGGCCGCGGAAGCTGCGCGCGCCCGAGGACACGAATCCGGGCGTGATCCGCAGACCGCGCCCACCCGGATTGGCCAGGGCCAGCACCGCCCGCCCGCGCGCCGGGGCCTCGCCGTCGTCGGGCCAGGCGACGGGCTCGATCTCACCGGTGTCGACCGCGATCACGGCGACGTCGAGATCGGGGTCCGATCCCGCCACGACGCCGCCGGCGCGGCTGCCGTCGGCGAAGGTCACCGTGACCTCGTCGTGGCGCAGGTTGTGGGCGTTGGTGAGTACGCGGCCGGGTGCGATCACCACGCCCGATCCGACCCCCCAGCCGCGACCGAGCCCGACCACGGCGGGACCGACGCGGTCCGCGGCCTCGCCGACGGCGGTTTCCAGTTCCTCGAGCAACGTCATTGCCGATCCTCCCTGTGTGTCTGTGCTCTGTGGGTCAGTGCTCTGTGGGTCAGTGCTCTCGTGAGTCACTTGCGATTGCAAGTGAGAATCTACCAGACGGAAAAGGGGGCTCGGGGCGAAGTGTTGAATCTGAGTTTCGGCCCCCGGAACTGAGATGCAGCGCTTCGCACGCGCCGTAGCATTGGACGACACAGATGGCCGATCCCACCTCCACCCCAGCCTCCCCTGCCATGGGCGCCCCCGGCCCGGCCGACGAGGACCCCGCCCGGTCGGCCCTCGCCGATGCCCTCGCGGCAGTCGGCGATCGCTGGACGCTGCAGATCGTCGCGGCGCTGCTCGACGGCCCGCGGCGGTTCGGTGAGCTGCAGGACGATGTGCGGGGGATCGCCCCCAACGTCCTCACCGGACGCCTGCGGCATCTCGAGCGCCACGCGCTCGTGATCGCGCGCCCGTACTCCGAGCGCCCACCGCGGTCCGTGTACGAGCTGAGCGCCGCCGGCCGCGAGCTGGCCGGCGCCCTGCGGCTGCTGGCGGGCTGGGGCGCGCGCAACGCCGAGGGGGCGAGCGCGCCGCGCCACGCGGTGTGCGGAACCGCGCTCGAGGCGCGCTGGTGGTGTCCGACCTGCGAGCGTCCGGCCGCCGACCAAGAGGCCGAGGAGCTTCACTTCGCCTGACCGGCGAGGGTGCGGGCGCGACCAGGCTCGGCTCGCATCGGACCAAACGGAAAGAATCCGCGCATGCTCCGCCTCGTCGGCCTTGTCGTCTCCATCGGTCTCGCCGACTCGCTCAACCCGTCGACGATCGCGCCGGCGCTGTACCTGGCCAGCGGCGACCACCCCCGCACGCACGTGTTCGAGTTCACGCTGGCCGTGTTCCTGGTGTCCCTGGCCGGCGGCACGGTGGTCGCCCTGGGCCCCGGTCAGCTGCTGCTGGCGGCGCTTCCCCACCCCGGGCACACCGTGCGGTACATCTTCGAGATCGTGGCGGGAGTGGCGATGCTCGTCGGCGCCGGCGTGCTGTGGTGGCACCGCGATCGCCTGTCGAACCGCGAGTTGCCGGCAGCCAAGGCCGAGGGCAAGTCGAGCGCCGATGCTCGGCGCGACGATCACGCTCGTCGAGCTCCCGACGGCGTTCCCGTATTTCGCGGTGATCGCGGCGATCGTCGGGGCCGGTCTCGGGCCGGCGCGGGCGATGATCCTGCTGGTCCTGTTCAACCTCTGCTTCGTGCTGCCGCTGATCGGGATCCTGCTGACGCTGACGTTCGCCGGCTCCCGGGCCGATCAGCTGCTGGGCTGGGGTCGCAACCTGCTGCAGGCGCACTGGCCGGCCGTGCTCTCGATCCTCGCCCTGGTCGCCGGCCTGTTCGTGACCGTTCTCGGCCTCACCGGGCTCACCAACACCCGCCACCACCTCGGCCGGCTCGTCGGCCCGTTCCGTCACCTGCTGCACATCCGCTGACGCCTACGCCTTCACGACCGCCAGCTCGTGCGATGGCTCGCGGGCCAGCTCGTGGGCGAGCCGGCTGAGCAGGTTGGCGAGGTCGGCGTGCTGATCGGGCGACCAGCCGTCGAGCAGCCGGGCCAGGCTCGCCCGGCGTTCGGCGATCAGCTTCTCGACCGTTTCGAGCCCGTCCGGCGTCAACGATCGGAGCAGCGGCAGATCGGACTCGGCCGGCTCCGGCTCGATCACCATCCCACGCTCCACCAGCTCCACCAGCGCCTCCTCACCGACGTCGGCCGGGATCGCGAAGGACGAGCAGAGGCCGGCGATGTGCGCGCCCGGGTCCTCGTGCAGCCGCACGAGCAGCCAGCACGCCGCCGGTGAGAGGTCGACCCCGGCCCGCTCGGCGATCCCCTCGACCAGACGACGCCGGCCCTCCCGGCCGACCAGCACGGCCAGCGAGCGCGAGACCTCAGCCAGCGAGTCGGTGTCCTTGGGCACAGCGAAGCTCTCGCCGATCCCGCTGCCGGCGGCGACGCTCTCGCGCAGCGGGCGCTCGGGCAGGATCAGGCTGAGCAGGAACGCGGCCGCGGCCACGAATGCCGCGACCTCGAAGACGGTGTCGAGCGCATGGGTGAACGCGTGGATGTAGGCGCCGTGGAGCACCGGGGGCAGCTTCGAGAGCGACGCCGGATTGGCGTGGGCGAGGCCGCTGGACGCCGCCGCCGCGGCGCCGGTCCCGCTGTGCGGCAACGACGCCGTGAGCTCGGAGCTGAGCCGGTTGGAGAAGATCGAGCCGAGGATCGCGGTGCCCACCGAGCCACCGATCGAGCGGAACAGCGTCGCGCCCGAGGTGGCGACGCCGAGGTCCGTGTAGTCGACCGCGTTCTGCACGGCCAGCACGAGCACCTGCATCACCATCCCCAGCCCGAGGCCGAGCACGAACATGTAGGCCGAGGCGCCGGCCCGCGAGGTGGTGGCGCTCATGCCCGAGAGCAGCCACAGGCCGACGACCATCACCGCCGTGCCGGCGATCGGGAACGGCCTGTAGTGGCCGGTGCGGGTGATGAGCTGGCCCGAGGCGATCGAGGTGATGAGCAGGCCGGCCATCAGCGGCAGGATCTGAAGTCCGGAGCCGGTCGGGCTGGCACCGTTGACGACCTGGAGGAACAGCGGCAGGTACGTGACCGACCCGAACAGCGCGAACCCGACGACGAACCCGATCCCGCTGGTCACCGAGAAGACCCGGTTGCGGAACAGGCGCGGCGGCAGCACCGGCTCCTCGGCGCGGCGCTCGGCGAACACGAACAGGCGCGGTCAGCATCAGCGCGGCCGCGCCGAGGGCGATGATGAACGGTGAGCCCCAGGCGTAGGTCGTGCCGCCGAGGGTGCAGGCGAGCACGATCGCGATGAGCGCGCCGGCGAGCAGGCTCGCCCCGAGGTAGTCGACCTTGTGGGGCACGCGCTCGGGCGGGGCGGGCAGTGTCGCGGCAAGCACGACGAACGCCGCCGCGCCGATCGGGAGGTTGACGTAGAAGATCCAGCGCCACGACAGGTTCGTGGTGAAGAAGCCGCCGAGCAGCGGGCCGATCACGCTGGCCAGCCCGAACACGGCGCCGAACAGGCCCTGATAGCTTGCCGCGCTCCCGGGGCGAGACGACGTCGCCGATCGCGGCCATCGTGCTCACCATCAGCCCGCCGCCGCCCAGTCCCTGGACGGCTCGGAACACGATCAGCTCAGTCAGATTCTGCGATGCCCCGCACAACGCCGAGCCGATCAGGAACACGATCAGGCCGACCTGGAGCACGACCTTGCGGCCGTACTGGTCGCCGAGCTTCCCGTAGATCGGCGTGACCGCGGTCTGGGCCAGCAGGTAGGCGGTCACCACCCAGGAGATGTGGCTGAGGCCGCCAAGGTCGCCGACGATCGTCGGCAGCGCGGTCGAGACGATCGTGGAGTCGAGCGCCGCCATCAGCATCACGAGCATCAGGCCCGTGAAGACGACCGCCACCCCGTGACGCCGGCCGGCCGTCGGCGCGGTTGCGGCGGCGACAGTCACGTGTCTCCCACAGCTGCCTCGGCCGACCGCACGGATCGATCTTCTCACCTGCGGTTCGCCGGCGCGATCGACGCGTGCGAGGATGAGGACATGGCCCGCGCCCCGAATCTGCTCTGCCACCGGCTCGCGCTGCACGACATCGAAGCGGACAAGAGCTTCCGGCCCGACCCACTCATCGACGTGCTCGGGATTCCGGATGCGATCCTCAGAGCTCCGATCGGTCTTCGCGATCTCGCGCCGGCGAACGGCTAGCTCCCGCCGGATCGCACTGAGCGCCGCGCTCGGGCTGGCGCTCGTGGCCGGGGGCTGCGGATCGGGGCACGCGTCCTCGGCGTCGAGCGCGCCCGCAGCGGCCGTCACCGCTCCGGCGCCGGTGGTGACGACGGCGCCGCCGGTGACGACGGCGTCGAGCGCCGCGACGGCGACCACGAGGTCACCTCGCACGGCACCCGCACGGATCGCGCCCGCCGCGCGGCCGGCCGGACCGCTGCGCGGGAAGGTGGTGGTCATCGACCCGGGCCACAACGGCGGCAACGCGACCGCGCCGGACGCGATCAACCGCCTGGTGCCCGCCGGCGGCTTCATGAAGGCGTGCGACACGACCGGCACCTCGACCGACGCGGGCTACGCCGAGGCCGGGTTCAACTTCGACGTCGCGCTACGGGCGGCCGCGATCCTGCGGCGCGAGGGCGCGCACGTCGTGCTGACGCGGAGCACCAACGACGGGGTCGGGCCGTGCGTGAACGAGCGGGCGGCGATCGGCAACCGCGCACACGCCGACGCGGCGATCTCGATTCACGCCGACGGCGCCCCGGCGTCCGGTCAGGGCTTTCACGTGATCGAGCCGGCCCTCGTCGCCGGCTACAACGACGCGATCATCGCTCCATCCGCGCGGCTGGGCGGGATCCTTCGCGACGAGATGGCCGCCGGCTCGGGCCTGGTGCCGTCGACATATCTCGGCCGCGACGGGATCGACGTGCGCGGCGATCTCGGCGGTCTCAACCTCTCGACGGTGCCCAAGGTGTTCCTGGAGAGCGGCAACATGCGCAACCCGCACGACGCCGGGCTGCAGACCGACCCCGCCTGGCGCGAGCGCCTGGCGCACGTGATCGCCGCGGCGCTGACGCTGTACCTGACCGGCCCGGCGGGACGCTAGACAGGTGTGTCACCAGCGCTCGCTGTCAGCCCGATTGCCGAGCGTGCGCACAACAGATCCTGGACTCGAGGGGACGCGCGCGACCGGACGTCGCGCGCGCCTGCCCTCAGGAACGACTAGATCTTCGTGACGTTCGTGGCCTTGGGGCCCTTGTCCCCGGCCTCGGCGTCGTAGGAGACCTTGGCTCCTTCGGGAAGCTCCCGATAGCCGCTCGAGTTGATGGCCGAGTGATGGACGAAGAGATCCTTCGTGCCGTCGTCGGGGGTGATGAAACCGAACCCCTTGTCGGCGTTGAACCACTTGACGGTTCCGGTGGCCATGTTGGTCCTCCGTGCTCTGGTGCTGCGAACGCGGAAGAAGCTAAGCAACGACTGCGGGCGCTGGCACTGTGTCAGCCCGAGCCGTTTGCTCGAACCGCACGCAACGGTACAGGAATGCGATGTCGACCATCGATCCAGCGCGAGGGCCGCAACGCTACTTGCGCGGTGACCTGGGAGGCCGCGGCGGTCGCGGAGGAAAGCGCTTGCGCTCTTCCTCGGTCATCTTGCGCACCGTCAGCGAGCCGTCCTCCATCTGGCGCTGGATCTCCTCCAGCTTCTCCTTGCGCTTCTCGGCGGCGCGATCAGCTTGCGAGGCCATCTCGCTCCTTCTCGGCGGCGGCCTCACGCTCGGCGTGGCCCAGGCGCTCCTGGGCGGCGGTGGCGGCGCGCTCCAGCGCCTCCAGTCGCGCCGCGCTGGTCGGCCGCTGGCCGTAGGCCTTGGCCCGGTAGATCGCGTAGCGCTCGCTGTGGTAGCGCGCGTCGGCCCGCAGGGCCTCGATCTCCCTCGTGCTGACCATCTAGAAGCCCCGCTTTCTCGCGTCCTCACTCAGCGCGCGGGCCATCTCCACCGGCTCGGTGCGCCGGCGGAGCTCCGCGATCCGGTCGTCCTGCAGCACGTTCTGGCGGTCCACGGCATCCTGGAGACCCTCGAGCGCGTGCTCCAGATGCTGGATCCGCTGCTCCAGGACGGCGATCCGGGCCTCGCCGCCGAGATCCTCCGACTGCTCACGGATCGGGGCCGGCGGGCGCGATGACTTCAGCTCGCGCAGGCGTTCCACGATCGCGCGCACCTCGCCCCGGGCGGGCCTTCCAGATCGAGCGTCGTCGCGTCCGCGGTCTCTTCGCATGTTCAGGTTGTCTCCGACCCTCTGTGCAGGTGTCGCGCGAGAGCAAGAGGGTGAGAGCCCGGCGGGCGATTCGGCCTGGGCCGACCCACGACGATACTCCTCCCGCCGGCGATCGTCGAACCGAGCGGCGATCCCCGGGGTTCAGTAGTCCGCCCCATCACCGAGGTGGTGATTTGCGCCGATGCGCCGCCCGCCGGGCAGGCGTAGGTTCGGTTCAACGGCTCGTTCTCAGCGCGCGACTCGTGCGCCGGCCGGAAGGTGAAACGCGCGAGGCGCCTACCCAAGTCCCGAGGTGAGGTCATGACCCGCGCCACCCTCAGCACACCACCACCACCGCCGGTGCCCTCGGCCACGACCGAGCACACGGCACTGGACCTCTCGACCGGAGCGGGCACGCTCGGGGAGATGCTGCTGCGCTGCGAGGGCCGTGCCGGGGTCGCGCTCGCTACAAGGAGGGCGGGACCTGGCGGGACACCTCCTACCCGGAGCTGCTCCGCTCGGCCCGCGACATCGCCCGAGGACTCATCGCGATCGGCGTGGAGTCCGGCGAGCGCATCTCGATCCTCTCCGACACTCGCCCGGAGTGGACAGTTGCCGACGCCGCGGCTTCTGCGCCGGCGCCGTCGTCGCACCGATCTACCACACCAACTCGCCCGAGGAGTGCGAGTACGTGCTCGCGCACTCCGAGGCCAGGGCGGTGTTCTGCGAGGACGCCGAGCAGATGGCCAAGATCGAGCAGATCCAGGCCGACTGCCCGCGACTGAGCGACGTGATCGTGCTTCGACGGCCCCGGCGCGCGGCGGTGCTCACGCTCGATCAGCTCATCGCCCGAGGCCGGGAGATTCCCGAGAGCGCAGTCGACGAGCGTGTGGCCGGCGTCTCACCGGAGGACATGGCGACGCCTGGTCTACACGTCGGGGACGACCGGCCCGCCGAAGGCGTGCATGCTGACCCACAGCAACTTCATGGTGGCGATCCACACGCTCGAGGAGCGCCTCGACCTCGCTCGGGCTGACGCCCCGGTGAGTTCTTCATGTTCCTTCCGCTGGCGCATGTGTTCGCCCGCATCGTCGCAGATGTTCACGCTCGATCGTCGGCGGCACGCTCGATCTACTGGCAGCGTGACCCAGAAGCGACTGCTCGACGACATCAGGGAGGCTCGCCCGACCTACTTCGCCTCGGTCCCACGCGTCTGGGAGAAGGTCTACACGGCCGCGACGAGCGGGATCGCCGATCGAGTCGCTGCCCAAGCGCGCGATCTTCAACTGGGCGCTCGGCGTCGGACGGCGCGTGCGCGCGCACGAGCGCAGCGGTCGCGCCCCCGGCCGCGTGCTGACATTCGAGTATCGAGTCGCTGACAGGCTCGTGCTCTCGAAGGTCCGGGACCTGTTCGGCGGGCGGCTCGAGCTCGCGGTCACCGCCGCGGCGCCGATCGCCGAGCGAGGTGATCGAGTTCTTCGACGCCTGCGGGATCGTGCTCGTGGAGGCGTGGGGCATGACGGAGACATGCGCGGCGGGCACGATCAACACCGAGGACGAGATGAAGCTCGGCACGGTCGGCCGGCCCGTCCGACGCTCGAGATGCGTGTCGCCGATGACGGCGAGCTGCTCGCCCGCGGCGGCGAACATCTTCACCGGCTACTTCAAGGACCGGCGGCCACGCGCGCGGCGCTCCCCGACGGCTGGCTCGCGACTGGCGACCTCGGCACGATCGACGCCGACGGCTTCGTAAGATCACCGGGCGCAAGAAGGATCTGATCATCACCTCGAGCGGCAAGAACATCACCGCCGCCAACATCGAGAACGCGCTCAAGCAATGCCGCTGGATCTCCGAGGCGGTCCTATTCGGCGACCGCCGGCCGTATCTGGTGGCGCTGCTGACGCTCGACCCCGAGGAGGCGCCGAAGCTCGCCGAGCAGCTCGGCGTCCGAGCCGACCCGGCGACGATGGCCAACGACGCGCGCGTCCGAGCCGAGATCCAGAGTGTGGTCGACGACGTCAACGCACGCTTCGCCCGGATCGAGCAGATCAAGCGCTTCGCGATCCTCGATCGTGAGCTGACCCAGGCCGAACGGGGAGCTGACGCCGACGCTGAAGGTCAAGCGGGCAAGCGTCTACGACGAGTTCGCCGAGCTGTTCGCCGCGCTTTACGAAGGCTGAGGCCGGATCGGCGGCGAGCACTGAAGGCCCACGTCAGGACGGACGGAGCACATCGGCGCGCATCGGCGCCGTGAAACACCGCTCACCCGGGAGATCGCCGGCCTCGCCGAGCTGCGCGAACGCCTCGGCCAGCTCTCGCTCACGGGCGTCGAAGATCGCCGCTCGCTCAGGATCGACGCTGACCATCCGGTGGCGCAGGGCGTCGTGATCGGCGAGGCGAACACGCACTTCGTAGTCCACCGTCAGCGACCGGTGCAGGCCCGCGCGCGAGGACTCGGCGAGCGCCGCCTGCACCGCGCTCCGCGCCTCGAGCTCATCCTCGACCAGAGCGGTCAGGGCGAAGAAGTCGCCCTCCGCCAGCGGCTCGGCGACGTACACGATCCCGTCTCCTCGCAGCACCCGGCGCGCCTCGCGTAGCGAGCGCATCAGATCCGCCCCCGGCACGTGGTGCAGTGAGCGCATGAACACGACGACGTCCAGCGAGGCATCCTCGAGTGGGAGCGCCTGCGCGCATCCGACCACGTACTCCGCGCCGCTACCGAGGTCGTGGGCGATGGCGGGGGCGAGCTGCTCCGCCGAGATCTCGACGCCGATCACCCGCGCGCCACGACTCTCCAATTCGCGAACGAGCGCCCCGCCCCCGCACCCGATGTCGACGATGTCCCGGCCGGGCAGCTCGACCAGCCGCTCGAGCACGGCGAGATCGGAGGCCTCCTCACGGGAGCTCACGCGTCGCCGGTCGCGCCCGAGCCGACCTGGTGGCGGGCGCTCTCGAAGCAGGCCAGAATCGCCCGGGCCGAGACGTCGATGTCCTCGGGCGTCGTCTGCCAGCTCACGACCGAGATGCGCATCACCTGCTGTCCGCGGAACGTGCTGCCGCCGAGCCAGCACGTCCCATCTCGCTGGACGCGGTCGATGACCTCCGCGGTGACCTCGTCGCTGTCCTCGAAGCGGACCACCACCTGATCGAGCACGACATCGTTGAGCACCTCGACGCCCTCGTGGCGCGACAGCGCCAGGGCCATCCGCTGGGCATGATCACAGCAGCCGTCGATCATCCGGCGGACGCCCGCGCGCCCGAGCGAGCGCAGCGCTGCGTACACCGCCACCCCTCGCGCGCGGCGAGAGAACTCCGGCGTCCAGTCAAAGCCCCACGGGATGTCGTCGGCGTGGGACGGGATGTACGCGGAGCTCGAGGTCATCGCCGCCCGGTGCGCGGAGGCATCGGCGACGGCGGCGATCCCGCAGTCGTAGGGAACGTTGAGCCATTTGTGTGCGTCGGTCGCCCACGAGTCAGCCCGCTCGAAGCCCTCGAGCAGCCGGCGGCGCGACGGGCTGACGGCCGCCCACAGGCCGAAGGCGCCGTCGATGTGGCACCACGCTCCGGCCGAATGACAGATCTCCACGATCTCGGCGAAGGGATCGAATGATCCCGTGTTGATCTCGCCGGCCTGGGCGCACACGATCTTCGGACCGTCATGCTCGGCGAGCGCGGCCCTGAGCGCGGACGGCAGCATCCGGCCCTGATCGTCGACCGCCACGACGCGGATGCGCTCGGCGCCGAGCCCGAGGATCCGGCAGGCGACCTTGACCGTCACGTGAGCCTGCTCCCCCGCGAACACGCGCAGCTCGGGCGCGCCCTGAAGTCCGTCTGCCTCCACATCCCAGCCGACGTCACGCAGAACGGCATGGCGCGCCGCCGCGAGACAGGTGACGTGCGCCATCTGAGCACCCGTCACGAAGCCGACTCCGCACGAGGCGGGCAACCCGAGCAGCTCGCGGAGCCATCCGGCCGCCACTTCCTCGGCCACCGACAGCGCGGGCGCCACGACATATCCGCCGGCGTTCTGATCCCACGCCGCGGTGAGCCAGTCGGCCGCCACCGCGGCGGGGAGCGAGCCACCGATGACAAAGCCGAAGTAGCGCGGCCCCGCCGAGGCGACCACACCGGGTTCGACGTCGCGCGCGAGGGCCGCGATCACCTCCCGAGGATCCTCCCCGGCCTCTCCCAGCGGCCGGCCGAGCGCGGCGCGCAGCTCCTCGATCTCCGACCGGGCATGCACGGGTCGCGAGGGCAGGCTGTTGATGAAATCACGTGCCAATCGGGCGGCATCGTCAAGTACGTCGTAGCGAGCGTCCATGCGTTTACTCTAACCGCGAGCCAACCCCGCTAGGGTTGCTTATCGGCATTCCGCCGTTGACAGCTAGGAGACACCCATGGCCAAGAACGAAACTGACCTGTTTGACCGCCTGCGCAAGGTTGGTGTGCGTAAGCAAGTTGCCAAGACGCTCAGCGACATTGGTGACGGCGCCAGCAAGAAGGCGGTGAAGGCCGCGCAGAGCGCCGCCGCCGAGCTGCGTTCGCTGGCTGATGAGATCGAGCGTCGCCTGCCGCACTCCTCAGCGGCGAAGGCGAGGAGCAGGACGACCTCGCGCCGGGCGGCAGCACCCACCACGCCGACCCGCACCGCGGCACCCGCGCCCAAGCGCACGGCCGCCAGGCGCAGCACGGCCGCAGCGAGCAACGGTGCCCGGGCGCCCCGCGGCCAGAACAAGGCCAAGATCCTGGCCTCGCTCACGACCGGCCCAAAGACCGCGTCTGAGATAGCCAAGGAGACGGGCATCGGCACCGGTACCGTCGGCAGCACGCTCAGCAAGATGGCCACGGCCGGCGAGGTCCGCAAGGCCGAGCGCGGGTACGGACTCCCGAGCTGAGCGCGCCCTTCGCCACAGCGGCCCTGGAGCGGCTGCGAGCGCTCACCGACGACGAGCGCTCGCAGTTTCGGCCGGGTCAACTCGAGGCGATCCATGACGTCGTCGTCGATCGGGCGCGCGTGTTGTGCGTCCAGCGCACCGGCTGGGGCAAGTCGGCGGTGTACTTCGTGGCCACGGCGCTGTTGCGCGAGCAGGGCGCCGGACCGACGCTGATCGTCAGCCCGTTGCTGGCGCTGATGCGCAACCAGATCACCGCCGCTGAGCGGCTCGGGTTGCGTGCGCACACCGTCAACAGCACGAACCGTGAGGAGTGGGACGCGGTGCGCGATCGGCTCGCGGCCGGCACCGTCGACCTGTTGCTGATCAGTCCCGAGCGACTCAACAACCCGCGCTTTCGTGAGGCGATGCTGCCGTTGTTCGCCGCATCGGTGGGCTTGTTGGTGATCGACGAAGCGCATTGCATCTCCGACTGGGGGCACGACTTCCGGCCCGACTATCGGCGGGTCAAGGACATGCTCGACGCGCTGGCGCCCGGCGTTGCCGTCCTCGGTACGACCGCCACCGCCAACGACCGCGTGGTGCGCGACGTGCTCGAGCAGCTCGCCCCTCCCGACGGCGAGCCGTTGCGCTCCTACCGCGGTCCGCTGGCCCGGACGAGCCTGCGCCTGGAGGTCCTCGAGCTGCCACGGCCGGCCGAGCGGCTGGCCTGGCTCGTCGAGAACCTGCCCACGCTGCCGGGCTCGGGCATCGTGTACACGCTGACCAAGCGGGACGCCGAGCAGGTTGCCGCATTCCTCTCGGCCAACGGCGTGCCCGCGCTGGCCTACAGCGGCGAGCAGGAGACCGAGGACCGCGTTGCCACGGAGGAGCGACTGTTGCGCAACGAGGTCAAGGCCGTCGTCGCCACCAGCGCGTTGGGGATGGGCTACGACAAGGCCGACATGACGTTCGTCGTCCACTACCAGGCACCGGGATCAGTGGTGTCCTACTACCAGCAGGTCGGTCGCGCCGGTCGTGGCGTCGACCACGCCGACATCGTGCTGCTGCGCGGCGGCGAGGACCGTCGCATCCAGGACTTCTTCATCGAGCAGGCGTTCCCGGCTCGCGAGCGGGTCGCGGCGGTTCTGGCCGAGCTGGGCGACGCCGGCGATCAGGGCCGCACCACGCGCGAGCTGATGGCGGTCGTGAATCTGGGCATGGGCCGGATCGAGGCGATGTTGAAGATCCTCGACGTCGAGGGGGCGGTCCGCCGCGAGGGGACCCGCTGGCACGCGGTGGCCGACGCGGACTGGACGTACGACGCCGAGCGCTACGCCCAGGTGACCGCCCTGCGCCGCGCCGAGCAGCAGGCGATGGCGTCGTTCGGCACCGACGGGCGCTGTCTGATGCGAGCCCTGCAGGAGGAGCTCGACGACCCAGGCGCGCGCGACTGCGGCCGCTGCTCGGTCTGCACGGCGCCACGGTTCGGACGGCCTCCGGACCCGGCCCTGGTCGAGCTGGCCGCACGTCACCTCCGTTCGACGCCGATCGTGCTCGAGGCCAAGAAGATGGCGCCTGACGCCGGCGGCACGATGCGCAAGATCCCCGAGGACGCCCGGATCGAGACCGGGTGGGCACTCGCGCGGTTCGGCGATGGTGGCTGGTGGCCGGCCGTCGAGCGTGGGCTCGGCAGCGGTTCGTTTGCCGATGAGGTCGTGCTCGCGCTCGCCGACCTCGTGCGGCGTGCCGGTGACGGGAGCCGTCCGGTGGCGTGGCTCACCGCGGTCCCGTCCGTGCGCCTCGGCGACGCGATGCCCCGCCTGGCCGAGCGCGTCGCCGCTGCGCTGGGGATCGCCTACGTCGAGCTCATCCGGCGCACCGAGGCTCGACCGCCGCAGCGCGAGATGGCCAATGCCGTGCAGCAGGCCGCCAACGTCCGCGGCGCCTTCACGATCATCGCCGTTCCCCCGCCGGGCACCGGCGCGCTGCTCGACGATCGCCGCAGCTCGGGCTGGACGCTGGCGATGACCGGCGGCCAGCTGCGGCGCGCCGGCGCCGAGCGCGTGGTGCCGCTGGCGCTCGGGACGCTGGGCTAGCTGCGCCCGGCGGGCTCCCGGGACGGCTCGGGCGCGGCCGCGGCGAGCCGCTCGGCGCGCCGGCGGATCCCCTCCAACATCCTGCGCTCCATCACCAGCGAGCCCGGTTCCATCGGCAGCATGCCGATGCGCGCCGCCAGGGTCGGGAGTCGGAAGCGGTTGCGGCTGATCAGCCGCGTGCGTGCTGCGCGCTCCTCGAGCACGAACGTCCACACCCAGTTGCCGTCCTCGGAGCGCCACGCGAGCACGCGCTCGGGCTCCAGCCGCTCGAGTCGCATCCGGTTCGGGCCGAAGCCGATCGTCTCGCCCACCTCGGGGTGCTGGAACTCAGGGAGGACGCGGTCGGCGCTGTGCATGTCGAGCCCGAGCAGGTTCTCGATCCAGTCGTAGGTGTAGGCGCCGCCGCGGGGCGCGGGCCCATCTGCACGATCCACGGCCACACTGCCGCCGCCGGCGCATCGATCTCGATCGCCCGGGTGCTGACGCCGTCGGCCTGCTCGAGCAACTCATCGCCGGGCAGTCGCGCCGCCGCCTCGGCCGCCGTCGCGCCCCAGGTCAGGACCGGCCGCCGCAGCGCGGCGAGATAGAGCGCGCACGAGCCGGCGCTGAGGACGAGGGCGAGGCGCAGTCGACGGGGCATGAGCACATCGTCGACGATCGAGCGCCCACGCGCATCGGCAGCTTCTGGCTGCGGGGATGTGGGCGACTACGCAAGCGGCCCGCGCGGGTTCTGCGGATGTCGATCGGCGGGCCGGTTGCCAGCCTGAGAGCGCCATGATGCGCGCCCGCCGGCTGTCCGGATTGCTCGCGCTGTTTCTGGGCGCCTACGGGATCCTCATGCGGCCGCGACTGCTGCGCTGGGGCGCGAGTGATCCGGAGCTGGAGGTGCGATTTCCGGGCGCCGACCTGATCCCCGGCGGCACGCGTACGGCCACGATGGCGGTCACGATCGACGCGCCACCGTCACGGGTGTGGCCCTGGCTCGCGCAGATGGGCTGCAATCGCGCCGGCTGGTACAGCTGGGACCGCCTGGACAACGGCGGCAGAGCGAGCGCGCACGAGGTCCGGCCCGAGTGGCAGCAGATCTCCGTCGGCGACCGTCTCGACTCGAGTCCGAGCGGGCGCGCGTGGTTCGAGGTCGCCGCCGTGGAGCCCGAGCGCTTCCTCGCCCTGCGCGCGCCGCTCGACCTGCGGGGCAGGCCCTTCGACACCGCCGCCGACCGACCGCGCGGCCACATCGACTCGCTGTGGGCGTTCCGGCTCGACGAGTGCCGAGGACAGCGGACTCGTCTCGTGGTCAGCGGCTACGCCTCCTCGCACCCGCGCGCGCTCGTCGCAATCGGCGAGTTCCTGTTCTGGGAGCCCGCGCACTGGATCATGCAGGCGCGGCAGTTCACCAACCTCAAGCGCCGGGCGGAGGGCGACGGGACTGGGCAGCGTGACCGCCGTCACGAGGCCGACAGCCTCGCCTCGGCCTGCAGCGGCTGAAACAGCTCGACGGGATTGCCCGACGGATCCTCGACCAGGACCTGCTTGCCACCGACCCCGGTCAGCACGTCGTTGCGAAACCGCGTGCCGTGTCGGCGCAACTCGGCCACGGTCGCGTCGAGATCGTCGACCTCGAGCTGGAATCGATTCCAGCCTCCGGGCTCGGGGAGCGTCCCGTCGGGCATCGCCTGGCCCCCGCCGGGGCCGCCTCCCGGAGCGCTCAGAACGAGTCGCAGATCCCCGCGCGAGAGCATCGCGAACGCGGGCGCCGGATGCATGTCCTCGTGGAATCCGAGTCGCCGGCAGTAGAAATCGATGGCCGCGTCGACATCGTGGACGATGTACCGGACTCCGACGGTCGCCATGGGCACCTCCTGCTCGTGTTGGGCCCACGATACGACCGTGGACGCTCCGCGGCTACCGTGCCGGTGGCGGCGCCAGCAGCGCCAGCTTCGCCGCCCGGGGCAGCCGCTTGATGCGCGCCTCCTCGCGCCGCGCCGCTGTGCGGTCGGGCATCGGGATCGCCAGCTCGAGCTCGACCGGGAGCCGGCTCGCGGTGTAGCGGCTCGCCCGGCCCGCGCGGTGGCGCGCCAGCCGGCGTTCGAGATCGACCGTCCAGCCCGCGTAGAGCGAGCCGTCGCGGCAGCGCAGGAGATAGACCCAGGCCTCAGGCATACGAGGTAGTTTCGCCGGAGGTCGGTCGAGCGCCTGCGGGAAGGGCGACAACCGAACCCTGAAGTACCTTCAGTCCTCGTGCCTGAACCGGTACGCAGCAGTCAGCGGTACATGCCGGGACTCGACGGCCTCCGGGCCGTGGCGGTCCTCGCCGTCATTGCCTACCACCTCGGACTGGGCTGGGCACCGGGTGGGCTGCTCGGCGTCGGGGTCTTCTTCACGCTCAGCGGCTATCTGATCACGGACCTGCTGCTGGCCCAGTGGGCCCGGGGCCACGGCCGCCTCGGCCTTGGCGACTTCTGGCTGCGGCGCGCGCGCCGGCTCCTGCCCGCGCTGTTCCTGATGCTGGTCGTGGTCACGGTGTGGGTCACGATCGCCGACCGCTCGCAGATGCCGACGGTGCGCGGGCAGGTCGGCGCGGCCACGGTGTACGTGAGCAACTGGTGGCAGATCTTCCAGCACATGTCGTACTTCGCCCGCTTCGGCCCGCCGTCACCGCTCAACCACCTGTGGTCGCTCGCCGTCGAGGAGCAGTTCTATCTGTTCTGGCCGTGGCTCCTGCTGCTCGGCGTCACTTGCGTGCGCGAGCGCAGGCGCCGGATCCAGATCCGCCCCCGGCTCGCGGGCGTCGACACTGGTGCTGGCCCTGGCCTCGGCGATCGAGATGGCCGTCCTGTACCACCCGTCGTTCGATCCCTCGCGCGTCTACGACGGCACGGACACGCGCGCGTTCGGGCTGCTCGTCGGCGCCGCGCTGGCGATGGTGTGGCCCAGCCGGTCGCTGACCGAGCACGTCACGCGCCAGCGCGCGAGAATCCTCGACGGCGCCGGGGCGATCGGGCTCGTGGCGATCGCGCTCCTCGATCTGGCGGACCAACCAGTACTCGAGCGTTCCTCTACCACGGCGGGCTCGTGTTGCTCTCGGTCGCGATCGGTGATCGTCGTCGCCGCGCTCGCACACCCGGCCACGCCGGCTCGGCAAGGCGCTGGGTCGGGCTCCGCTGCGCTGGATCGGCGTGCGCTCATACGGCATCTACCTGTGGACGGTGCCGATCATCGTGCTCACGACGCCGACCCCGAACCGCGGCGTCGGCGCGCTCCGCGCGGTGCTCCAGGTCACGGCGACGTTCGCGTCGCCGCGCTGTCGTGGCGCTATGTCGAGGAGCCGATCCGGCACGGGGCGCTGATCCGGCTGTGGGCGCACGCCCGGTCGGCCGGCTGGAAGCCGCGATCGACTGCCGCGCCGCGTCCGCGCTGGTCGCTCCATCGGCGGCGGCGGTGGCCCTGGTGCTCGCCGGCGCGCCGCGGTTGGCCGGCGTCGGCCTCGCCGGCTCCGGTGAGCTCTGCTCTGGCGGGCATCAGCGTCGAGCCGGCTCGCACCGCGAGCGCGACCTCGGGGACGCAGCCGGCGCCGCGGTGGCCGGAGCCGGCCGGACCGCCGCCCGGGGACCACCACCCGGCGTCCTCGTCCCCGGGCGTCCGCGATCCGAGCGGCCCACTGATCGTGTCCACGCGATCGTCCTGCCGCGGGGTGGCCCACATCGGCGACTCGACCTCCGAGGGGCTGATCTCCAGCGACTACCTGCCCGACCCCGGCCAGCGGATCGGAGCGCAGTACGCGCGGGTCGGCGTCGATCCGCCCATCAGCACCTCGAGATCACCGGCGCAACCTCGATCGTCGAGACCCTGCCCGGCGGCATCAACGCGCAGGCGGTCGCGCGCGGCCTGCAGAGCGGTGGCTACCGAGGGTGCTGGGTGATCGCGCTCGGCACCAACGACACGGCCGACATCTACGTCGGCTCGTCGGTGAGCCTGCTCACCGCGGATCGCGAGGATGATGGCGGTGATCGGCAACGAGCCCGTGATGTGGGTCAACGCCAAGTCGCTCGTCCGGCAGTGGCCCGTATGCGGAGTCCAACATGCAGCTCTGGAACGCCGCGCTGACTCAGGCCTGCGCCGCCGTACCCGAACATGCGCGTCTTCGACTGGGCCTCGGTGGCGCAGGACGCTGGTTCATCGCCGACGGGATCCACTACACCTCGGCGGGCTACGCCGCGCGCGCCCAGTCTGATCGCCACCGCCCTCGCGCAGGCGTTCCCGGCTTCGGGCCACTCCCCCGGGACGAGCTGCATCGTGCATGTCCCGCCGGCGTCGCCACGCGTTCTCGGACTGCCGGGCCAGACGACCACGCCGGCGCACACGAGCACGAGCGGGCCGACGAGCACGCCGGGTTAGACTCCCACCGCACACCGGCCGCATCCTCGGAGGTTGCCATGTCCAGCCTGCTCGATTACACAGTTCAGGGCGACGTCGGCACGATCAGCGACGAATCGAAGCTGCCTCATGTCAAGCTGATGGCGCCGCTGGATCTGTACCGGCTGTGGGAGCGCCAGAACTGGGTCTCGCACGAGATCGGCCTCGACCGGGATCGGCGGGACTGGGAGGCGCTGCCCGAGGACCTGCGCGACGAGATGCTGTGGGGGCTATCGGCATTCTTCGTCGGCGAGGAGCGGGTCACGAGCCAGTTCTCTGGACTGGTGCTCGCCGCCGAGGACAAGCACGAGGAGGCCTTCCTGACCACGCAGCAGGTCGACGAGGCCCGCCACGCCCAGCACTTCAACCGTCTCTACGAGGAGGTCTTCGAGTTCGACGGCAGCTTCGAGGATCGCCTGGAGCGCGCGCGGCGGGACCTCACCCCGGATTACTTCACGCTGTTCGACGGCCACCTCGTCGACGACCACCGCGCCCTGCTGGACGATCCGACGAGCATCGAGGCCAAGGTCGACTTCGTGACCACCTACCACATGGTGATCGAGGGCACGCTCGCGCTCACCGGTCAGTACTTCCAATCCGACAACATGGAGCGCCGTGGGATCCTGCCCGGGCATCTGAAGGCGTTCAATCTGATCTCGCAGGACGAGCACCGGCACGTGGCCTACGGCACGTGGTTCTTGCAGCAGAAGGCACGTGATCCTGAGCTGGCCCGGCGCATCCAGGCCAAGCTCGTCGAGACCCTCCCGGCGGCCGCGGGCGTGCTCGTGCCGCCGGGCGCGCAGCTCGGCGACGAGTACACGTACCTCGGCTACACGGCGCAGGCCATGAACGAGTTCGCATTCACGGCACTGTCGCGCCGCCTGAAGGTGATCGGCGTCGGCCTGCCGGCCGTCGCGGCGTAACCCGGCCCTACGTCTCGTGGACGGTCGAGCGCGGAACGGAGCCAACCGACTGATGACGCACGATCGTGGGGAACTCGCGCGAGGTGAGATGAGTTTCTCCCCGGCCGGCCGTCTAACGGTTGTCATCTCACCCACAGGAGGTTGTCGTGCCCAGCACCAAGACTCACATCAAGAAGATCGGCACCGTCGTCGTCCCGGTCAACGACGTGGACCGCGCGATCGAGTTCTACGTCGACAAGCTCGGCTTCGAGAAGCGCGTGGATATCCCCTTCGGCGAGGGCTATCGCTGGGTCGAGGTGTCCCCGGGCGACGTCGAGACGACGGTCGCGATCTGCCCGCCGCCCCCGGGCAAGTCGGCCGGCAACGCCGAGACGGGCATCAGCCTCCAGACCGACGACATCGATGCCCTCCACGCCGAGCTGAAGAACCGCGGCGTCGACATCGACGCTGAGGTCAGCCGCATGGGTGACCCGGTGCCGCCGATCGTGTGGCTCCGCGACCCCGAGGGCAACGTGCTCATGATCGTCGAGACCAGCTGAGCCTGTCATGGTGGCCTCGGGCTCGCCCGACTGAGTCCGAGGCCGCCACGGTAGGGTGTGACGATGAGCCGGCCCGAGGATGCGGCCGTGACCGGCGGAGGCTCACCACGTCCACGCGGGGCCGAGGGCACCGACACGGACGGGCATCCCTATCAGAGCCCCGGCGGTTTCTGGAGCGCGAGCGGGAAGGACCCGTTCGCAGAGCCTGCACGCTGCGTCGATCTGCCCGGGATGGCGCTTGACCGCCGGCAGCACGTCGCCTTGGCGGCCACGGCTCGAGAGCCGGAGGAGACGTCCTGCGTCGCGTCGGCGATCGAAAATGGCTTGCTCTACACAGGGCGCTGTCCCCGGTGCGGGCACCCGACCCAGGCGCAGATCACGTTCGGGTTGCTGGTTTGCGATCTCCGGGCTGGGGCGGGTCAGATCCATCTGGAGTGCGATCCCAGCGAGCCGTATGAGTTCGTGAAGGCACGGCTACGGTGGCTACCGCTCCTGCCCGATCCACAGGCCGACGAGCCGGTGGAGCGATTGACGTTCGTGTGCTCGTGTGGTGAACCCCATCCCGGCCGCCCCGACGGCGCCGCGTTCGCCGGCTGTGGCGCCGTGTGGAACCAGGCCGCCCTTGGACCCGCGCCCGGCACCCCCGCGTCCCCTCTGGAGGTCGGCACTCCTGAGGACTCGTTGCGCGCCGAGCAGGCGCTCGCGCTCTCGCAGCGATCGTTGGACCGGATCCGGGCCCAAGCCACGCAGTGGCGCACTGCATCGGGTTCGCTCACCGCCGTGCTCGCCGCGGCGACCCTGATCGGTGCGCCGACCGCCGGCCATGCGCCGAGCGCCGTGACCGTCGTGCTGGCCGTCCTCGGCTTCCTGGCTCTCCTGGGCGGGACCGTTGTGTCGGTGCTCGCCGCCTCCGCGGTGAGCGGGTACGACCACCGGATGATCGCGGCCACGGTGCTCCCCCGTTACGAGCGCCGACGCGGCGGCAGGGCAATCCGTCAGGTCCAGCTGTCGATGATTGCCATGTTCGTCGGCGTGCTGCTGCTGGCCGGCTCGGGCCTGGCCGCGCTCCTGGCGTGACCCGCTCGCTACCCGAGCGCGACCATCTCGTGCAGTGTCGTGCCGGTGCGCTCGAGCACCTCGCCGCCGGTCTCGATCCGCAGGTGGAACGCGGACAGGAACCGGAAGTAGCCCGGGTGCCCGACGATGCGGTGCACGAGCGGCTTCACCAGCGCCGAGCGGACGATGGGAAGGTCGTCCAACAGGTCGTGGGCGTGGATGATCCGCGTGACGTCGAGCCGCAGCTCGGCCTCGTCGGGAGCCCTCAGGCGCAGCCAGGTCGGATAGGCGCGTCCGGCCCGCGGGTCATGGACCTCGGGGCCGGTGTCGACCGTGACCTCGCCGGTCGAGAGCACGATCCGGTCCTCGCGGGCGATCATCAGCGGAGTGGAGGCGGCGAAGCCGTAGCGCTTGCCGGAGAAGACGTTCGCGTAGACGAGCGTGATGTCATCGGCGTAGACGCGACCCCAGTACCAGTGGTCGACGATCCGGGGCATGTTCCCCACGCCCCAGTTGTGGTCGTGATAGCCGACGCCCTGCACGGCGAGCGTCTCGCCGTTGACGCGGATCGTGCCGGTGACGCTCGCCCGCGGAGCACCGACGATCCAGGCGAAGAAGTCACTCTCGCCGTAGCGGGTGTTGCCGAGCCCGGGCTGCCAGGGGGGGACGATGCTCTCGAACCGCAGGTCGGCGGCGAGCGTGCCCTCGTCGACGACGCAACGGTGAACCAGCGGCTCGCCCTCCTCGACCCAGGCGTGGTTGTAGCCGATGCGGATGTCGCAGCGCCGGCTCGAGGCCTTGACGGCCGGCTCGGGATAGCGGCGCGAGATCTCGTGCCGGGTGCCGTCGGGCTCGTAGACATGGATCTCGATCCCCGGGGCCCGGTGGATGAGCTCGCGGGCCTGGAGCATCACCACGACGACGTGCCCGCTGTCGAGGCGCGCGTCGAAGTACCAGTGCTCGAACCACCGCTTCCCGGCCGGTGGGTGAATCCCGTTCTCCGACAGGGGTGGCGTGATGATCTCCTCGTCGCGACGCCGCGACCCGCGCCAGCCTTCGAGGACCGCGAGCGGGGCCATCAGCGCCGCAGGCCGCTGGCAGCCTCGAACACGGCCTCACGGCCCTTCATGTGACGCTGGTACCAGCGTTCACGGCGGCGGCGCTGAGAGCTGTCGAGCGCCCCGTCGACGCCGGGGACGAAGCGCCGTGCGAGCTCCGTGGCCGCGATCAGAGGAAAACGGGCGAGCAGCAGCCCGATCCACGGGAACACGGGCGGCACGTCGTGCCGGGCGCGTGTGTTCGGGGACATGGTCAGCGCGATCAGGGCGGCGATGGCGGCGTAGTCGTAGCGACCGCGCAGGTCGATCCGCGATGTCGGCTCGAACGCCCGCGGGAAGGACTCGATCAGCTCGGCGCCGTGGGGGCCGGCGGTGTAGCTGCGCGAGAGGACGGCGAGGCCGAGGACCTGCAGCGATTCGCGCACCGTCTCCGGGTAGAAGCGCGGACGGACGCCGAGGAGGTAGCCGAGGTAGCGCTGGTAGTGCAGGAGCGCCCGGATCTCGCGCGGGCTCGTCTGAAAGCCGGCGGCCCACAGGCCGAGGCCCGGCGCCACCGATCCGCCCATCAGCGTCAGCAGCATGTAGGTCTGGCTGATCGGCAGCCCCCAGCGCTCCGCGTCCCATTCGGGATGCTCCGCGACGCGCCGGCGAACCGACACGTGCATCACGCGGACGCGCATCGCTGTGGCGCGGCCCTTGGAGCCGATGCGGAACAGGTCGCCGGGCTCCGAGACGTCGATCCAGAAGCGCACCGTCTCCAGGAAACGACGGAGCGCCGCGTCGCCCGCGTACCCGCCGGCCAGCGAGAGCGGGACCGCGACGGCGGACTCGGTGTACATCTCGAGGGTCTCGGCGCCGGCGAACGCGAACAGGCTCGTGCCCCAGCGCCGCCAGATGCGCGCCCCCTCCTCGACGAGGTCGCGGTCGACCCAGTCCGGCACGTGCTCGAACTCGGCGAACAGCGCCCGCATCGCCGTCCGGAGGAGCGGACACCGTGTCGATCCCGTCCGCGAGCGCCCGGTCGAGCAGGTTGCGCCCGGCACGTGGCCCCGCCGGCCCGAGGAACACCTCGTCGACGAATCGCTCGGCCACCGGGTCACCCGCGCGCAGGTCCTGGCACAGCATCCGGGCGGCGTCCTCGGGCGGGCACGGATCGAACCCCATGACACGCCGGCAGACCGCCCGTAGGCGCCGCACGCCGGGACGCTCCAGCGCTTCCCAGTAGCGAAAGTCGGTGGGTGTGTCGGTGGCCGCGGCGGGCGGGGACGAGGTGGCGGCCATGGGGGCGTACCGTAACCGACGACCCGGAGACGCGCTGGTCGCCGGGAAGGCATCCGGCGCCGCGCAATTGCTCTGTCAGGACCCCGGCTCGCCCTGCAAAGATGCTGCGATCCGTGTCCCGACTGACTCATGCACGTTGCGCCGTCGCGTCGGCTTGGCGGGCCGGGGCCGCGGCCCTGGCATCAGCGATCCTCGCCGGCGGACTGCTCGCCGCGTGCGGTGCCGATACGTCCTCGCCGGCGGCCGGACGTTCACGCCACGGACCCCGGGCGTCCTCACTGTCGTGACGACCGACGTCCCGAGCCCGGGCTTCTGGGAAGGCACGCCGAGCCACCTGACCGGCGGGCTCGAGTACGAGCTGGCCAGGGACCTCGCCGACCGGTTCGGCCTCAAGTCGGTCCGGGTGATGCACCGTGCATTTCCACCGGATCGTCAACGGGCAGCTCGACGGCGCCGACCTCGCTCTCGACCTGATCACGCCGACGGCCCAGCGTTCGAAGTCAGCTGTCGTTCTCGGCCCCGTACCTGGACGCGGCGCCGACGGTGGTGGTGCAGAACGGCACCGTCGGTGCCCGACCTGGAGACGCGCTCAGGGCCTCCGCTGGGGCGCCGTCCGCGAGACGACGTTCATCGGAATCATCAACAGCGAGATCGCGCCGAGCCACCCGGTGCGGATCTACGACAACACGCTCGCAGATGCTGGCCGCGCTCGAAGCCCGACAAGATCGATGCGGTCCTGCTCGACCTGCCGCTCGCCGTGGTCGACGGCCGAGCGCTCGGGCGGGCGGCTGGCGGCGGTGGCGCAGCTGCCCGGCTCGGAGATGATCGCGGCGGCGATGCCCAAGGGCTCGAGCAACGAGCAGGCCGTCGATTCGGCGATGCGCGGCGTTCGCCGACGACGGCACGATGAACCACCTCGTGCAGACGTGGGTGGGCTCGGCCGCGGACGACGCCGAGAAGTCGACTCCCGCTGATCCAGACGAACCGGCGTGACGATGAACGCGCTCGACCCCGTGCTCGCCTCGATCTCGGTGAAGTCCCCCGAGGGGCCGGCCTGGGAGTTCCTCGTCCTGTTCCTGGTCGTGATCATCGGGCCGCCGCTGCTCGAGCGCGCGCGGTTGCCCGGGATCATCGGGCTGCTGCTCGGCGGCTACGTGATCGGGTCCCACGGGCTCGACCTGATCGGCTCCGGGAACACGACCGTCCCGGAGCTGGGCAGCTCGGCCTGCTCTACCTGATGTTCGTCGCCGGCGTCGAGCTCGATCTGGCGCTGGTCAGGATCCACCGACGGGCGGTCGGCCTGTTCGGGCTGATCGCGTTCGCGATCCCGATGGCGTTCGGCTCGGCGATCGGATTCGCGCATGCACTGGGAGGTTGCCGCGGCGCTCCTGCTCGGGTCGCTGATGGCCTCGCACACGCTGCTCGTCTACCCGACGGTCAGAAACGCCGGGCTCGCCGCCCACCGCGCGGTGGCCACCGCCGTCGGCGCGACCGTGATCACCGACACGGCCTCGCTCGTCGTGCTGGCCTTCGTGTCCGGCTCGCAGCTGGAGGGCGGCTCGGCGGCGTCGATCGCGCTGCAGGTCGTCTTCGGGTCTCGTCGTGCTGGTGATCTTCTCGTTCCTGGTCCTCCCGCGGCTGGTCCGGCTGGCCTTTCGTTACCTCGGGACCGACCGCATCGTCCGCTACCTGCTGGCGATCGCCGCTTTCCTGGCGGCGGCCACGCTCGCCGAGATGGTCGGCATCGAGGGCATCGTCGGGGCGTTCTTCGCCGGCCTGGGCCTCAACCGCCTCGTCCCCAACGAGGGGCCGCTGATGGACCGGATCGACTTCTTCGGGTCGGCCGTGTTCGTGCCGATCTTCCTCGTCTCGGTCGGAATGCTGCTCGAGCCGAGCGTGATGTTCGAGGCGGAGACACTGAAGCTCGCCGGGCTGTTCATCGTCGCCGCGCTCGGCGGCAAGGCCGTCGCCGCCGGCGGTCACCGAGCCGGTCGCTCGGCTCTCGACCCCCGAGGCGCACGCTGATGTGGGGCCTGACGATTCCGCAGGCGGCGGCGACGCTGGCGGCGACCGTGATCGGCTTCGACATCGGCCTGTTCGACCAGTCGGTCGTGAACGCCGTGCTCGTGCTGATCCTCGTCTCGATCGTCGTGGCCACGTTCATCGTCGAGCGGGTCAAGGGCGACGTGGCCCGTACCGCACGAAGCCGGCCAGCGCCTCGGCAAGCGGGTCCTGGTCGCGCTGGAGGACCCCGGCCAGGCCCAGCTCGGATTCGAGATCGCGCGCGCGCATCGCGGCCCCGGACAGCGGCGTGGTCCGGGGCCTGCTCGCGTGCGCCCCCGGGCGCGCGCGCCGCCATCGGGCCGGGAGCAGCTGCGCGCCGCCGGCTTCTCGATCGGAGTCGACACCGACCCGGCGCTGCTGGTGGACGGGTCGTTCGCCGACGGGATCGTCAATGTGGTCGCTGCACAGGAGCCCTCGTTGGTGCTCGTCGGCCAGCGACGGGCCTCGACGGCCCCGGCCTTCGGCGGCCTCGGGCGAGGCCGTCGCCGCGGCGATCTCGGCGCCGGTCGCGATCGTGATCGGTGATGCGACGGCCATCGGGGAGGTCGTCCTGTTCGCGCCCGAGCACGCCGACAGGGATGAGCGGCACGACGGGAGCACCGGGCTCGCGGCCGAGCTGGCCACCAGAATCGCCGGCAGGACCGTCCCGTTCCGCAACGGGACCGACTCGCCGCCGGCGAGCGAACTCGCTCCGGGCCAGCTCGGCATCGCCCCGGCGGCATCCTGGGACGTCCTCGCCGCCGGCGACCCACCGGCCGGGGCGGCCCTCCTCCTGGTGCTCGAGCCCATCGATGGACGTGACTTCTCACGCGCTCCGGGGCCGGCGCCACAGGAGCAGGAGCCGGCGTTGGGGCCGGAGCCCGTGCCGGGGGCGGAGCCCCGGCCTCGTCAGTCGACGCCGCCCCAGCCCGCCGACGGGTTCGAGCCGTCGACCTCTTCCTGACCGGTTCTCACACCGTTTCCACGCGAGGTAGGGTTGCCATTCACATGGGGGTGCTACTCGAGTTCGGCACGCCGATGCCCGGGAGCAAACCGCGCCGGCGACGCCCGCGTGGCGCCGCTTCGGCGATCGCCGGTGTCCTGGCGCTTTCGGGCTGGCTCGGGCTCGCCGTCGCGCCGGCGGCCCGCGCAGACGGAGCAGTGTCCATCTCGGCGTCGAGTCCCAACATCCTGGGAGCGCAGGACGCCCCCGTGGCGCTCAGGCTGCGCGGCGTGTTGCCGGCGGCGAGCGCCGGCCCCAACGGGAGCTACGCGTACCAATCGCTCGCGCGGGTCAGTGCGCCGGGCAACGGGCCGCCCGCGCCGTGCGACGCGGCCGACGTCCCGCTCGATCCGACCGCGTTCTGGAATCTGTCCGCCGGCGCCGGCGCACCATTCGACGTTCGCACCAGCTATCGGGCCGAGGCCGCCGGGACCTTCGCCGTCTGCGCCTGGCTGGTCGCGGTCGACCCCACCACCGGGGACAGCGTTGTCGTCGCTGTCTCCCGGAGCAGCTTCTCCGTCCGCGCACCCCATCTGAAGCTTGGCTTGACCGCGCCGCGCACCGCCCGCGCCGGCGCCACGATCGCGCTCGGGGTGACGGCCGGGTCCGACGGCGAAGCCGATCTCGATCTCGTCATCTGGACCCCGGGCCAACTGCTGGCACCGGTCAGTCGCTGCCAGAACCACGTGCCGGGAATCAGACCGCTCGTCCTCGTCAGCTCGACCAACGCCGCCAACGGCAACATCAAGCCGCGCCGGACACTGCGGTCGCGGCGCACGGTGCGGCTCAGGCACCCGGGCGTCTATCACGTCTGCGCGTACCTCAACTCGGCCTACGCCGACACGGCCGGGAGCGTGCGGGGTCGGCTCATCGGCCAGCGGACGGTCGTCGTGCATCGTTGAGGGGGGCGGCGGGGGTGGGGGCGCGGGGCGGGCCGGCGGTGTGGCGCGGCGGGGCGCCGGTGTTGCGGGGCGGGGTGGGGGCTCGGCGGCGGGGTGCTGGCGGGGCGGGGTGGGGTTCCGGCGGGGCGGGGTGGGGTTCCGGCGGGGCGGGCGGGGTGGCGTTCCGGCGGGGCGGGGCGCGGTGGGGTTCCGGCGGGGCGGGGCGCGCTGGCGTCCCCAGACCGAAGCGCTGCAACTCAGTTCCGGGGGCCGGAACTCAGTTTCAACGCTTCGCGAGCGAGTGGCGAGACTGTGCCGGCGCGTGGCAAGACTGCACCGCGTGCGTGGCGAAAATGCACCGCGAGCGTGGCGAGGATGCCGCGGCGGCCCGGCGGCCCGGCGGCGGGCCGGCGGCGGCCCGGCGGCCCGCCCCCGGCCGGCCCGCCCCTCCCCAGGCCCGGCCGGCGCACCCTCCCGCCGGCGCCTCCCGGTGCCCGGGCCCGCCGGCCCGCCCCTCCCCGGGCCCTCCCCGGGCGCACCCTCCGCCGGCGCCATCCCCCCGGCCCGGCCGGCCGGCCCTCCCCGGGCGCGCCCCCGACCGAAGCGCTGCAACTGCGTTCCGGGGGCCGAAACTCAGCTTCAACGCTTCCCGAGCGCGTGGCAAGACCGTGCCGGCGCGTGCCGCGACTGCACCGCGCGCGTGACGAGAGTGCACCGCGCGCATGGCGAGAACGAACGCCGTGCTGGTCAGCCGCCAGCCGGCGCCGGCGACCCCGGGAAGGCGATCGACACGAGCGGCGCGGCGATGTCGAGCGTGTCCGGCATGGCGGGGTTCGGCGGGAACGGGTTGGTCAGCGCCGGGTGGTCGAGCAGCGGCGTGGCGCTGCCCAGCAGCACCACGGTGGCGTGCGTTGCGGACGAGCAGAGCATCGTCGGGTCGTACCGGGGGATCAGCCCGTTGTGGCGCAGAGAGATCCCAGCTGCATGATCCCGAGGTCGTAGTCGTAGCCCTGGCCCGTGCTGATGAACCGGGGCCGCCGGCGCTGCTCGTCGCGCGTGAGCGTCGCGCCCCGCACGAGGTCACGCGTCCAGCGACTCAGATCGCCGAGCGCCGAGCGTCAAGCGTCGAGCCAGCGTCAAGCGTCAGAAGATGGAACCCGCCGCCCATGTGCACGACGTCATCCAGTTCGTCACGTCGGTCTGTGTGCCGCGCACGAGGTAGCCGTGGGTGTGCCGGCCGCGAACCGTCGTACACACCCCGCAGAGCCACCCGCGCACGGCCATCCCGCGGAGGTCGCCGATTCGCAGTGCACGGCGGCTTGCGCAACTGGGCTTACCGGCGATACTCCGACCCCATGGCGCCCGAGTCGTCACGGGCGAGGCAGGCGCTCTCCCGGCGGCGTCTCCTCCAACTCGCCCTACTGGTCGTGGTCGCAGCTGCCGGCATCGTCGCCGGCCGGCAGTCGGTCGAGCCGGGCACGCCCACCGCCCGCGGAAGCTTTCAGTCCGGCTACGTGGCGGGACGCGAAGCTGCGTTCTCGGGCTATGACGGTGGCTGGGCGTATGGCACGCCGTACGTCGTCACGCTGGCCCGTGGCGGGCCAGGGATCACCTACAGGTTCGCCAGCCGGTCGCCGATGATGCCGGGACTGAGTTACTACCTGTGTGGCCGGGCCGCCTGCGACACCCGAGGGCGCTGAGCCGGTGCGCTCACGCGCGGTCGCGCGTAGCCGGCTCGTCCGGGGGGCGACCGCCGAGTCAGCCGAGGGTCGGAATCACCAACGCAGACGTGTGGGGAATCATCCGCAGACTTCGCCTCTTGTCCTGTGATTGGGGGATAGACAGCCGGCCCGGACCGCAGGACACTCGGCAAACGGGCCGCTGAGCGACCGCAACCGCCATTCACATCGCTTCTCGGAGATGGTCTCTTGGCCGAGACTCCGCGACTCCCTCGAACCAGCGACACGAAAGACCTGTCCGCAAGCCTGCGATCGAATGGCCGCCGATGGGTCGACGGCCGTGTCCTGAACCTGTCCAAAGGCGGGATGCTCGTCGCGAGCGGCAGCGATCTCGACGTCGGAGACTGCCCCGGATTTGAGCTCTCTGGGTTCGACTTCTCCTACGGCGGCCGGTCCGAAGTCGCGCACCGAACGGGTGGGGCGATCGGGCTTCACTTCCTGAGCTGGGAGGGTCTTGCTGATCGCGCGGTCAGCGCTCTGGTCGACGCGCGGCTGAGAGCAGAGCAGTGGGGTGCCCGCGATGCCGACGCGTTGAGCGGTGGGTGCGCACCGGTGTGGGATTCTCGGGAGTTCGATCGGGCACACGTCGCCGCCCTTTTCGCGGTGATCGAAGACACGCGTGCAGGGACCAGGAGCCGCCACCACGTGATCGACGTGTCCGAGCACGGAATGCGGATCGTGGGTCTCGCGCTGCCCGTCGGTGCCCGGGTCTCCTTCACGCTTGAGGGTGCCGGCATCGACTATCTCGGTCATGGGCACGTCGCGCACCGGAGCTCCGCGTTCGCCGGGATTGCGGTCGATCATTGGGACGGCGCGCCGGAGGCGATTCGCTCTCTGGTCCGGGGCGCCGCCGAGCCCGTCGCGCAGTCAGACGGTGCCTATGTCGCCGACTGGTCCGTAGGGCCGCCCTGACAGGAAGCGGTGTTCGCCGCATCCAGTGACGGGGTCCGCGTGGCCCGAACAGCCGTCACCCAGACCGCACACCCGGGCACGCCGGGCGCCGACCCGGCCACGCCGGGCACCGACCCTCCCGGCGTTCAGCCGCCTCAAGCGGCGAGATGACCGGCATCCATGCCGAGTCCATGCACAGCCCGAGCGAGCCGGTCGGGATCGTGACGCAGCTCAGGGCCGACGATGTCCGGGAGCAGGCGTGCCACGTGCACGCGAACGCCGATCCGCTCGACGGCGTCGAGATCGATCTCCACCGGGGACGCACCCTCGGCGAGGTAGCCGGACACCAGCCGGAGTGGGAGTTCCTCGGCGCGCACAAGGACGTCGGACACGACCGGACCGACATGCTCCGCGATCGCGCGCAGGTGGTCGGAGAGTGTGAAGCCCGCCGTCTCGCCGGGCTGGGTCATGAAGTTCGCGATGTACACCACCGGACCGGTGAACGCCGCCAGCGCCTCCGGAACGCCGGCGCCGAGGAGCGCGGCGATTGTGCTCGTGAAAAGGCTTCCCTGACTCAGAACCACGACGTCGGCCTGCTCGATCGCCCGGATCACGGCGGCGGGGGCGGCGGCGTCGGCGGGCTCGATCGCCACTCGCTGGAGTGCATGTCCCGGCTCGCGCACCGTCGATTCACCCCGTGTGACCGACCCATCGGCATCACGGACGACGAGGGTCAGCGTCTCCATGGCCGCTGGGTACACGCTGCCGGTGATCCGCAGGAACTGGCCGGCCTGCTCGACACCCTCGCAGAAGCCGCCGGAGATGTCGACCAGCGCCGCGATGATGATGTTGCCGACCGAGTGGTCGCGGAGCTCGACTCCGCTTTCGAACCGGTGGTTGAAGACCTCGGCGAGCCGTTGGCGACTGGCAAGGGCGATCAGGCAGTTGCGCACGTCACCGGGAGGCGCGATCCCCAGCTCCTGCCGGAGCCGACCGCTCGACCCCCCGTCGTCGGCGACGGTGACGACCGCGGTGATCAGGTCAGCGGTCGTCTGACGCATGCCGCGAAGGAGCGTCGGCAGGCCGGTGCCGCCCCCGAACGCGACGACCGCCAGACGGTCACGCACGATCGGGCCCCCGCTGGGACCGATCGCGTCGCGGTCGCGCCACGAGGACCTGCGATCGCGATCGCATCGAGCTGGGCCTGACCGAACTCGAAGGAGATGTGGTCTGTGGCGGGCGCATTCACGGCAACGGGAGACGGCTCGAGCCGAGTGATCGTTCGTGCTCGCGTTAATCTTCGGCATCCGGGCCGCGGCGCGCTGCGTAGCACGCCGCAACCTCGACGCGTGGTAGGCCGCAGTCAGATGCTCACCGGGTGAACTACGTCCCTCCGGTCGGCCGAATCGAGTCGGCAAGCGCCTGAGCGGCTGCGGCGACTGCGCTCAGAGCGTTCGCCACATCAGAGGCGCTCCCGTATCCGACGGCCCCACGCAGCGCGTCGTTCGCAATAGCGAACTGGTCCCAGAGGCCACGGTCGCCGAACCGCCCGACCGGCGCGGCCGCGTCGCCGGCGCCTGTCGACACCCCCTGCACGGTGGGCTCACCTGCGGCCTCGCGAGGAGCCGGCCGGAGCTCATACGAGATCCCGATGGTCGCGGCAGGACGTCCATCGTCGTCCTCGACCGTCACGCTCGACACGTAGACGAGGAACCTCGTCCCATCTCTATGGCGCACCCAGAAGTCACCCTCCCACGCTCCGGTGCGGTGCACGCAGTCCCGCATCCGCTCGCCGATCGGACGATCCCGCGAGGCGAAGATCAAATCCAACAGCACCCGGCCGACCGCCTCATCGGTCGAGTACGCCGTACAGGTCCTCCGCACCCGCGCCCCAGTGTGTGACCACCCCTCGGAGGTCGACCACGATCGCGGCTGCATCCTGAAACAGCGCATCGATGTCGACCAGGTCCCGCAGGCGCCACGGCGCGCCGTGATCAGTCGCCGGACGCGCGCGCTCGAAGCGCTCCGCCGCGTCCCGGCGCAACTGCTCGGCAACCATGTCCGGCTGCGGCTCCTGGCCCGACATCAGGCAATCATCCCCGTAATCCGCGTCAAGTTGCCATAAGAGAGAGAACGATCGGTCAGGCGGATGACCCCACCGGAGGCCCAACCGTCACGTCCCCATCGGGGACGGGAGCGCGGCGACTCTCGAAACGGGAGTTGTCGGCCAATCTCGTTGCAAGGAGAATCGCAGAATCGTGCAAACCGGCGGCCGTAGTGTCGCGCTCAGGAACGAGAAGGAGAAGACCATGGCGAAGGTCATCCGGTGCCAGTGCGGATTCCTCGGACGCGGCGAGAGCGTGGAGGAGGCGGCGACGGCGATCGAGGTGCATATGCGCTCAGATCATCCCGAGCTGGTCGGCAAGGTCACCCGCGAGGACCTGATCGCGATGGCCGAACAGGCATAGCCACCACCGCTGTTCGGGCGGTGGCGCCGGAAAGGGAATGCAATGGGAGCAACACCGCCTGATCAGGTCCGGGAGCTCGATGGGCCGCTCGTCCGCGGCGACTGGCTGCGGGCCAACCTCGAGGACCCCGGCGTGCGCGTGCTCGACGTGCGCGGCCGCCACCCGAGTTCGCAGCTGCCGCACGCCAAGCGTGCGGAGTACGAGGCTGGGCACATTCCGGGCTCGGTGTTCGTCGACTGGGAGCACGACTTCGTCGATCTGGATGACCCTGTGCCGGTGCAGCTCGCCGGCGCGGAGGGGTTCGGCCGGCGGGCCGGCGCGCTGGGCATCGGCGACGGGGACCTCGTGGTCACCTACGACGACTACTACGGGATCTTCGCCGCCCGTGTCGCATGGGCGTTCAGGTACTACGGCGCGGATGCGCGCGTGCTCGACGGCGGCTGGATCACCTGGTGCGAGGAGGCGGGGCCGATCAGCAAGGAGACCGTCGACGTGCCCCGCAAGCAGTTCACCGCCCACCCACGCCCGCGACTGCGCCGGACGCTGGCCGAGGTCCAAGCAGCGCGGGCCCGCGGCGCGGCGATGGTCGACGCCCGCCCCCGGCATCTGTTCCTCGGCGAGCAGGGGACGCCGAACACCGGGCACATCCCCGGTGCCCGTTGCCTGCCCTACCAGGAGCTGGTCGACGGCGCCACGGGGCTGTGGGCGGCTCCCGCTGCGGTCGCCAGGCTTGCGCGGGATGCCGGGCTCGACCCCGCATGCCCCCCGCGGGAGCTGATCGCCACATGCGGCAGCGGAATCTCCGCGACCGTGGCGCTGCTGTCGCTCGAGCGGATCGGGATCCATTGCGACGGCGTCTACGACGGCTCGTTCAACGAATGGAGCGCCGGAGGGGAGCGCCCGATCGAATACGGGCACGTCGCCTGATGCGCGCTCATCGGCATGGAAAGCCAGACCGACAACCCAAAACCAGTGAGGTGCACGCATGTCTGGGCTCATACGCAGCAATCTCGACTCGCCCGAGGAGGTCCGGGAGTTCATGGGTGACAGCGGCCGGCTCGAGCTGGTCAACCTCGCCGCGGGACCCGTCGGCCGGGCGACGTTCAACCCCGGCTGGAGGTGGTCCGAGCACGTCAAGCCGATCGCGGGAACCGACAGCTGCCAGGCCGCACACACCTGCTACTTCATCTCGGGGCGGATGAAGGTCGTGATGGACGACGGTGAGGAGATGGAGTACGGACCCGGCGACTTCGCGATCATGCCGCCTGGTCATGACGCCTGGATCGTGGGCGACGAGCCGTGCGTCGTCGTTGACTGGCAGGGCTTCGCCGATTACGCCAAGCCCAGGTAGGCGCCGGGGTCGGACGCGGAAGGAGGGCCGCCGGTGACAACGTTCTGCCTGGTGCACGGCGCGTGGCACGATGACGCGTGCTGGGAGCTTCTCACCGCAGAGCTCCGGCGCCGCGGGCACGAATGCGTGCTGCCCGTCCTCCCGCTCGAGGATGACGACGCGGGCTACGAGGACTACGCGGCCGCGGTTGTCGAGTGCCTGACGGACCGCCCGGCGCCGGTGCTCGTCGGGCACTCGATGTCATCGGCGGTGATCCCGCTCGTCGCGGTCACACGAGCGGTACGGCTCCTCGTCTACCTGTGCCCGGCGATGGGCGGATTCGCTGCCCTGCCCGATGAGCCGCCCTATCAGCGGCCCGGATACCAGCGCCCACCGGTCGACGCCGGCGGGCGCAGCTTCTGGCCACGCGACCGTGCCGTCGGCCAGCTCTACTGCCGGCTCGATGCCGGTCTCGCCGAGCGTCTGGCGGTGCGGTTGCGTCCTCAGCCGCAGGCGCTGTTTGACGCGCCCTACCCTCTCCAGCGCCCACCGGACGTGCCCTCCGTGTTCGTCTACGCGCGCGACGACGAGCTGTTCGACCAGGAATGGTCGCGATGGATCGCGCGCCGGCAGCTCGGTGTCGAGGCGATCGAGCTACCGGGCGGCCACTTTCCGATGCTCGAACACCCGGCGATCCTGGCCGACCTGCTCGAGCAGATCAATCACGCGCCTGGCGACTGAACGGGCGATTCGCCGTGACGGGACGTGGACGCCGGGCTCGTCACAACAGACCGAACACGCGATCGCGCGAGGGAGGGTGACATGCACAGCTTCCGTTATCCCGGCGAATCGGAGCAGTACCGGCAGGCCCGCAACGGCCTGCTCGAAGCCGAGATCGAACTGAGCGTCCCGGTGGGCGGGAGCTGCCGTCACCCGGATGGCCATCCGGCGCCCGGCGCGGGCGCCTCGGTGATGAGGACTTGCCCGGTCCGGGCCGCGACTGCCTCGTCAACATGCTCGGTTCCGCGCCACTCGGCCGCCAGCAGGAACAGCGTCGTGCGGTCTGATCCACCGAGCATGGCGGCGAAGATCGTGCGGTCGCGGTCGATCCGCTCCAGCACCTCGCCGCCCTCCCGGATCCGGACGATGGCGCCCTGCGGCGAATCCGTGGTCTGGACCCAGACGGCGCCCTCGGCGTCCATGCAGATGCCATCGGGGCCGAGGCCCTCGGCCCAGACGCGGCGGTTGGACAGGCTCCCGTCGGCCTCGATGTCGAATGCAGTCAGGCGGCCGGCGAAGGACTCGGAGATGATCAGCGTCGAGTTGTCCGGGCTGATCACCATGCCGTTGGGGAACGCCAGGTCCTCAGCGACCGTGCGCGCCGAGCCGTCCGGAGATACGAGCGCGATGATCCCGGATGTCGGGGGCTCGCCGGCGATGAACCCGAATCGGATGCTGTTGACGTAGACGTTCCCGCGGCCGTCGACCACGATCTCGTTCCAACCGGAGCCGGCGATCTCGCTCAGGTCGGCGTGCCGGACCATCGAGCCGTCGGGATCTCTGCGCATGAGCTCCCTGCCCGTGATCAGGAGGCGGCCGTCGGGTAGCCAGTCGATGGACCAGCCGAGGCTGTGGCCCGGTGCCGCGGCGTTGACCTTCGGAGGCCCTTCGCCGACGACATCGGTATCGCCGCCGGGATCGACCGCGACGATCTCGCCCGTCCCCCAGTGGGCGAACCACAGGCGACCCTCGTGCCAGCGAGGCGACTCGACATACGCGAGCCCGTCCACGAGGACGGTCGGCTCAGGCAACGACGTAGTGCGTGGCATCAGTTCTCCCGAGATCGCGGGCACGTCCGCTCAGACAGTTACTCACCGGCGACTCGGCCGCTGCGTCTCGATGAGCATGTTCAGGCTCATCAGCAATCCGAACGCGTTCTCGCGGCGCTCATTGTCGGATGGACCGAGCTTGAGGATGCCCTCTGGCGTGAGCTGCGACGACCCTGCCTCCGACCCGACGAGTACGTTCTGCGATGTCGCGGACGTGACTCTTGTTCAGCCTCTTTAGTTAGAGTATTTGCGATGCGCAAACAGTACGCGGGAGTATTTGTGGATGTCAAGTAATTCCCGTTCCAAGCCTGGGGCGGCCCCCGCCCCCGCCTCCGACCCTGCGCCGGAGCCGAATCCGTTCACGCCCATCGAGTTCGGCGCCTGGCGCGGGATGCTGCGGGTGCACACGGCGGTCTTTCGAGAGCTCGAGCGCTCGCTGGTGGCCGATCACGGCTTTGGCGTGGACGCCTACGGCGTGCTCGTCACGTTGGTCGGTGCGCCCGCAAGCAAGCTCGCGATCGGCGAGCTGGGCGAGCGAATCAACCTCACCCCGAGCGGCATCTCGAGATCGGTCGACCGGCTCGAGAAGAGTGGGCTGGTCGAGCGCAGCGCCAACCCCGCCGACAGGCGTAGCCTGCTCGTCGGACTGACGCCGCAGGGCCTCAGCCGCCTCCGCGCCGCACAGATCACGCACCACGCGATCGTGCGCCGGCTGTTGCTCGGCCGCCTGAGCGAGCGCGACCTCAGACGAGTCGGCGAGCTATGGGAGAAGGCGATGCCCGGGTCGGTCTCCAGCGCCGCCTGGCCGCTGTAGCACCCGACGACGACGGGCTATTCGGACATCCGTGGGCGCGGATGCCGTGGCTCGTACAGCGCGAGCTCGCCGCCGCCCGGGAGGACGAATGCCGTGGTCAGCCCCCACCGTTCTTCGGTGATACCGCGGCTGAATTCGACACCCTTCCGCTCGAGGTCCTCGACGGTGGCGTGGATGTCATCGCACATCAGGTACAGCTCGTGGTGCGCAGGGCCGTCCGTCGGATGCGCCGCCAGCTCGGCAGGCGGCAGCGCGAAGATCAACCAGCCACCGCCGGCATCGACGGCCGGAAGGCCCAGTGTGTCGGCGAAGAAATCGCGAACAGCGCTTGCATTGCCGCCGAAGATGATCGCGTGGACACCGTTGATCACGGCCCGGCAAGCATAATCGAGCTCCACTCACACCGAGCGGCGTGAGTCGGGGTCGCTTGTTCAGTTGAGCGCGGTGATCGTCGACAGGTCCGCGCATGCCGCGCGTTCCGCGGCCGGCGGATGGATCGCGCGGATCTCCCAACCAAGCAGGTAGGGCTGGAACACAACGGCCGACTGGCCAGACGTGATCGAGGCACTCGGATGCTCGCCCACCTCCACGACGTTCTGCCCGAGCTCCCACGCCAAGACGCTCTGGAAGCCGTCCTCGGTGACCGGACGCCCGCAGGCGAGGATGCGCCCGGTGCCGCCACGCGTCACGATCACGGCGTGGAGGCGATCGATCTGGCGAGCAATGCCGCGCTCGTAGCTGAGCTCGGCGACAGCCGTGTTCACGCGCCTCTGGGCGCCCGGAAACGCGGCGGCAGCCAGCGCGATGACAACCGCGGGGCCGGCCCAACCGGCCCACCCCGAGCCACTCGGGCTGTCGGCGAGGATGCGGCCGACGGCGCTGCCGGCGAGGACGACTGTCACCGCCCCCGGCTCGAGCTGGTACCGGAACGACCCGGACCACCCGTGCAGGGCGAATCCGATCTCGATCACGACCCACAGGACCGCCGCTCCTGCGAGCAGCAGCGTCGCACGGTCTCGGCGACGGACGGCGAGCACGATTGCCACCAGCGCGGCAAGATAGATCGGGAACGTGCACAGGTGCACGAACCGATCGACGACGCCGACGATCCTCGATCCGTGGACGCTGGGCGCGTCTCGCTGCGCAATGTCGCCTGCGATGAACCAGCTCCGTGACGTGAGCGCGGGGACGACGAACCAGGCCGGCGGGATGACCGCAAGTCCGGCCACCAGCAGCCCCCGCGACGACTCGACGGCGCGCCACGCCCAGAGCGCATAGAGGCCCACGAACGCCCACGCCTCAGGACGTACCAACGCGGCGAGCACCAGGCAGACGAACGCCACGCGCGGCCGCCGCGACTGATGGGAATCGATGGCCGCAAGGCACAGCGCGACGCACATCGGATCCGAAGTCGCGGTGAGGGTGAAGTTCGCGTAGTCCCTGAGCATCAGCAGTCCCAGCCCGGCGGCCAGTGCCGCCGCGATCGGGGCGTAGCGGCGGCGGCCGGTGACGCCCGTGAGCCTGTGGGCAATGCGCCCGGCGAACAGGGGACCGCTCAACGACACGGCCACCGCGGTCACCATCCAAAGCCACAGCTGGCCCCGCCCCGCGAGCGCGTACGGCAGCGTGAACAGAAACGGCAACGGCTTCCACGACGGCTCACCGTTCGTGTCGAGGGTCCCATGGAGCGCCTGGTGGCCCCACACGAGCCAGCCATACGGGTCGAAGCTGGGCCGGATACCCGCGGCGGCGACGAGCACGATCGAGAGAGCGAGCAGCAGGACGGCAGTGAAAGCCCACGGATACCACGGGCGGCGAGGGCTCGCGGCGGCGTGGATCGATCGCCCGCTGCCCTCAAGGCGTGGCGCCAAGGTCGCGGCCACGTCGATCGTCTGCCCACTCACGAGTCCCATGACCCTACACGGGCTGCATGGAGAGCCCCGGGGCGTGCCGCATAATCGCCCGTCGCAGGCGAGAACCGACGGAGATGGAGGAGCGACAGCGGCGCGGTCGTGCTCGGGTGCACGATGCGCGCGCAGAGTCCGACGAGAGCGTCGATCGTCGGCACCGACGCTAGGATTGGCCGCCCGCGGACCTTGAGAGCCCGCTGATGCCGCTGGACGAGACGATCTCGATCATGGAGATGATGGACACGGTGCTGGCCCAAGCGCGGCGAGGCGCATGACCGACGACGAGCGCCGGTTGATCGCGTCGCTGGAAGCCCAAGAGCAACGGCTGGTGTTCACCCGCTTTGACAACGTCGATGCGTGGCGGCTGGGCAGTGCGATGGTGGCGGCCGCCGCCGAGCGATCGCTGCCGATCACGGTCGACATCCGGCGTCACGGCCAGCAGCTGTTCCATGCCGCCCTGCCGGGCACCACGGCCGAGAACGACTCGTGGATCGAGCGCAAGGTCAATGTCGTCAACCGTTTCGCCGCCGCGTCCTACCTCGTCGGCCGGCGGCTCGCGGCGGACGGGACCGGTCTGGATGAAGCGCTGGGCGTGAAGCCTCGATTGTTCGCCGCCCACGGCGGCGCGTTCCCAATCCGCATCCGCGATGTTGGCGTGGTGGGCAGCATTGCCGTCTCTGGCCTGCCGGAGGCTGACGACCACGCCTTCGTCGTCGAGATGATCGAGGCATTCCTCGCGACGTAGATCCGGCTCACGGGTGCCGCCCGAGCCGTCGCAAGGACTCGCGGTCAGACGACGACGTGGAACAGGCGCCAGGTGCCGGGTACGCCCTTGAGTCGTTGCTCGCCTCGATCCGCGAATTGGATACCGGAGCCGGCGACGAGATCCTTGACCGTTGAGGACACGAGTACCTCGTCTGCTTCGGCCGAGGACGCGACCCTGTTGCCGATGTGCACCGCGATGCCGCCGACGTCGTCGCCCCGCAGCTCCAGTTCGCCGGTGTGCAGCCCGGCCCGGACTGCGATCGCGAGCCGGCGGGCACCGTCAAGGATCGCAAGCGCGCAACGGATGCCGCGGGCGGGGCCGTCAAAGGTGGCGAGGAACCCGTCTCCGGTCGTCTTCACCTCTCGCCCTCCGTAACGGGCGAGCTGGCGTCTGACCATCTCATCGTGAGCATCCAGCAGCTCTCGCCATGCTTGATCGCCGAGCGCGCTGGCCTGCTCGGTCGACTGGACGATGTCGGTGAACATCACTGTGGCGAGCACGCGGTCGCTTTCGCGCTCGGTCCGGGCGCCGGTCAGGAACTCCTCGATCTCCCCGACCACTGCGTCGGCGTTCTGCTCCCATGGGTAGTGGTCGGTACCCGGCAGCTCCACCAGCGTCGCGCCGGGGATCTTTTCGGCGGTGTACCGGCCGTGATTGATGTTGACCCACAACTCTTCGGTGCGCTGCAGCACCAGCGTCGGAACCCGAACGGTGGAGAGCACCGGTCGTATGTCGATCTGCGTGTTGACCCGCAGCAGAGCCAGCGCAGAGGCTGGACTGGCCGCAGAGCGCCAATAGTGCGCGTACCACTCCCGGGCCGACTCATCGCCGATCAGGCTCGGGGTGCAGAACTCCACGCCGCTGCCGTCAGGCGTGCCCCAAGTGTTCTCCATCGCCGTGCCCATCAGCTCCCAGAAGTCCGCCGTCCACGCCCACGGGCACTCCTCGTCCGCCAAGCCGATGATGAAAGGGCTGAACAGCACCATCGCCGTCGTGCGCTCCGGATACGTCGCCGCGAACACGACCGAGGTCGCCGCGCCCTCCGAAGACCCAAGCAGCGCAACGCTGCGCGACCCGACCGCATCCATCACCGCCCGCATGTCATCCATCCGATCCTCGATCGTCGGGACATTCAAGACCGGGTCAGACAGTCCGGTGCCGCGCTTGTCGAACAGGATCAGCCGACAGAACGACGACAGATGCTCGTAGAACCGCACCACCGCCGGCCTGCTCCACGAGAACTCGATGTGCGACGCCCAGGAGTTCGCGAAGATCAGATCAAACGGACCGGACCCAACCTCCTGATAGGCGATGTGAACACCATCGGCCGTCCTCGCATACCGCGTCTCCGGCATCACCAACGTCACACCGCGATTGTCTCCCAAGACCACGCCAAAGAACAGGCCTCACCAGCAACAGCGGCCGATGCCAGACGCCAGAGCCCTCTGTCGGACTCGAACCGACGACCCCTTCCTTACCATGGAAGTGCTCTACCAGCTGAGCTAAGAGGGCGCTCGGGCCAGCGTATCGCGTCGGCGCCGAAACCGAGCGGCTGTCAGTAGGCGCCCTGGAGCAGCGACAGCATCCGCGGGGCGCTGCCGGGGCCGAGCGGGTGTGCCGCTCGAGTCGCAGAAGCCGAGCTCGAGATGCGGCCCGGTGGAGATGCCGACGATCCCGGGCCGACCTCGCTGATCACCTGGCCGGCGCTGACGTGCGTGCCGATCGGGACCCAGTTGCCCGGGCCGGCGTGGCCGTAGTAGACGTAGCGGCCGCCACCTGTCGCAGTGGAGCACCGGCGCCGAGGGGCCGAAGCCGCCGATGCCGTGCAGGACGATCGTGCCACTGCCCACCGCCAGCAGCGGCGTGTCGCCCGGAGCCGAGATGTCGACGCCATCGTCCGGCGACCAGGTGCCGGGCGGCGACGCGGCGCCCTTGGGCATCGGGAAGGTGAAGCCGCCGCCGCTCGAGACCTGGGACGGCCCCGACGCGACCCCGATGCCGCCCTGAGCCCGTCGAGGATGCGCCGGCGCTCGAGCCTGGGCGGCCTGCGCGGCCTGCGCGGCCTGGACCGCCTGGGCCTTGGCCAGCCGGTCCTGCAGCGACGCGACCTGGCCACGCACGGTGGCGAGCTGGCCGGCCTTGACGAGCGGGCCTGTGCGACGGCCAGCTGCTGCTGGACCAGGTTCAGGCGGGTCTGGGCGAGGCTGTTGCGCTGGTCGAGGATGCCGGCGGTGAGCGTCTGCTGGCGCACCTCGAGCGCGCCCAGGCGGGTGGCCTGGGCAGCGACCGGCGCCGGGCCGAGCGCACCTGGCTGACGACCTGGACGTCCTGCCGGCGAACCCGGCTCGCGAACGCGACCCGCTCAAGCAGATCGGAGAAGCCGTGGGCGTCGAGCACGACGCTGATCAGGTCGGGGCGATCGCTCTCATAGGAGCTGACGAGTTGCCGGGCCAGCACGCGCTCCCCGCGCGCCTCGAAGGCCTCCAGTGAGCTCAGGCGCGTGCGGGCGGCGCTGAGCTGGCTCCGCAGGCGCAGGAGCGCAGCGCGCTTGGCATCGAGATCGGACTGGATGCTGACCAGGCGAGCCTGCAGCGGAGCGATGCTCGCCTGCAGCTGCGCAATCTGGCCCGAGGCCGTGCTGACGGCGCCGGCGAGACCGGAGATCTTGCTCTGCCCGGCGCTGATCTGCTGCTGGAGCTGACCTGTGCCGGCGGCGCGCGCGGCGGCGTCTGCAGAGCCGCGACGAGAGCGACCGCGCACACGAGCATCGCCGCCAGGGGACGCCGAGAGCGCGCGGAGATGGCCTCTTGAGGCTTGACATACGCGGTTGGTCAGGAGTCGCAAACGAACGACGACGATCACGCGACTCCCTGCACTGTCGGGGGATCCGACGATCGCCCACGTTACCGAGCCGGGCCTCGGCGTGCCCTCTCGCGGCGTCGTTGCAGCGAATTCTGCACGGGCAGGAAACGCTGCCGCGAGCACGATGTGGGCGCGGTCGAGCGCGGCCGCGAGACGCGCTGGACATGCATGCTGCGGGGCGCCCCATCCGCTCGCAGGCGCTTGCGGGCGACCGGTGCGCAGCTCGTCTGCGTCGATCCGCTGCACGCGCGGCATCGGAGACGAGCACGCTCACCCGCCTTGGCGGCGTCGCCCACCCGCGCGGCGATGTTGACGTCGACGCCGAGGTAGTCGCCGCCGAGCTTGCGCGGAGAGCCCCAATGGACGCCGGCGCGCATGCGCGGCCGGTAGCCGTCGACCTCGATCTCGTCGATCGCGGTCCTGCGCGTCGAGCGCGGCGTCGACCGCGTCGCTGCGCGGTCAGGAACGTCGCCATGACGCCGTCGCCGAGCCGCTTGACGATCCGCCCGCGGTGCAGCGCGATCGCCGCCTCCTCGGCGGTGCCCGACCTCGCGCAGCAGTTCGAGCGCCGCGGCGTCGCCGGCCTTCAGCGCCCATGAGGAGAAGCCGACCAGATCGGTGAACAGGAGCGCCAGCTCGCTGTCGCCGCGGCCGCGCCCGGCCGCCTCGGAGATCGACTGCCACAGCTGCAGGCCGGCCAGCCCGAGCTCCTGCACGACGCTCTCGCGCTCGGGCTGCAGCGACGAGACACCCGCGGGCGAGCACCTCGACGGGCGTCGACGCCCGGCGGTCGAGAGTGGATCGCCGAACTGCTCATCGCCGGGGAGCCGGCGCCGCAGCCGCCGGGCGGCGGCCAGCAGCGCCGGCTGGGTGTCGAGCCGAGCCGCGACGAAGCCGGAGTCGCGCGGCCCGCGTCTGCGCCACCGGCCTGGCACCGGGAGCTCGTGCTCGTCGGTCTCCATACGGCTGGCCAGGATAGCATGCGCCGGCTCGACGAGCCCTGCGATGATGGCGGGACCAGGATTCGAACCTGGGAAGGCGGAGCCAACGGATTTACAGTCCGTCCCCTTTGACCGCTCGGGAATCCCGCCGGGCGCGCGTGAGTGTAGCGATGGCGAGGGCCGCAGCGTGGGCGGCCGTGAGCCGCTAGGAGGCGTCGCGCAGCCGCTGCGCCTCGGGCAGCGCCTCGAGCTTCTTCAGCGTGTGGTTCTCGATCTGCCGGATCCGCTCGCGCGTGACGTTGAACGCGCGCCCGACCTCCTCGAGCGTGTACGGCCGCTCGCCGGTGAGGCCGAAGCGCATCTCGATCACCTCGCGCTCGCGCTCGGGCAGCGCGGCCAGCGCGCGGCGGAGGTTCTCGCGCCGCAGGTGCTCGGCGGCCAGCTCGAACGGCGACTCGGCGGTCTGGTCCTCGACGAAGTCGCCGAGCTCGGATTCCTCCTCCTCGCCGATCGGCTTCTCGAGCGAGATCGGCTGCTGGGCCATCCGCAGGACGTCGCGCACCTCGCGGACGGTCGTCTCGAGCTCGGCGGCGATCTCCTCCGGCGTCGGCTCGCGGCCGAGCTGCTGGACGAGCTGGCGCTCGACGTGGACGACCTTGTTGAGCTTCTCGACCATGTGGACGGGGATCCGGATCGTGCGGCCCTTGTCGGCGATCGCGCGCGTGACCGCCTGGCGGATCCACCAGGTCGCGTAGGTCGAGAACTTGTAGCCGCGGCGGTAGTCGAACTTCTCGACCGCGCGGATCAGGCCCATCGAGCCCTCCTGGATCAGGTCGAGGAACGTCAGTCCGCGACCGAGATAGCGCTTCGCGATCGAGACGACCAGCCGCAGGTTGGCCTCGATCATCTGCTGCTTGGCCAGCATGTCGCCGCGCTCGATCCGGCGCGCCAGCACGACCTCCTGCTCGGCGGTGAGCAGGTGCGACGCGGCCGATCGAGCGCAGATACAGGCGCAGCGAGTCGAGGCTCGGCTCGACGGTCAGATCGAGCTCGACCTTCTTGCGCGTGCTCGGGCTGCGGCTCGGCCGCTCGCGCAGCGCTGGCCTCGACGCTGCCGCCCTCGGACTTCGCCGGCCGGCCGTCGGCTTCGACGACCTCGATCCCCTGCTCGTCCAGGTAGGCGTGCAGCTCCTGCACCTGCTCCTTGGTGACCTCGACCTCCTCGAGGCACGTGGCGATCTGCTCGAAGGTCAGGAAGCCGCGCTCGTGGCCCTCCGCGATCAGCGGGCGCAGCTCCTCCAGCTCCGCGATCGGAGCCTCGTCGCTCAACAGCACTGCATGCCTTGTCGCTCACGGCCCCTGAGCTCCTCCCAGACGCGCCTCGAGACACCCATCACGGGTCGACTCCCTCTCCTCGTCGTCGCTCTCCCGACCGACGACCGGCGGAGTGATACCACAATCGCGGGCTTTGTCCAGCGTCCGCGGGTCGACGCGCCGGAGCCGCTCGAGCCTGACCTCTACCCTTTAACGCGAGCGATGTCCGCACGACGTCGCTCGAGCTCCCGATCGATCGACGTCCAGGCGCAGCTGCCGGCGGTCCGCGTGAGCCTCTCGCGCGTCGGCGTGACCGGCGTCGAGAAGGTGATCCGGCTGCGCCAGAACGGCACCGAGCAGCTGTTCTCGGCGCGCTTCGAATGCGTCGTCGATCTCGGCCCGGACCAGAAGGGCGCGCACATGTCGCGCTTCGAGGAGGTCGTCAACGAGGCGATCGGCGAGGTCGTCCTCGGCGAGTCGACGTTCAAGGCCGAGACGCTCGCCGAGCACATCGCCGCAGCTCGTGCGCGAGCGCCAGGGCGCGCGCCGCGCCGAGGTCACCGTCGAGGCGCGCTTCCCCGAGCACAAGCCGGCCCCCGTGTCCGGGATCCAGACGCAGGAGCTGTACACGCTGCACGGCTCGGCGATCGCCACCGAGCTCGGCACCCGCCGGCTGATCGGCGTCACCGCGCAGGGCATCACCGCCTGCCCGTGCGCCCAGGAGCTGGTCGCCGGCGCCGCGCGCGAGCGGCTCGAGGACCGAGGGCTTCGACGAGCCGACGAGATCGAGCGGATCCTCGACGCCGGTCCCGGTCGCGACCCACAACCAGCGCGGGCTCGGCACGCTGCTCATCGGCTGCACCGAGCTGTGCGACGACGAGATCGACGCGGCGCGCGCTGCTCGAGATCGTCGAGCACTCGATGTCCTCGGAGATCTACGAGCTGATGAAGCGCTCCGACGAGGCGCACGTGGTCGAGAAGGCGCACCGCCGCCCGCGGTTCGTCGAGGACTGCGTGCGCGAGATGATCGGCGGCGTCGTCGAGCGCGTTCCCGAGCCTCGACGACCGCGCGTTCGTCTCCGCGCGCCAGGTCAACCTCGAGACGATCCACCAGCACAACGTCGTCGCCGAGCGGTTCGGCACGCTCGGCGAGATCCGGCGCGAGCTCGCCACCGGCGAGCCGGCGCCGCCGCACACGAGCCGGCGCGCCTGGCTCGACGCGGCCGCTGAGCCGGGCGCGCCTCAGTCTCGCGCTCGGCGGCCGTCGCGCGCTCGAGTGCAGCCCGCGTGCGCCAGACCCGAAGAAGTAGTCGGCGCCCGACAGCACCGTGACGACCACGGTCACGTAGATCGAGCAGCGACGAGCCACACCGGGTGGCCGTGGACGGCGATCAGCGCCATCACCATCGCGACCTGGATGGCGGTCTTGATCTTCCCGAGCGGGCTCGCCGAGATCACGACGCCCTGCCCGGTCGCCGACCGCCGACCCGCAGCACCGTGACCGCGAACTCGCGGGCGATGATCACCATCGCCACCCACGCCGTCGAGCCGGCCGAGCGACACGAGCGCGACCAGCGCCGCGATGATCAGCAGCTTGTCGGCGATCGGGTCCATCAGCTTGCCGAACGTCGTCACCGAGTTGCGCGAGCGCGCGAGGTAGCCGTCGATCGCGTCGGTCAGCGACGCGACCGCGAACACGATCGCGGCCAGCAGGTCGCCCGCCGCTGGTCTTCTCGAGCAGCGCGACGACCAGCACCGGCACGAGCAGGATCCGGATGACCGTCAGCGACGTTGGGGACGTTCAGCGGCACCATCGCGCGCATAAACGCTAGCGGGCGACGGACATCATTGCCGATGCGCGGCAGTGGTCCTGGAGCGTCAGGGCGAGCCGCTGCAGGCGACGACGCTCCCGGACCCCGAGCCGGGCCCGGCCAGCTGCTGCTGACGGTCAGGGCATGCGCCGTCTGCCGGACCGACCTGCACCTGCGCGACCGCGAGATCGACGCGACCAAGCTGCCCGGTCGTCCTCGGCCATCAGATCGTCGGGATGACCGAGGACGGCCGCCGCGTCGGCGTGCCGTGGCTCGGATGGACCGACGGGACGTGCCGGTACTGCACCGAGCGGGCGCGAGAACCTGTGCCTGCACGCCACGGTTCACCGGCCGCGACATCGACGGCGGCTACGCGGAGCTGGACGGTCGCCGACGAGCGCTTCTGCCTGCCGCTGCCCGACGGCCTCCCCGACGAGCAGGCCGCGCCGCTGTTGTGCGGCGGCCTGATCGGCTACCGCGCGCTGACGCTGACCGGCGACGCCGAGCGCCTCGGGCTGTACGGGTTCGGCTCGGCCGCGCACATGATCTGCCAGGTCGCCGTCTACCAGGGCCGGCGCGTGTTCGCGTTCACCCGCCCGGGCGACGAGCGAGCACGCAGGAGTTCGCGCGGGCGCTCGGCGCGTCGTGGGCCGGCGGCAGCGACGAGCACGCCGCCCGAGCAGCTCGACGCGCGCGATCATCTTCGCCTCCGCGGGCCAGCTCGTGCCGCAGGCGCTGAGCGTCTCGCGCCCGGCGGCACGTCGTCTGCGCCGGGATCCACATGAGCGACATCCCGTCGTTCCCCTACGACGACCTGTGGCAGGAGCGCAAGATCCGCTCGGTCGCCAACCTGACCCGCGGCGACGGCCACGAGTTGCTGGAGCTCGCGCCGCAGGTCCCGGTGCCGCACGCACGGTCACGATCTACCCGCTCGAGCAGGCCGAGCAGGCGCTCGCGCGACCTCCGCGCGGGGCGCTTCGAGGGCACGGCGGTGGCAGTCCCGTAGCGGGCTCCACCGCGCCGGGCGGGTCCGCGAACGAACCCGTAGGGTTCAGGCATGCCCCTGATTCCGATGGTCATCGAGCGGACCGCGCGCGGCGAGCGCGAGTTCGACATCTACAGCCGGCTGCTGAACGAGCGGATCATCTTCCTCGGCACGCCGATCGACGACACGATCGCCAACCTGATCGTCGCCCAGCTCCTGCACCTGGAGTCCGCAGGACCCCGACAAGGACATCTCGATGTACGTCAACAGCCCCGGCGGCTCGATCTACTCGGGGCTCGCGATCTACGACACGATGCAGTTCATCAAGCCGGAGATCCAGACGATCTGCGTCGGCGTCGCGATGTCGATGGGCTCGCTGCTGCTGACCGGCGGAGCGAAGGGCAAGCGCTTCTCGCTGCCCAACAGCCGGATCCTGATCCACCAGCCGTCGGCCGGCTTCGAGGGTCAGTCGACCGACATCGAGATCCACGCGCGGGAGATCCTCAACGTCCGCGGGCGGATCGACGAGATCTACGCCCACCACACCGGCCAGCCGGTCGAGCAGGTGCACACGCGACATGGAGCGCGACCGCTTCTTCAAGGCCGACGAAGCGGTCGAGTACGGCCTGATCGACCGCGTGATCGAACACCACTAGCGGAGGTAGAACCGATGGCGATGGCCGAGCGCACCGCGACGATCGAGCGTGGGACGGGCGACCTCGCTCACGGCAACGGCGTGACGTCACGGGCGCCAGCGGCGCGCTCGGCGATCTGCCCGTCACCTGGGCGTCGCGGACCGAGCGCTCGGACGGCAAGACCAGCCCCGAGGAGCTGATCGCCGCCGCGCACTCCTCGTGCTTCTCGATGGCGTTCTCGCGCACGGGCTGACCCAGGCCGGCCACGCGCCCGAGCAGCTCGAGGTGACCGCCAAGGTCACGCTCGACATCGTCGACGGGGCGCCCACCGTCACGACCTCCGAGCTGACCGGTCAGCGGCGCGGTGCCGGGCATCGATCAGGCGGCGTTCGCGGCGGCCGCCACCGAGGCGGCCAAGAACTGCCCGATCTCCCGCGCGCTCGGCGGGCGTCGCAGATCAGCGTCACCGCCACGCTGGCCGGCTGAGCACGACGGCCCGCGCTAGCAGCGCGGGCGCGCTCACGCGACGGCGTGCTCGATCGCGCCCAGCCGCTCGATCTCGATCCGGACCACGTCGCCGGAGTTCAGGAACTGCGGCGGGTCGAGCGCCATGCCGACGCCGCTCGGCGTTCCGGTGAGGATCAGGTCGCCGGGCCGCAGCGTGCACGTCTCGGCGATGAAGTCGACGAGCTCCTCGGCAGCCGAAGATCAGATCGGAGGTGCGTGAGTCCTGGCGCAGCTCGCCGTTGACCCACGTCCGCAGCCGCAGGTCCTCCGGATCGGGGACCTCGTCGGCGGTCGTCACCCACGGGCCGAACGGGCAGAACGTGTCGGCGCCCTTGGCGCGCGTCCACTGCGGCTCGCGGCCCTGGAGGTCGCGCGCGGTGACGTCGTCGGCGACGCAGTAGCCGCCGATCCGCCCGCCCGCGCCGATCACGATCGTCAGCTCGCCCTCGTAGTCGAGCCGGCGGACGACCTCGGGGCAGCGCGATCGGGCCGCCGGGCGGCGCGACCGAGCCGCGAACCTTGACGAACACGATCGGCACCTCGGGCGGCTCGCTGCCGGTCTCCTCGACGTGCTTGGCGTAGTTGAGCCCGATCCCGTAGATCGCGCTCGGCGTCGGGCACCGGGCGCGAGCAGCGTCGACGTCGTCCAGCGCCCAGGACTCTCGCCGCGCTCGTGGCGCGCGTCGCCGGCGGCCAGCACGTCGACGACGCTGACGCCGGCCGCGAGCGCGACCACACGATCGTCCGGTCGACCTCGCCGGCGCGCGGGCCGGTCGAGCCCGGGCGCCAGGAACGTCGCGAGCTTCACGCCGCGGCAGCCTATACGCCCGCCGCCGCGCTCAGCTCAGCGCGCTCTGGCGCGCGAGCTCGTGCGCCTCCACGTGCGTGACGGGCAGCCCGAGCGCCTTCGGGCCTTGCTGACCAGGTCGAGCTGCAGCCACCGCGACACGCCGAGCGGCAGCGTCGAGATGATGATCTCGTCGTAGTCGCCGAGGTTGATCGCGTCCTGGATCGCCATCAGCGGCTCGGCGTCGCCGACGCTCGCCGGTCACCTCGCTGCCCGGCGGCCTCCGACAGCTTCGGGCAGCGCGTCTGCGAGCACGCGCGTCGCCTCGTCCTCGCCGGCTCCTCCGGGTCCACCACCTTGTGCATCCCGTGCGGCTGGCGCGGGACGACGAGGTGAAAGCTCGCGGGACTCGCGCCGCGCGCGCTCGCGGACCGCCTCGAGGAGCGCTGGCGGTCGCCGCGGTCTGATGGGCGACGACGAGGACGTGGGCCGGCTCTGGACATGTGCTCACCTCCGGCAGCACGTGCGGCTGTCGGTGTGCGGCGAGTATCCCACCGCCACGAGCAGCCGCGGCAACCGCGGCTACCCGGCGCACGCTGCCGGGAGCAGGCGCTGGCGGCGCGGCGGCGGGTCGAGCTTGAGCAGCTGCGGCACCGTGACCAGCTCGATAGTGGCGGCGGCGCAGGCCGTTGATGATCGCCGGCAGCGCCGCGATCGTCTGCGCGCGATCGCCGCCGCCGTCGTGCATGAGCATGATCGCGCCCGGGCCGGGCGCTGCGCAGCACGTTGGCGACGATCGCCTGGACGTCCCGGGCGCGCCAGTCGCCGGGATCGACCGACCACAGCGACCATCAGCATCTGCAGCCGCTGCGAGCGTCCGAGCGTGGTCGGCGTTGAAGGCACCGTAGGGCGGCCGGAACAGGCGCGGGTAGGGCGCGCCGAGGCGCCGCAGCCGGAGCGCGGCGTCCTGGATCTGGCGCGTACTGCCGGCGGCGGCGAGGCGCGACCAGCCACGCGTGGTTCTCGGTGTGGTCGCCGATCGCGAAGCCGTGCCGAGCTCGTCTCTGACCGCGCCGGAGAAGTCGTTGCAGCTGCTGGCCGACGACGAAGAACGTGGCGCGGACGTGCATCCGCACGAGGACGCTGACGATCGCCGGCGTGTACGGGCTCGGGCCGTCGTCGAACGTCAGCGCCACGTCGCGGTGGTGGCGCGACCGCCGGTGACGAACGGCGTGTAGCGCAGCATCGCGGTCGATCGACCCGATGCTCCCGGTGATCAGGCCGCCGCGGCGCCGATGCGCGGTCGGTGCGCGCGTGAGCTCGCGTGCGCCGTCGCGACGCGGCCGCGCGCCGGCGTGCCGGCGCCGGCGCCGGCGGCGCCGGACGGCGCGCGGCCCGATTCGCCGGGGACCGCTCGAGGCATCGCGGCGATCAGCAGCGCCGCCAGCGCCGCCATCAGACGTGAGCAGGACCGCGAGCCGCGTCAGGCCGGCGTCGGCGGGCCCGGGCCCCGCCGGCGGTAGCGCCGGCTGCAGCCGTGGATCCGTAGGGCGAGACGCAGTGTGCCTCGAGCTCGGCACGTGTCACCCGGCCGCCGGCGGGAGCGTGGCACGGCGACGCAAGTGCGTTGCCCGCGGCCGGGCCGATTCACGGCCCGCGCACGCTGGATGTCCTGGCGCTCAGCCGCAGTCGGGCGGCGAGCCCCGGGCGCTCATGTGGGCGATCGCCTGGATCGAGATCTGCGGATTCACGCCCGATGCGGTCGGAAAGCTCGAGCCGTCCATCACGTACAGGTCGCGGACGTCCCACGTCTGTCCGGTCGGGTCGCAGGCGGACGTCGCGGGCGAGCCGCCCATCCGCGCGCGAGCCCATGATGTGGAACGAGCCGAGCGCTGATCTGACCCGCGCCGTAGCCGGCGGCGTCGGCGTCGGCCATGAACTGCGCCCGCGATTGCCCGACGTCGCCGGGTCGTAGCCGACCCACTTCGCGTGCGAGGAGAAGATCCGGCGCGCGCCCGCGGCCTCGAGGATCTGGGCGGCGCCGTCGATCCCGGTGCGCAGGTGCCCGGCGTCGAACGCCGAGAGCTTGTAGCGGACGACCGGCTCGCCGTCGCGCCCGACGCGGACCTCGCCGCCGTCGCGGTCGCGCAGCAGCACGCCCATCGGGACGCTCGGGAGATCGCCTGCATCAGGTCGTAGTGCTCGCGGCCGCCGCGCCACGGGCTGAACGGGATGAACAGGTGCGGGTGCATTGGCGCGGTCTCGTACTTGAGCCCGTAGCCGTCGTGCAGGTCCCGGAACTGGTCTGAGTAGAGCGCCTGCATCACGCCCTCCCACGGCTTCAGCTCCTCGTCGAAGACGCCGAACACGACGGTCGCGGGGTGCAGCTTGCAGGTGCTTGCCGATGTTCGGGTTCTCGAGCCCGGAGCGCCGGAGCAGCGCCGGCGTGTGGATTGCGCCGCAGGCGGCGATCACCGCCCGCGAGCGGACCGTGAGGCGGTGCCCGTCGGCCGTCCGCCCCTCGATCCCGCGCGCAGCGCCCGCCTCGACGAGCACGCGCTCGACCTTGGTGCGCACGATCATCCGCGTTCCGGCGCGCGTTGGCGTCGGCCAGCCACGTCTTGACCACCGACTGCTTGGCGCCGACGCGGCAGCCGAGCCCGCAGTAGCCGCACTCCTTGCCCTGAGCGCACTGGCGCACGCCGCGCGGCATCGCGTCGACGTGCCAGCCGAGCTTGACGCAGCCCTCCTGAAGCTTCTGCTCCCGGGTCGAGGGCTCGTTGTGCTCCTGGTTGACGCCGAGCCGCTCGCAGACGGCGTCGAGGCTCGCCGTGTAGTCATCGGAGGTGAACGCCGGCACGCCGTGCGCGGCCCATTCGCGCGCGGACGTCGTCCGGCGTGCGGAACGAGGTCGAGTAGTTGACCACGGTCCCGCCGCCGAGGCACGAGCCGGCGATCAGCGCGACGCTCTGGTCCTGGGTCGCCGCGGGCGCCCCCATGTAGTAGCGCGTCAGCGCACCGAGCTCGCGGCCGTCGAAGTCCTGATCGTCGTAGTAGTCGCCCGGACTCGACGACGATCACGTCGAGCCCGGCCGCCGCGAGCACCGCGGCCGCGGTCCCGCCGCCGGCACCCGAGCCGACGATCACCACATCGCACGTCGAGCGTCGTGTCACGGTCGATGACGGTCGGCCGCAGCGCCTTGGGCGGCGCACCGTCGAGCTTGCCCGAGCGGCCCGTCGTAGCCGATCGCGTCCCAGACCGGATTACGCGTGCCGTGGGGTCCCGGAAGCATGTAGTAGAAGAGCAGCGCGCCCTTGCGTAGAGCCTGGAACACGGCCCGCTGCTGCGGCAGGCGCGACTCGCCCCAGGAGAGCAGCACCCGCTCGCGCTGCTCGGGCGGCAGATCGCTGAACCGTTTGAATCCGGCGCCGCCGAGCGCGCCGAGGATCGGGGAGTCCCACAGCGAGAGCAGCGCCTGCAGCTGACGGCGCTCGGACACGCGCGGGTTCTGGCCCACGGCGTCGATCACGGCATCGGCGACACCGAGCTCCCGAGCGCTCGGGAGCCCGTCGCCGGAGGGACAGAACGTGTCACAGATGTCTTGGAGCGCGGTGCGCTGTCGATCAGAGAGCTTCATGCGCGCACCCTATTAGAACAGGGCCTCCTGCCCGTCCAGCCCGGCCCCCGAGCGCCGTCCGCGTGGGGAATCCTGACCCAGCGCTGCGGCCAGGTCCTCGGCGATCGCCCCCTCGGAGCGCGAGGCGACGAGTGGCTCGTCGATCCCCTCGACGTGGACGAGGGTGCGGCGCCCGTCTCCGCGCGCCGGCCCCTCAAGCGGCACGAGCGCGTAGATCCGGTCCGCGCGCACGAACTTGCCGTAGCCCAGTGCGACCAGCGGCGGGGTGACCCGTGCCATGGGTGCAATCGTAGACCGGGGGGTAGCCTCGCGGGAAGCGATCGGTGCCGCGAAACGAATGGGAGACAGATGAACGGGACACGGACGATCATGCTCGGCGGCGAGGACGAGGTGCGACGGATGGGGTTCGGCGCCATGCGGATCACGGGCCCCGGCATCTGGGGTCCACCGGCGGACCCGGACGCCTGCCGTGAGCTGCTGCGGCACGCCGTCGCGGCGGGGGTGAACCTGATCGACACCGCCGACAGCTACGGCCCCGAGGTGTCGGAGACCCTGATCGCCGAGGCGCTGCATCCGTACCCCGAGGGTCTCGTGATCGCGACCAAGGGCGGCCTGACCCGCTCCGGGCCGGGCCGCTGGCAACCCGACTGCGATCCCGAGCGCCTGAGACGCTGCTGCGAGGACTCGCTGCGCAGGCTGCGGCGAGAGCAGATCGACCTCTACCAGCTGCACGCGGTCGATCCCGCGGTGCCGGTCGAGGAATCCGTCGGCGCGCTGGGCGAGCTCCAGCGGGAGGGAAAGATCCGTCACATCGGGATCTGCAACGTCGGCGTCGAGGAGCTCGGGCGTGCCCGCACGGTCGTCCCGATCGTCTCCGTGCAGAACCGCTACAACCTCGTCGACCGCGCCTCGGACGACGTGCTCGAGCTGTGTGTCCGCGACCAACTCGCGTTCCTACCCTGGTTCCCACTCGCCACCGGCGATCTGACCCGGCCCGACGGCCCGCTGGCGGAGATCGCCGGTGAGCACGACGCGACGCCGGCGCAGGTCGCGCTGGCCTGGCTGCTCGCGCACGCGCCGGTCACGGTGCCGATCCCCGGCACCAGCTCGAGGGAGCACTTCGACGAGAACCTGGGCGCCGGTGAGCTCGCTCTGAGTGACGCCGACATGGAGGCGCTCGACGTCCTCGACGCAGCTTGAGGGCGCCGGCGGGCCCGAGATCGAAGCGTTGCATCTGAGTTCCGGGGGCCGGAACTGAGTTGCAGCGCTTCGCGGGGGGTGTGACGGGACTGCGCCGGCCGGTAACAGGACTGCGCCGGCCGGTAACAGGACTGCGCCGGCCGGTAACAGGGACTGCGCCGGCCGGTAAGGGGACTGCGCCGCCGGTGACGCGAGTGCGCCGGCGCCCGATCGCCCAGGGCGCCCGTCCCTACTGAACGTCCAGAACCAGGTTCAGCCGGCGCTCGAGCGCGCGGCCGAGCAGCTCGCGCACCGGGCCCTCCTCGAAGCGCTCGACGAGCGCGGCGAGGAATCCCTCGATCACCAGCCGCTTGGCCGCCTCCTCGCCGAGGCCGTGGGAGCGCAGGTAGAAGAGCTGCTCGGGGTCGACCTGGGCGATCGCCGCCGCGTGCGTGCAGCGGACGTCGTTGGCCTGGATCTCGAGGCCCGGGATCGCGTCCGCGTGGGCGCGCTTGGAGATGCAGCAGGTTGCGCGACTCCTGGAAGGCGTCGGTCTTCTGCGCGCCGGGATCGACGATGATGTTGCCCCTCCAGACGGCGCTCGAGCGGCCCTGCAGGACGCCGCGGAAGGCGAGGTCCGAGGTCGTGTTCGGCGCCGCGTGCTCCTGGGTGGTGTCGAAGTCGATGTGCTGGCGGCCATGGCTCGCGTAGGCGCCGGTGACCCGGCGTCCGCGCCCTGGCCGCCGAGCCGGGTCTCCATCCGGACCCGTGCCCGCGGGCGGAGCCGAAGCCGAGCGCGACCCAGTCGAGCGCGGCCGTCGCGGCCGACCTCGGCGCGCTGGGCGCCGAAGATCCAGCTCTTCTCCGACAGATCCTGACCGCACACGTAGCGCAGCTGGGCGTTCTCGGCGACGACGAGCTCGACGACGCTGTTGAACACGCCTCGCCGTCGGCCGAGCCGACAGGTACTGCTCCCAGACCTCGGCCTGGGCGCCCTCCTCGATCACGATCAGCGTGCGCCGGTTGAGCTCGTTGCGACCGGCGCTCTGGATCGCGGTGAGCAGGATCGGCTGCTCGAGCGCGACGCCCGGCGGGCACGTAGACGAACACGCCGCCCCGGAAGCGCGGCCTCGTTGCGCGCGACGAACACGTCCTCGTCGGTCGATCACGTGCCGAGATGGCGCTCGACGAGCTCCGCGTGCTCGTCGAGCGGCCTGCTCCAGCGAGCGTGACGATCACGCCCGCCGGCAGCTCACCGGTGAGCGTCGGCGGCGCCGGCGTCGACCTGGCGCAGCTCGGCCGCGCCCTCGGGCTGAACATCCCGCAGCGTCGACCATCCGGCGCGCGCCGGCCGCCCCGACCGCCGGCCCGCCGGTCCGGCGCGGGCGCGTAGGCGTCGAGGTCGAGCCCGGAGATGTCGGTGAACTCCCAGCCGGCGTTGCCCTTGAATTGCGGCAGCTCGCAGCGTCGCGCTCGCTCGACGGCGCGCTCGCGGCGCGGCCGCCAGGAACTCGCTCAGCAAGCCGGCGTCGGGCACCGGTGCTAGCCAATCGAGCCCTCCATCTGCAGCTCGATCAGCCGGTTCATCTCGACCGCGTACTCCATCGGCAGCTCCTTGGTGATCGGCTCGATGAAGCCGTTGACGATCAGCTTCGAGGCCTCCTCCTCGGGGATGCCGTGCGACATCAGGTAGAAGAGCTGGTCCTCGCCGACCTTGGAGACGGTCGCCTCATGACCGACGTTGACGTCGTCCTCGCCGATCCGGATCGTCGGATAGGTGTCCGAGCGGGAGTGCTCGTCGAGCAGCAGCGCATCGCAGACGACCTTCGACTTGGAGCCGTGGGCGCCCTTGGCCATCTCGAGCAGCCCGCGGTAGGACCCGCGCCCGCCGTCCTTGGAGATCGACTTGGCGAAGATGTTCGAGGTCGTGTTGGGCGCGGCGTGGATGATCTTGCCGCCGGCGTCCTGGTGCTGGCCCTTGCCGGCGAAGGCGATCGACAGGATCTCGCCGTGAGCCCGCTCGCCCATCAGGTACACGCTGGGGTACTTCATCGTCAGCTTGGAGCCGAGGTTGCAGTCGACCCACTCGACCGTGGCGTCCTCGTAGGCGACCGCGCGCTTGGTGACGAGGTTGAACACGTTCGTCGACCAGTTCTGCACCGTCGTGTAGCGAATCCGGGCGCCGGGCTTGGCGATCAGCTCGACGACGGCCGAGTGCAGCGAGGACTGGCTGTAGGTCGGCGCGGTGCAGCCCTCGACGTAGTGCACGTAGCGAGCCCTCATCGGCGATGATCAGGGTCCGCTCGAACTGCCCCATCGACTCGGTGTTGATCCGGAAGTACGCCTGCAGCGGCATCTCGACGTGTACGCCGGGCGGCACGTAGACGAACGAGCCGCCGGACCACACGGCCGAGTTGAGCGCCGCGAGCTTGTTGTCGTTGGGCGGGATGATCGTCGCGAAGTACTCGCGCACGATGTCCTCGTGCTCACGCAGCGCGGTGTCCATGTCGGTGAAGATCACGCCCTGGGCCTCGAGGTCCTTGTGCACCTGGTGGTAGACGACCTCGGACTCGTACTGGGCACCGACCCCGGACAGGAACTTGCGCTCCGCCTCGGGGATCCCGAGCCGGTCGAAGGTCTTCTTGACGTCCTCGGGCACGTCATCCCAGGAACGCTCGGCGCGCTCGGACGCGCGCACGAAATAGTGAATGTCGTCGTAGTCGACCTCGGCCATCATCGGCGAGCCCCAGGTCGGCTGGGGACGGGACAGGAAGTGGTCGAGCGCCTTGAGGCGGAACGCCCGCATCCATTCCGGCTCGGACTTGAACTCGGAGATCTTCTCCACGATCTCGCGGTTGAGGCCCTTCGGCGCCTTGTACAGATAGTTCTCGGCGTCGTGGAAGCCGTAGCGCTCCGTGTAGTCGGCGTTGATGCCTGCGAGCTGCTCGTTCTCCGTGAGCGCGCGCGTCTCGGGGACAGCCACTACTCCACCTCCAGCTTGATCGTCTGGTCCTCGATGATGACCGGGAACGTGTCCACCGATACGTAGGCGGGCAGCGTCAACGGCTTGCCGGTGCGCAGATCGAACCGCGACCCGTGACGGGGGCACTCGACCGTGCAACTCTCCTGGTCGAGCCCGCCCTCGACAAGCGGACCGTCGTCGTGCGAGCAACGATCCTCGATCGCGTAGACGGTCCCGGCGCAGTTGAACACGCCGATTTCGAGCTCGTCCCATTCGACCAGGCGCATCTCGCCCGGCGGGAGCTCACTCAGGGGACAGACTTCGATGATCTGCGGCACGTACCGTATGTCCTAGCGGATTGATCGGATTTACTCCGACCATCATACAACTCCCGCTCCAAGCGCCCCGGCCGCCGCAGCACCACCGGGTCGACGCCGCCGTGCGCACCCCGTAGGGGGCTCATCGCGCGGCTAGGCCACCTCGGTGAACGTCTGATCGTCGGCCTCGAGCTGCTCGCGCAGCCGGCGCTTGAGCTGGCCGTGGATCTGGCACACGCGACTCTCGGTGACGCCGAGGATCTCGCCGACCTCGCGCAGCGTCAGATTGTCGACGTAGAGCAGCACCGCCACCTCGCGATCGCGTGCGGGCAGCCGGTCGAAGGCGGCTCGGAAGCGCTCCATTTCCTTCTCGCGCATGAGCTGGAATTCGGGGTCGGAATCGCGATCGGTGCTCGGCAGCGTGTCGATCCGCTCGATCGTCGTGTCGTCGTCACCGAGCACCAGCGTGTTCAGCGAGCCGACGTCGGAGCGGGCGATCTCGTCCAGCCGCGTGGTCAGGTCCTCGACCGTGATCCCGACCGCTTCGCCCAGCTCCGCCTTCGTGGGCCAGCGGCCGTAGAGGGCGATGAAGCGCTCGCGGGCGCGGTTGATGTCTCGCTCCCAGCGGCGCAATGACCGCGGCGCCCAGTCGTGGCGGCGCAGCTCATCGAGCACCGCTCCGTGGATCCGCGTCCACGCGAACTGCTCGAGCGTGGCCCCCTTCTCCGGGTCGTAGCGGTCGATCGAACGGATCAGCGCCTCGAGCCCGCACGAGATGAAGTCCTCGACATCGCAGCGCGTCGGGATCTCCCGGACCTTGCGGTAGACGATGTACTTGACCATCGGCGCAAATGTGAGCACCAGGCGGTCCCTGAGCCGCTGGTCCCCTGACTCGCTGTACTCCCCCCACAACTTGAGGACGGCCTCTGGCGAGATCCGTCCACTCTTGTTGGCGCTTCGCGTCACCTTCGCTCCTCACGATCGACTGTCGCCCGACGCTGGTATCGGCGAAGCGGGAAGGTGACTCGACCCATACATCCGTCCAGTTCGGCGTTGAGTCGGCGTCCGGGCGACCGATCGCGTGATCGAAAAGTCTCCCTCGCATGGCCCTCAGGCTGACCGGTGGATCCCTGGCTCCCGAAGCTCCCCCGGACTCCGGGGCGAGCTACTGGATCTCGCTGGGGTTGCCGCTGGCCTCGGGCGTCTCCGCCTCCCAGCCGACGCTCTGGCCGAGCATGGCGCCCTTGAGCACTTTCAGCGACAGCAGCGCGCACTTCATCCGCGTGGCCGAGATGTCGATTCCGAGCAGGTCGAGGATGAACGCGCGGTCGAGCTTCAGCAGGTCGTCGACCTTCATCCCCTTGACTTCGTCGGAGGCCATCGAGGCGGCGGCCTGCGAGATCGCACAGCCGTGGCCGGAGAAGCGGATGTCCTCGATGCGCCCCTCGTCGTCGACCGCGAGCTGCACCGTCAGCTCGTCGCCGCAGAGCGGGTTGAGATCATGGAACTGGAGGTCGACATGGTCGAGCTCGCCCCAGTTGTGGGGGCGCTTGTAGTGCTCGAGGATGTATTCGCGGTAGAGCTCGTCCATCTGAACTGACAGTAGCGATCGCCGTCGGCGCCCTGCTACAGCTGGAGTACCCGTCGTACTTCGTCCAAACCTTCCAGCAGCCGGTCGACGTCCGCCAGCGAGTTGTGCACGGCAAACGAGGCGCGCGTCGTGGCCGAGGTCCCGAGCCGGCGCATCAGCGGCTGCGCGCAGTGGTGCCCCGCCCGCACGCACACGCCGTCGCGACCGAGGATCTCCCCGATGTCGTGCGGGTGGGCTCCCTCGAGCGTGAACGACACGAGCGCTCCGCGCTCGTCTGCCCGCGCGGGGCCCTGCACCGCGAGCCCGGGGACGCCGGCAAGCCGGCGCAGCGTCTCGTTCACGAGCGTCTCCTCGTGGGCGCGAATCCGCTCGCTCCCGATCGCCCGCATCCAGTCGACGGCGGCCCCTAGCCCGATCGCCTCGGCGATCTGGGAGGTGCCGGCCTCGAACTTCCAGGGCAGGTCGGTCCAGGTCGACTCGGTCACGCCAACCGTCCGGATCATGTGGCCGCCGCTGATGAACGGCGGCATCTGCTCGAGCAGCTCGCGCCGGCCGTGCAGGACCCCGACCCCGGTCGGACCGTAGGCCTTGTGGCCGGTCCAGGCGTAGAAGTCGGCGTCGATCTCACGCAGCGCAACCGGGACCTGCGGAACGGCCTGGGCGCCGTCGACGAGCAGCAGGGCCCCGGCGTCGTGCACGCGGCGGGCGATCTCTGTGACGGGGTTGATGGTCCCGAGCACGTTTGAGATGTGGGCCACGCAGACCAGTTTCGGAGCGCGCTCGAGCAGGGCGTCCAGCGCGCCGAGATCGAGCTCGCCCTCGTCGGTGACCGGAACGTAGGCCAGCTCCGCCTCGCGCTCCAGACACAGCTGCTGCCATGGCACCACGTTGGCGTGATGCTCCATCTCGGTGACTACGACGAGGTCCCCGGGGCCGACGTTGGTGCGGCCCCACGAGTAGGCGACGAGGTTGATCGCCGCGGTCGCGTTGGCGGTGAAGATCGTCTCCTCGGGCGTCGAGCCGAGCCAGTCGGCAATCCGCTGCCGAGCTCCCTCGTAGAGGTCGGTGGCCTCGACCGCGAGCGGATACACGCCGCGATGGACGCTCGCCCGCGACTCCGTGTAGTACCGGGTCATCGCGTCGATCACCGGCTGCGGGGTCTGCGAGGTCGCGGCCGAGTCGAGGTAGACGACGGGCCGGCCGGCGAACTCGCGCTCCAGGACCGGGAACTCGGCGGCCAGCTCGGCCGGCGACGATACGGCCTGCGTCGCGGTCATGCCGCCTCCGGCGCTGCTTCCTCGTCGAACTCGTCGCGGATCCAGCCGTAGCCGACGCGCTCGAGCTGCTCGACCAGCTCCGTGCCGCCCTGCTTGACGATCCGGCCCTTGTACATGACGTGGACGTGGCTGGGCTGAACGAGGTGCAGGATGCGCTGGTAGTGGGTGATGATCAGCACCCCCATGTCCGGACCGGCCACCGCGTTGACGCCGTTGGCGACGACCCGCAGGGCGTCGATGTCGAGCCCGGAATCGGTCTCGTCGAGGATCGCCAGCTTGGGCTGCTGGAGCGCGAGCTGGAGGATCTCCATCCGCTTCTTCTCGCCACCGGAGAAGCCCTCGTTGAGATAGCGGCTGGAGAACTCCCGCGGCACGTCGGTCAGCTTCATCGCCGCCTCGACGGTCTGTCGGAACTCCTTCAGCGGAATCGGCTCCTCCCCGCGCGACTCACGGTGCGCATTGAGCACCGTGCGCAGGTACTTGGTGACGGTCACGCCGGGCACGGACACGGGGTACTGGAAGGCGAGGAACAGGCCCAGCCGGGAGCGAACGTCGGGATCCGCCTCGGTGATGTCCCGGCCGTCGAGCAGGATCTGGCCTTCGGTCACCTCGAGGTTGGGGTGGCCAAGGATCACGTTGGCGAGCGTCGACTTGCCGGACCCGTTGGGTCCCATCAGCGCGTGGATCTGGCCGCTGCCCACGGTCAGGTCGAGGCCGCGCAGGATCTCCTTCTCGCCTGCTCGGACGTGGAGGTTTCGGATCTCTAGCTCTGCCATCTCAGCTTTCGGTTTGGTTTTGGGGGCCGGCCGCCCGGGCCGGTCAGGCGGCCGTGGGGGCGCGATCGCCGCGCCGCGAGAACTCGACCAGCTCGGCCAGCGTCGTCGTCTGCAGCGAGCGGATGATGCCGCCCTGAACGCGGGTCCAGAGCAGCTTCGTGGCACAACCGCGCCCGGCATCGGGCTCATGCGAGCACAGCACCCGCTCGGTGTGGTCATTGACGAAGCACTCCATCGGCGCGATCGAGCCCTCCAGGGCCTGCACCACCTCGTCCATCGCGATCGCCTCCGCCGGGCGCGAAAGCCAATAGCCGCCGTGGGCCCCGCGAGCGCTCATCACCAGGCCGGCCTTGCGCAGCCTGGCCACGACCTGCTCGAGGTAGGCGAGCGGGAGGCCCTCAGCCTCGGCGATGGCCTTCAGGCTGGTGGGGTGCTCGGGTGATTGACGTCCGAGCTCGACCATCAGCCGGACTCCGTACTCGGCTTTGGAGGAGAAGATCACGAGCTAAATCCTACCAGCGGGGTCGGTATAGCTGAAGCCCGGGCCATGCTGGAGTGGTTGCTCGGCTGAGAACTGGCGACATCTGTCACCAAGTCGAATAGGATTCGCCTCGGACCGAGGGCTGTAGGCACGACGGGGGAATTATGGCTGTGGACAGGTGCAGGGTCAGGTCGGATCGTGGATGACGCGATGCCGCCGGCGCTGGCATCGTCGGCCGACGTGGCGGAGGTGGCGGCGGCCGCCCGGGCCGCCGGACGACTCGGAATCGACACCGAGTTCATGTCGGAGGGCCGCTATCGCGCCCTCCTGTGCCTGGTGCAGGTCGCCGTCGATGACCCGAGCGCGGAACATGGTCCCCGGATCATCATGATCGACTCGGTCCGCGGCGTCGTCGAGGTCGAACCGCTCGCCGCCGTGCTCGCCGATCCCGGCATCGAGATCGTGCTCCACGCCGGCCGCCAGGACGTGGCGATCCTGCGCCGGGCCTGGAAGACCGAGCCGACGAACATCTTCGACACCCAGATCGCCGCCGGGTTCGCCGGCGCCAGCGCCCAGTCCGGCTACGGCAACCTGCTCGGCTCGATGCTCGGCCGCCGAGTCGGGAAGACCGCCAGCTACACGCGCTGGGACGTGCGGCCGCTCACCGGCGAGCAGCTCAGCTACGCCGCCGAGGACGTCGCCCACCTGCTCCAGCTCTCGGACGAGATCCAACGGCGGTTGCTGGAGAGCAGCCGGCTGGAGTGGGCCCGCGAAGAGTGCCGGCGGCTGGAGAGTGCGACCGATGAACGCGACCCGGAGACGGCCTGGGAGCGCCTGCCCCGTGTCGGCCAGCTCGATTCGCGCTCGCGGGCGGTGGCCAAGGAGCTCGCCGCCTGGCGTGAGCGCACGGCCTCGAGCGAGGACCGCCCCGTCAGCTCGGTCCTCGCTGATCCGGCCCTGGTCGAGATCGCCAAACGGCGGCCGGCGAACAATCACGGCCTCGAGAACATCCGCGGCGTGCATCCCTCGGGCGTCAAGCGCCGCGGCGAGGCGATCATCGCCGCGATCGCCCGCGGCCTCGAGGCCCCGCCGATCCCCCGCGACGAGCGCCGCAGCGTCTCCGATCCCGCCGACGCCCCGCTGATCGCGCTCGCCGAGGCGCTCCTGCGGGCGCGGGCCCTCGACGCCGGACTCGCCTATGAGTTGATCGCCTCGCGCTCGGAGCTCGATCTGATCGTCGCCGCGGCGCGGCGAGGCGACCCCGAGCCGCCGGTCCGCACGCTCAACGGCTGGCGTCGCGAACTGGTGGGCGTCGACCTGCGCGAGCTCCTGGCCGGGCGCAGCGCGGTTGCCGTCGGCCGCGGGCGTCGCCTCGAGCTCACGCCCGCGCTGACCGGCGCCCCGGCCGAGACGGCCGCTAGGTGGGACCCAGCTCCATCATCAGCGACATCGTCGGGACGCGAGCGAACATAGCCCGGGACAGGGCCAGCCCGATCTCCCCCGAGCGGTGGATCCAGCCGAAGTCGAGGCCCTTCAGGTCGCCATACGCGGTCGAATAGCTGAGGTGGATCTTCTGACCCGGTGAATCAGCCGCGAGCTCATCCGCGGTGTCGGCGTGCGCCCACGTCCAGCCGTGCGCGTACAGCGTCTGACGCTCGAGCCTGACGAGCTCGCCCGAGGTGCTGAGCCCAGGTGCGCTCACGACCATCTCGACCGCGCAGTAGGCGTTCGCGCCCGAGTCGCATTGCCGGACCCGGGTGACGACCCGGCTGCCCGTGACGAGCGGCAGCGCGCTCACCTGCGGACTGCGTGTGGCCCCATGTCCACCGCAGCCCGCGAGCACCGTCCCGAGCACGAGCAGCAAGCCGATTCCTCTCGCTGCCGCACGTCGAGACGGCCGAGAGTCTCTTACAGTTCCGCCGGTCATGGGGTGCAACGCAAGCGTAGCCGAGCTCTCGAGGCCCAGCCCCCGGCAGCCGGGCTGCCGGGACGCGAGCCGCGCGTGAGCGCCGCCCGCTACGCCCTCGGCATTCTCTCCCTGGCCATCACGATTGGGGCTCTGGCCGTCACGGCGCTCAGGCTGCGGCGCCGGTTTCTCCCCGCCTGGGGCGGAGCCCCGGCGCGCCTGAGCGAGATCGTGCTCGGACTCGCGGTGATGACGGCGATCCTCGAGCTGCTCGGCACGATCGGCCTGTTCCGGCTCGTACCGATCGTCCTCGCCAGCGTGGCCGCCGCCGCGCTGGCGGTGTGGGCAACCCGAGGGATGGGCGACGCAGCCGCGGCCGATGAGCGCGCAGGCACGCCGCGCGTGCTCATCGCCGTCGCCGCCGCGGTGACGGCGGTCGTGATGGCCGAATGGGCCGTCCCCACCCTCAGCTCCTACGACATCGGCATCCGCGCCTTCGACTCGCTTTGGTACCACCTGCCGTGGGCGGCATCGTTTGCGCAGACCGGTCACATCGCGACCCTGCGCTTCACCGACGTCGAGTACCTGACCGCGTTCTATCCGGCCGGCGCCGAGCTCGTCCACGGCCTCGGGATCGTGATGCTGGGTCGCGACACGCTGTCGCCGGCGCTCAACCTGTTCTGGCTCGGACTGGTGATGCTCGCCGCATGGTGCATCGGCCGGCCGCGAGGGCTCGGGGCGCTCACCACATGCGGCGCGGCGCTGGCCATGGCGACGCCGATGATGCGCTTCTCGCAGGGCGGCAGCGCCGCCAACGATGTCGCCGGGGTGTTCTTCCTGCTCGCCGCGATCGCCGTGTTCGTCAACCTCCGCGAGGACGACGAGGGCGCGGCGCTGGCGCTCGCGGCGCTCGCGGCGGGGCTCGCGGTCGCGGTCAAGCTGAGCTTGCTGGCGCCGGTCCTGGCGCTCACCGTCGGCGTCGTCGTGCTGAGGACGCCGCGGCGCCGGACGGCGGCGGTGTGGATCGCCGGCCTCGCGGTCGGCGGCGGCTACTGGTACGTGCGCAACCTGATCGCCGTCGGCAACCCGCTGCCCTGGATCAGCCTCGGCGTGCTGCCGACGCCGGACCCGCCACTCCAGCAGCACACCGCGTTCTCGGTCGCTCACTACTTGACCGATACGCACATCTGGACACGCTTCTTCCAGCCCGGGCTGGCCGACGGCCTCGGGCCGTGGTGGGCGCTGATCCTGGCCGCGGCCGTGATCGGGCCGCTCGTGTGCGCGTTCGGCTCAGACCGGACGGTCCGCATGCTGGGCCTCGTCGCTCTCGTCGCGATCCTCGGCTATCTGGTCACGCCCGAGAGCGCCGCCGGCCCGAGCGGCGCCCCGTCGGGGTTCGCCTTCAATCTCCGCTACGCCGCGCCGGCGCTGACCCTGTCGCTGGTCACGCTCCCGCTCGCCCCGGCGCTCGACGGTCCCCGGCGCCGGCTGGCCACGCTGCTCGTCCTCGTGGCCGCGCTCGTAGCGACTGTGGCGCAGGCGCGGTTGTGGCCCGGCGACTACGTCGCCGGGGCGCTCGCCGTCGGCCTGCTGGTCGGCGCCGCCGTGATCGTGCCGTGGCGGCGCCCGAGCACGTCGCGACCCGGTACCGGGGTCGGGGTTCGCGCGGGAGCGCGCGCAGTCCTCATCGCCGGGCTGATCCTGCTCGCCGGAGGCGCCGCCGCAGCGGGCTACGCCGGGCAGCGCCATTACCTGCGGGGGCGCTACACCTACCAGCCCGGGGTCTCGTCGCTCTCAACGCTGTGGGCGTGGTTCCGCTCCGTTCATGATCAGCGCGTCGCGCTGGCCGGGACGTTCGGTGGCTTCTTCTCCTATCCGCTCTACGGCCTCGACGGATCGAACCGGGTGCAGTACATCGGCCGCCGGGGACCGCACGGATCGTTCAGCCCGGTGGCCTCATGCTCCGAGTGGCGGCGGCTGGTCGACGCCGGCGCCTACCGCTACGTGGTCACGACGCCGGCTCGCGACCCGTGGCACCCGCGGGCTCTGCTGCCCTCGCCGGAGGCGACCTGGACCGCGTCCGACCCCGCCGCGCGCCTCGCGTTCGTCCACCGGGCGCTGGGGCGGCCGATCTCGGTCTACAGGCTGTCGGGACCGCTGAATCCCGCCGCCTGTCGCTGAGCGGCCCGACGCTCGGCCTGCCTCGCGTAGGCCGAGTCGACCAGTGCGCACACCTCCGCGGGCTCCCGCGCGACGTGCAGCAGGTCGAGGTCGGCGGCGTCGACGCGGTGCGTGGACAGGGCCCGCAGGCGCAGCCACTCGAGCAAGCCCTCCCACTCCCCGTCGCCGAGCAGGATCACGGGGAAGTGGCGAATTGTCGCGGTCTGGATCAGCGTCAGCGCCTCGAACAGCTCGTCGAGGGTGCCGAAGCCGCCCGGGCCGATCACGAAGGCGCATGCGTAGCGAACGAACATCACCTTGCGCGCGAAGAAGTGTCGAAAGCGAAGCCCGATGTCGAGGTAGTCGTTGGACCGCTGCTCGTGCGGCAACTCGATGTTGGCGCCCACCGACAGCGCCCCTGCCTCGCGGGCGCCCCGATTGGCGGCCTCCATCAGCCCGGGCCCGCCGCCGGTGATGATCGCGTAGCCCGCCCGGCCCAGCGCGCCGGCGACGTCGCGCACGAGCGCGTAGTCGGGATGATCCGGCGGCGTTCGCGCGGATCCGAACACGGTCACAGCGCGCGGCAGCCGGGCCAGCGCGGAGAACCCCCGCGCGAACTCGGCCGCGATCTCCCTGACGCGGCCGGCGTCGGCGATGCGCACCTCCGGTGGCTCGTCGCCGAGCCAGAGGAGCAGCTCTTCGTCGAGCGTCAGCGGCCGTGGGCCGGACTGCTCGCCCATGCTCATGGACCGAAGCGTAGGCGGCGGCTCGGAGCCCACGCTCACCACGACGCCGCCCGGCACGCGCCGGCCCCGGCGCGGCGGTTACTCTGCCGTGGACGTGAGCACCACCAGCGAACATCTGCAGGATCCCGAGCTGCTCGGGACCGAATGGGACCTGAGCCCGCTGGTCGACGGTGACGGCGACCGGGGCGTCGAGCGCGAGCTCGAGCAGGCCACCCGCCACTCGGAGGAGTTCGCCCGCGCGTACGCCGGAACGCTCGGCGAGCTCGATGCCGGCGCTCTCGCCTCGGCCATGCACGAGCTGGCCGAGATTCACGAGCTGGTCGGCAAGGCCGGCTCCTACGCCTCACTGCGCTTTGCCACCAACACCGCCGATCCCGCCCGCGGCGCCCTGCTGCAGCTCGTGCAGGAGCGCGCGACGGCGATCGAGACCATGCTGCTGTTCTTCGAGCTCGAGTGGGCCGCGCTCGACGACGAGCGGGCGGAGGAGCTGCTCGCGCCCGACGGGCTTGACTTCTGCCGCCACTACCTGCGCAGCGTGCGGCGATATCGGCCCCACCTGCTCTCCGAGCCCGAGGAGAAGGTGCTGGCCGAGAAGGCGATCTCCAGCCGCAGCGCGTGGGGCCGGCTGTTCGGCGAGCTCACGGCGGCGCTCGGGGTGGAGCTCGGCGACGGCGACGACGTCTCCCTCGACGTGGCGCTGAGCCGCCTGCAGTCCCCGGAGCGCGAAGTTCGCCGACGCGCTGCCGAGGCGGTCACGACGGCGCTCGAGCCGGGCCTGCGCACCCGCGGCTTCATCTACAACACGCTCGTCCACGACAAGGCGGTCGACGACCGGCTGCGCGACTATCCGCACTGGTTGGCCAGCCGGAACCTCTCCAACGAGGCCTCCGACGAATCAGTCATGGCGCTGATACACGCGGTCCGCGGGCGCTACGACATTCCCCAGCGCTGGTACGCGCTGAAGGCCAAGCTGCTCGGGCTGCCGAAACTGGCCGACTACGACCGCGCCGCGCCGGTCCTGCCCGACGACGTCAGCTTCAGCTTCAACGAGGCCCGCGAGCTCGTGCTCGACACCTACGACTCGTTCTCGCCCGAGGCGGGACGGATCACCCGCCGCTTCTTCGACGAGCACTGGATCGATGCGCCCGTGCGCCCCGGCAAACGGGGCGGGGCGTTCTGCTCCTACACGGTGCCGACCGTGCATCCGTACGTCCTGCTCAACTTCACCGCGACGCGGCGCGACGTGCTGACGATGGCGCACGAGCTCGGCCATGGCCTCCATGCGGCGCTGGCCCAGCCCCAGGGCGTCTTTCACCAATCGACGCCGCTGACACTCGCCGAGACGGCGTCGGTGTTCGGCGAGGCGCTCGTCTTCGGGCGCATGCTGAACGACGCTGACAGCCAGCGCTCGCGGCTCAGCCTGCTGACCGAGCGCCTCGACGGCGCCGTGGCCACCGTTTTCCGCCAGATGGCGATGAACCGCTTCGAGCACTTGGTCCATACGCGCCGGCGGGCCGAGGGCGAGCTGTCGGTGGACCGGATCAACGAGCTGTGGACCGAGACCCAGGTCGAGCTGCTCGGGGGCGCGGTCGAGGTGACCGACGGCTACCGGATGTGGTGGTCCTACGTGCCCCACTTCATCAACACGCCCGGGTACGTCTACGCTTACGCCTACGGCCAGCTGCTGGCCCTGTCCGTCTACCGGCGCTACGTCGAGGAGGGCGAGGCGTTCGTCGGCCGATACCTCGAGCTGCTCGCGGCCGGGGGCTCGCGCAGCCCAGAGGACCTGGCCGCGATCGTCGGCATCGACCTCGCCGACCCCGGCTTCTGGGACGCCGGGCTCACGCTCGTGGAAGACCAGCTGACCGCGGCGGAAGCGGCGGCGGACACACTCGAGAGCTCCGAGTAGGAGCCGCTCGGCAGCTTCGCGGTCCCGACCCCGGAGCGGGGCCGCCGGCGAACCGCCCGCGGCGCCGGCGTTTCCGGGATGTACGGTGGCGCAGCGCAGCTAGGTCGACGAGCCGGCGTCGTGCATCAGCCGGCCCACCGGCACGGCGGTGAGATGCTGCGCATCGAGGGCCGAGCGGAGCTCTGCCAGCAGCGGGTCCAGTTGCGAGGCGCTGGCGACCGAGATCTCGACGACCTGACCGGCACGCAGCGTGCCGACCGAGTCCCCGCGGTCGAGCCGCACGGCACCGGCCACCGGCAGTCCGCCGGCACCGTGAGCGAGCAGCCATTGACCAACGCTCAGGCCGCGCGAGGCGTATAGGAAATGCCTGGTGTAGCCCATCGAGGAGATCAGGCGATGCAGCTGCGCACGCGTGCCCAGCCACCGCACGAGGCCACCGGTCGGCAGCCGCGGGACGGGCTGGTCGCCGAGGCGCACGATGCCCAGCTCGGACGCCGACGGCGCACGGTCGAGCGTGAACGAGACGTGCATGCCGCTGGCCAGCAGCGCGCCGGCCAGCGCGGGCTCCTGACCCGACGGCGCGTCGACGAGCACCCCGACCTCGGGATGCGTGGTCTCCACCGCGGTCGTGGGCCGGATGTGGGCGAAGTGGGACACGAGGCTGTACGAGGCGCCGGTGGTGAGCGTCCAGGCGGCCACCGCGCACGCAGCCGCCATCGTGGTGGCCGCCCGGGCCGCGTGCAGGCGCCAGGCCGGAGTCGGGGTCGCGCGCCGCTCCTCGGTGAACACGAGCGACGCGGTCGACGGCCGGAGCGCGAAGGAGCCGTCGGGCTCGGGGTGACTGGCGAGCGCCCGCTCGATCGCCGGTCCGAGGTCGGCGCGCTTGCGTGCCACCTGGGCGAGCCCGAAGCGCTCGAACGCGGCGTTGCTGGCCCGCACGTGGCCGACACCGAAGCCGAACGAGACCACCGGACAGCCGCGGATGATCGCCTCGAGCACCGTCAGGCCGGCGGAGGAATGCACGAGCGCGTCGCCGGCGGCGAGCACATCGCCCATCCGGTCGGTGAAGCCCATCAGCCGGAGCCTCGGCTCGTTCGGGTACTGCTTGGCCAGACGGGCCCGCAGCTTGTCGTTGCGGCCACACAGCGCGAGCACGGTCGCCTCGGGCACCTCGAGCGCCACCTCGACCGCCTCGACCAGGTTGCCCACGCCCCAGCCGCCACCGGAGACGACGATCACCTGATCGTCGGCGGGCAGACCCAGCTCGTGGCGGGCGTCCTTACGCGAGCGCGGCACCAGGAAGGACGGCGAGGTGGGCGGCTTGGCCCAGCGCACGCTGCCGGGACCGGCGATGCGCTCGACCTCCTCCACCGACTCGGGGTGGGTGACGAAGTGCAGATCGATCCCCGGGTGGGCCCAGAAGCGCAGCCCCGCGAGGTCGGTGATGGAGGAGAAGCACGGAACCGACAGCTTGCCCTTGCGGCGCAGCTCGCCCAGGATCGCCGTGACACCGGGATAGGTGGAGACGATCACATCGGGATCGTGCGCCTTGATCAAGCGCGTCAGGCCACGGCGGCCGAACATGTACAGCAGGCGCTGCGAGAGCCAGCGCGTCGGCGCGAAGTTCATGAACAGCCAGTACTGGAAGTCGAACAGCCATGGCAGCCACACGAACATGAAGGCCGAGTTCTCGCGCAGCACCTTGGTCAGCAGCGGCCCCATCGCGGGCAGTCCGTTGACGATCGAGACGCGGGCGTCGGGGTCCTCATCGGCGAACTCGCGGGCGACCGCGCGAGCGGGCAGGTCGTGACCCTCGCCGATGTCGGCCGAGATCAGCAGCACCTTGCGCGGGGGCGCCTCGGCGTCGGGCTCCTCGATCGGCAGCGGCGGCAGTGCGGCCTGCTCGGCGGCGATCGCCGCCTGCTCGCGGCGCCAGTCGACGTAGCGGCGCACGCCTTCGGAGAACGGCGTCGCGGCCGTCCACCCGAGCTCGCGCTCGGCGCGCTCACTGGAGACGAGCTTGCCGCCGAAGTCGCCCGGCCGGGCCGGCATGTGCACGATCTCGACGTCGCCGATGATCTCCTTGACGGTCTCGGCGATCTGCTTGATCGTCACCGTCTCGTCGCTGGCCAGGTTGTAGACGCGGTTGAGCGCGACCTCGTCGAGCCCGGCGGCGACGCCGTCGGCGAGATCCTCGACGTAGACGAAGCGCCGCGATTGGCTGCCGTCCCCGGCCAGCGTGAGCGGCTCGCCCTTGAACGCCTTGTTGACGAACGCGGGGATGACCGCCGCCTCACGTGCGCGGGGACCGTAGGGGATGCCGAAGCGCAGGATCGTGTAGTCGATCCCGTACAGCTCCTGGTACGCCTTGCAGTACAGCTCGCCGGCGAGCTTGGTGCTCGTGTACAGGTGGCTGGGCGGCGGCAGGAGCGTGTCCTCGTCGACCTCCTCGCCCGCGCAGTCCGAGTACACCCAGATCGTGCTCGCGTAGACGATCCGCTTGACCCCGGAGCGGCGCGCCGCCTCGAGCACGGCGACCGTGCCGCGGGCGTTGACCCGCTCCGCGTCCTCGGGCTCGGCGTGGACGTCGTTGACGTCGGCCACGGCGGCGAGGTGGGCCACCGCGTCGCAACCCTGCAGCGCCCGCTCGAGTGCCTCGCGGTCGGTGATCGAGCCGAGCACGGTCTCCACGCTGCCGGGCTCGTGCCACGGCGACGGGCGGAGGTCGTAGATCACCGGCTCGTAGCCGCGCAGGCGCAGCTTGTCGACCACGTGCGACCCGATGAAGCCGGATCCACCGGTGACCAACACTCTCATGCCTTCGAATCCACCCTGATCGCTCGACATCGTCACGGCCCCTCGCTGGGCCGGTAATACAGCGGAACGCAGGAATGGTTTCGCGCCACCCAGTCCGTGTTCGGCAGCTCGACGTCGTGACCCATGATCCGATGGCACGGCTCGTCGTAGACGCGGCCGGTCGACTGCTCCAGCCAGTCGAACACGATGTACTTGTAGAGGCCCGAGGTCATCCCCGCGGGCAGCTCCAGCCGGGCCGGGTTGACCGGGTCGAGATGGGTGCGGGCGACCTCGTTCTTCCAGGCCACGATCTCGGGCAGCCGTTCGATCCCGATCAGGCCGAGCGCGGCCGTGAACTCGCTCATCCGGAAGTTGAGGCCGGCGATCTCGTAGTTCGGCTTGCTGTAGTTGCGGTACAGCCGCGCGTGCTCGAGCACCTCGGGCCGGCTGCTGACGAGCACGCCGCCCTCGCCGGTCGAGATCGTCTTGGTGGCGTACAGGGAGTACACGCCGGCGTCACCGTAGGTGCCGGGCCGGCGCCCGTTCCAGCTCGCCCCGTGTGCATGCGCACAATCCTCGATCAGGAAGATGCCGTGCTCGCGGCAATAGTCGGCGATCGCCTCCACCTCGAAGGCGATGTGACCGCCGATGTGCACCAGCAGCGCCGCCTTGGGCTTGTAGCGCTCCGCCTTGGCCTCGAAGTCCCGGAAGGACATGCACAGGTCGTCCCGGTTGCAGTCGACGAACTGCACGTCCGCGCCGGCCCGCACGGCGGCGAGCGGCGTCGCCATGAAGGTGTTGGACGGGCACAGCACCGTCTCCCCCGCGACGCCGGCGAAGTCGAGCGCGGCGAGCGCCCCGCCGGCCCAGCTCGAGCACGCCACCGCGGACACGCCGTTGTGGGCTGCCCAGGCCGCCTCGAAGCGGCTCTGCATGTCGGCCTCGGACCAGCGGTTGGAGTCGAGGACCTCGTCGATCAGCGCATGCAGGCGCGCTCGATCACGTTGATCGAACCCGATCGCGAACCTCGCGAAGTCAGGCGCGCTCCGCTCGGGCACGCTGTGTCTGGAAGCGGTGGTCATGTTTTCGGCGGCGTGCGATTCCTGCACCGGCGGCGCCGTTCAGCCGGCCAAGCGCCAAACCCCGCGTGCGGATCGCCATCGTCTCAGGCGTCGTGCGCACCGACAAGCCTGTCAGACAGGCAGGACGGTAGCGGTTTCGCAGCGTTTCAGCTCTGCCAGGATCAGGGGCAGCGCCAGTGCCGTGCGCTCGTGCGAGCGGCGAGAGGAGTAAAAGTCCGCGTCGTGCAGGAGAATCACGTCGCCGGGAGCGAGAGTGCGGGTCGCGCGGGCGGCGATCCGATCGGGAGTGGTGAACCTGCGCCAGTCCTTGCCCCACCGCGACCACAGGAGCGGCCGGAAACGCTGCCGTGCGAACGCCAGCCCGGCGGCGCTGTAGATCCCGAAGGGCGGCCGGTGCAGCGCGGGCGAGACTCCGGTCGCGTCCTCGATCGCCGCCGCCCCGTGCGCGAGGTCGCTCTCGACCTCGCGCGCCGAGAGCCGCAGCTGCAGCCGATGCCGGTGCCCGTGAAGGGCCACGGCGTGACCGGCGGCGACCACCTCGGCGGCCAGCTGCGGCCGGCGCTGCACCTGCTCGCCGATCATGAAGAACGTTGCCCGTGCGCCCTCGCGCGCGAGGATCTCGAGCATGGCCGGCGTTCCGTGGGGATGCGGCCCGTCGTCGAAGGTGATCGCCACCCCGGCCCGATCCTCGAGCCGGCGCGGGATGCCGAGCCCGCGGGCGAGCGACGGCACCACGGGCGCGAGGGCATGACTGAGCACGGGCGGATGATTGCGGACCTGGTGTAGAAACCGACTCGTGCGCCCCGATCTCGACCATTGGCTCATGGACCCGGCCGTGCGCGTGGCTCACCTCCGCGAGGCGAGAGTCGCTCCCGACGAGCTGTGGAGGGCGGCGCAGGAGGTGCGACTGTCCGACACCCGCACGCTCGGGCGCCTGGTGCGCTGGCGGATTCCCGGGCTCACGCCCAACCTCGAGTTCGACACCCTGTTCCGCAGCGCCCCGTTCGCCGTCCTGTGCGACGACGACGGCGCGCTCGTCTCGGGGCTCGTGGGCCGGATCTGGACGCTGCGCCGCGACTACCCGGAGCTCGACGATCCCGAGGAGTTCCGCCACTGGTCGGCTCGCGGGACAGTGCGGGTGATGCTGGCAAGCTGGGTCGAGTCGCGGCCCGGCGGCGCGGCGCTGTTCTCCGAAGCCCGGATCGCCCCGGTCGACCGCGAGGCCCGGCTCGGCCTGGCCGCGGTGCGTCCGCTGATCGCCGCCTCCCAGCACCTGGTCGCCAGCGAGGGCATCGAAGCGGCGGTCCGCCACGCCGAGCGGAGCTATCGTCGCGCCCGGAGATGACGCCGGGCCCGGTCGCGGTGCCGCTCAGGCGGCTTGGGCTGCGCGTCGCGGCTCGGGGGCGGCGGCCGCCGGCGCCGGGCCGCGCACCTTGATCGCGAGCACGATCGCCGGCACGATCGCGACCGCGGTGAGCGCAGCCGCGTACCAGAAGGTGTTGGAGAAGGCGGTGGCCAGCGGCTCGGCGATGCGCGCCCGGATCGCCGGCGGCAGCGGCGCGATGGCGCCGCCCCCGAGACCCGAGGCGCCGGGCACGGCCGCCTTGATCTGGTCCTGCAGCACGACGGCGAGCAGCGCCGTTCCGATCGAGCCACCGACGCGCTGCAACACGTTCAGCGCCGTCGTCGCCCGCGGGATCGCGGCGCGGGAGATCGTCGTGTAGGCCGAGGCCATCGCCGGCATCAGGCTGCAGCCGAGTCCAATACCGCGCACGACGAGGATCGCGCAGGTGGTGGCGTAGGGCGTGTGCGCGCCCAACCGCGTCAGCGCGACCGTCGCCAGGGTCATCACGACCATGCCGAACAGCACCACCCGCCCGCCGCCGATCCGGTCGGTCAGCCGCCCGCTGATCGGCATCGTCAGCGCGGCCCCGATCCCCTGCGGCGCGAGCAGCAGTCCGGTGCTGAGCGTCGACAGGCCACGGTCGACCTGGAAGTACAGCGGCAGGACGAGCAGCGAGCCGAACAGCGCCGCCCCGATCAGGAACACCACCGCGGCGGCCGCGGCGAAACCGGGGGCGCGGAACAACGTGAGGTCGAGCAGTGGGCGCACGCGCGTCGTGTGCAGGGCGTGGTAGACGAACGCGACGACGAGCGCCAGGCCCCCGACGATGGGGAGGAACGCCGTGGGCGAGGACAGGCCGCCGTGGCTGGCCGTCTCCGAGAGTCCGAACACGATCGCCGCCAGCCCCGGCGAGAGCAGCGCCAGGCCGACGACGTCGAGCCGCTCGCCCCGCTGCGGCTCGGAGCGGGGCAGCACCCGCCACGCCATCACGAGCGCCAGGGCGCCGATCGGCACGTTGACGAAGAAGATCCACCGCCAGCTCAGGTTCTGCAGGATCAGGCCGCCCAGCACCGGGCCGAGAATCGGGCCGAGCAGCATCGGCGCTCCGACCACGCTCATCACCCGGCCGATCCGCTGCGGCCCGGCGGCCTGGGCGAGGATCGTCATCCCCGCCGGCATGATCATCCCGCCCCCGAGGCCCTGCAGGAAGCGGAAGACGATCAGCGACCCGGCCGACCAGGCCAGGCCTGAGAGCACCGACCCGGCGACGAACAGCGCCACCACGATCATCCACAGGCGCCGAGCGCCAAAGCGCTCCGACGCCCAGCCGGTCATCGGGATCACCATCGCGAGCGCGACGAGATAGCCCGTCGAGACCCACTGGATCGTCGCCAGGCCGGCGTGCAGATCGCGCCCGAGCGTCGCCAGGGCGACGTTGACGATCGTCGTGTCGAGGATCGACATGATCGCCCCGATCACGACCACGGACGCGATCGCGATGATCTTCCCGTCGAGCTTCTCCGGGCCGCCGGTCTGTGTCATGTTCGAGCCAAGTTAGCGTGGCTGCTGCCCCGGCGGCTAACGTCGTGCCGCATGACGAGCTTCGATGCCGTGGTGACCGTGCGCCGGGCGCGCTACGTCAACGAGTCGTCGGGCTGGGCCGTCCTCGACGCCGCCGGCGAGGACGGCGCCGCCGTCGTGCTCGTCGGTCCGCTCGTGCACCTCGAGGATCGCGAGCGCGCCCGCGTGATCGGGACCTGGGTCGACGACAGCCGCTTCGGCCGGCAGGTCAAGGTCACCGAGGCCCATCCGCTGCCGCCCTCGGACGCCGAGGCGCTGACCGCCTACCTGCGACGGGTGCGCCACGTCGGCGCCCGGCGCGCCGCCACCCTGGTGGAGCGGTTCGGGACCGACGGCGTGCTCGACGCGATCGATCGCGATCCGTCGGCGGCGTTCGCCGCCGTCGGCCTCGGGCCGGCCCGAGCCGAGGAGGCGACCCGCTCGTGGGACGGGTTGCGGGCGATGCGACGTCTGCACCTGATGCTCGCGCCGCATGGGCTGGCCTATCTGGTCGGGCGCGTGCAGGACCACTTCGGCGAGGGGGCGGCCCGGATCGTCACCGCTCGCCCGTACGAGCTGACGAGCGTGTTCGGCGTCGGCTTTCAGATCGCCGACCGGATCGCGGTCGGCGCGGGGACGCCGCCCGACGCACGTGAGCGCGCCCGCGCGGGCGTGCTGCACCTGCTCGGCGAGGCGGAGCGCAGCGGCAGCACGTGCATGCCGTTCGGCACGCTGCGGAGCGCGCTCGGGGAGTTGCTCGGCGTGTCCGATCCCCCCGGCGAGAGCTTCATCGACGAGCTCGTGGAGGCGGGCGACCTGGCTCGGTCCGGGGAATGGATCTACCGGCGCGCGACGGCGGAGCTCGAGGCGGAGCTCGCCGAGCGGGTGCACGAGCTGATCGCGGGGAGGGCCGGGGGCGGGCCGGCCGACCCGGGTGGCGGCGGGTCAGGCGATGGCGATTCGGCGGTGAGCGGTGGGCCGCAGCTCACACTCGAGCAGCTCGCAGCGGTCCGCGCGGCGTTCGTGCATCGGCTCTCGCTGATCACAGGCGGCCCCGGCACAGGCAAGACGGCGACGATCCGGACGATCGGCGCGGTCGCCGCCGGCCAGGGGGCACGCGTGATGCTCGTCGCCCCGACGGGCCGGGCGGCGATCCGGATGACCGAGGCGACCGGCATCACCGCGCGCACCGTGCACTCGGCCCTCGGGTGGATCCCCGGCGAGGGACCGACGCACGACGAGGAGGACCCGCTCGCCTGCGACCTGCTGATCGTCGATGAGTCGTCGATGGCCAACCTCGAGCTGATGGTGATGCTGCTGCGGGCCGTCGGCCCGAAGACCTCGGTCGTGCTCGTCGGCGACGCCGATCAGCTCGCGCCCGTCGGCGCCGGCAAGCCGTTCGCCGAGCTCATCTCCTCCGAGCTCATCCCCACCGCGCGCCTGACCCATATCTTCCGCCAGGCCGCCGGGAGCATGATCGTCCAGGGCGCGCATGCCGTGCGCCGCGGCGAGGCTCCCGACTTCAGCGCCGCCGGCGCCGACATGCGGCGCGACCTGTTCCTGATCGAGCGGTCCGATCCGGTCGCCGCGCGCGAGGAGATCGTGTCGCTGGTGGCCGCCCGCCTGCCCGCCCACTACGGGATCGACCCGATCGCCGACATCCAGGTGTTCGCGCCCGTGTACCGCGGCGAGCTCGGTATCGACCGCCTCAACGACGCGCTGCGCGAGGCGCTGAACCCGGACGGCGCCGCGGTGAGGGGCGGGCGCTTCCGGATCGGCGACAAGCTGATGCTGACCGGCCGCAACCTGCACGACCTCGGGTTGATGAACGGCATGCTGCTGCGGCTGCTGGACGAGATCGGCTCCGACGGCGACGATGACCCCGCGCTGCTGCTGAGCGCCGAGGAGGCGATCTTCCGGCTGCCGGCCGACGACGCCGAGCGGCTGAAGCTGGCCTACGCCTGCTCGGTCCACCGCGGCCAGGGGATCGAGCTCCCGGTCGCGATCATCGTCGCTCATCCGGCCGCCGGCGCCTTCTTCCTGCGCCGCGAGATGCTCTACACGGCCATCACCCGGGCCAAGCTCGCGACGGTGATCGTCGGTACGCGTGAGGTCATCCGGCGGGCCGCCCGCACGCCGGACACGGGCCGGCGCCACAGCCGGGTCGTGGCGCGGCTGCTCGAGGAGCTACCCGGCGAGTAGGCGGGCGAGGGTGGCCCGGACCTCGTCGGGACGGTTCACCACCTGGATGTAGGTGAAGCGGATCACGGTGAAGCCGGACAGTCGCAGGAGCTGATCCCGGCGGCGGTCCTGCTCGAATGCCCACCGCGTGGCGTGCGTCGCGCGGCCGTCGGTCTCGACGATCAGCCGCTCGGAGCGAAACAGGAAGTCGACCTCGATCGCCGTGCCGTCGACGAGGATGACGCGTGCGTTGAGGAGCGGCGCCGGCAATCCGGCCTCACGGACCAGGGCCAGGAACCGCTCCTCGAGCTCACTGTGGGTCAGGCGCGGCTCGACGAGCTGGTCCAGGATGGCGGCGACGACGGGGGCACCGCGGCGGGTCGGATTCCGCCTGAGTTGCGATTTCAGCGACCTCAGGTCGAAGCGGTGCTGGATCTCGGCCTGCTCGAGGAAGCGCTCGACGCCGCGGCGGTCGACGACCTCGGCCAGGTCGATCACGGTGCGGGCGAGGGACGTGCAGGGGATGTTCCGGAAGATGGTGACGTCGTCGGGGTGCAGTGATCCGGTGTGGGCGCTGATCCCGGGGCGTGAGCGACCACGCCGGTTCGGCGCGGTGACGTCGACGCGCGCGCCGGCGGTCGGACGGAGCTCCAGGAGCGCGGCGGCTGAGCGATGCGAGAGGACCGCGCCCGGGCCGCAGGCCAACACCGCGGCGAGCCACCGCCCTTCGCGGGTGAGCAACGAAGGGCGGGTCAGCCCATAGACGCCTCGGTGAATGCGGTGCAGGCGGCCGATGGCGGCACGGTCACGGACGGCTCGCCCGCTGAGGCCGAGGTCTATCAACTGCTCGACGCCCGCAACGGCGTACTGGCGGGCGAACAGCGCGACGATCGCCGCCTCCCGGTCAGGCGTGGACGATTGCGGCGGCCCATTCGCCGGAATCGTCCACGGCTCGCGGTCCTCATCCACGCCACCGATCGTCCCGCGAAAAACGTCACGCGTGGGCTACGCGTTCGTGCCAATTCGGCACCAATGAGCCCTCAGGCCCAGCCCGCCTCCAACCGCTCCACCGCCTCGCCGCCGGTAGCCGCCGTACCGACGAGCGCCGCCAGCGCCTGCACCAGCCGGCGCTGGGGCTCGAGCTCGGCTCCCACGCCCATCACCCCGATCCGCCACGCCCGCCCGGCCAGCGGCCCGAGGCCGCCCGAGATCTCGATCCCGTACTCGAGCAACAGGCGCCGGCGGACGGCAGCCTCATCGACGCCGTCGGGGACGGTCACCGCCAGCAGCGGCCACAGCGCCTCGCCGGCGGGGGCGAGCCGGTGCAGTCCGAGCGACTCGAGCGCGCCGCGCAACGCCTCGTGCGCCCGCTCGTGCCGGGCCCAGCGCGCTTGGAGCCCCTCCTCGAGCACGAGCCCGAGGGCCTCCCACAGCGCGTAGACCATGTTGATCGGCGCCGTGTGGTGGTAGACCCGCGGCGCGACCCCGGCGGCGTCCTCGCGCCAGTAGGCGAGGATCGCGCGGAGGTCGAAGTACCACGACCGACACGGCTCGCTGCGGCTGAACAGGCGCTCCGCCGCGCGGGGGGACACGGTGAACGGCGCCAGCCCCGGCGGGCAGTTGAGGCATTTCTGCGTCCCGCTGAAGGCGACATCGACGCCGGCGGCGTCGATCGCCAACCGCTGGCCCGACAGCGACGTCACGCAATCGACGAGCAGCAGCGCATCCACGGCCCGGCAGGCCTCGGCGAGGCCATCGAGGGGTTGACAGACCCCGGTCGAGGTCTCGCCGTGCACGACGAACAACGCCGCCGAACGCTCGTCAAGCGCGGCGGTCAGCCGCTCGAGATCGATTGCCCGCCCCCACTCGCCGTCGACACGCTCGACGATCGCCCCGTTGCGCGTCAGCTCGTCGGCCATGCGTTCGCCGAACAGGCCGCCCACGCCGCACACGACCCGGTCGCCCGGCGCGACGAAGTTGACCACCATCGCCTCCATGCCGGCGCTGCCGGTGCCGGAGACGGCCAGCGTGGCCCGGTTCTCGGTCAGCATCGTCCGGCGCAGGCGCTCCATCGTCTCCTCCATCAACGCCCCAAAGGCCGGGTCCAGGTGCCCGATCGTCGGCTGCGCCAGCGCACGCAGGACGCGTTCGGGCACCGGACTGGGGCCGGATCCGAGCAGCAGCCGGTCGGGAACCGAGAGCTCGGAGCCGCGCGGGCTCACGCCTCAGACCTTCTCGAACACGAGCCGGTAGTGGTCCATCAGCTCGCGTTCGAAGCACTCGCGGTTCGAGCTGCCGCCGGAGGTGTACGCGAAGCGGAAGTCGGGGCTCGTGAGCCAGCGCGGCAGGAGCCTGAGCTTGAGCAGCGCCATGCGCGGATTCCAGGCGTCGATCCGCTTGTCCCATTGATTGATCGTCTCGATGTAGTCGAGACGGCCGCTCTCGCGCGAGATGAGGCGGAAGTGCGGCTCGGCGCAGCGGACGACCTGCTCGGAGCCGAACGGCAGCCACGAGCCCGGGAACGCCGCCGCCATCACGGCCAGGAACCACTCGTCCGATCCCTTGGGCGCGTTGCGATCGACGGTCTCCGGCGGGGGCATGTTGCGCCCGAACACCATCGTCTGGAGGTAGAAGCGACCCTTGTCCGGCAGCATGCTGGCCACGTTGCCGAAGAGGCTACGGTAGACGTCGTCCTGGCGACCCGCTTCGTAGTCCTCGGGCGAGCAGAAGTGCTCGAACGCGCCCAGGCTGGCCACGGCGTCGAAAGGCCCGAACGTATCCCCGGTGACGGTCCTGGCGTCCTGCAGATGCACGTCGAGTCCGTGCCGGCGGCACGACATCTCCTGGGCCGAGGACAGGGTGACGCCGAGCCCGCGGGCGCCGCGGTTGCGGATGTAGTTGAGCAGGCCGCCCCAGCCACAGCCGAGATCCAGCACCCGCCGGCCCGGCTCGATCCCGATCTGCTCGGCGATGAACTCGTGCTTGCGCCGCTGGGCCTGCTCGAGGCTGAGCGTGAAGTCACCGTCGTAGCGCGCGCCGCTGAAATCGGCGAGCTCACCGAGTCCGAGTCGCACGACCCGGTCGGTCAACGAATAGCTGAAATCGATGTCGCTGCGGTCGGCCACAACCACCCCCAGGGAGCTGACGGACGCGGCATGCTACTCATGACTGACCCGCCGAGCCGCCCGGCCAAAGAACTGTTTGGCGGCCCGTGAGGGGGGTATCTGCGTCCACGTGTCGGTCACGTCTCCGGCACTCTCTCTCCGGCGAGGCGGGCGGCGTGGCTCACTGAGAGCGCCGCCCGCCTTGTTTAAGCGGCCGTGATTCGCCCGCCGCGACGGCGGGTAGCGCCTGGGGATGGCGCGTACCCAACGTAAGCGGATCGGCGCGGCGATCCAACACCCGGCCGACCGGACCGAGGGCTTTCAGCGCGGGCGGTTCGAGCGGCTGGCCGAGCGAGCGTCCTTTCTGGCCAGCTCTCCGCACTTCTTCGTCCTCTGCGCTCTCGTGGTGCTCGTCTGGGCCGCCGGCTTCACCCTCGGGGCCAGCGACCGCTTCGAGGCCGGCGCCGCCGGGCTGATGTCGGCGATGACGCTTGGCCTGGTCGCGTTGGTCAAGAACGCCGAGCTGCGCTCGGAACGGGCGATCCAGCACAAGCTAGACGCGATCGCCAACTCACTGCTCGAGGACAAGCTCGGATCGGAGCGCGAGGCGGGACTGCACCTCGAGCGCTCGATCCGAGTCCACGAGCAGATCTAGTGGTGTGTCCCGCGTCCAGGCCCCGAGCCCGGCAGGCCCCCGATCGCGCCCGCTTCATCGCCGGCGGTTGGGCCGTCCTGACGACGATGGCCGTGTGGGACCGCGGCGCGCTGACACTGTACGACGCAAGCGCGCGATCAACGCCTCGGTCAAGGCGGTGGCGGCCTACCTGGGCAACACGCCGGCGGTGTGCCGCGCGTCGTACATCGATCCGCGGGTATTCGATCGCTTCCGGGCCGGCCACACCGTCGCCGACACGCTCGAGCGGCCACTGGCGAGCATCGACCTGGCCAAGCGAAGCAAGCGCCCGCGAGGAGGTCGAGACGGCGGTGCTCGACCTCCTCGGATAGCGGATCAACGCCGGCGGCGGCTCAGCGGCAGCCCGAACGACAGCGCGCCGATGCCGGCCGCCGCGAGCAGACCGACAATCGACGCGGTCACGAGCTCGCCCGGGCGCCCGAGCCCACGTGCTGCTCGTGCCGGCCCTCGGCGATCTCCTCGACCAGCTTGGCGCAGAACGCCGGCAGGTCGTCCGGGTTGCGGCTGGTGACGAGCCCGTTGTCGACGTGCACCTCCTCGTCGACCCAGTTGGCCCCGGCGTTGCGGAGGTCCGTCTGCAGGCTCGGCCACGAGGTGAGCGTGCGACCGCGCACCACGTCGGCCTCGATCAACGTCCACGGACCGTGGCAGATGACCGCCACGGGCTTGTCCTGGGCGAAGAACCCGCGCACGAAGCCGACCGCATCGCTGTCGGTGCGCAGCGCATCCGGGTTGGCGACGCCGCCCGGAAGGACGAGGCCGTCGTAGTCGGACGGATCGGCGTCCGAGACCGAGCGATCGGCCTCGATCGTCTCGCCCCTGTCGAGATGGTTGAACATCTGCACCTCGCCCGTGTCGAGCGAGACGAGATCCACCTCCGCCCCCGCCCCGCGCGCGGCCCGGAGCGGCTCGGTCAGCTCGACCTGCTCGACGCCCTCGGTGAACAGGAATGCGACACGCTTGCCTTGGAGCTCGTTGGCCATCTGGCATCAACTCCTTCGTCTCTCGATGGAAGTCCTCGTCATCGGGCTACCCGAGGTCTTCGGCGGCAAACTCATCGCCCGACCGGGCGCCGAGCGGCGGTCAGTCCGACTCCGAGCGCCGGGTCCTCAGCTCCAGCCGCGCCGACTCCTGGGCCGCCTCGAGCCGCTGATCCTCCGCCCGCTGACGCACGACCTCGGAGGCATCGTCCGCCTCCTCGGCGTCGGCGCCGGACCTCGCGGAGTCAGGGCCGGACTCCGGGCTCACCCGCTCGTCCTCGCGCGCCAGCTCGCGGCGCGCCTCCTCGGTCTTCGCCCGCAGGTCGTCCGGCAACTCGCCGTTGCCGTCAGGTCGTGTCTGAGCCATCACCGATTCGTTGTACCCGTCCCGTGGAGATCGAACCCGCTGGCGTAGCGCATGGGCGTGACGTGCCCCGTTTTCGGCTGAGGCACGACCCGGCCTGCCGATCGCCGCCGGTCCGTGGTAGACCGTGCGAGCCGATGAGCGCCCGAGAGCTGATCCGCGACGTGATTCTCAGCGACGGCTCGACGCTGAGACTGCGGACGCCCCGGCCGGACGATTTCGACGACATCAAGGCGTTCTACGACGGCCTCTCGTCCGACAGTCGCTATATGCGCTTCCACGGCAATGGGCGCACCGACATGGCGGCGCGGGACTGCGCAGAGGCCGACGGCGACGACCGCGTGGCCCTGATCGGGCGACGCGGAGACAGTGTGGTGGCGGCGGCCGGCTTCGACGGCCTGCGCGAGCCGGGCGTGGCCGAGGTGGCCTTCGCCGTGGCCGACGATTCTCAGGGGCGCGGGATGGCGACCCGCATGCTGGAGCAGCTCGCGGAGATCGCTGCGGCCAAGGACATCCACCGCTTCGACGCCGAGGTGATGGCCGGCAACCGGCCGATGCTGAGCGTCTTCGAGCACGCGGGCTACGCGATCCGGCGCAAGGGCGCGGCCGGCGAGGTGACGGTGTCGCTCGACATCACCCCGAACGAGGAGGTGAAGGACCGCATCGCCGAGCGCGATCACCTCGGTGCCGTCGCCTCGCTGCGCCCGATCATCGCTCCCGCCTCGGTGGCCGTCGTCGGCGCCTCGAGCTCACCCGGAAGCGTGGGTGGAGCCGTCCTGGCCAATGTCGTCGGCGGCGGCTTCCAGGGCGTCGCCACTCCGGTCAACCGATCAGGTGGGGTGGTGCACTCGATCCGGGCCGCCGAGTCCCTCACGCAGCTGCCGGAGGCGCCCGAGCTGGTCGTGATCGCGGTGCCGCCGGCGGAGGTGGCCGAAATCGCCGCGCAGGCGGCGAGCGCCGGCGCCAAGGCGCTGCTCGTCCTCACCGCCGGACTCGGGGACGGCGATGAGGGCCGCGCGCGCGAGGAGCGTCTGCTCGACATCGTGCGCACCGCGGGCATGCGGATGGTCGGCCCCAACTCGCTCGGCGTCGTCAACACCCGAGCGGGCGTGAGCCTGAACGCGACCTTCGCCCGGGCCACCGTTCCGGCCGGGCACCTGGCGATCTGCTCGCAGTCGGGCGCGATCGGGATCGGGCTGCTCGGCCATGCCGCCGCGCGCCGGCTGGGCGTGTCGAGCTTCGCCTCGCTCGGGAATCGCGCCGACGTCTCGACCAACGACCTGCTCGAGCTGTGGGAGGAGGACAGCCGCACGGCGGCGGTGATGCTGTACGTCGAGACGTTCGGCAACCCCGAGCGGTTCACGCGCATCGCCCAGCGGGTCGCCCGCCGCAAGCCGATCCTCGCCCTCAAGGGTCGGTACATCCCTGACCAGCCGGCGTCCGACACGCGCTCCCACACCGCCGCGGCACTGCGCGGCGACATCGTCGTCGATGCGCTGCTCGACCAGGCCGGCGTGCTGCGGTTCCGCAGCGGGGAGGAGCTGTTCAACGCGGCCGAGTTCTTCGAGTCCCAGCCGCTCCCCAAGGGGCGACGGATCGGAATCCTCAGCAACTCGACCGGCGTGGCCACCCTCGCCACGGACGCCTGCGCGGCCCGGGGTCTGGTGTCGTCGAAGACCGAGGGCACGGTCGCCAACCCCCTCGTGCTCGACATCCACGCGGGTCCCTCGCAGTACGCCGCGGGCGTCCGGGGCCTGCTGAGCGACCCGGGCGTCGATGCTCTGATGGCCCACTACGTCGACGTCTCCGGCGGCGATCCGAACGCAGTGCTCGAGGCGATCTCGCGTGCCTCGGCGCCCCACGCCAAGCCGGTCGTCGCGTCGGTCATCACAGCGGACGGGCGACTGCCGGAGGCCCTGTCCCAGCGAGTGCCGAACTTCCTGTTCCCGGATTCGTGCGCCGACGTGCTGGCGCGGGCGGCCGAGCGCCGGGAGTGGCTCTCGCGCCCACTGGGGCAGCGCCCGCGCTACGAGGACATCGATGCGGCCACGGCCCGTACGCTGATCGCCGAACGGCTCGAGCGCAGCGGCGACGGCCGCGACCTGTGGCTGCCGGCGAACGAGGCAGAGGCGCTGCTCGGGACGCACGGCATTGCCGTGGTGCGCTCCTACCACTGCCCCGACGCCGACGCGGTGAGCGCCGTCGGCGCCGAGCTCGGTGGCCCGATCGCACTCAAAGCGGAGTTCGTCGCGCCCGACCACGCCGAGGACATCGGCGCCGTCCTGCTCGGGCTCGAGGGGCCGGAGTCGGTGCTCGCGGGCTGGCGCGAGCTCGACCGGCGAGTTCGGGCGGCCGGACGCGCCGACCGCTGGATCGGCGCAGTGGTGCAGCCCCTGATGCCGCCCGGCGCCGATCTGCTCATCGGGGCCGTCAGCGACCCCGAGATGGGGCCGGTGATGGCGATCGGCCTCGGCGGCCGCCAGGCCGGACTCGGGCGGACGACCGCCTTCCGCCTGCTGCCGAGCACCGACATGGAAGCCGACGAGCTGATCGAGGGCTCGGAGAGCGTCGTCACCCAGCTCGGCGGGTTTCGCGGGCATCCGCCGCTGGACCGCGACGCGGTCCGCGAGACTCTGCTGCGCTTCGCGCTGCTCCTGCGCGAGGTCCCGGAGATCGTCGAGGCCGACCTCACGCCGGTGCGCTGCATGACGAAGGGGGCGATCGTGCTGGACATGCGCCTGCGCATCCAGCGGAGCGCTCCGAGTCAGCCGATCCGGACCTGGTAGCCGCGCCGCAGCGCGGGCATGTCACCCGGCCGCTTCGGCCCGGACGCCGCCCGCGCCACCCCGGCGAGCGAAGAAGTCGGCCTCGGCCCGTCCCAGTGCCGTCGCGGGCGGCGGCGCCGTGCAGGTACTCCGCGGCGATCGCGCCCCAGTCCGCGCCGGCCCGGAGCTGGCCGAGCACGACCGCGACGATGCCGTGCATCCGCCGGATCAGGATCGCCTCGGGCGGCATCGTGAACTGATTCACCTGCGTCCGCATCGCCGCGCGCTGCTCGTCGTCTAGGAGCGCTCGCGCGTCGCGGCCGCGGCGAGCGTCGATCGGGCGGGAAGCGGCGCTCTCCCGGCACGGCGTACCACTTGATCGCCATGCGCATCAGCCCCAGCGCCCAATCGGCATCGACCGCGTCGGCCCGATCGGCGGGGAGGTACCCCGCCGCGATCAGCGCAGCCTTGAGGCCGGCCGGCATCGCGATCGCGGACGGCGAGCGCAATCGCCCGTTCCGTCGACACGCGCGCGGCGTCGACGTTACGCACGAGTCCGAAGTCCAGGAAGCAGACGCCGCCGTCGGGCAGCAGCAGGTAGTTGCCGGGATGCGGATCGCCGAGGGCGATCCGATCGCGATAGAGCAGGCCGAAGAAGAACCGGAAGACGATCTCGCCGTACCGGTCGCGCTGCGGCCTCGTCGGCCCGGCGGACGGCCTCGAAAGCGCTCGCCGGCGACGTACTCGGAGACCAGCACTCGCCGCGTCGAGAGGTCGGTGCGACGCGGGGGACGCGCATGAACGGATGTCCGCGCATCAGTCGCTCGATGCGGCGCTGGTTCTGGGCCTCGAGCTCGTAGTCGAGCTCTTCGCCGATCCGCTCGCGCATCTCCGCCGCCAGCGCCTTCGCGTCCAGGCCCGGGCGCGAGGCGCTTGACGAGCGGCAGCAGCAGCGTCGCGTTGCGCAGATCCGTCTCGACCGCCTCGGCGACTCCGGGGTACTGGATCTTCACCACGACCTCGTCGCCGTCGATGGTCGTCGCGCGATGGACCTGCCCGATCGAGGCGGCGGCGAACGCGCGCTCGTCGAAGTCCGAGAACACCCGCTCCAGCGGCGCCGCCGAACTCCTGCCGCATCAGCTTCTCGAGGTCGGCGAACGCCACCGGCGGGACGTCGTCGCGGAGCGCGGCGAGCTTGCGCTGGAGCTCGTCCTGCTGGTCCTCGGCAAGGCCGTCGAACTCGACCATCGAGATCATCTGGCCGACCTTCATCGCCGCGCCGCGCATCTGCCCGAGCTGCTCGACGAGCTGGTGAACGAGCGCCGCCGTCCGCTCGCTCTGGGCCTCGGCGGCCCGCTCCGGTGTGCGCACCCGGTTGGCGGTCCGCATCCCGGCCCACCGCAGTCCCTGCCCGGTGACCAGCCCGCCGACGCGGGCGGTCCTCGCCAGCCGCCCGGTGGGCAGCTTCCCCGCCTCGGGTGGCGGATCATCCTCCGGCTCGGTCATGTCTCGAGCCTAGCGAGGCGTCGGGGCGGGAGCCCGGAGACGGCACTGTCCCGTGAGGCGCCAGCACGCCCGCGCCGTGGTCTGACACCTCGGATCGCGGTCAGGGAGGGACGACCCCGTGCGGGTCGAAAGGGCAACGAGTCAACGCAGATGACGAAGGGCGTCACAGGTGATGGATTCCGAGCGGGCACACGAACCAGAACACCCGGGCCCGACGCCGGAGGCGCAAGCCCCGGAGGCGCCGGCGGCCGGCGAGGCCGCCCCCGCGGCGCCGACCCCGGAGGCGCCGGCGGCGTCCCCCTCCTCCCACCGGCCGGCTCAACTCGCGGCGCTCGCGTCCTCCGCGGCCGAGTGGCTCTCACAGCCGCGTGTTCGGCTGTCACTGACCGGCGTCCTGCTGCTGTTGATCGGCGGCCTGCTGATGAGCAGCTCCGTGTGGACGTTGCCGCTCGTGATCGTCGGCGCCCTGATGGTGGCGATCGCCTGGATCGGCCACCGCCTCGAGGGTCGGTTCGCCGTTGAATGGGGCCAGACCGGCACCCAGCTCGCGTTCCGGGCCACGATCAAGGCCGCCCACGCCGGCGACGCGATCGTGCCGACGGCGGTGCAGACGATCGACGGCCAGGCCCACACGGTCGAGCTCGACCTGGCCGAGCTCAAGGCCCTGATCGCCGCCGTCGAATCGGGGCCGGCGGGGATCCCCGGCGACGGGGTGGCGCAGGACATCCAGATCCGCCGAATCGCTCCGCGCGGGCCCCACTGAGCCGGTGCCGGCCGGCTGTGTCCACGAGGGCGCCCAGGGCACCCCAATGCAGGTGCCGACCATGATCGCGCTGTCGGATCCGCAGGGCGGTCACTTCACGCCCCTGTGGCCTCTGAGCGCCTCGGGGTCGGGCTGGTCCGATTCCCGCGTGCTCGGCTGGGGGCCGCCCGCCAGCGTCGCCACCAGCTCCCCGAGGCGCGCCCGGATCTCCGGATCCGCGATCAGCCCATCGCTCCCGATCTGGTTGCGCGCCACCGGGATGCGCAGGCAGGCCTCCTCGATGATCTCAGCGCCTGTGTAGCCGAGCACTCGACGCAGCGAGGCATGAGCATCCGCCGCCCCGGTCGGCGCCGCCGGACCCGCGGTGTTCACCCACGCCACCGGCTTCCCGTACGTCTCCCCGCCGCCGACGGTCCAGTCGAGCAGGTTCTTGAACGAGCCGGGAAGCGCCCCGGCGTACTCGGGGGTGGAGAACAGCACGACATCGGCCCGGGCCAGCTCGGCACGCAGCTCGACCACCGCCGGCGCCAGGGTCGCGCCATCGGCATCGTCATCGGGATTGAAGTGCGGTAGGGAGGCGAGGCCGCCGTAGAGAATCGCCTCGATGCCCTCGGGGCAGAGCTGCTGCAGCGTGCGCAGCGCCGCCGTGTTCGTCGACGCCTGGCGCAGGCTCCCCGAGACGAGCAGGATGCGCGTGCGCGTGGCCATCAGTGCGTCTCGACCGGCTCGAGCAGCCGGTGCGGGGCCCGCAGCGCGACCGTGACCGGATCCTCGCGCCGGCTGACCCGCCCGCGGCGCCGGGCCGTGACGATGTCCTCGGCGCCCGGCGTGATCTTGCACGTCCGGGCACGACGCCCGTATCGTCGAGCTACGTGCCGCAGGCTCGCGTGCTCGAACACGCGGCTGTTCGGTCCGGCGGTGACGACCGCCCCAGACGAGCAGCGCGTAGAGCACCGGCCACAGATCGCGGCCGGCCGCGGTCAGCTCGTAGAGATGGCGGCCGGCATGCTCGGGATCCGGGTGCCGCTCGAGGATCCCGTCCTCGACCAACCCCGGCAGCCGGTCGGACAGCACCGCCTTCGGGATGTCGAGGTGGGCCTGGAAGTCGCTGAAGCGCCGCACGCCGTAGAACGCGTCGCGGACGATCAGCAGCGTCCAGCGCTCGCCGATCGACTCCAGCGCACGCGCCATCGAGCAGTCCTGTCGTTCGTAGTCCTTGCCGAGCATGACACCAGTATAGCGAGGTCCGGTTCGATCATTGAACCCTCTGTGCTACCGTGCGTCGCTCGAGTTCGATCATTGAACTCCTGAGGAGGCTGCGCTCGATGCCAATCGCGCAACACCCATCACGACCGACGAGGCGTCGCACCGGCTGCCGCCGCAGCGGCCGCCGGCTCCGCGCGCGGACGCCAGGCGGACGCTGACCGTCGCCGCGCTCGGCGACGCTGCTCGTGCTCGGCCGACTTCAGCGCGTTCGTCGTCACGACCGTCGGCGACAGCGCACACGCCCTTCACGCCGGCGTCGCCGGCCAGACGTGGGCGCTCAGCGGCATGAGCCTCGGGCTCGCCACAGCTCTGCTGACGGTCGGGCGCGCTCGCCGATGATCTCGGACGTCGCCGGGTGCTCGCGTGGAGCGCCGCGTGGCTCGCCGTGAGCCAGCGTCGCTGGGGCGCTCGCGCCCGACGATGGCGGTCCTCGTCGCGGCCCGCGTGCTGCAGGGGATCTGCGGCGCGGGCGTGGTCGCCGCGAGCCTCGGCGCGATCGGGCACGCCTTTCCCGCCGGCCAGCGCGCGGACGCACGCGCACCGGCGTCTGGGGCGCCGCGGTCGGCGGCGGCATCGCGCTCGGGCCGATGCCGCGGCGCGGCGCTGGCCGCCGGCGTTCGGCTGGCGCAGCAGATTCTGGGTCGAGGCGCTCGCCGCCGGCGTCGTGCTGCGCCGATGGCGGCGACGCTGCCCGAATCGCGTCGCGCCGCACGCGCGGACGCTTGATCTCCCGGGCGTCGCCACGCTCGGTGCCGGCATGGCGCTCCTGACCGCCGGCCTCGTCGAGGGGCGACACGACTGGACCAGCACGACCGACGATCGCGCTGCTCGGCCGGGGGCGGCTGCTGCTCGGCGCGTTCGCCGTCGTCGAGGTCATCCGCAGCGCCGCCCGATGCTCGACCCCCGCCTGTTCGCCGAGCCGCTGTTCCTGGCCTCGATCACCGGGGCTCTCTTCACCGGCCTGGCGGTGATCGGCCTGATGAGCTACTCCCCCGCGGTGATGCAGCGGGCCCTGCACACGAGCGCACTCGGCAGCGCGCTCGTGCTCGCGGCGTGGTCGGCGACCAGCATGGTCGTGGCGCTCGCCGCGCGTCCGCTGCCCGGGCGGCTGCAGTCCCGAGACGCGCCTCGCGATCGGACTGGCGCTGGCCGCCGTGGGCGAGATCGCGCTCACCGGGATGGGCACCGGATCGAGCTGGACGGCACTGCTGTCCGGGATTGGTCGTCGCCGGTATCGGCAGCGGCATCGCCAACGCGGCACTCGGCCGGCTCGCCGTCGAGTCGGTGCCCCACGACCGGGTCGGCATGGGCAGCGGCGCGAACAACACGGCGCGCTACCTCGGCGGCGCGGCCGGGTCGCCCTCGTGGTGCGATGGCGGCGCAGGACGCTCGGCCCGGCAGGGTCCTGATTCCACGGCTGGGACCACGCCGCGCTCGTCTCGGCCGTCCTGTGCGCGATCGGAGCGCTGATCGTCGCGAGCTGCCGCCCGCGGCCATGACCCGCCGATGCGGACGGTGCCTCGAGTCTTTCACAGCCACCCCGCATCTCCCGTCAAGATCGTGAACGAACGAAAGGAGTGGCGATGAAGGTGTTCCTTGCCGGCGCAACCGGAGCCATGGGCATGCAGCTCGTACCCCGGTTGGTCAGCGCCGGCCATGAGGTGGTCGCGATGACCCGGCGGGAGGCAAAGCAGGCGGCGCTGGCCGAGCGGGGCGCCACGTCGGTGGTGGCCGACGCGCTCGACCCCGACCAGGTCGCGGCCGCCGTGACCGCGGCGCAACCGGAGGCGATCATCCATCAGCTGACGGCGATCGCGTCGCTCGACACGCGCCACTTCGACCGCGATTTCGCCGCCACCAACCGTCTGCGCACGGAGGGCACGGACAACCTGCTGGCCGCCGGTCGCGCCGCCGGCGTCGGGCGGTTCGTCGCGCAGAGCTTCACCAGCTGGCCGTATGCGCGCACCGGAGGCCCGGTCAAGAACGAGCAGGATCCGCTCGACCCGGCTCCGGCGCGGGAGATGCGGGAGACGCTGGCGGCGATCCGCCACTTGGAGGAGGCTGTCACGGGCGCGCAGTGGACCGAGGGGATCGTGCTGCGCTACGGGATGTTCTACGGGCCTGGCACGTCCCTCTCCCCCGGCGGCGACCAATTCGAAATGGTGCGCAAGCGGCGGTTCCCGGTTCTCGGCAGCGGCGCCGGGGTGTGGTCGTTCATCCACGTCGCGGATGCGGCCGACGCGACCGTGGCGGCGCTGGAGCACGCCACCCGCGGGATCTACAACGTCGTCGACGACGACCCAGCCCCGGTGGCCGACTGGCTGCCCGCGCTGGCCACCCAGCTCGGCGCCCGCCCCCCACACCGGATACCGCGTTTCGTCGGGCGGCTGTTCGCCGGCGAGGCCGGTGCCCTGATGATGACCGAGACTCGGGGGGCGTCGAATGCCAAGGCCAAGCGCGAGCTCGGCTGGACCCCGCAGCACGCGAGCTGGCGGGACGGGTTCACGTCCTGAGGCAGGTGGGCATACGAGCGCGATGAGCTCTGTCGCCTTCGCGTTCGTCGATGTGTTCGCGAGCCGCCCACTGACCGGAAACCCGCTCTCGCTGGTTCCGGACGCCGACGGCCTCGCGGAGAGGCAGATGCGGGCCATCGCGCGCGAGTTCAACCAATCCGAGACGACGTTCCTGCTCCGCCCGAGCCTCCCCGGGGCCGCATGGCGCCTTCGCTCGTTCACGCCGACCGGGGCCGAGGTCGGCGGAGCCGGGCACAACGCGCTGGGAGCGTGGCTGTGGCTGGAGGCCGCGGGCCGGCTTGACGGCCTCGGGTCCGCGCTCGCCCAGGAGATCGCCGGCGAGGTTCTCCCGGTCGAGCTCCTGCGCGCACCCGGGCACCCGGTCGCCGTGGCGATGGATCAGTCACCACCGCGGTTCGGTCGATCGGTCGGGAACCGCGCCGAGCTCGCTGCCTCACTCGGCCTCGGCGCCGACGACCTCCCGGCCGACCCCGGCCCCCAGGTCGTCTCCACGGGCGCCGCGCATCTGATGGTTCCCGTACGGCACCGTGCCGCGGTGGACCGGGCGGCGCCGGACGGCCGGCGGCTGGCCGCGATCCTGAGCGCGGCAGGCGGCGAGGGGTGCTACGTGTACAGCCGCGACCCGGTTGACGCAGCCGGCGCCGTCGCCTACGCGCGCTTCTTCAACCCGGCGATGGGCATCGTCGAGGACCCGGCCACGGGCACCGCCGCCGGGCCGCTCGTCGCCCGGCTCAGCGCCGCCGGCGAGGTGCCCGAGGGCAGGACCGCTTTCGTCGAGCAGGGTCACGCTCTCGGACGCCCCAGCCGGATCGGGGTCACCGTGTCCGGGCAGCGGGTGCGCGTCAGCGGATCGGGCCTCGTCGTGGCCGAGGGCAGGCTGAGCATGTGAGGCGGGGAGTCGGCCCTCAGCCCCGGCCGGCCATGCGCTCGAGCAGCGCCGCCACGGCGTCGGGGTCGGCCGGCTGCAGCAGCGCTCGCTCGAGCTGAGCATCGAAGCCGTCCAGCCCAGAGGCCCGCATCTCCGCGACCGCGGCCTCGAGGTCGTAGCCGGTCTCCCGCAGCTCCGGGACGCCGTCGGCGACGATCATCCAGAACGCGCCGGCGCGCCCCTCGTACGGCAGTCCGATGCTGCCCGCGTTCACATAGGTGAGCTCCTCGTCGATGCGCCGGATGAACTGCCGGTGGGTGTGCCCGCCGACCACGAGCGGCTCGCCGACTCCGTCGAGCGCATCGGTCAGCGCCGGGCCGGGAGTGGCGACGGTGCCCGCCGGACCCTCGGACGCCGGCGCCCCGTCATAGACGGCGACCGCCTCGCGCTCGCTGTTGCCGCGGAGCCAATGCGCGGGCTCGGCTCGGGCGTCCAACCGCGTGAGCGACTGGCGCACGAGCGGGCCCCCGACGACGTCGCCCGCGACCACGAGCGCATCGACCGGCTCGCGATCGATCTCGGCTAGGACCGCGCGCAGCGCGGGCAGGTTCCCGTGGATGTCGGCGAGCACCGCGATCCGCATGGGTCAACGCTAAACGCCACGGGTCGGCCGCTCGCAGCGGAGGTCAGATCATCGGTAAGGGGTCGGGCGCGCGCAGCTGAGGTCGGCGGGCGGTGATCAGGCGGCGATCTGCCGATGTCCTCGAGCGCGGCTTAGCCGAAGCTCATTACCACGCACCGACACGAGATCGAGAAGGGGAACGGCGATGGACGAGAGCAGGAGGTACGGAATGATGCTGGCCCTCGCCGGCTGGTGCATGCGCCACCGCCGGCGGGTGGTCGTGGCCTGGGTCGCGCTGGCGATTCTGACCACCGTGGCCGCGGGGACCCTGGGAAGCCGCTACGCCACGAACTTCACGCTGCCGGGGACGGAGTCCCAGCGCGCCAGCGATCTGCTCACGCGCGAGTTCGGGTCCCAGAGCGGCGATGTCGACACCATCGTCGTGCGGGTCACACACGGCACCATCGACGCGGCTCCGGTGCGAGCCGCGATCACGCCCCTGTTGGCCCGCGTGAGCACCCTCCCGCACGTGGCCGGGGTCATCAGCCCATACAGCCCGGCGGGCCACGTGCAGGTGTCGCACGGCCGGACGATCGCGTTCGCGACGATCGACTACGACAGACGCGCCAATCTGCTCCCGGCCAGCGCCGGCAAGGCGCTGCTCGATCAGGTCAGAGGGGTCCACGTGCCCGGCCTGCGCATCGCCGCGGGCGGCCAGGCGATCGAGAACGCCGAGGGCTTCAGCATCGGTCCGGCCACATCGGTCGGGGTGATCGCCGCCCTGGTCATCCTGTTGATCACGTTCGGCTCGATGACCGCAGCCGGGATGCCGCTGATCACCGCCGGTCTCGGCTTGGTCACCGGTGTGGCACTGATCGCACTCGCCACGCACGTGACGAGCATGTCCAACGTCTCTCCGCAGCTGGCGCTGATGATCGGCCTCGGGGTCGGTGTCGACTATGCCCTGTTCATCGTCACGCGATTCCGCGAGAACTTCCTCGCCGAGGGGAATGTGGAGCAGGCGGTACTCGGTGCGATGGACACCTCCGGGCGAGCGGTCCTGCTCGCCGGGGCGACGGTCGTCATCGCCCTGCTCGGCATGTTCGCCACCGGTGTGAAATTCATGTACGGGCTGGCGATCGGCTCCGTGCTCGCCGTGCTGCTCACCCTCGCGGCATCGCTGACGCTGTTGCCGGCTCTGCTGTCGCGGTTCGGCGCTCGGATCGTGCGGCGGCGCGGCGGCCATCGGACTCCACCGCGCAGGCCGGGCTCCGCTTGGGTGCGCTGGGCGGCGATCGTGCGGGCGCGGCCGCGGGCGCTGACCATCGCGTCGCTGGCCGTGATGGTCGCGTTCCTGGCACCGGCGTTCGCGCTGCGGTTGGACAGCAGCGACGCCGGGAACGACCCGGCGAACCTCAGCTCGCGTCACGCCTATGACCTGCTCGCCCAAGGCTTCGGGGCCGGGTTCAACGGTCCGCTCGCTCTCGTGGCGCAACTTCACGGGCGGGATCAGACCGCCACTCTCGCCGCCGTCCGAGCGGCCGCGCGTGCCACTCCCGGAGTCGCCGCGGTCACGCAGCCCGTCCTCGCGCCGACCGGAACCATCGCGGTGATGCAGCTCTACCCCGACTCGGCCCCGCAGGCCCCGGCCACGGCGCGTCTGGTCGCTCGGCTGCGCCACAACGTGCTGCCCTCGCTCGAGCGCCGCACCGGGATCCCGGTCCTCGTCGGCGGATTCACCGCCGGATCGGTCGACTTCTCCCATGTGCTGGCGACCAAGCTGCCGCTGTTCATCGCGATCGTCGTGCTGCTCTCGGCGCTGCTGCTGTTCCTGATCTTCCGCTCCGTGGTGATCCCGGTGCAGGCGGCGCTGATGAACCTGTTGAGCATCGGCGGGGCGATCGGCGCCACCGTCGCCGTGTTCCAGTGGGGCTGGCTCGGGAGCCTGCTCGGCGTGCAGCAGGGGCCGGTGGAGCCGTGGATCCCGGTGCTGATGTTCGCCGTGGTGTTCGGGCTGTCGATGGACTACGAGGTGTTTCTGATCTCACGCATGCGCGAGCACTGGGTCCGCGGAGGTGACGCATCCGACGCGGTCAGCGACGGCATCGCCAGCACCGGGCGCGTGATCACCGCGGCCGCGGCGATCATGGTGTGCGTGTTCCTGTCGTTCATGTTCGGGGACCAGCGCACGATCAAGGAGTTCGGCTTCGGCCTTGCCTTCGCCGTGTTCCTCGACGCGATCGTGGTCCGCTGCATGTTGCTGCCGGCCGTGCTCCAGCTGCTCGGCCCCATCACCTGGCGCCTGCCGCACCGAGTCGACGTCCGGCTGCCCTCCTTCAACATCGAAGGCTCGGCGGCGCGATCGGTGTCCGAGCTCACGGCGCCCACCCGAGGCGTGCCCGTCCCCGACTAGTGGTGTGTCTCACGAATAGGTGAGTGGTTTGACGAGTGGCTGGGCGTGGCTGGGCCCACACCCCGCGCAAGCATGTACCGGTCGTACCTGCCGCGCGGGGGGTGGGTCCATAGCGCGTCCAGACGCCGTCACACCGCCAGATATTTCGGAGACGCACCACTAGCTAGGATCGAGTGCCGTGGACGATCGCCCCGCCCAACCCATCTCGTTCGCGGCCCGGTACGGCGGCGGCCATCGGCGCGCGCTCGTCCTCGGCGGCGGCGGCATCGTGTTCGTCGCGTGGCTCACGGCATACCTCGGCGAGCTCGCCCGTCGGGGGGTGGCGCTCGAGGATGCCGACCGCATCATCGGCACCTCCGCCGGGTCGATTCTGGCCACGGTCGTGGCGCATCGCCACCTCGACCGCTTCGGCGCCCTATTCCGGGTGCTGTCGAAGCGTCCCGGGGTGATCGCCCGCCTCGCCCCCGCCGCCGGTCTGAAACCGAGCCAGCAGCGAGCGCTCGAATTGTTCGAACTCGCGCAGGACGCCGAGCCGGCCACGATCCGAGCCGTCGGCGCCGCCGCCCTCGCGGCCGCGACGCCGCCGCGAAACCTTCTCCCGACCAGCATGCTCGCGGTCCTGCAGACGTGGCGCTGGCCGGACGACCGGCTCGTTGTGAGTGCGATCGACGCCTACAGCGGTGAGCGGCTCGCCCTCACCCGAGCCTCGGGCGCGCCCCTGCTGCGCGCCGTCGCCGCGAGCGCGTCGGTGCCCGGGCTGTTCGCCCCCCAGCCGGTACTCGACCGGCGCTGCATGGACGGCGGCGTGTCGGGGACCGGGATCCACAGCGACCTCGTGGCCGGCGCCGAGCGTGCCCTCGTGTTCCCGCTCGCCGGAACGCTGCCCGAGCCGCGGCTGACGATTCGACCCGACAGCCTCGAGCGGGAGATCGTCGCCCTGCGCGCGACCGGAACCGCGGTCGAGGTGCGCCATGCCCGGTTGTCGGACATCACGAACCTGATGGACCCGGCCGAGGTTCCGGCGGCGTCTGCGCTCGGCGCGCTCCAGGCCGGCGAGGATGCCGATGCCCTGCGCGCCTTCTGGCGCTCCTGAGTCGGCGCAGCTCCCCGCTGGCGCTCGTATTCAGGCGTGCTGAGCCGCGAGCTCGTCATCGCCCACGTGAGGCGATGGTCGCGCCGCTCGCCGCAGCCCGAGCGCCAGTGTGGCGATGCCGGCGGGGTGGGCAGCGTCGTAGGCTTGATCGATGCCCGAGCTTCCCGAGGCCGAGCGCGCTCGGCTCGTTCTGGAGACAGTCGTCGGCCGCCGTATCGTCGATGTGGATGACGGTGACTCCTACGTCTGCCGCCCGCACCCGCCGGGCGAGATCGCGGACGCGTTGATCGGCCACGTCCCGGTCGGCGCCCACCGCCGCGGCAAGTTCCTGTGGCTGGAGACGGCGGACGGGCCAACCTTGGGCCTGCATCTCGGGATGGCCGGCCATATCGTCGTCGACGGGTCTGCGGACGCCGTCCGCTGGGACCGATTCGCGCTCGATTTCGACGACGGGACCCGCCTGGCCCTGCGGGACAGGCGGCGGCTCGGGCGGGCCGTCCTGAACCCGGACCTCGGGCATGTGGGGCCCGATGCGGCGCTCGTCGGGCGCGATGAATTCCGGCGCCGGATCGGGGCGGGGCGGGCGCCCGTCAAGGCCCGCCTGCTCGACCAGGGTGCGATCGCGGGGGTCGGCAACCTGCTCGCCGATCAGGCCCTGTGGCAGGCGCGCCTCGCTCCAGGACGAAGCGTCGCGGATCTGACGGTCGAGGAGCTCGACCGGCTGCGGCGCGAGATCCGCTCCGCCATCCGCTCCGCCATCCGCAAGGGCGGAGCGCACACCGGCAGCTTCGTTGCCGCTCGCGGCCGCGAGGGTCGCTGCCCGCGTTCCGGCGACCCGCTGGCACGAGCCGTCATCGGTGGCCGCACCACGTACTGGTGCCCGACCTGCCAGCGCTGAGAAGCGACCGGGAGATCTACGGATCGCTCGTGCCGGGAAGCACCGGTTGCCAACATGGCGCGCCGGGCGTACCGTCGCCGATGGTGCCAGTGACATTTCCGGGGGTGTGGCTGCTGTTCCTGATCCCGTTCGCAGCGTCGGGAGCGATCGGGCATGTCCGCCGGCTGGCGAAGCTGACCGTCGAGCGTCACGTGCTGACGCGGAACCTGGGTCTGCTCGGCCTGGGCCTGTGGGCGGCCGGCCTGCTCGGCGTCTTCCCGCCCGCCCTGGCGATGCCCGCGGTGCTCGGCGGCGGTCTCCTGAGCGGATTCGTGTTCTTCGGCTCCGGCAAGCCGGGAGAGGACGAGGACGACGACCACGGCGGCGGTCCTCCCGGAGACGACCCCCCGCCGCCGCCCGATGACGGACATCCCGTCGACTGGGAGAGCTTCGACCGGTTGCGGGCGCGGTGGGAGCGGCCCCGCATCCCGATCGGGCGCTGAACGACCCGAGCCTGGTCTCCCGCCTGCCCTCAGCGAGAGCCCGGCTCAACCACGTGCCGGAAGCGGCGAGCGGTCATCCGTCGCCAGGCGGACGTTGGGTCCGATGACCGCGACGACGAGCCACAGCAGCACCGGTACCAGCGGGATGAAGAAGCGCGCGTATGCAGCCACCGGCAGGTGGACGGCAAAGGCAAGCGCCGCAAAGACGGCAATCGGGATGATCTCGGGTCCCAGTCGTCTCCGCACCCTGATCGCCACGACAAGGGCGATCGCCAAGAGACTGAGCAGGAGCATGTTGGGCACGGCATAGAACATCGGACTGACCTTCTCGCTGGTGAAGCTGTACGGCGAGTTGAACAACAGGCGGCCGACGTTGTTGAGGACGTTCGACACGTAGTGCTTGGGATCGTTCTTGATGTTCTGGATGGCGATGTGCTGCAATCTCGCGTCCTGGGCCACGGGGCCGAGCCGGGCGATCTCGCTGAACACCGGTCGGTCAACGGCGAGGGCACGAATCGAGAATGCCTCTGATTCGTGGTGCCAGTCGCCGAGGTTGCCGGGGGCCGTCATCCAGTAGAGGGAGAGCCCGCCGGAGCTTCCCCAATAGAACGGCTTGTGCGTCAGCGAATACGTGTACGCGAGCCATGGCGTGCACAGGATGAGCGCCAGCACCACCGCGAGCGTGCTGCGCCGCGCCGCCCGCGATCGCCGCGAGGCCACGAGCCAGACGCAGGCCAGCACCAGCGCCGCCATCAGAACGTAGCCGTACTCAACCCGGCTGAGCGCAAGCATTGCCAGCGCGATCGCGGCCCACAGGTGATCCCGACGACCGCCGCGAAACGACCGCACCATGAAGTACGCGGCGAGCGTGAGCCAGAACGCGGCGATCGGCTCCACCCAGATGGTGCCGAGCACGCCGAAGAAGGGCAGATAGAGCGCGAGGCCATAAGAGGTGATCAGCCCCACGCGCTCGCTCACGTAATGCCGCGTCATCCGGTGAAACACCACGATCGTCGCGAACAGGACGACCGGGCCGAACAGGATCCGCATCACGGCCAGAGGAACGTGCAGCGCCACGAACGGGGCGAGCAGTGCCGGCAGGCCGGGACCGTGCCAGAGATAACCCAGATCGGTCGCGGCGTAGAAGCCGTGCGTGAGGTTTCTCGCGTACTCGACGTAACTGCCCTCGTCGCCCGGGAGCGAGGAGAACAGCACCGTGCGGAGGACGTAGACGACCAGGATCGGCAGCAACGGGACCGAGGGCGCAAGCCAGGACCGCACACCGGCGATCGGCGCGGTGGCGGTGCCGCCGGGCATCGCCAACGCCCTTGATGGCGTTCGCGAGTCGGTCGTCAAGTGGTCCCCCTTCTGCGTCGTGCGCGCACCAGAGTCACCGCGGCGCCCCCGCCACGATCGTCCTCATCGCGCGGACGATAACGGTTTGCTACCGAAAGGCCAAGGCCCGGTTGGCGCACCGCCATTCCGGCGTCGACCGGGACTTCCAGGACCGCAAGCCGGGAGGGTTGCGCTGCTGGCCCGGAATGACATACTGCGTCCCGGCTGGGGCCACGAACGGGGTGCGTCCGCGGCCGGGGCGAGCCAGGAGCGCGTAAGTGCGGATACCAACAGGGACCGGCGGCGAGACGAAGCGAGGTTCGGCCGTGGCCGAACCCACGCCGGCCCCACAGCGTCCCCGTGGACCGAGGACGCCTCTCTTCCCCGGATCGGTGGTCCTCAGCGAGCAGAGGTACCTGGCGGCGCTGGACTCGGGCGAGCCGGCACGGATCACCGAGACGCGCACGGCTTTCACGACGGCGATCGAGACGTTGCTGGGAAGCGACGAGGAGCGCCTGCGCGGCCTCGACGGTCGGCGCGATCCTCGCGGCGAGCGCGAGTTTCTGGACGCCCGCATCGCGGTGCTCCGGCCGCGCCTGGACGCCCTCTCGAGCACCGATGACGACCCCGAGCCGGTGGCCGTGTTCGGCGAGGGACCCGCCCAGCGGGCTTCCGTGCCGAAGCCCGAGGCCAGCCCTGTCCGCCGTCGGATCCCCACCGTCGACCTCGGATCGATGGCGAACCGGACCCGCCGAGGATGGATAGCGGACTGGACCCGTCGCGGATGGATACCGGATTGGACCCGCCGAGGGGACCGGTCGCCCGCGCCGGCCGCCGCGGAGAGCGAGCTCAGGCATCGCAATGACATCCAGGGCCTCCGCGCGGTCGCGGTTCTGCTCGTAGTCCTTGCTCATGCTGGCGTCGGTTTTCTGAAGGGCGGCTACGTCGGCGTTGACGTGTTCTTCGTCCTGTCGGGGTTTCTCATCACCGGCCTGCTGTTGTCGGAGGCGCGCAAGCGACGCCACGTCTCGATGGGCGGGTTCTACCTCCGCCGCGCCAGGCGGATCCTTCCCGCCGCGGTGCTGACGCTGTTGGTCGTCGATTTCACCGTCTTCCACCTGCTCAACGTCGTGCGCGCAAAGCAATACCTGCAGGACAGCATCCCGAGTGCGCTGTTCACGGCCAACATCCACTTCGCCGCGCAGGGCACGGACTACTTTGCGCAGGGCCAGCCGCCGTCCCCGTTTCAGCACTTCTGGTCCCTGGCGGTCGAGGAGCAGTTCTACATCGTCTGGCCGGCCGTGTTCGCGATCGTCATCGGCCTGTCACTGCGCCGGCGCGCACCGCGCCCGACCGAGGTGGGCGAGCCGGCCGTTCGCCGCACGCTGATCGTCATCGGGGCGATCGCATTGGTGTCACTCGGCTGGTCGATCGTCTACACCCGGGGGCACCAGGCCGCCGCCTATTTCTCCACGCTCGACCGCGTATGGGAGCTCGCGCTCGGGGCGGCCCTCGCGCTCGGCGTGACGCGGATAGCGCGATTGCCCGACCGATGGCGGACGCTGATGGGATGGGGCGGGCTGCTCCTGATCGTGATCGCGGCGGTCACGTTCTCGTCCGGGACGCCCTTCCCCGGCTACGCCGCGCTGCTTCCGACCATCGGCGCAGTGCTCGTGATCGCGGCCGGGATCGCCCGCTACTCCGATCGCAGCGCCGGACGGATGCTCAGCGTCAAGCCCCTGCGATACGTGGGCGACCGGTCCTACACCTTCTACCTCTGGCATTGGCCGGTCCTGGTGATCGTCGCCGCATACGTCGGCCACAGTCTCTCCGTCGGCGTCAACCTGCTCCTTCTCGGCGCGGCGTTTGCGCTGTCCGTGCTCACCTACAGACTGTTCGAGAAGCCGATCAGAAACGCGCAATGGGCCCGCAAACCCAAGGCGCTGCTGCCGTTCGCCATCGCCGTGATGGCGGTCGTCGTGCTGGCCACGAGCTGGGGCTCGTCGATCGACAACCGCGAGCTCCAAGCGCAGCTGCGCGCACAGGACACCCCTGTGCCGACGCTGGCGCTTGCGCCCGCGTCGCAACCCGCGACGCCGCAGGTCAGCGGATCCGCGGCCAGCGCGGCCAACCTGGCCGGGCAGTCACTCCCGGCGGTCATCGCCGCCGTCAATTCGCCACCGAACCGACGCATCGACCCAGCCACCCTCAGCCCCCCGATCGGGCAGCTTCAGAACACAGACTACCTTCCCAGCCAGAGCCAGAACTGCAAGGCCCACCTCGGGCAGACCTCGTCACCGATCTGCCGCCTCGGCGCGTCGTCGAGCTCGCGAACGATCGTCGTGATCGGCGATTCACATGCGGAGATGTGGATGCCGGCGATCATCAGTCTGGGGCAACGCGATGGGTTCGCGGTGGTGCCATTGCTGAAACAGGGATGCCTCGCGAGCGAGTGGACGACCACAGAACACTCGGGTGCGGGGCACAGCCTCGCCAGCCTCGCCGAGTGCCATGCGTGGTTCCAATGGGCAATGTCGCAGGCCCGCTCACTGCACCCGGATGTCGCGCTGATCGCCGCGTATTACAGCTATGTCGGGACGCTGGGCGCGCAGTGGGTCGAGAACGGACTCCGCGCTGCGGCGGACGGGGTCAAGCACAGCGCCAAGCATGTCGTGGTCATCGGCGACCCCCCGACACGCGCCAACAACCCCGTCGACTGCCTACTCGCGGCCAACGCGACGCTGGCCGGATGCAGCCGGCAGCTGACTCAGGACGAAACGGCGATCACGGGCGGGGTCTCACAAATGGCTACGAGCGACAGCATCGGGTTCATCGACACCACGGGCTGGTTCTGTTACCAAGCCCAGTGCCCGCTCGTGATCGGAAGCATCGTCGCCTACCGAGACGACAACCATCTGACTCCGACCTACTCGAGCGCCCTGAGCGGAGCGTTCCGCGCCGCCTTCAACGGCGCGATCGGACCAGGCAAGGTAGCTTGACCCATCAGCCTGTCCACACGGGTTGCACCACGAGGGCGCAGCGGCGATGCTTGGGCGAGGTCGGTCATGCCCACGACGGAATGGAGAGGGACGACCGATGGCGCGCACGGTTTCGCCGGCGCGACACCCCATTGTTCGAATGGATCGGAGACGACGATGCCCTCATCCTCAGCTACCGATGTCACGGGCCACTCTCAGGCCTCGGGCACCGACTCGCCCCTCGGACGAGCGTTTGTCGAGGCGCTGGGCGCGAAGGACTTCGAACGGCTGACAGCGCTGCTTGACCCTCGGATCGACTTCAGAGCCCTGACGCCACGCCGGGCGTGGGAGGCAACGGACTCGAACGCAGTGGTCGATTCAGTGCTGCGTCAATGGTTTGAGGATTCGGACGAGATCGAGCAGGTGATCGCGATCGAGACCGACTCGTTCGCCGACCGCCAGCGAGTCGGCTACCGGCTCCGGGTCCGAAACCCCGACGGGCGGTTCGTCGCCGAGCAGCAGGCCTACTACACGGAGCGTGACGGCCGGATCAGCTGGATGCGCGTGCTGTGCTCGGGGTTCCGGCCCGACAGCAGCACCTGACGACGGTGGGATCCGAGACCGTCGCGCAGAGGGAACCCCTTACGGCACGAGGCCGGGAAGCCGGCGGCGCCGCTCGAGGCGGACTCGACGGATTCGAGGCTCGCCGCGGCCCGGTGTCAGTTCTCGAGCCGGCTCAGCTCTGCCTCGAAGAGTCGGTCCGGATCGATGCCCATCGATGCGTAGTTGCCCGCGATCTCGAGGCTGACGAACCCGTGTAAGCGGCTCCAGGTGAGGATGGCGCGGAGGGCAGCAGATGGGTCGCCCTGCGCGCCTCGCGCGTTCGCCCATCGCGTCAGCTCGGCGGCGAGTGGCTTTGTCGGTCGGCGCGCGTTGCTGCACGTGGGGAGAGTTTCGATCAGCACGTCCATCAATGCCTGGGCGGCCTCGATCAGTCGCTCGACGTGCGCGTCGTAGCCGGGCAGCGGCGGCCCGAACAGCAGCCGGTATCGATGCGCCTGGGCCAGCGCCCAGCCTCGATACGCACGGGCAAACGCCGCCAAGCGCCGACCCCTAGGTTGACTCGGGGTTTTCGCGAATCGCCCCCCGGAGAGCCGCGGCCAGCTCATCGTAGGCGTCGATCACAAGACCTGAAATCCGAAGGACTTCGTCGCACACGCGGCGCCGATCAACGGCCTCGGCGACAGCGAGATCCACGGACGGGAAGCGCTTCCAACGCCGACAGCCTGCTGTTCGTCCAGCAGCTTGGCGTCAGGGAGGTCCCGGGCACGCCCACACCATCGTCGGCCAGTTGAGCGTGACCTCACGGTGCCGAGGCCGGCTCCGGTGCCGCGAGGACCGGGACCAGCGGGCCGTCCACGCCGGTGTGGCGCCCGTCGTCGTAGAGGACGTGTGAGGGCTTGAAGCCCTTGACGATCAGGTAGATGCCCAGCGACAGCTCCCACACCGCCTCCGGCAGCGTCAGGATGAACGACGCCCCGGAGCTCTGGCCGTAGGCGCCGAACAACACGAGCAGCGCCGTGACCAGGGCGAGGGAACCAGCGGTGACGCCGAACAGGGCGAAGCGCCGCGGCACAAGCCCGGAGCGCAACATCAGGTAACCGAGAATGAGCCCGTTGCCGATGGCCGCGCAGAACGCCGGGCCGAGCAGGAACGTCGCGTCATGGATGGCGACCAGCGACCGGCCGCTGAGGATGAGCGAGGCGTTCTCGGTCCCGGCGGCGCCGGCGAGGTCCTTGCGCAGCGTCACCACCGCGAGCAGGCTGACGATGCCGACCGCTATGAGGCAGGACTCGACGACGCGAACGGTCACGTAGCCCAGCGCGAGGCTTTCGCTCTGGCGCCTGAGGACCGGATACAGCGTCACGGCCATGCCGATGCCGGCGACGAGAGTGAGGATCTCGAACAACGCCCCCACGTAGACGCGCCCGTCGCCGCCGGCGCCCACGATGAAGCTCGTGTGGTGGAGCACCTGGTCATAGAGCGGCAAAGCCGGGATGGAGATGAAGGTGATGACCATGAAGACGCCCGCGATCCGCGCGACCCTCCTCGACGGCGGGCCCCCCGATCGATCAAATGGTGCGCCGAGCGACTGCTCCGGCGGTGCAGAAAGCGTCATAGACCGGCTCCTTCGTGCGGGAGGCGCGGACCGCTGAGGGTCGACGTGCCAAAGGCCGGCCGGGAGTGGGAGCCGCAAGGACCACCCCGCCACGTCTCAGGCGAGGTTCATCGGACGATACACCCTGAGAGCCGCGCTCACACGGCGAGCGACAGGTGTCACACCGACTACCCCTAGGTTGTCTAGCGGCGCCGGCCCGGAGGACCGATCATCCACGCCACAGAGCACCAGTCCACCGGGGAGAGTCATGCATTCCAGCCAAACAACGACCTTTGGGATCGATCACCAGTCGGGTCAGAACATCAGCAACGTCGGCGGCGATCAGACGATCTACTACGGAGATGTCAGCCGAGCGAACCGCATAAGCAAGGCCCTCGGTATGCTCGGACTGCTGCTTACGCTTGTCGGCCTGGCGGCGCTCATACCGCTCGCCGTGACGACGGCGCACAGCCTCCTGCATGACGTGAGAGCCGGCGGGGCCAAGACACCGTTGACGCAGTACCTCCCCTCCGGCTGGCCCGTGGCGGTCGGGCTCCTGGTGGGCGGCCTCGTCGTCAAGCGTTTCGTGCGGGTCATGGTCGGCCGATGACAACGTTCAACATCGGCAGCCAGAACGCCGGGTCGATCCACAACGTCGGCGGCGACATGACCGTCCAGGGTGGCATCAGCGGGACGGCCAACGTGCACGTGATCGAGCTCCGTGACCGACTGACCCAAGTGGGCGAGGAGATCGACCGGCTCGCATTGCCTGCCCACAGTCACGCCGCCGCGCGGGAGGCGCTGGCCGAAGCCGAGGCCGAGGCATCGACACCCGCGCCGCGATCAAGGCGGATCGCGAACAGCCTGGAGCGCGTGACCGAGACGCTCAACGACGCCGGAGGCCTCGCGAGCGCAGCGGTGAACGTCGGGCGTGTTCTCGCCAGTGCCGTATCGCTCCTGGCGCTCCTCGCCTGATGCAGGGGCTATCGAGGTGTTCAGGCCGGCGGCTACTTGAAGGCGGTGGCGTCGCCGGCCAGCAGGCGCCTGGCCCGTCGCTCGAGCTCGCCCATCATCCAGTTGTGGACGCCGCCGCCCAGCGAGATTCGCGCGGCTCCGGCCTCGGCCAGGGCGGCGAGCGGGTCCGACGGGTTGACGTTGACCGGCCGGTCGAGCTCTGTGACGATCTGCGCGACGAGCGCCGGGGCGCGCAGGCCGATCGGATACACGCAGTCCGCGCCGGCGTCGAGGTACAGGCGGGACCGGCGAAGCACCTCGTCCAAAGCGGCGGACGGGTCGCGCTCAGGGTGCCGGATGATGGCGTCTATCCGGGCGTTGAGCACGATGCCGACTCCGCGGTCGTCTGCGGCTGCCCGGATGCCGGCCAGGTAGGTGGCGTGCACCTGAGCGTCGAGGAGCCCGTCACCGGCAGCGTGATCGGTGTCCTCGATGTTGCAGCCGACGGCGCCGGCGTCGAGCAATGCGTCGACCAGGTCGCCCGGGGCCAGGCCATAGCCGCCCTCGAGGTCGGCTGTCACCGGCACATCGACTGCAGCGGTGATCTGCCGCAGCTGGGCGAAGGCGGCCTCACGGTCGCGGTTGTCGTCCGATCCACCGCGCGTGAAGGCCATCGCGACGCTCGACGTGGCGATCGCCGGGCTTCCGGCCGAGAGCACCGCACGGGCGCCGGCGGCATCCCACACGTTGACGAGCAGCAGGGGTCGACCGATCTGGTGGAGCTCACGCAGCCGGCGGGCGGCCGCGTCGAGAGCTGTGCTGTGGCGCATGATCTGTCCTCTCGCTGAGTTGTCCTGATCGTTTCACCGATTGCCTCCTCATGCCGCTGCGTCGAGTTCCAGCGCGGGCTCGGGCATTGACGGGATCGCTGAGATGACCTCGCGGTGGCGCCGGGCCGGCAGCGCCAGCCCGCACAGCGCGCCGAGCAGTGCGAGTCCCGAGGAGACCCAGATCGCGGGACCGAACCCGTTGCTGAACGCCTGGGCGGACGCGTAGCCGCCGACGCCCGCGAACACGGCAACGGCTACCGCGATCCCGAATACGCCACCGAGCTCGCGCATCATGCTGTTGATCCCGGCGAGCTTGCCCGCGTTCTCGACTGTGGCCGAACCGACCACCGAGTTCTGCGCGGACGGGATCGCCATCGAGATCCCAACGCCGGCGACGACCAGTGGCACGACGAGGTGCGAGAACGAAAGGCCCGGCCGCGCGATCGATGCGATCCACGCGGCGCCCCCACACTGGATCAGCAAACCGCTGACCATCAGCGGCCGCTCACCGATCCGATCCACCAAGGCGCCGACCACCGGGGCGACGAGGATGAAAGTGGATGTCCAGACCATCAGCCGCAGGCCCGTCTGAAGCACGTCGTAGTGAAGGCCGACCTGCAGGAACTGCGGGAAGAAGAAGACGTCGACGAACAGCGACCCGAGCACGAAGAAGATCGCCGCGTTGCCGGCCGTGAACGTCCTCGAGCGGAAGAAGCGCATCGGCAGCATCGGCTCGCGCGCCCGCAGCTCCCAGCGCACGAACGCCACTGCAAGCAGCGCACCCACGAGCAAAGAGCCGACGACCTCCACGCTGCCCCAACCAGCCGAGTTGCCTCGCACCAGCCCCCACACCAACCCGAACGCTGCAGCCGTGATCAGCGTCACGCCCGGGATGTCGAGCCCGACCCGCTTGCCGAAGCTCTCGTCCAGCCTGGCCAGCACGAGCGGGATCGCGAGCAGGCCGATCGGCACGTTGACCCAGAAGATCCACGACCAGTCGATACCGTGCACGATCGCGCCGCCGACGATCGGGCCCAGGGCAACGGCGATTCCCGTCACCGCGCTGAACATGCCGATCGCCGTGCCGCGCTTCTCGGGCGGGAAAGCCGCGGTCAGGAGCGCGAGTGCCAGCGGGAGGATGAAGGCAGCGCCGGCGCCCTGGACGGCGCGCGCGGCGATCAGCAAGCCGACATCGGGGCTGAGCGCGCACGCCGCGGAGGCGGCGGAGAACAGCGCGAGGCCGAGCGCGAACATGCGCTTTCGTCCGAACCGGTCGCCCAGTGCCGCCGTGGTCATCAGCAGCACCGCGAAGGTCAGGTTGTACGCGTTGACGGTCCACTCGAGCTGCGCGACAGAGGCGTGCAGGTGGACGCGCACCGTGCTGAGCGCCGTCGAGACGACGACGGTGTCGAGCGCCGCCATCATCGACGCGATGCCAGTGAGGACGACTACCCACGCTCGTTTCCTGGCGTCTATGTCGGCGTGCTGTTGCATGAATCTCCTTCGCCGGGGTTGCTTTCTCTGGAGATCCGTGGAACGACCGCAATTCATCGCGGCCGATCGATCAGCGCGATGAGGCGGCGACCGGCACGAACGGCCCGAGCTCCGTCCCGACGAACGCCGTGATCTCCGCGATGCGACCATCGGCGTCGAGCGTGAGGAGCTGGAGGACCTGAAGACCCTCGGGCTGCTCGGGCCACCCCGTGTAGAAGCTGCCGATCGCGAGCTGTCCGTTCGCGGCTGCGAGCCCGAGCCGGCGACTACGGGTGGGTGCCAGCGGCCCCCGCGCGAGGAACACTCGTGCTTCATCGATCCCGCGGTACCAGGCGGGGCGCGGCGGCATCGCCAGGATCGCATCCTCCGCCAGCATCGAGACGATCGTGTCGACATCGCCGCGTTCCCACGCGTCGACGTACGTCTCGACGATCTCGCGCACGCGCGCGTCGCCGAGCGAGCGCAGCGTCTCCTGCTGGCTGTACGCCGGCAGCTCCTCGTCCACGCTCTTGCGGGCGCGCTGCAGGAGGCTGTAGACGGCCGTCGGCGTGGTCTCGAGCGTCTCGGCGGCCTCCGCCGCCGAGAAGCCGAGCACGTCCCGCAGAATCAGCACCGCTCGCTGGCGCGCCGGAAGGTGCTGCAGCGCGGCCACGAACGCGAGCTCGACGCTCTCACGCTGCTCGTAGCGCGCCTCCGGCGCGGCCAGACCGTCGTCGATCGCGGCGTCCGGATAGGGCTCGATCCAGATCGACTCAGCGAGCGGCGGGGCGGGATCGTCGTGCGCGTCGCTCTGCGAGCCATAGTCGATCGGCAGCACTCGCTTGGGACGGCGCTCGATCAGCCGCAGGCAGCTGTTGGTCGCGATCCGGTACAGCCACGAGCGCAGCGAGCTGCGACCCTCGAATCGGGGCAGCCCCCGCCACGCCCGCAGCAGCGCATCCTGAAGCGCGTCCTCGGCGTCGTGGACCGAGCCGAGCATGCGGTAGCAGTGCGCGTGAAGCTCGGCCCGGTAGGGCTCGATCAGCTCTTGGAACGAGTCACGGTCGACGGCGCTGTTGGCGATGGAACTCACCTCTACCACTTAGACCCTGGCCGCGACTGAAATCCATCGCGCTCCGACTGATCTCCCACACGCCGCCGGCTCAGCGGCACAGCGGCGACGTAGGACCGCTCACCCCGATGCCGGCCGGGCCGGAAAGTCGGCCCTTTGCAGGCGATCGCTAGAACCGACGCCCGGACTCGAACCGGGGACCCCTTCATTACGAAGAGCGGGCCGCTGCTGATCGCTGCGGGTGAGATCACGAGGGTGCCTGTGGAGATCGCGTAGTTAGAGCGACGATCGCGGCGGCATCCCCCAGGCCGGCGCGAATACGCGGTCCACATGCGGCTCGTCGCACAACGGGGCGGCCTCTTTCTGGCCTGAGGGCGCCTCCGGGATGTAGAAGGCGTCGGCGATCTCGCGGGTGGTGAGGCCGCCGACGGCGTGCAGGGGCAGCGCCATCTTGGGAGGCGGGCGCGAGGTCGGAGTGACAGCAGCAGCAGAGCAGGAAGAGGGTGTCGTCGCCTTCCTCCATGGCGGCAGGCCGGCTCGGCATACGTCGCCTCGGCGGTGTCGGGCGGCCTCCCTTAAGCGGGCGTCGACGAGCCGCCGCGTCACGACCGTCGCCAAGCGCTCCCGCGACCAGATCCGCAGGCGTCGCGGGCGTTCCGGCGCACGGGTACCGCGTGCTTGACACTGCCATATGCGTCGGCAATCATGGACGACGCGGGTGGGTTGGCGGCCGACTGCACTCCGGGTCGGCAAGGTGAGACCAGGGTGACCGCAACGATCCTCGACACTTCCGGCTTCTCAACCCACCGGGCTGAAGTGCGTGACGGTGTCGAGCTGGCTTACATCCGAGAGGGCGTCGGCGGGGTTCCGATCGTGCTCGTGCATGGATGGCCGTCCACCAAGCGCATTTTTTGGCGCAATATCGCGCCCCTGGCGGCGGCCGGGTTCGAGGTCATCGTCCCAGACCAGCGCGGCTTCGGCGACTCGCCTCATCCGGCACAGTTCGTAGACATGGCGACCAGCGCCCGTGATCTTCATGCCCTGCTGACGAATCTCGGCCACGAGTGGGTCATTGCCGCCGGTGGCGACTGGGGCAGCGGCGTCGTCCTCGACATGGGCAATCGCTTTCCCGGGTTCATCCGGCGCCAGGCACTGTGGAACGGCGTAGCGCCGAATGTCCCCGAGATCTACGAAGCCGCCGGGATCTTCGGCAGTCAACTCGAGGAGGTCGCGCACCTCTCGACGCACATGATTGATCACGGTGCCGATCCCGAAGGCATCATGACCAGGTACGACACGCCGGCCAAGCGCCACGCGTACATCCGCGAGTTCCACAACCCAACGGGAGAGAGGGTGTGGAAGGAGGGCGCCCCGCCAATCCGTCTCACCAGCCCAGGATCATTCGACGACGAGTCCTCGCGCTTCATGGCCGAGCCCTTTGAGGATGCCGACTCGTTCCGCGCCTCCCTCGGCTTTTACACGGGCGCACTCGGATTCATGAGCGCCGAGGGCGACGAGCAGATCGAGCCTGCGCTGATCGATGGGAGAGCGACTATCGAAACGCTTGTCCTCTTTGGGGAACACGACCACCTCCACCGAGCGGCGCACTACCCCGAACGCATGGAGCTTGCCTGTGAGGATCTTGTCGGGCCATACACGATCACCGGCAGCGGGCACTTCGTCCAATTCGAGAAGCCGAACATCTTCAACCGCGCGCTTGTCACCTGGTGCCGCGATCTGCTCCGAGCGGATGTACGGGCAGTCTGAGTGACGCTCCTGGTCTGGTAGCTGCGCCCGAGTCGTGACCAGCAGGTCGGCATCCCGCACATCGGTCTTTGACCTGCTACACCGACGACATCCGCTCCCGGCTGTGAGCATGTACCCGCTGTGTACCCGTCGAGTGCCGCTGAGGCCTGAATCCCTAGAGCCGACGCCCGGACTCGAACCGGGGACCCCTTCATTATGAGTTGCCCATTTGCAGGGCAATTGCCGAATCTACGGCGGTTTGATTCCAGTTAGCGCAGGTTGGCGCAGGTCAGAATTGCCGAGTTCGGGACATGGTTGGGGACACGCCTCTTCAGCTGGCCAGCACGAGGCGCGGGCGGATGCGTTCCGCCACGTCGGTCGGCTTCGCGCCGGCGCTGAAGCTGATGATCCAGTTGGCGAGCTCGCGGTCGGTAGCTCCGAGGGCGTAACCGTTGATCTCCAGGAAGGTGAGCATCACGACGAGCGCGGCGCGCTTGTTGCCGTCGATGAACGGCTGGGTCTCGGCGATGCCGTGCGCGAGGGTCGCTGCCTGAAGCGCCACGTCGGCGTTCTCGTACTGCGCGTAGTTGATCGGGCGCGCGAGCGCACCCGCCAGCGCGGCGCGGTCACGCAACTGGTCAGCGGCCTGCGTCGCCTACCGCCGATGATTGCGCCGAAGATCTCCAGCGCGTCGTCGACGTCGAGGTAGACGACGTTTTCAGGCGGGTCAGCCGGCGGTTCGCTCAAACGCTACGCGCGCGCGTCATCGGCATCCGGATCATGATTAGCGAGGATCTCCATCGCCTCCGGATGCTCACCGACGATCCGATCCGCGATCCCTCGCAGTCGCTCCCTCACCCGATCAGTCGGCAGGATCCTCAGCTCCCCCCCGCCCAGGTCCTCCATAAGGACCGAGGATCCGGGCGTATACCCAGCGCTTTCAAACTCCCGCGGGATCGATACCACGTTGCTGTTGCCGACACGACGAACCTTGACGATCTTCATGTAGCTACCAGTATATACCGGAGTAGCCGGCTCCTCCGGTTTCACCGGCGGCGTAGGACCTGGAGTCTCGCGTTAGTCAGGCCCGGTGCGACTCACACTGTCCGGGAGCGGTCAACGTCGGCAACGAAGGGCGGGCCGGGGACCGTCCGCGGTCACCTGCGCGCGTCGGTAACCGCTTCGCTCCCGCTGTCGATCTCGCTAACGCTCGATCAGGTTGACGCGACGTACCTGCTGCGCCGGCGTGGCGATCGGCGACGGCGATCGCCGTCAGCACGCCGCCGGCGATGTCGGGGTCAAAGCGATCGTCGTCGAGGAGATGGCCCTGACCGAACCCCACGAGCGCCTGGTCGCCATTGCAGTCGTGGGCTGTCCGGGCGGGTCGGGAACGAAGCGATCGTCCATAAAGGCGCGCCTTCCGCGTTGCGGGAATCAGGCGTTGCGCGCGGCCATGTCATGAGAGGGGAGCAGGAATCTCGCGTAGACCTTGGCGTGTACGCGCGCGGACCGACGGTCTACTCTTCATGGGCCCCCGTCGGGAAGCAGCTCGCGGCCACAGGCAGAGTCCTCGCCACGCTCGAAACGCTCGACGTCGGTGCTCACCTCCGCGGCCGGGGCGAGTTCGACTACTTCGCCGCGGAGCACGACCGCGCCGCGATCGCCGAGCGCGCTGCGCGCGTAGCTCGCGGCCCTGTGCAGGTTGGACGCCGCGCATCGGCACAGAGCGTCGGCCAGGGCATCTCTAAAGCATGCCATCGCGTGGCATGCGATGGCCGGGAGCGAGCGCGAGCAGCTTCACCAGATCCGTCGCCGGCCGCTGCGCCCATGCCTCGGCCGGGACAAGTCGCGAGTCCACGAGCACGTCGAAGCGTCCGAACAGCCGGACCTCGAGCTGCGGAAGGACGGATCAGCCACCGCAAGCGTGGCTACGAGTGGTGACACAGCCGCCTCAAAGGCGACGAAGGCCAGCGGAAATGGAACGGGTGGGCGACGTTCACCTACAACACCGACACCTATACCACCTGATTCGGGAGGCAAACGCCGTGGAGTGTAACGAGCGAGCTGGCCGAAACGATGACGACCAACCCACTGACCCTCAGTGAGCCGCCATTCGTCTTGGTCCTCAACACCCACGCGTGTTGTTCCGCGGGAAGTAGTTTAGGCAGCCTGCTTCTCGACAGTGGCGACGGCACGACGAAGAAACCAGCCCCATACCCACTTGCCGACTGTGTGGTGGACCGCGCTGGCGATCCTGCCCTTCGGCCCACGGCGGAACCCGCGGTGTAGGACGATCTCCACCTCGCTCCCACCATCACAAGGGGTGGCGCGCAGCTCCCAGGTGCTACCGGGCTCGAACACGCTGGAGTCGATCACCGTCGCCTTGACCACTCCCGGTTGCGACCAGTCGTAACGGGACCGCTCCCAGAAGAGGCCGACGACCCAGGTGCCCTCCGTTACGTCAGCGAAGGTCTCCCCGCGCTCGTGGACTTCGAGGTGCTTTACCTTCACGTTCGACCACACGTCGGCGCGCCGTTTGGAGAAGTCGCGTCCGGCGTCGAGCACCCGCTCTGGAGGTAAGGAGGTCTTGGCGGCTACCCTGATGGTCAGCTTCTCGGTGTCCACGCCGTGGCGGACCGTGTCCGTGACTGTGCTCATCTTGAGACCTCCTCGGTCGTTATGGTGTTGGTGAAACCCTCCCGCCGAGCTGCCTGCGCGACACGGACCCCACCACCCAGAATCAGGCTGGACATGTGGCGAGTTGCAGCTAGTCGTGTAGCGGTGTGGGGGTCCGTTCGGGTTCTGTCTCGCTGCGCGCGTTGTCGGTCGCGCGGGCTTAGCTTCTGCGCGATCCTCACGCGTCCGTCGATCGCGCGAGCGGCGGAGGCGGAGCGATGCGCGCGTACCGCGTCACGGTCCAGACATCCTTGCGCGAGTCTGATCAGCGCATGGGATCGCGGACAGTCCCCGACCTGGCATACAGTGATCGAGCGCCGGTCCGTGGTCGGGCGCTCGGCATACCTCGCCCCGTCGTGTGTTCGACTCGGCATCACGCGACCTCGCAGACTGTGCGTTCGGCATAAACGAACGGGTGCACGAACGCATCGGCTGCATCCTCGGCGCGCACCGCGAACGTGACCGTTGCACACTCGCGATCCACGATCACGACGCGCAGCGCCGTGGTCGCGGGGTGCCATTCGAGCGTAACGGTCAGTCCGTCTGCGGTCCGCTGATCCAGTTCCCGGTAGGGGTGTGCTTGGTGGTGGCTCATGGCGACGATCTTGCTCCGCCGTGGCGCCCGTGTCGCTAGCCGACCCGTCCCAGTGTTTTGTCCTAGGGCCCCAGTCCGAGCGCTGCCGGCAGCTCCCCCCGCGAGCCGACATCGAGCTTGCGATAGACGTTGCGCAAGTGCCACTGGACCGCTTTGACGGTCACGAACTGGCGCTGGGCGATCTCCCGGTTGGTCAGGCCCTCCGCCGCCAGCGCCGCCACCCGATCCTCGCTGGCCGTCAGCGACTCCCGCCCCGACAGCAGCCGCCGGCGAGATGTGCCGTCGAGCTGACGGGCCGAGAGCCCCGCAGCCGCCCTCGTCGTAGCGGACAAGCGAGGTGCCGGCCCGCTGAGCTCCTTACCCGGTGCCGCCAGGCCCGGGCTCTTCGGCTGGTGTGGTGGAGGAGACGCTGGCGCTCCCGGCGCGAGCTCGCGCGCGGCCCGGTGGTCCGGGGGCTCCGCTTTTCCGCGCGTCGCATTCATGTATGAGAGGGTGAGACCTGATGGTTTCCGATGGTGAACGTGGCGCGGCCGGTCTTCTGGAGCGTGGCGGCGAGCTGGGGCTGATTGGTGCCCTGGTTGCGCGTGTCCGCGGCGGTGAGGGTGCGCTGCTTGTCGTCGAGGGCCAAGCCGGTGTCGGGAAGACTGAGCTTCTCCGGGCCGCTGGTGAGCTTGGCGACGCCGAAGGGTTGCGGGTTCTGCGCGCCCGGGGGTCGGAGCTGGATCGCGCGTTCGCGTTCGGGGTGGTGCGCCAACTTCTCGAGCGCGAGGTTGCCGACGATCCCGAATTGCTGACGGGCGGGGCGGAGCAGGCCGCTGCCGTGTTCGCTGCTGCGGGCGGCGACGCGCGCGCTGAGGAGGGCGTGTTCTCGTCTCTGCAGGGACTGCACTGGCTGGTGGTGAACCTCGCGGCGCGTGCGCCGCTGGTGCTGCTCGCCGACGACATCCACTGGGCCGATACGGCTTCGCTGCGGTGGCTGGTGTTCCTCGCTGAGCGGGTGGAGGACGTCCGGGCGCTGCTCGTCGTGGCGACGCGGCCGGCGGAGCCCGGCGCCGACCAGGAGTTGCTCGATGCGCTGATGGTCGCGCCCGCCGTCCGCGTCGTGAGGCCGGCCGCGCTCTCCGCTGGCGCGACGATGACCGTGGTGCGGCGCCGTCTGCCCCGGGCTGTCGATGCTTTCAGCGCGGCGTGCTATCGAGCGACTGGCGGCAACGCGTTCCTGCTCGGCGAGCTGCTCGGCGAACTCGCCGCCGACGGCGTTGAGGGCACAGCGGACGACGCGGGCAAGGTGCTCGAGTTCGGGTCAGAGGGCGTGGGCCGCGCTGTCCGCGGGAGGCTGCGCCGTCTGCCCGCCGAGGCGACCTCGGTCGCACGTGCGGTGGCGGTGCTCGGCCCCGGCAGCCCCGTCGACGAGGTGGCCGCGCTCGCTGAGACGGACGAGGCGTTGGCCGCCAGCGCAGCCGATGCGTTGGTTGGCATTCACGTGCTGGCGGCCAAGGGCGCGCTCGACTTCGTGCATCCGGTGGTGCGCAGCGCCGTGTACGAGCAGATCCCGCCGCTCGAGCGCCAGGCGCTGCACGTCGAGGCCGCGAGGCTGCTCACAGCTCGGGGGGCGGAGAGCGAGCGCGTCGCGCGGCACCTGCTGCGCCTGCCGCCGTCCGCCGACCCCGCGCGGGTGGCGGCGCTGCGGGCGGCCGCCCGCAGCGCGTCGGCGCGTGGCGACGCCGGGGCGGCCGCGCATTACCTGCGGCGCGCGCTCGAGGAGCCACCGAGCGAGGAGCAGCGCGGCGTCGTGCTTTATGAGCTTGGGCGTGGCCGAGGCAACCGACCGTCAGCGAGACTGCTTCGACAGCCACCTGCGCGAGGCGATGGCCGAGGCGCGCGATCCGGGCGCCCGCGCGCAGATCGCGCTCGCCCTGGGCCGCGCGCGGGCGTCGTTTGGCGACTTCCGGGCCTCGGCAGAGGTGCTCGATGATGCGTTGCGCGGCTTGGGCGACCCTGATGGCGAGCTGGGCGTCGCGCTCGAGGCTGAGCTGCTGGCGATGTCCTTGCACGAGTTCACCTCGACCGAGCTTGGCGCGCCGCACTGGGATCGCCGGTTCGGTCAGCTCGAGGCTGGTGAGGAGCTCGATCCGTCGACGCTCGCTTGCCTGGTAATCGCGATCGCCGTGTCGCGGGGGCCGGCGGCTGCCGCGATCCGCCTGGCCGACGCGCGTGCTGGACTCGAACTGGCTCGGCGAGCCGAACAGCGTCGTCGCCGGCCAGATCGGAAATGGGCTGATCTACGCGGGCGCGCCGTCGCGTGGGGCGCGTTTCTATGACGGGACGATCGCCACCGCAACGCGAGCGGGGCAGCCGCCTGACCGTGGCCTGGCAGTTGGTGATGCGCTCCGACGCGTCGCTGCGGCTGGGTGAAATCCGCCGCGCCGAGGCCGAGGCGCGCTCGGCTCTGGAGTTGTTCGAGGAGGGCAGCGGGGAGTCGGCGTTCGCGTGGGGAACTGCCCATCTGCTGAACGCCCTGGTCGCGCGCGGGGCGCTCGAGGAGGCCGATGAGCTGCTGAGGCGCGGCATGGTCGGGCCGAGCCCGCCGCCCACCTTGCCGGTCGGCCTGTTGTTCACCGCGCGCGCGAACCTGCACCTCGCGCAAGGCCGCTCAACCGACGCGCTGAAAGACGCCCGCGCGGCGGGGAATCTGATGTCGGCGACGATCTGCCAACCCCGGGTGCTGCGGGTGGCGGTCGTCCGCCGCGCTGGCGCTGGCGGCGCTCGACCGCGACGCAGAGGCGCGCGCGATGGTGGAGGACGAGCTCGCCGACGCCCGCCGCTTCGGCATCCCGGATGCGGAGGGCACTGCGCTGCGGACGCTCGGCCTCGTCGCCGGCGGCGCCGGGGGCCTGGAGGCGCTGCGCGCGTCGGTCGCCGCGCTTGAAGTCGCGGAGGGCCGGCTCGAGCACGCGCGCTCGGTGCTCGAGCTGGGCGCGGCGCTCAGGCGCGCGGGCGAGCGCGCCGAGGCGCGCGATGTCCTGCGCGAGGCGCTCGACGCGACGGCGCGCCTGGGAGCGAGCGGATTGGCGGATCGCGCGCACGAGGAGCTGGTCGCCGCGGGCGCGCGCCCGCGCCGCGACCGGCGGCTGCTGTCGGGGCGGGAGTCGCTGACGGCCAGCGAGGATCGCGTGGCGGCGCTGGCGGCGGAGGGCCTGACCAACCGGGAGATCGCCCAGCGCCAGTTCGTGACCGTCAAAGCGGTCCAGTGGCACTTGCGCAACGTCTATCGCAAGCTCGATGTCGGCTCGCGGGGGGAGCTGCCGGCAGCGCTCGGACTGGGGCCCTAGGACAAAACACTGGGACGGGTCGGCTAGCGACACGGGCGCCACGGCGGAGCAAGATCGTCGCCATGAGCCACCACCCAGCACACCCCACAAGCCGACAGCTGATCCCCTTCGCTTGCGCCGGCGACGCTGCCGGCATGCACACCGAACACCACATACAGGCCGCCGGGGGCATGGATCCCGAGGAGATCAATGACCAGGCTGCGGAGATGGACCGCGGCGGGGCCACGGAGGAGCCGCGACCTGCCCCTTCCCGCGTCCGGTCGCTCGGCGAGGCCGTCGGTTACCCGCCGCTCTGCGCCCACGGCATGAACTCGTTCACCGACAGGGACTACGGCCTCGCCGTCGCGCGGCTGCGCCGAGGCTGACCATCGGACAGCAGACGCCACTCCGCATCACATCGATCGAAAGGAACTACCCATGTCCCCGTACCTGTATCGCCGACTGATGCGCGAGAAGCTTGCCCGGCTGCGCCGGCATGCTGGCGCGCCATTGAGCCCCACGCACGGCGCGCACAGGGTGTCGCTGCTCGCGCGTAACCCGGTCTCTGCGGTACGACCGCGCTACGCGCGGTAGAGAGGAGCGCCGTCGTGGCCACCCCCACCACCTACCGGGAACTGGATTACCGGACCGCGGACGGTCTGGCGGTTACGCTCGAGTGGAACCCCGCGACCGACGCGCTGCGCGTGGTGGTCGTGGATCGTGAGCGTGCGGCTGTCACGTTCCCGGTGCACGCCGAGGACGCATCCGACGCGTTCGTCCACCCGTTCGTCTATGCCGGTCGCACCGTCTGCGAGGTCGCGTGATGCTGCGCCACACACGCCACCACGCGCGGTATGTCTCGAGTCTGGCAGCAGCCCGCGGCCGGGACCGCGTGCAAGGAATTGACGGTCTGATGACCCGTGTCGGTCCGATCGGCCGGCTTGGCCGCTACACCGCGACCCACTTCCGGGTCGTGCTGATCGCGTGGCTGCTGGTCGCGGTCGTGCTCGGGTTCTCTCGCCCCGCGCGTCGAGACCGCGCTGTCCGGCGCCGGTTGGGAGACGACCGGCTCGCAGTCGGTGCAGGCGAGGCAGCTGATCGATCGCAACTTCCACGGTCTCTCAAGCTACGGCTTGATGACCGTGATCAGCTCACCCACCAAGACGGTCAGTGACCCGTCGTTCCGGGCCGCGATCGCCGGCGTTGAGCGCACGTTGCGCGCCGACGGCGCGGTCAGCACCGTGCTCGCGCCGACCGCCGGCGTGTCGATCTCTCGTGACGGGCACACCGCGATCGTGCAGGCCGGAGCCGCGCGCGATTCGAACGCGATGGTCCAGGCCGCGGATCGTCTGAAGGGCAAGCTCGCCGCGTTGACGTCCGCCGGTGTGCGGGTGAACCTGACCGGCGCGGCGGCGATGTGGTCTGACTTCAACGCCGCGAACCGCTCCGCGATGCTCAAGTCAGAAGTGATCTCGTGGCCGGTCACGGTCCTGATCCTGCTGCTCGCGTTCGGCTCGCTGGTCGCGGCCGGGCTGCCCTTGATGCTGACGATGGTCGGTCTGATGGCGGCCGCCGGATCGCTGTACCTCGCCACCAAGGTGATGCCGGTGTCGATCTGGGCGATGAACTTCGCGCTGATGTTCGCGCTCGCGCTCGGGGTCGACTACGCGCTGTTCATCGTGCATCGCTTCCGCGGCGCGTTCTTCGGCTCAAGGCTGTCGGCGGCCGACGCCACGGCCGTGACGATGGACACCGCCGGCAAAGCGGTCCTGTTCTCCGGGGTGACGGTGCTGATCTCGCTGAGCGCGGTGATGCTCGTCCCGAGCCCAGCATTTCGCTCCACGAGCCTCGGGATCATGCTCGCGGTCATCTTCGTCCTCGCAGCGACGCTGACGCTGCTCCCCGCCGTGCTCACAAAGCTCGGCCCGAGAGTGGACAAGCTCGCGCTCCCGTGGGCGAACTCAGGCGAGCACCGCTCCGCCAGGTTCGCCGCGTGGGGCGAGCGACTCTGGAAGCGACCGGTCGCATATGGCGCGCTCGCGCTCGCCGCGCTCGTCGCGCTCGCGATCCCCGTGACCCAGCTGAAGATCGCGATGCCGTCGATCAAGGTCATCCCGACCTCTGACTCCTCCCGCGTCGGCTACCAGCAGGTACAGGCGGCGATGGGGCCCGGAGCGACCGGGCCGATGCAGATCGTCGCGCCCGCGGCACAGGCCACCCAGGTTGCGCACGTCGCCCGGCGCGACCCCGGAATCGCCGCGCTGCTCCCGACCCAGACGAGCAACGGCTACGCGCTCGTGACCGCGATCCCCAAGCAGGATCCCTCCAACCCGGCCGTCGGCGCCGACGATCGACCGCCTCCGCGCTGGAGCTCCCAACCGGATCGCTGATCGGCGGCGCGGTCGCGGAGAACCACGACCTCCAGACCGCGCTCTCGGCGAAGACCCCGCTCGTGATCGGCGTCGTGCTCGCGCTCGGATTCGTGCTGCTGCTGATCGCGCTGCAGGCACCCGCTGCTCGCGGCCGTCGGCGTGCTCACCAACCTGCTCGCCACCGCCGCCGCGTTCGGCGTCGCCAAGTGGGTCTTCCAGGACGGCGCGCTGCACTCGCTGCTGGGCTTCCAACCACAGGGCTTCCTCGACGCGTGGGGACCGGTGTTCTTCTTCGCGATGATCTTCGCGATCTCGATGGACTACACCGTGTTCCTGCTCTCCAGCGCCAAGGAGCACTGGGACCGCACCCACAACCCCAAAGAAGCGATGATCGGCGGCCTCGCCCACTCAGGACGTGTGATCTTCGCCGCCGGTGCCGAGATGGTCGCCGTGTTCTTCACGTTCGCGCTCTCCGGACCGCTCCCACCCAAGGAGATGGGAATCATCCTCGGCATCGCCGTGCTCCTCGACGCGGCGCTGATCCGGCTGCTCCTGCTCCCAGTGCTGCTACGGCTGATGGGCCGCTGGGCCTGGTACCTACCGCGCTGGGCACACCGCGTCCTACCCGAGGTCTCCCTCGGACACGCCTGAGAGCACTGCTCGAAGAAGTTCGATCCGCTCAGGCGCACTCTTGCGCCCGAGCGGGCATCGCCACAGAGCTCATTACGGGTCGGCGACAAGGACGAGAACCGTGTCGATCGGGCCTGCTCCGGACGAGCTCGGCGAGCAGCCCGGCGGCGGGGCCGTCGGATTCAGTGAGGAATGACTCGAGCCCGGCATGGTCGAACGGTCCGCCCGTGGCACGGGATCGACGGTGACCCTCGGGCGATGGGCGTAGCCGGCGCTCAATCCCGGCGAGGCCGAGCGCAAGCCCGGCGCCGTCGAGCAGGTAGCGAAGCGGTTTGCGCTGGGGTCCAGGCACCTGACCTCGACGCTGGCGTCGGTCGAGGCGGCCGCCAGCCGCACCCTCGGGCTTGCGGTTCTCGCGTCCCGAGCAGCGGTATGGCGGCGGCCAGCGCTGAGGGATGAGTCGCAGGTAGCTGGCCAGGCTCGGCATGCCCACCGCTAGCAGCCCGGGCAGGTCCTCCAGCACGCCAGCGACGCGCCTGCGTCTCGTCGGACGATCCGTGTGGCCTGGCCCGCCGGTCATGAGGCTCTGGCCCTCTCGTCACAGACTCGTGCATAGATGACAACCGCTGCCGACCACGCCACCACCATCGCGTGGGCACACCAAACACATTCCTGATCGGCTCGTGACCCCGCAGATCGCGTTGCGCGCGAGCAGGATGCTGTCGGCCGCGGCGACCAGCTCGGCCGGCCCGACCGACAGCTCGAACTTCGCGGGCGCGTGTTCGGGTGCAGCTGCTGGACCTCCACAGACTCGGCGTCAAGCGCGGCCAGGAGCTCGAGGCAGTAGTCAGAAGCCACGATCAGCCCGGCCCATCCGGCAGGCGGGGTTTGATGTCGACCAGCACATAATCGTCCGTTGTGTCGGTGTCGAGTACCGACGCGATCTCGGAACCCATCCGCGCTTGGAGGCCAGGCCCATCGGCGCGTTGGACCATCCGCCGGTCGTCCGCTGCGCTGGCGCTGGCGGCGCTCGACCGCGACGCCGAGGCGCGCGATGTCCTAGCGCGAGCCCGCGCTCGACGACGACGGCGCTGCGCTGGGAGCGAGCGGATTGCGCGGCATCGCGCGCACGAGGAGCTGGTCGCCGCGGGCGCGCGCCCGCGCCGCGACCGGCGGCTGCTGTCGGGGCGGGAGTCGCTGACGGCCAGCGAGGATCGGGTGGCGGCGCTGGCGGCGGAGGGCCTGACCAACCGGGAGATCGCCCAGCGCCAGTTCGTGACCGTCAAAGCGGTCCAGTGGCACTTGCGCAACGTCTATCGCAAGCTCGATGTCGGCTCGCGGGGGGAGCTGCCGGCAGCGCTCGGACTGGGGCCCTAGGACAAAACACTGGGACGGGTCGGCTAGCGACACGGGCGCCACGGCGGAGCAAGATCGTCGCCATGAGCCACCACCCAGCACACCCCACAAGCCGACAGCTGATCCCCTTCGCTTGCGCCGGCGACGCTGCCGGCATGCACACGAACACCACATACCCGCCGCTGGGGGCGCAGATCCCGAGGCGCTCGACCGCCACATCGCGGAGCTGTACCGCGACGTGGCGACCGACCGGAGGGCGATCTGCACTTTCCCACCGGCCGTCGGCTCGCTGAGGCGGTTGGCTATCCCGCCGATCTGCTCGCCCGGCTCCCGCCCGAGGCGGTGAACCCATTCGCCGGGCGGGGCTACCACTTCGGCCTCGCGCGTCTGCTCCCGGGTGAGCGCGTGCTCGATCTTGGCAGCGGCTCCGGCATCGACGTGTTCGCCGCCGCGGCGCAGGTCGGCCCGGCGGGCTCTGTCACCGGCGTCGACATCACCGCCGAGCAGCTTGCTAAATCCGAGCGCCTGCGCCGCGGCGAACCTGTGAGCTTCCATCGCGCGCGGATCGAGGAGCTCCCTTCGACGACTGCTCGTTCGACGCCGTGATCTCCAACGGCGTGATCAATCTCTCGCCCGAAAAGCGCCAGGTCTTCGCCGAGGCAGCCCGCGTGCTCCGGCCGGGCGGACGGCTCGCCCTCTCCGACATCGTGACCGAACGGCCGATCACGACGGCCACTTCGTGCCAGGCGGACCTCTGGACCGCGTGCATCGCCGGTGCCAGCCAACGTGACCGTACCTCGACGAGATCGCGGCCGCCGGCCTCGAGCTAGGCTGATCCAAACCAATCCGGACTACCGCTTCGCCAGCGAGCGGGCGCGGCGCACGAGCGACAAGTACGGCGCTCACAGTGTCTCCCTGCTTGCGCTCAAGCCCGTCCCCACCCACACCACAATCACCAAGGAGGTCTCAATGAGCGCAGTCACACACACCATCCGCAACGGCGTCGACACCGAGAAGATGTTCGCGACGCTGGATCTGATCAAGGCCCGGCCGGAGCTGGCGAAGTTCCAGTTCCGCGCCACCAACCGCTGGATCGAGGGTCCCATAACCGCTCGACGATCAAGGAGTTCTATGCGGCGGGCGGGGAGGACACGACCCGGAGCGAGGAGTTCGTGATCGACGCCGGCGAGCCGGCGATCCTGCTCGGCAGCGACACCGGCGCCAACCCGGTCGAGTACCTGCTGCACGCGCTCGCCGCATGCCTGACGACAACGATCGTCTACGTGGCCGCGGCACGCAAGGTTGAGCTCACCTCGGTCGAGTCGACCCTCACCGGCGACATGGACGTGCGCGGCGCGCTTGGCGTGGACGACGAGCCCCGCAACGGGTTCGAGCGCATCGGCGTGTCGTTCCGCGTGACGGGCAACGCGCCGGAGGAGAAGCTCCGCGAGGTCGTCGAGCGAGCCCAGACAGCGCTCGGCCGTCTACGACATGGTCACCAACGGCGTGCCCGTCGCCGTCGAGGTGACGACCCACTAGGCCTCGCATGCGGCCCGTGGCCGGAGCCACGCTCCGGCCACGGGTCCGATGACGAGCGGATCGGAGAATTCGCGATGCCAATCGAACTCACAGCCCATACCGAAGCCGGCGCGCGCCTCGTGGCGATCGCCGAGGAGCTCTCACCGCAGCTCGCCTCGCGCGCAGCCGAGCACGACCGCGACGGCAGCTACCCGTTCGAGGCGATCGACGCGCTCAAGGCGGCCGACTATTTCGCCGCGCCGGTCCCGGTGGGCTCGGTGGGCTCGGCGTCTCCTCGGCGCACGACCTGGTCGTCGCGTCGAGCCGCCTGGCGCGCGGCGACGCCTCGGTGGCGATCGGCGTCAACATGCACCTCGTCGCAGTGCTCAACATGGAGCGCCGCCGCCAAGTCGCCCTCGCGGCCGGGGCAGAGCGCCGCGCCCGCGCCTTCGCCGCGTCGTTGGAGCAGATCGCTCGCGACGGTGTCGTGCTCGCCGCCGCGATCAGCGAGCGCGGGCAGGACCTCACTCGGCCGGGCACGCTTGCCACCCGCACCGAGTCCGGCTGGCGGATCGACGGGCGCAAGATGTTCTGCACGATGTCGCCCGCCGCCACCGACCTCTACGTGGCCGTCACCTATGCCGACGAGCGAGGGCACCGAGCGCTACGCGTACGCGATGGTCCCCACCGACGCCCCTGGCGTCGTGGTTCACGACGACTGGGACGCGCTCGGGATGCGCGCCTCCGGCAGCAACTCGATCTCGCTCGAGGGCGTCGAGTTGCCCGAGTCCGGTGTCCGCGGCGGCTTCAAGGCCGGCGATCCGCTGCCGTACATGGAGCGTAACCTCGTCGCCGGGCTGTTCCACGCTGCCGCCTCGCTCGGCATCGCCGAGTCAGCCGAGCAGGTCGCGCGGCGCGGCATCGTCGGGCGCATCAACGGCGACGCGCGCCCGCGCATGCAGGTGGCCGAGAACACCATCGAGCTCGCTGCCTCGCGGGCGTCGTCTCGCGCGCGGCGACGCTGATCGACGAGCACCGCGCCGCCAACCCGGCGTCCGACGGCAGCGCCGACGCAACTCGACGCGCTGTTCGCCGAGGCACAGGCCGCGAAGGCGTTCGTCAACGAGGCGGCCGCCCGCATCGTGGACCGCTGCGCTCGCGCTCTCAGGCGGCGCCGGTTACGTCAACGGCAGCCCGCTCGCCCGCGCGTACCGCGACGTCAAGGCTGGTTCCTTCATGCACCCCCTCGGTGAAACCGCGCCTACGACTACCTCGCCCATGTCGCTCTCGGCGAAGAATCCCCCCTCCACTGAGATGGCGTTCGCGGCTTCAGCCTCCGCGGCTCTGGCGGCTCCGGCGGCCGAGCTCCGCTCGTTCCGTGACGCGCTCGGCTCGGTTCGCAACCGGCGTCGCGTTCGTAACGGCGGCGCCGGATGGCCAGCCCGCCGGGTTGATCGTGAACTCGCTGACCTCCGTCTCTCTCGAGCCTCCGCTTGTCTTGTTCTCCGCGTCGCGCACGTCGCTCACGTGGTGCCGGATGAGGCGCGCGGGGCGCTTCGGCGTGAATATCCTGGGACGACAGCATGAGCAGTTTGCGTTGCGCGCGACCCCTGCGGGCGCTGACCGATTCGCCGGCATTGACTGGCAACTCGGAGACACGGGCGTGCCGCTGCTCACGGGCGCGCTGGCGTCATTCGAGTGTGAAATCGTCGCCGAGTACCCTGCCGGAGATCATTGGATCGTGCTAGGGCAGGTCACCGACCATCACGCCTCGCCCGTCACAGATCCGCTGATTTTTTTCGCCGGCGCGTTCGGCGCCCTGAGATAGCGAAAGCAAGACAACGGCGCGGCCACCCGAATAGCCTTCCTTCCCACGACGGAAGTTGCGCGACGTGCGACGCTGTCGCCCTCCCTCGCCAGCCATCGGACTGGGGGCCGAAGGCGCTGCGAGCCCATGGGCGACGGGATAGTGGCCGGCGCGACAGGGGCGTCAGCGAATACGGGGGTCTGGACCTGCCCCGGTTAATGTGCTGGCTTCGCCATCGTCGGACGCAAGAACGGCAGGTCGACGACGGGAGAGACGCGCTGGTAGCGAGGAGGCGACGCGACCCCGGAGGGTCGCGAGTCTTGCCTTCGGGTCGGCACGAGTAAGGCTGAGAATCCTCGCGCTGAGCGAGTGGCTACCACGGAATCGTTCGGGGCAGTCCGAAGTGCGGTAGGGCGTTGGTCGCGGCGAAGCGGGTGATGTGCGAGATGCGGTCGCCGTCGAGTGTGAGCACGAGCAGCGCGAGCGCGTGGCCGACGTTGGTGTGTCCGTCTTTGACGTATTGGCCGAACGCGGGTTGGGAGTTGGCTCGCGTCGGAATGAGGCGGCGGGGGTTCTCCCGCGTCGCGAACGCATGGGCGAGGAACTGCTTTATCGCGTCGTGGCCTCGGTACCCATAAGGCTCCGGCGGCATCGTCCACCAGGCGTCCTCGGCCAGCAGCGCGACGATCGGTCCCACATCTCCGCGCTCGAATGCGTCCGCGAACCGCGCGACGAGCTCGTGTTCTTGGGCTGATCGGGGGAGCGGCGCTCGGTCGTGCGCATGCGGCCCGCGTTCGTCGATCGTCGCGCGGGCCCGGATCAGTGCGCTGTTCACCGACGTCGCGGTGGTATCGAGCATCGCAGCGACCTCAGTGGCGGAGAACCCCAGCACGTCGCGGAGCACAAGCACGGCGCGCTGGCGGGGCGGGACGCGATGAAGGGCGGTGAGGAACGCCAGCGTTACCGCCTCGCGGGTCTCGTAGCGGGCCTCTGGACCGGCCGCGCTATCGATGATGCCTTCGAGCAGCGCGTCGGGATAGGGCTCGAGCCAGAGCACGTCGCCGTAGCGGGTGGGCTCCGGGGGGCCCAATGCCACTTCGGCCGCCGTCGCGGGGCGTCTACCGCTGTCGCGCAGCATGTTCAGACAGCGGTTCGTGGCGATCCGATACAGCCAGGAGCGCAGCGTCGAGCGCTCCTCGAATGACTCCAATGCTCTCCACGCGGAGAGGAGTGTCTCCTGCACCGCGTCCTCGGCGTCCTGCACGTGGCGGCCCCAGGCTACGAGTTGCGGTTCGCTTGCGCGTTCACGGGTTCTCTCGCGGCGGTCGGGCGACTCAACCACCCTCATGGTCAGGTGTGATTCGACGCGGGCGATCCCGGGATGGCGGCGGCCCTCACCTAGAGGCGACCGCCAAGACGGTCGCGGCCATCGCGGACTTCGCCGCCGACCGGCCCTGAATCGTTGTGCCGCTGCGCCGAGTAGCGCCTGGCGCGCGCTTGTAACGCTGGCGCGGATCTGGAGGTGTCCGCCAGACGCATTCGGTCCCAAGAATCCCCCACCAGCCCGTCGGCCGGTGGTAGGTTCGCGAGACGATCCCAGACCTGTCCCGGCGGCGCTCAGACGCGCTCTCGAGCGCGGTCGGGTCTACCCGCGAGGAGGTGGCGCGTGAAGCCGATCAGGCTCTTCCTGTCCATCAGTGCGTTCGTCTGCGTTACTGCCGGGTGCCTCGGCTTCGCGCCGGCGGCCATGGCCAGCAGCAGCCCGCGCGTGCACATCAACTGCTCGAACGCCGCCGGGATGTGTACTGAGGTGGCGGACTCGGACGACGTCTTCGGCCACTACGTCGGCCACGACGAGCCGTCGGTGCTGTTCGACTCGAATGTCCGCCGGGTCCGGGAACCACCTGCGCTACAACATCACGCTGCCCACCGACCCATCGGCGAGCAACCCGAACGGCCCCGGCAAGTCCTACAACTTCGAGCTCAGCGGGGCGACCTGGCTCGGCATGGCGATCTGCGATACGCAGTCCTATCCCGAGCAGGTGAGGACCTGCCCGCCCGACAGCAACAAAACATCCTCGACCCCGCCGTGTCCCCCAAGCACGTCGGGCAGGCCTACATGGAGATGCAGTTCTACCCGCCCGGCTGGGTCCCGTGGCCGACGTGGCAGGTCGCCGTCGGGGCCAGCTCGTGCGATCCGACCCAGTGGTGCGCGGCGCTGAACATCGACAGCCTCGCTCAACCCGTGACCAATCAGGTGAACAACGCGACCTGCCTCAGCACAGGTCGGCGAGGAGTACCGTCAACTTCGCCTTCATCACGACGAGCGGCCTCTCGACGGCCCGGCGAACCCGGTCGACGCGACGACCCACGACCTTCACGCCCGACAGGCCGAAGACCTGTTCATGAACTCCGGCGACCATCTTCAGTCGTCGATCACGGACACGCCGAACGGGGTCAAAGTGATGATCAACGACCTCACAACCGGCCAGTCGGGCTCGATGACGGCGAGCGCCGCCAACGGCTTCGCGCAGGTGAAGTTCGACCCCGAAGGCACGTCCTGCAAGGCGATCCCGTACGCGTTCCACCCGATGTACTCCACGTCGACGCCGAAGACCCGGGTGACGTGGGCGGCGGGCTCCTACAACGTCGCCTTCGACACCGAGATCGGCCACTTCCAGACTGCGCCGGACCGGTGGCGATCCCGGCACGGAGTTCGGTATCGACTCGATGGGCAACGTCACGACCTGTCCCACCGGCGATCGGGAGAACGCCGGACCCGAAGCTCGGCCCCGACGGACGGGGACGACTACTTCTGCTTCCCCGGGTCGGAGGCCCGCACGTACAAAGTGACCGGGCTGCACGTACACGAACACCGGATTCGACGGCGTGCTCCTACCAGGCCGTGTGGCCGGACGGCAACACCGACCTGCATCCGACGTCGTTCAAGTTCTCGAGCCCGACGACGGGCCCGCACTACAACATCCAGATCAAGAACCCGGCAATCGAAACCGACCTGCCCGGCGGTCGAGTCGAATACATGCGACATCGAGACAAGGCGTGGGTGCACGCTGATACCGACAACCGACACCGGTCAGCCGGCCGCGTTCTATCCGTTCTACACGACATCGAGCGGCTTTCAGCGGCTGTGAGTGGGAGTTCGGAAACAACATCCCCGGCGAGACGAACAACTTCGGCGGCAACGCCGGGTACGGTTCGCTCTACGGACAGACATACACGATCCCGGGCGGCGGAAGTCACGTCTTCTTCGAGGACCTCCGCAACGACCTGTCGAGCAACCCCTGCCCGCAAGGCGGCTAATCGGCACCACGACTTCCCGCGGGCGCCGCCACCATGGCGGTGCCCGCGGCGCGGCGGCAGCCATTAGCTCCATGGACCGCCGGCCGGTCCGGCGCGGGAGCACGGCGCGGGGACGTACGGCCGTTGCTTGACTCCGCTTCCGTTGCTGGACTCAGCTTGTCGCTTCGTCGGAATCCTCCCCAACGACGCCTCCGTGATCCGTCTCGCCGCCGGACGGACCCAAGAGAACTCGCTCGAACAACAACAAGACCTCCAAAGGAGACCGCTGCGCTCAACGCGGCCTGAGCCGCCACACCCACACCGACGAGCTCGGACGCTTACACCACCTCAGACGATTTGACTCTGCCGGGTCGACGCCGCATTCAGATCCCGCGCTCTGAACGAGGGTTCTCTCCAGGTGGCTGCTTGTTGGAGCCTAACTCTCAGCGGCCCGCTCGATGGTCGGAGCACCGGCGTTGGCGCGTCGCCCGTGAATCGCTAGGTCGAGAGAGGGAGAGGAGCGGGCCGTCGAGCCGGGCAGGAGCCCTGGTTCGTGTCCTCATCCAATCCGGGTGATGGCGCGCTTGCGCTTCATGTGAACCTCAAACCGCCCCTGCGGGGATGTCGGCGATCGCTGATGGGGCAAGCGCATGAAGGACAGGAATGTGGACGAGCTTGAGCCGCAGGCACACGCCGCAGACCGCCGGCTCGATTCTGACGATGCGGGCCCGCTTTCGCTGCTGGTGGAGGCCAAGCTCGCGGTGCCGAGTGCGCGCCATGGTTTGGTCGATCGGCCGCGGGTCCGTCGGGCGCTCGATGCCGGCCGCGACGCGCAGCTGACCCTCGTCGTGGCTCCGGCCGGTTATGGCAAGACGACTGAGGTCCGGGCCTGGTGCGCAGATCTCGATGCGGCGTTGGCCTGGGTGTCGCTTGACGCCGGCGACAACGATCCGGTTCTGCTGTGGAGGTACGTCGCGACGGCGATCGATCGGGTGCGGTCGGGGTTGGGGCGGGCGCGCTGCGGCGGCTGAGCGTGGCGGGCAGCCCGATCGAGGTCGCGGTCGATGAGCTGATGAACGACGTGGCGACGCTGGGGGGTGAGCTGGTCGTTGTGCTCGACGACGTGCACGCGGTGATCAGCGAGGAGTGCCTGTCGTCGATCGACTATGCCCTCGGGCACCTTCCCGCGAACGCGCACGTGGTGCTGATCACGCGGGTCGATCCGGCGCTGAGGTTGGCGCGGTTGCGCGCGGCCGGGGCGCTCGTCGAGGTGCGGGTTCCGAGCTTGCGTTCACGGCCGCTGAGGCGCACGAGCTGCTCGTGGGTCTCGGTCAGCTCGAGCTCGGCGTGGAGGAGCTCGACGTGCTCGTCGAGCGCACCGAGGGCTGGCCCGCGGCGCTCGTTCTCGCCTGGTTGTGGCTGCGGACCGTCGAGGATCCAGGGCGGGCGGTGCGGGCGTTCGGCGGAGACCACCGGTTTGTCGCCGACTACCTGAGCAGCGAGGTTCTCGCGACGCTCGACGAGGACGACCGCGCGTTCCTCCACGGCGCCGCGGTGCTCGGCGAGTTCACCGCGGAACTCTGCGACAGGGTGCTCGACCGCACGGATTCGGCGGCTCGGCTCGCCGAGCTCGGGCTCTCATACCAGTTCATCTCGAGGTCGGATCGAGGCGGCTGGTTTCGTGTCCACTCGCTGTTCGCCGAGTATGCGCAGGCTCAGCTTGCCCCGCTCGACGCGGACGCGCCGAGAGCGATTCACCGACGTGCCGCCGAGTGGCTCAGGTCGCAAGGGTTGGCGGTCCAAGCGGTTGAGCACGCGGCCGCGGCCGGCGACGATCAGCTCGTCGCCGCCCTCCTGGTCGAGTATCACCTGCACCTGATCAGGGGCGGCGCCGGCCGGACGCTTCTGCGCTGGGTTCGCACGCTCCCGGAGGAGCGGATCGTCGAGCATCCGGAGCTTGCGGTGGGGGCCGCGACGGCCGCGATGCTCGTCGGCGGGAGCACGCTGGCGCAACGCCGGTTGCTGGCGCTCGCCGACCGGGCGGGTGGGGAGCGACCCAACCAGCACGACGCGTACGTCGAGGCGGCGGCGCGGTTGGTGCGTGCGGTCACGATCGACCGCGGCGTGCGGCAGGCGGTGCTCGACGGGCGGCGTGCGGTCGCGCTGGCGGAGTCTGACGCGAATGAGATCCTCACCGCTGCTCTGACCTCCTACGCCCGCGCTCTGTTCTTCGCCGGCGAGCTGGACGAGGCGTCGGCGGTGGCGGTCAGGACGCTCGAGCACCCCGCGATCGAGCGGGCCGTCCCGAGCCTGGTGGTCGCCCGCTCGACGCTCGCTCTCGTCGCGATCGAACGCGGACGGCTGGCCTCCGCGCGAGACCACGCTGAGAAGGCGAAGGCAGCGGTGGGCCGGATCGGCACGAGTCGAAGCTGGCTCGGGGCCAACGCGTCCGCCGCCCTCGGCGCACTGCTAGCCGCCGAGGGAAACCTGGTCGAGGCTGAGCACGAGCTCGCCTCCGCTGAACGCTTCTTTCGTGATGAGGTGGCGACCCTGCATCACACGTGGCTGCTCGTCCTGCTGGCCCGCGTCCGCCTGCGGCGCGGTCGTCTCGCTGAGGCCGAGGCGACGCTGCGCTCCGCGAAGGAGGCGCTCGGCGAGCTCAGCGACAGCGGGCCAGTTCCCGCGCTCGCCGAGGAGGTGGAGCAAGAGCTCGCTGCGGCGAGCGGCCGCGCGTCGCGCGGCCAGCTACTCGAGCCGCCAAGCGAGGCCGAGCTCGCCGTTCTGAGGCTCCTGGCCAGCGACCTGACCAACCGTCAGATCGGGGAGCGCCTGTTCCTCTCGCCGAACACGATCCGGTCACACAAACGGGCGCTTTACCACAAGCTCGGTGTGCATTCCCGCACGGACGCGATCGCTCGCGCCACCGCGCTCGGCCTGCTGGGGCAAACGCAATCATCCGGGTGAAAGACCCGCGTCTCGCCCACGCGGACGGGGCGGAGTGGGAACCTCGAAGGTATGGCTGACCGGAACTATCGGCTGATCGTCGAGGGAGAGCTCAGCGACGCGCTCGAGCCCGCCTTTCACGGGATGACGCTCACGCGAGCCGCGGGAAACACGGCCCTGACAGGCAATGTCCGCGACCAAGCTGAGCTGCAGGGACTGCTCCGGCGCGTGTCGGACTTCGGGCTCACGTTGCTCGAGGCGAAGGCGATCGACGCCCCGAACACGGCCAGCCCGCCGCTACACAACACACAGAGGAGCGTTGATCATGGCCGCCACGACTGAGCAACCCAGGGTTTCAACCACGGTGCCGTTGAACTGGCAGGAGGTGTGGTTCACCAACTGCCCGATGGTGTCGGCGAACAACGTCGACCAGGAGTTGGGCTGGTGCCGCGAGGAGTTCAAGAAGATCGGCGTCGAGTACGCCTACTTCCGCCACGCGCCGGAGAACAACTGGTACCCGCACTACATCCACAACCTCGACAACCTGATCCGCTTCGGCGGTCTCTACCCGCCGATCCACGTCAACGCTGATCTGCGCCGCACGGTGCTGCTCGGCGCGACGTGGGTGTACGAGGGTGGTTGCATGGTGGTGCGCGCCCGCGACGAGATCTTCCGGATGACGGACCTCAAGGGCAAGAAGATCGGGATCTCCAAGAGCCTCAACACGATCAAGAACGACTGGTGGCGCATCCAGGAGCACATGGGCATCCTGAACATGCTCAAGCTCAACGACATGACCATCGACGACGTCGAGCTGGTCGACTTCCCCTATCCGGACGACTGGTACGACAAGCCCGAGATGCTCGTCCCGCCGATGAACAACCCATCCGAGCTCTGGATGCGCCGGGACCACAAGCACGACCTCGCGTTCCGCCCGCTCGAGACCGCGCTGCTGGCCGGCAAGGTCGACGCGATCTACACCCAGAGCAAGGTCTTCCAGCACCTGCAGGAGGCCACCGGCCAGCTCAAGATGATCGAGGACCTCACGCGCTACCCGGACTGGACGGTGCAGGTCGCCAACACACCGGCCGTCATCACCTGCACCGCCGAGATGGCCGACGAGCACCCCGAGCTCGTCCTCGCCTACATGAAGGCGATGATCAAGGTCGGGCGCTGGGCCAACGAGCACAAGCGCGCCGCGGGAGCGATCCTCAACCGCCAGACGTTCTACCAGGACGCCGAGGACACCTACCGGGGCATCAAGCACGTCGACATGGTGCCGAGCCTGAGCGCGCAGAACATGCAGTGCGTGAAGATCGGCAAGGACTTCATGGTCAGCCACGGCTACATCAAGCACGACTTCGACGTGGACGAATGGGCGCGCCCGGAGTTCCTGGAGCAGGCGGCGACCGAGGTGCTCAAGGAGGAGTGGCAGACACGCAGCTGGACGAAGCTCCCCGAGGGCGGCGGCCTCGAGGTCGAAGGCACCCGACTCGGTTAGCCGAGCAGGTCGATCCAGGCGACCGGGCCTGATCCGCAACGTGCGCCCATCACCGCCGGTCCGGTGATGGGCCACCACCGACCTCAAGGAGAGATAGCCATGACAACAACAGCCAAAGAGATGGTGGGCAAGGCCAACGCCCAAATCGAGCATGTGTCCCCCCAGGACGCTGCTGACGAGGTCGCCTCCGGCAAGGCGGTACTGCTCGACGTCCGAGAGCCCGTGGAGTGGGAGCAGCACATCAAGGGCGCCATACAGGTGCCCAGGGGCCTGATCGAGTTCGTCGCCGACCCCGGCAGCCCCAAACACAACGCCCAGCTCGACCCGAACGGCCGGGTGATCGTGTACTGCCGGTCGGGCACCCGCGCCGCCCTCGCAACACTCACCCTGAAGACACTGGGGTACGAGCACGCCGCCAACCTCGACGGCGGGTTCACCGCCTGGAAGGAAGCCGGCCTACCAACAGACGAGCACCACTCCGACATCTAGAAGCCGCGGTCTCCGACCTTAGCCACGAAGTGCCCGCGCCACAGTGGAGGGCGAGCGATGAGCCACACGAAACAGACCAAGCAGGATGGGCAGCCGGCCGAGAAGCTCGGCCGCAAGCACTACGAGAAGGAGCTCGCTCGCCTCCAGGGCGAGCTCGTCCGGCTCCAGGAGTGGGTCGTGCGCGACGGGGCGAAGGTCTGCGTCGTGTTCGAGGGGCGCGACACCGCCGGGAAGGGCGGGGTGATCAAGCGGATCACCGAGCGGGTGAGCCCGCGTGTGTTCCGGGTCGTAGCGCTCCCAGCGCCGACCGAGCGCGAGAAGTCCCAGATGTACGTCCAGCGGTACCTGCCGCATTTCCCGGCGGCCGGCGAGGTCGTGATCTTCGACCGCAGCTGGTACAACCGCGCGGGCGTCGAGCGCGTGATGGGGTTCTGCTCCGAGGACGAGGCATTTCGGTTCCTGCGACTTGTGCCGCTGGTCGAGCAGGCGATGGTCGACTCCGGGATCATCCTGATCAAGTACTGGCTCGAGGTCGGCCAAGACGAGCAGACACGGAGGATCGAGTCGCGGATCGACGATCCGCGCAAGGTCTGGAAGCTGTCGCCGATGGACCTCAAGAGCTACAGCCGCTGGTATGACTACTCACGCGCACGCGACGAGATGCTCGCCGCGACCAGCACCGACTTCGCCCCCTGGCACATCGCCGACTCCAACGACAAGAAGCGAGCCCGGCTGAACATCATCAGCCACCTGCTCGAGCAGATCCCCTACGACGCCCCAAAGCGAGCGCCCGTCGCCCTTCCCGCGCGCGAGAAGCCGCGCGGCTACCGCGAGCCCGACCACACCAGCCAGCAGATCCCCGCACGGTACTGACCGATGGTCGCCCGCCAGCAACGATCGCGCGCTGATTCGGGTGACGCGCTCAGCCCGACAACAGGCAAAGACCGATCCCGCCCCAGTCGAACGCTCAACGCCCTCCCGACCGAGAGTCGATCACTATGGGCCACGGAATCAGCGCGATCTTGACGTTCGCAGTCGGCGTGGCGATCAGCCCCGTGCCGATCATCGCGGTCACCCTGATGCTGTTCTCCCAGCGGGCCCGTGTCAACGGACTGATGTTCCTGCTCGGCTGGGTCGTGGCGCTGGCCGTTGTCAGCGGTATCGCGTACCTCGCGGCCGATCAGGCCAACGCAGCCACCGACAGCACGACCTCCGACACCATCGCGTGAGGAAAGATCGTGTTCGGCGTGCTCTTTCTGCTGCTGGCCGTGCGCAACTGGCGCAGCCGACCGGCACGTGGCACCGAGCCCGAGATGCCGAAATGGATGGCAGGCATCGATGCCCTGAAACCCGCCAAGGCGCTCGGGCTTGGCCTTCTGCTGGCCGGCGTGAATCCGAAGAACCTGATGCTCGCGGCCGCGGCCGGCGCGGCGCTGGCCGCACTCGGACTCTCGACCGCCAACGCGGTCGGCTCGCTGATCGTGTTCGTCGTCGTCGCCAGCCTCACGATCGCCGGGCCCGTCGTCTACTTCCTGCTCGGCGGTGAGAGCGCCAAGGCCCGCCTGGACGAGATGAAGAACTGGCTTGCCCTGCACAACAACGCCGTCATGGCCGTGCTGTTCCTCGTCTTCGGCGCCAAGCTCATCGCCGACGGTCTACCGCCATTGACCTGAAAGCAAAGCTATGAAATGGGAACTTGCCATCATTGCCGGGACGGTGCTCGCCGTGGCCGGCGTCTCACGACGGCTGACCGGCACGCCGGTCACCCCGGCGATGGTGTTCGTCCTGGTCGGGGTGCTCGTGGGCCCGCTCATAATCGACGAGGTCACCTCGGCCCCGACCGGCGCGGGCGTCAGGACGCTCGCCGAGGCGACGCTCGCCGTCGTGCTGTTCGCCGACGCCTCGCGGATCAAGCCTCGCGTGCTCCGCCGCGAGTACGCCGTTCCGCTACGCCTACTCGGGATCGGTCTGCCGCTGACGATCGCGCTGGGTGCGGTGCTCGCTGCGCTCATCTTCGATCAGCTCAACGCGACCGAGGCGATCGTGTTGGCGATCCTCCTAGCGCCGACCGATGCCGCCCTCGGCGAAGCGGTGGTGACCGAGCCGCGCCTCCCGTCACGCATCCGCCAGGGACTCAACGTCGAGAGCGGCCTCAATGACGGCATCTGCGTCCCCCTGCTGCTGATCGCGCTCGCTGCCGCGGACGTCGAAGACAAGTCCACCAGCGGCCACCACGCACTCAGCATCGTTGCCGAGCAGATCGGCTATGGAATCCTCGGCGGCGTCGCGGCCGGGCTGGCCGCCGCGGCCGTCGTCGCGTTCGCCTACCGCCGGGAGCTGATCAGCGGATCGTGGCTGCAGGTCATCCCGGTCGCCGCCGCCGGCCTCGCCTACGGAATCGCGGCCGCGCTCGGCGGGTCGGGGTTCATCGCCGCGTTCGTCGCGGGAGCGATCTTCGGCGCGCTCGTCAGCCAAGAGTCCGAGCAGGCCTCGCGCCTGAACGAGGAACTCGGAAGCCTGCTCGGAGGAGTCACATTCCTGATCTTCGGCGCGATACTTCTGGGTCCAGCGCTCAAGCACGTGAGCTGGCAGATCGCGCTCTACGCCGTGCTCAGTCTGACGCTGGTCCGGATGCTGCCCGTGGCGATCGCGATGATCCGCACTGGCGCCCGTGCGCCAACCGTCGGTTTCCTCGGGTGGTTCGGGCCGCGCGGTCTCGCGTCGATTGTGTTCGCGGTGATCGTCGTCGAGGAGGCCCACCTGCCCGGCGCGGACACCATCCTGGCCACCACATACGTGACGATCGGCCTGTCGGTGATCGCACACGGAATCACCGCAGCGCCGCTCGCTCAGCGCTACGCCCGCTGGTACGAGTCTCACCCCCGCGACCGGCTCCCGGCGATGGAGAGCGTTCACGCCCCGGACCACCGCACACGCGGAGCGCCTCAGCCCGCACCCGGCCCGACGGCATGAGCACGACGTCCGCGGATCGCCGTCCGGAGCCGCCTGCCTTTCGCCCCGAGGGCCGGCCCCACGAGCTCGCACAGGTCCTGCGCCGCAAACGCCGGCTGCGAGCCGGCAGCGTCCAACTGCTGGGTGCCGCGGCCGCCGTTGGGCTGGCCTTCCTCGCACCGCAAGTGCACATCGGGTTCGACATCCCCACAACGCGGGCGATCGAGATGCTGATCGCCGTCGGTGCGGGCACGGTGACGTTCATCGGAATCGTGTTCTCGCTCCTCTTCCTGGTGGTCCAGTTCGCTACGACCACGTTCACGCCGCGGCTGAACCTGTTCCGTGACGATCCGATCGTGTGGCGCGCATTCGCGTTCTACACGGCGGTTGTTGTCTACTCGCTCACCGCCGCGCTCGTGATCGGGCGGGACGAAAAGACCTCCGCGGTCGTGCCGATCATCGCGTTAATCGCGATCCTCGCAACGATCATCGTGTACCGGCGGTTGCAGATGGGCGCGTTCACGTCGATCCAGCTCGCCTCCGCCCTGGCCCAGATCGCGCGCCGCGGCCGCGAAGTCATCGACGGCCTCTACGTACTGAAAGCGCCGGCCACCAATGCCACCGCCGGGCCAGGTCCCGCAAACCCCGCAGCCACGGTCGAAGAAGCTCTGCAGGAGATCCTCTGGCCCCGGCCGCCCGCGGTGGTCCAAGTGATCGATGTGCCACGTGTCCTGCGCGCGGCGGAGCGTGCCCACGCGGTCGTCGAATTCAAGGTGGGATCCGGCGAGATGATCGCCGAAGGGGCGACCCTGGCCGTCATCAGGCGACAGACGGAAGCAGAGCTCGAGCGGGAGGTCTTGAAGGCGCTCATCGTCGGCGAAGAGCGAACGTTCGAGCAGGATCCGGCGTTTGCACTCCGGTTGCTCGCGGACATCGGGCTGAGGGCCCTGTCACCTGCCGTGAACGACCCAGCCACGGCCGTGCAGGCGCTCGACACAATCGACGGCCTGCTTCGCGTGCTCGCCACCCGGGACCTCAGCGTCGAGCATGTCGCCGCAAGCGACGGCACGATCCGAGTCACGCTCGTGCTACCGACCTGGGACGACTACCTCGCTGTCGCCGTCGATGAGATCATCGCGCTCCCGGCACTCTCCCCGAACGTCTCGCGCCGAATCCTTCGCCTGCTTGACGAGCTCGCAGTGATCACACCACCGAGCAGGCAACCCGAAATCGAGGCTCGCCGCCGCCAAATCCACGATCCTAAAAGGACGCCGGATCTGCCAACCACCGAACACCACGCCGGCGTCTAGGCTCGCACCATGGACGCTGTGGCACCCGGGACCTCCAGCGCTCGAGGTGCCGAACTGCGGCGTCACAAGCGCCGCGGCTTCGGATGAGAAGCGGCCCTCGATCTGACCATGGGGCAAATCGTCCTTCTTGCGTTCGCAGCGGCGGTCTTCCCGACGCTGATCGCCTGCGTCGCGGTCATGATCTCGCGGCCCGAGCCCCGCGGACTGTTGCTGGCGTTCTATCTGGGCGGCCTGATCTCGAGCCTGACATCGGGCGTCGTCGTACTGGCGTACTTCAGTGACGGCAACGCGGTGCTCGGCAGCACCAGCTCCACCCCGAGCCCTGGCAGCTCGATCGTGGCGGGACTGGTTTCGCTGCTGCTGGCCTGGCTGATGGCATCACGCCGCGGCCACGGGCTGCTGGATCGGTGGCGCAGCCGCCACCCACGCCGCCACGAAAAGGAGCAGGGGCCCTCGTGGGCCGAGCGTCACCTCAATCGCGGCAATGCGAGAGTCGCATTTGTCGTCGGTGCGGCGATCAATCTACCCGGACCGTTCTACCTGCTCGCGCTCGGCGACATCGCGACCGGCGGCTACAGCACCGCCGGGCAGCTCGGTCTGATCGTGCTGTTCAACGCGATCATGTTCGTGCTGGTCGAGGTGCCGCTCGTCGGATACCTCGTGCAACCCGAAGCGACTGCCGAGCGGGTCGCCAGCTTCGCGACCTGGCTCAACGCCAACGGTCTGCGAGTCATGGGCTGGCTGGTCGGTGCGGTTGGCATCGGCCTGATCGTGCAGGGCCTCGCCGCAGCAACAGGCTGATGCGCACCGCAGGCGCTACAAACGGTCCCGCACCGGAAGAGAGGCAACAGCCCTTACCTGCGCACGCCTCAGACTGCCCCTCCGGGGTATTTCCTCGACAGGCGAACCCGGCCGGCGACGCTTCATCCGAAACGAGCGATGCCGTGCCCCGGGTCGGGGGCGTACGGTCGATCGAGACAGCCCGACCCAGCAGACACCTCGACCCTCGCGCTGGTCCGCGAAAGCGCAACACGAGAAACGGAAGCCGAAGGAGAATCGACATGAGCAACAACGACGCCACGCGAATGAAGCGACTTGGCTATCGGCCGCCGCTCGACGCTGAAGAGCCTGATCAACTCGTGCTCGACGAGTACGTCTCCGACGGGCGCGTGGCCATCATCACCCTGAACCGGCCCCACGCCGACAACGCGATCACGACGGAACTGGCCAGGCAGTTGATTGAGATCCTCGAGACGGTTGCGGCTCGTCCTTCCGTGCGCGTCGCCGTCATTACCAGCGCCGGTGACAGAGCCTTCTCGGTGGGCGGCGATCTATACGAGCGCAAGCAGATGACGAAGGAGCAATGGCTGCGCCAGCGCCAGGTCTTCGATCGCGTGCTCTACACGCTCCGCCAACTGCGCAGACCGATCATCGCCGCGATCCACGGGATGGCCTACGGCGGTGGCTGCGAGATCGCCATCAGCACCGACTTCATCATCGCGTCCGACGACGCCGTATTCGGTCAGCCCGAAGCGATGGTCGGTCTATCGGCCGGCGGCGGCTCGCCGGTCTTCCTTCCCAGACTACTTCCTCCGGGGAAGGCAATGCAGATGCTGATGACCGGAGAACCGATCACTGCGGAGGAGGCGTACCGACTCGGCATGGTTAACGAGGTTCACCCTCGGGCAGCGCTAATGGCCGCAGTACTAAGCATCGCGGAGAAGATCGCGGACAACTCGCCTACGGCGGTGCAGTCGGTCAAGCGCGCCGTCAAGATGGGACAGGGCGAGTCGGTCGAGCAGGCAATCGAGATCATGATGGACGAGCACTGGCGATCCGTCGTCCATCCCGACCGCGTCGAAGGCATTCTCGCCTTCACCGAAGGACGTGAACCCGTATTTCCCGATCCCGAGTTCTGATCAGCAGATCCGCGCTCCGGCCGGCCACCTCGCCGTCCGGAGACTGTTCGTCCGAGCTAAACCGACACTCTGCTCCGAAGCGAGTGAAGCGGCCGGCCGATGGCCAGACCTCCTTTCGCGCCGCGACGAGCATCTCGGGCCCGATGGCGAGAGTCGCGGTATGCGCGGGAAGTGCGACTCAGCCGCCGCTCGCCGCCTGTCTTCCGGCACCTCGGCGCCGACGTTCTCGAGA